>CAWERV010000011.1:0-630172 GCA_963811425.1 uncultured Acidobacteriota bacterium
GCCAGCACAGCCCAGGGCGACGAGCGCCAACAGCGCGATCGAAACGGCAGGGTCGATCGCGTCGAGGGCGGGACGGCTTTGCCGGTCCGACCTCGTCGCGGGAGGTCCGGAACCCTTCCAGGGTTCCGGGTTTCAATAAAAGCGGTCACGAACGGATCGGCGGGCGCGGGCGAGGGTCGCGAACGGCCCCTGCTGGACGACGCGCCCGTCGCGCATGAGGACGACCAGGTCGGCCAGGTGCGCCGCTTCGCCGACGTCGTGGGTGACGACCACGACGGTCTTGCCGAACGAGCGGAAGATGGCGCGCAGGTCGTCGCGCAGCTCGGCGCGCACGAGCGGGTCGAGCGCGCCGAGCGGCTCGTCGAGCAGCAGCACCTCGGGGTCGAGGAACAGCGCGCGCATGATCGCGACGCGCTGGACCTGGCCGCCCGACAGCTCGGTCGGGTAGCGGGCGAGGCCGTCGGCGGGGAAGCGGGTCAGGGCCCGGAGCTCGTCGAGGCGGCGGGCGACGCGGGTCGCGTCCCAGCCGAGGTGGCGCGCCATCAGCGTCGCGTTGTCCGCGGCGGTGAGGTGCGGGAACAGCCCGCCGTCCTGGATCACGTAGCCGATGCGCCGGCGCAGAGGCTCGATCTCGTGCGGCGGCGAGGGGGCGGCCGTCGACGACGCACCTCGCCGGCGTCGGGGGCGACGAGCGCGATGAGCAGGCGCAGCACCGTCGACTTGCCGCAGCCCGAGGGGCCGAGCAGCGCGGTGGTCTTGCCCGACGGGAAGGTGAGATCGAACGGTCGATCGCGATGGCGACGCCGGCGCGCCGTAGCGCTTGGTGACCTGGTCGAGTCGCAGCTCCACGCGCCGGCCTCAGCGGTCCGTCAGCGTTCGGTCTTCGTCGTCGGGCTCGCCCGCGTCGTCGCCGCCGCGTTCGAGCGCGCGGTAGAGCGTGCGGCGATCGATCCCGAGCTTCTCGGCGGCCTTCTTCTTGTTGCCGCCGCTCTCGCCGAGCACGAGCTGGATGTAGCGGCGCTCGAGCTCGGCCAGGGTGGGGCGATCGGCGATGATGCCGGTCTCGCCGGCGCGCCGCTGGCGCCGCTGCCCCCCGGAGGCGAACGTCCCGGCGCCGCCGCCCACCTCGGGCGGCAGATCCGACGGCAGCACGACGTTCCCCTTCGCGACCGCGACGGCGCGCTCGATGGCGTTCTCGAGCTCGCGCACGTTGCCGGGCCAGGCGTAGCCGGTGAGCAGCTTGAGCGCCTCGGGCGACAGCGCCGCCGTCGCCCGCCGCTCGCGCCGGGCGAGCTTGGCCAGGAAGTGCGCGACCAGGATCGGGATGTCCTCGCGCCGCTCGCGCAGCGGCGGCAGGTGGACCGTGACGACGTTGATGCGGAAGTAGAGGTCCTCGCGGAAGCGCCCGGCCTTGACCTCCTCGTCGAGGTCCTTGTTGGTGGCGCAGACCAGCCGCACGTCGACGCGGATCGCCTCGCTCCCGCCGACCGGCCGGACCTCGCCGTCCTGGAGCGTGCGCAGCAGCTGGGCCTGCATCTTCGGCCCCATGTCGCCGATCTCGTCGAGGAACATGGTGCCGCCGTTCGCGGTCTCGAACAGGCCGCGCTTGGTGGCGATGGCGCCGGTGAAGGCGCCCCGGGCGTGGCCGAACAGCTCCGACTCCAGCAGCGACTCGGTGAGCGCCGTGCAGTTGACGGGCACGAACGGCGCGCCGGCGCGCGGCGAGTGGGTGTGGATGGCGCGCGCGACCAGCTCCTTGCCCGTCCCCGATTCGCCCTCGACCAGCACGGTCGCCGTCGAGCCGGCGACGCGGGCGACCAGCTTGTAGACCTCGAGCATGACCGGGCTCTTGCCGACGATGTCCTGGAGGTGGGTCTTGCTCTCGGAGGGGACGGTCTTCTGCTCGGCGACGAGCCGCCGGCGCTCGAGCGCGCGCCCGACGGTGAGGCGCAGCTCCTCGATGTTGAACGGCTTCGAGACGTAGTCGTAGGCGCCGCGCTGGATCGCCTCCATCGCCCCCGAGACGTCGCCGAAGGCGGTGATCAGGATGACGGGCGTGTCCGGGGCCTTGCTGGTGAACGCCGCCAGCACGTCGAGCCCGCCCGAGCGCTCCATGCGCACGTCGGAGACGACCAGGTCGTAGCGCCCATCCCGCTCTGCGCGCGCTCGATGGCGCCGGCGCCGTCGTCGACGGCCTCGACCTCGTAGCCCTCGCCGCGCAGGATCTCGCACAGCAGATCGCGCGCGACCCGATCGTCCTCGGCGACCAGCACGCGCGGTGCGTGGCGCGCTCACGCGCGCCCTCCCGGCCCCGCGGCGCGCGCGCCGCGGCTCCGCGCCGGCCGCGACCGGGCGGTCCCTGGCGCGGGAGGCGCACGAAGAACGTCGACCCCTTGCCCGGCTCGCTCTCGACGGAGATCGTCGCCGCCGAGCGCGGCGGTGAGCTGGCGGCAGATGGCGAGGCCGAGGCCCGTCCCCTTGCCCCGCCCCTTGGTCGTGTAGAACGGCTCGAAGATGCGGCGCAGATCGTCGGGGGCGATGCCGTGGCCGGTGTCGCTGACGGTGATGAGGACGTCGTCGCCGACCGGCTTGGCCTCGACGCCGATCCGCCCGCCGTGCGTCGACGGCGTCGAGGGCGTTCGACGAGCAGATTCACGACGATCTGGCGGAGCAGACCCGGATCGGTGACGACGTCGCCGAGCCCGGGGTCGGCCGTTCCAGCTGACCGCGACCCGCCGGCTGGGGGCGATGCCCTGCGACCAGCTCGACCGCCTCCTCGAGCAGCGTCGGCAGCGCGGTCGGCTGGCGCTCGGGCTCGAGCGGCCGGGTCGAGTCGAGGTAGTCGCGCACGATCTTGCTGATGCGCTCGATCTCGCGCGCCGACACGTCGAGCCGCTCGCGCAGCGCCGGGGCGAGGTCGCGCTGCAGCAGCGCCAGCTGGACGTGCCCCGACACCGACGACAGCGGCGTGCCGATCTCGTGGGCGAGCTGCGCGGCGAGCTGGCCGAGGGTGGCGAGCCGCACCTTGGAGGCGTTGTCGAGGCTGCATCTCGTTGAGCAGGCGGTTGAGCTGGGCGAGGGTCGCGTTCTTCTCCGACAGATCGTGGGTCGCCTTCTCGATCTCGGCCGCGAGGCGCTGGTTGAAGGCGCGGATCTGGGCGTCGGCCTGGGACAGCCGCTCGAGCATCTGGTTGAACCCCTGCGACAGCCGCCCGACCTCGTCGACGGTGTCGACCGGAATGCGGCGCGACAGATCGCCGCCGCCCACGTCGCGCATGGCGCCGGCCAGCACCTCGAGGGGCTTGCCGATCATGCGCTGGGTGATGAGGCCGGAGACCAAGGTGAGCACGATGAGCAGCAGGATCGAGAAGATGATCGAGATCCGCTCCTCGGTCTTCAGCATCGACTCGACCGCGCCCAGCGTCCACTTCATGACCAGCGTCGCCTTCCACGGCCCCTGCAGGTCGACCTCCAGCTCGATCGGCTGCTCCTGCGCCTCGCCGTGCGCTGCTGCTGGTGAATCCGAGCGGCTGGCGCGCGAACGGCGCGAAGCGGGTGATCTCGGGGCGATCGCCGCGCGGCGCGACGATGCGGCTCGAGGGGGTGTACGCCTCGCGGTAGACGTAGAGATCGAGGCGCACGATGCGCGAGTGGCGGTTGAGGTAGCCGAGCAGCTTCTCCTCGAGGTCGCGGTCGTCGGCGTCGGCCTGGACGCTCTTCAGATCCTCGGCGATGTCGTGGGCGAGCTCCTCGGCGCTGGTCTGCGCGTCCTTGATGATCCGGTTGCGGGTGAGCGAACATGCGCCCCCACGACGCGACGCCGACCGCGACCGCCACGCAGACGGCGATGAGCCAGATCTTGGTCCGGATGGTCACTGCCCGGGTAATTTACCCCGGAACCGCGCAGGGTTCCGCGGTAGAAGCCGCGCGTGAGCACTCGCCAGCCCGAAACCGCCGGCCGCGCCCGACGCGATGCTGTTCGATCTCGACGGCACGCTGGTCGACAGCGAGCGCGAGAACGTCGAATCGGTCGTGCTCGCGGTGCGGCGCTACGGCGCCGAGCTGCTCGACGACGAGCGCGGCTTCGTCGATCGGGCACTCCTGGAACGAGATCCACGCGATGATCGCGCGCAACCACGCGCTCGACCGTGGCGATGCACGAGCTCATCGCCGCGGCCGTCGAGGAGAAGCGGGCGCTGATCGCGGCGACGGGGCTATCGCGCGCTGCCGGGCGCGGTCGCGCTCGTGCGAGCGGCTGGCGCGGCCGGTCGAAGCTCGCGGTCGTGTCGGGCGCCAGCCGCGGCGAGGTCGCTCGACGCGCTCGCGGGCATCGGCGTCCTGCGATCTGTTCCCGGTGGTGGTGGCCGCCGAGGACTACGCGCACGGCAAGCCGTCGCCCGAGCCCTACCGCCACGGGCTGTCGCCGGCTCGGCGCCGCGCCGGCGCGCTCGATCGCGATCGAGGACGCGACGCCCGGCATCCTGTCGGCGCGCGCCGCGGGCGCGCGCGTCATCGCCGTGCGCGCCGGCAACTTCGCCGGCTACGATCTGTCGCCCGCCGACGTCGTCGTCGACACGCTGGACGACGTCACCGACGAGCTCTGCGCGAGGCTGCTGCGCGTGAAGGTCGATCCCGCGACGCTGTCCGACGGACGCCGCCTACTACTGGCAGATCGCGACCATCCTCCCGCGGCCCGATCGCCTGGACGTCGACGCTGAACGAGGACGGCAGCGCGAACCTGGCGCCGTTCTCGTTCTTCACCGGGCGTCTCGTCCGATCCGCCGACCTGCCTCATCTGCGTGTCGCGCGAACAGCCGCGGCGACGAAGAAGGACACCTGGCGCAACATCGAGCGCACGGGCGAGTTCGTCATCCACGTCGTCACCGACGCGCTGGCCCAGCAGATGAACGTCACCTCGCGGACGTTCCCCTACGGCGTCGACGAGTTCGCGGAGGCGGGCCTGACCAAGCTCGCCTCGCGACCGGGTCGCGCCGCCGCGCATCGCCGAGGCGCCGGTCGCGATGGAGTGCCGCCTCGACCGCATCGTCGAGGTCGGGCGCGCGCGGGCACCGCGATCATCATCGGCGAGATCCTGCTCTGGCACGTGCACGACGACCTGGTCGTGAACGGGCGCCTCGACCCGGGCAGGCTGGACGCGATCGGGCGCATGGCGGGCTCGAGCTACGCCCGCACGCGCGACCGCTTCGACATGCCGCGCCCGAAGTAGACGGTCGCGCGCGGTCGGCGGTCCCAGGCGCCGTGACGCGCGTGGTAAAATTCGGCGTCCGTGTTCGATCATCTCCCACCCGACGTCACGATCTACGAGGTCGGCCCGCGCGACGGGCTGCAGAACGAGTCGCGCATGGTGCCGACCGACGACAAGGTGCGGCTCATCGACGCGCTGTCGGAGACGGGCCTGCGGGCCATCGAGATCACGAGCTTCGTGAACCCGAAGTGGATCCCGCAGCTCGCCGACGGCGGCCGAGGTGTCGCGGCGGATCGCGCGCAAGCCGGGGCTCGTCTACTCGGCGCTGGTGCCCAACAGGCAGGGGCTCGACGCCGCGATCGCCGCCGGCATGAAGGAGGTCGCGGTCTTCATGTCGGCGTCCGAGACGCACAACAAGAAGAACGTCAACAAGACGATCGCCGCAGACGCTGGCGGCGTTCCGCGAGACCGTGCCGCCCGCGCTCGCGGCCGGGCTGCGCGTGCGCGCCTACGTCTCGACCGTCTACGGCTGCCCCTACGAGGGCGCCGTCGATCCGGCCAAGGCGCGTCGAGCTGTGCCGCGCGCTCGGCAGCTCGGCTGCTACCAGGTGTCGCTCGGCGACACCATCGGCGTCGCCAACCCGCGCCAGGTGCGCGACGTGCTCGACGCGCGTGCTGCGCCGAGATCCCGGTGCCCGAGGTCGCGGTCCACTTCCACGACACGCGCGGCACGGCGCTCGCGAACATCCTGGTGTCGGTCGAGATGGGCATCACCACCGTCGACGCCGCGCTCGGCGGCCTCGGCGGCTGCCCCTACGCGCCCGGGCGCCTCCGGCAACGTCGCGACCGAGGACGTCGTCTACATGCTCGAGGGGATGGGCGTGCGCACCGGCGTCGACCTCGACCGGCTGGTCGACTGCGCCCGGCTCGCCTCGACGCGTCGTCGGTCACGAGGTCCCGTCGAAGTACTACCGCGCCGCCGTCGGCGCCCGCGCGCGCGCAGCCGGCGGGCTCGCCAGCTCCGGCTGAGCGCATCCCACGGGTGACGTGATACCGTCGAGGAGCATGGAGACCTCGGCCGCGGGCGCGTCCCCGCTGGTGCTGGTCGAACGGCGCGAGCGCGCCGCGTTCGTGACGCTGAACCGGCCCGAGGCGGCGAACGCGCTGTCGAAGGGGCTGGTCGCGGCGCTCGGGCGGGCGTTCGCCGAGCTCGCCGCCGACGTGAAGGAGGGCGCCGACCTGCGGGCGGTCGTGCTGACCGGCGCGGGGGAGCAAGGCGTTCTGCGCGGGCGCCGATCTCAAGGAGCGGCGCGCGATGTCGCTCGAGCGAGACCTGGGGCTTTCTCGACGCGCTCAACCGGCTCGATGAACGCGGTCGCGGCGTTCCCGCGGCCGGTCGATCGCGGCGATCAACGGCGCCGCGTTCGGCGGCGGGCTGGAGCTGGCGCTCGCCTGCGACCTGCGCATCGCCGCCGACAGCGCCGAGATCGGGCTGCACCGAGGTGCGGCTCGGCATCATCCCGGGCGCGGGCGGCACGCAGCGGCTCGCCCGCGTCGTCGGGCGTCGCGGCCGCCAAGGAGCTGATCCTGACCGGCCGGCGCGTCGAGCGCGGCGCGCGCCTACGCGCTGGGGCTCGTCTCGGAGGTGGTCCCCGCCGGGCTGCTGGCGGAGGCGGCGGCGCGGCTCGCGGCCGAGATCGCCGCTGCGGCGGCCGCTCGCGCTCGCCGCCGCCAAGCGCGCCATCGACGGCGGCATCGACCTGCCGCTCGCCGAGGCGCTGGCGCTCGAGGCCGCCTGCTACGAGGAGGTGCTGGCGAGCGAGGATCGCAACGAAGGCCTGGCCGCGTTCGCCGAGAAGCGCGCGCCCGCGTTCAAAGGACGATGACCGCATGTCACGAAGCGACGAGCTGAAGGCGCTGCGCGGACAAGGTCCGAAGCGCGGCGGCGCGCCCAAGTACCACGAGGCCAACGCCGCCGCGGGCAAGCTCTTCTGCCGCGAGCGGATCGCGCTGCTCTGCGACGACGGCGGCAAGGACTTCGTCGAGGACGGCCTGCTCGCCAACGCGACCGCCGGCGATCTGCCCGCCGACGGCGTCGTCACCGGCATCGGCCGCGTGCACGGCCGGCCGGTCGCGATCATGGCCAACGACTCGACGGTGAAGGCCGGCTCGTGGGGCGCGCGCACCGTCGAGAAGATCATCCGCATCCAGGAGACGGCGGGCCGGCTGCGGCTGCCGCTCTTCTACCTGGTCGACTCGGCCGGGGCGCGCATCACCGATCAGATCGACATGTTCCCGGGGCGGCGGCACGCGGGGCGCATCTTCAGCAACCAGGTGAAGCTGTCGGGCGCGATCCCGCAGATCTGCCTGCTGTTCGGCCCGTCGGCGGCGGGCGGCGCCTACATCCCGGCGTTCTGCGACGTCGTGTTCATGGTCGAGAAGAACGCGTCGATGTACCTCGGCTCGCCGCGCATGGCCGAGATGGTGATCGGCGAGAAGGTGACGCTCGAGGAGATGGGCGGCGCGCGCATGCACTGCGAGGTCTCGGGCTGCGGCGATCTGCTCGCCAAGGACGAGCGCGCCGCCATCGCGGCCGCGCGCGACTACCTCGCCTACCTGCCCCAGCGGGCGGGCGAGACGCCGCCGGCCGCGCGCGCCGCGCGCGCCGCGCGCCGGCGCCAAGCGGATCGACGACATCCTCCCCGCGAACCAGAACCAGGCCTTCGACATCGCCGCGGTCATCGACGCGCTCGTCGACGAGGGGAGCTTCTTCGAGCTCAAGAAGCTCTACGCGCGCGAGCTGGTCACCGGGTTCGCGCGCCTCGACGGCCGCGCCGTCGGCATCGTCGCCAGCCAGCCCAAGTGGAAGGGGGGCGTGCTGTTCGTCGACTCGGCCGACAAGGCGGCGCGCTTCATCTGGCTGTGCGACGCGTTCGGCCTGCCGCTGCTGTTCCTCGCCGACGTGCCCGGCTTCATGATCGGCAAGGCGGTCGAGCGCCAGGGGATCATCCGCCACGGCGCCAAGATGATCTCCGCGGTCGCCGACGCGACCGTCGCCAAGATCTGCGTCGTGCTCCGCAAGGCCTACGGCGCCGGCCTCTACGCCATGTGCGGCCCCGGCTTCGACCCCGACGTCACCATCGCGCTGCCGCAGGCGATGATCGCGGTGATGGGCGCGGAGGCGGCGGTCAACGCCGTCTTCGCCAACAAGATCGCCGAGAAGCCCGAGGCCGAGCGGGCCGCCTACGTCGAGGAGCTGCGGCGCGCAGTACCGGGCGGACATCGATCTCGTCAAGCTCGCGTCCAACCTGCACGTCGACGCGGTCGTCCCGGGCGACGACCTGCGCGCCGAGCTGGTGCGCCGCCTCGCCACCGCCGACGGGAAGACCGTCACCGGCTACGCGCGAAAGCGGCCGGTGCTCCCGGTCTGACGCTGGCGAAGCCCGCCCGGCGGGCGTCGAGAGGAGGTTTGGATGATCGACGTCGCGCGCCTCACGAAGCTCTACGGCGACCTCCGGGCCGTCAGCGACCTGTCGTTCCGGGTCGCGCCGGGCGAGATCGTCGGCCTCATCGGCCCGAACGGCGCGGGCAAGACCTCGACGCTCCGCTGCATCGTCGGGTTGCAGGCGCCCAGCGCCGGCACGATCACCGTCGCCGGGCACGACATCGTCCGCGATCCGGTCGAGGCCAAGCGGCAGCTGGCGTTCATGGCCGACGAGCCGCAGCTGTTCGAGTACCTCACGGTGATGGAGCACCTGCGGCTGACGGCCCGCATCTACGGGGTGACGCGACTTCGACCGGCGGGCGGCGTCGCTGCTCGAGGAGCTGGAGCTCGGCGACAAGCAGGCCTCGCTGCCCGGCGAGCTGTCGCGCGGCATGAAGCAGAAGGTCGCGATCGCCTGCGGCTCATCCACGAGCCGAAGGTGCTGCTGTTCGACGAGCCGCTCACCGGCCTCGATCCGCTCGGGATCCGGCACATGAAGGAGACGATCGTCGCCCGCGGCCGGGCCGGCGCCGCGGTGATCGTGTCGTCGCACCTGCTGCACCTGGTCGAGGAGATCTGCACCCGGATCGTGATCATCGACCGCGGGGTGAAGGTCGCCGACGGCACGCTGGCGGAGCTGTCGCGCGAACCGCCCGCGCCGGCCGGCTCGAGCCTCGAGCAGATCTTCCTCAAGGTCACCGAGCGCGACGACTGATGCTCGGCGCGTTCGTCGACCTCACGTTCTGGTCGGTGCGGAACCGGCTGCGCGCCCGGCTGCGCCGCCTGCGCGAGCCGCGCTATCTCGTCGGGTCGATCGTCGGCGTGCGTCTGGCTTCGGCTTCGCCGTGCTCCGCCCCGTGCTCCGGGGGCCGCGCTCCGGACGGCAGCACATCCCCACGCCGATCGAGGATGCTGACGACGCCACGCGGGCATCGTCGAGGTTCGGGGTCGCGCTCGCGCTCTTCGCCGCTCGCGCTGCTGATCGGGCTTGTGGCCGGGCGCGGCGCCGTCCGCTCGAGTTCTCGCCCGCCGAGGTGCAGTTCCTGTTTCCCGCGCCGATCACCCGGCGGCAGCTCCTGCACTACAAGCTGCTGCGGTCGCAGGGGGGACTGCTGTTCGGCGCCGCTCATCGCCACGCTGCTGCTGCGTCCGGGCACGCTGCGCGACGGCTGGATGTTCTCCGTCGGTTTCTGGCTCGGGCTCACGGTGTGTCGCCTCTACGCGATCGGGGTCGGGCTCGCCGGCGGGCTCCGGCGCCGGTGGCGCGCTGGTCGCACTCGGCGATCGGCGCGGTCGCCGTCCTCGGGGTGCGCCGCGGCGCCGGCCGCGGCGGCCGCGATCGCCGGCGGCGCCCGATGTGACGGTCGAGCGGCTTCGAGGAGCTGCGGCGAATCTGGTCGTCGGGCGCGGCCCGGATCGTGCTGTGGCCGTTCGTCACGCTGGCGAGCCTGCCGCTCGCGGGCCCTCGCGGCGGCCTTCTCGTCGGCGTTTCCCGGCGCGCTCCTGCTCGTGGCCGTCACCTACGCCCGGGTGATGCGCGCGGACGCCGCGTTCGAGGAGGCGTCGGCCGCGCACGCCGAGAGAGCGCGCGGCGGCGCCGGCCGCGGGCCGACTGGCGAAGCCGTCGCGGAAAGTCGCGGCGCCGTTCCCGCTCGCGCTCGAGGGGAGGCCCGAGACGGCGATCCTCTGGAAGAACCTGATCCTGCTCGGGCGCTACGCCTCGCTGTCGACGCTGCTCCGGATCCTCCCCTTGGTGCTCGTGCTCTGGCGGTCGGCGCTCGGGGGGGCAAGAGCCGGGGGCCGTCGTTGGTCAGCATCTGTCCTTGACGATGGCCGCTCATGCTCCTCCTGCATCGGTCCGGGGACCATGCCCGGAACGATCTGCGCCAGGATCTCGGCCAGGCTCGCGGTCCTCAAGAGCTGGCCGGTGTCCGGCGCGGCGATCGTGCGCGGCGAGCTGCTCGCGCCGGCGCTCGTGCTGTCGGTGGCGGATGTGGCTGCTCATCGCGGCGGGCGCGCTCGCGGTTCGGCAGCTTCCCGGTCCAAGCGGCGCGCTGCGGGCGGTGCTGCTCGCGCACCGGGTTCGTACGCCGCCGTCGCGATGCTGGTCGCGCCCGCGTTCATCCTCGCCCAGCTGGTGGTGCAGAACGGGATCGCCGTGCTGTTCCCGGCCTGGATGACCCTCGGCCGGAGCCGCGGCCGCGGGATCGAAGCGACGGGGCAGCAGATGCTCGTGGTGTGGGGTGGCTTCCTCGCGTCGATCGTCCTGCTGGTGCCGCCGGCGCTCGGCGCCGGTGTCGTGGCGTTGCGCTTCGCCGCGCTGGTGCACGCGCGCGTGGTCGTCGTTCCGGCGGCGGTGCTGCTGGCGCTGCTCTTGGCCGAGTCCTGCTCGTGACCGGGTGGCTCGGGCGGGTCCTCGATCGCACCGATCTCACGCCGTCGATCCGGTCGAGTAGGCCCAGGGGCGACCCTTTGTGGGTCCAGGAACTTGATGTACCCTGCTGAGGCGCATTTCCCGAAGATCGTTGCCGTTGTCACCCCTTGGAGGTCCCTCGCGCATGATCCGCTCCGTGTTGGCCGCGGCTTCCCTCTCGGTCGCTCCTCCTTGGCGTGGTTTCCGGTCTCGACGCGCGTGACGCGGCGGCGCAGACCGCGCCGGCGATCCGCCCCCCCGCCAAGGGGCGCCAGCACAAGCTCAAGGTCGACAGCTCGCCGCAGCAGGCGGCCGTCTACTGGGACGGCCGGGCGAGCACGCCAGCCCCAAGAGCTACGGCATCGCCGGCTACACGCCGGTCACGATCAAGGTCCCGAAGGGGGCGGTGAAGATCGTCGTCGAGCTGTCGGGCTTCAAGCCGCAGGAGCAGAACCTCGACGTCCGCAAGAGCCAGACCGTCGAGCTTCACCCTCGAGCGGGCGCCGCGCATGGCGCGGCTCGATCTGCAGTCGAGCGCGCGACGGCGCGGGCGCGGAGGTGTTCATCGACGGCGCGAGCCGCGGCACGATCCCGAACTCGTTCGAGCTGCCGGCGGGGCGGCACCAGGTCGAGGTGAAGAAGGCCGGGCTTCAAGCCGTTCTCCGACTGGATCGAGCTCGCCGAGGGGGAGCGGCGCACGCGCGACGTCGCGCTCGAGCGCGCCGAGGCGCCGGCGGGGACGCTGCTCGTCACCTCCGACGCGGGCGGCGACGTCTACGTCGACGGGCAGCGCCGCGACGCCGCGCCCGCGATCATCACCGGCGTCCCGGCCGGCGAGCACGTGGTCGAGGTGCGCAAGGAGGGGCTCGCCCCCTGGCGCCAGACCGTGACCGTCCCGGCCGGGCAGCAGGCCAAGGTCGCGGCGACGTTCGGGGCGGCGGCCGCCGGCAACTCCAGCATCCGCATCATCTCGAACGAGCCCGACGTCGAGGTGTTCGTCGACGGCGAGTCGAAGGGCAAGGCGCCCGTCAGCATCAACAGCGCCAAGCCGGGCGAGCACATCGTCGGCGGGCGCAAGCTGCGGTTCAAGCCGGTCGAGCAGACGGTCCGGGTGGCGGCGGGCGAAAACGCGATCGTCAGCCTGCGCATGGAGATCGCGCCCCCCGATCGCCCGCACGCGGCGCTCAAGGTGCAGTCGACCGATCCCGAACGCGGAGGTGTTCGTCGACGGGTCGAGCCTGGGGCGCGCCCCGATCGACCGCAACGATCTCGACCCCGGCAAGCACTACATCGTCGTCCACAAGGACGGGTTCACCGACTTCAAGCGCGAGATCATCCTGGTCGAGAACCAGCCGGTGACGCTGGTCGCCGACCTGTCGGCGACCGGCGCGGTGCGCATCCTGTCGACGCCCGAGGGGGCCGACGTGCGCATCGACGGCGAGCTCGTCGGCAAGACGCCGGTGCATGCGCGACGCGGTGGGCGGCGGCGACCACGTGGTCGAGCTGCGGCTCAAGGGCTTCTTCGACCACAAGGAGACGATCAAGGTCGAGGGGGGGCGCGAGAAGCTGTTCTCGGTCGACCTCAAGCCGCTGCCGACCGGCCCCACGCCCGAGCAGGTGCAGAAGCGCAAGAGGGGATGTCGTCGTTCGGCGCCAAGGTCAACCCGGTGGGCGGCGTGACCGCGGACTTCGGCCTCGGCTACCCGTACTACTTCACGGCCCGGCTGACGGTGGGCGCCTTCAACATGAAGCCGCTCGGGATGGACATCGGGGATCGAGTTCCAGACCTTCTTCGACATCTACGACCTCGCGATCCACGCGCGGCTGCAGCTGGTCGAGGCCGGGCCGCTGTCGCTGGCGGTGCAAGGGGAACCTCGGCGGCGGCACCGGCATCGAACGGCCGCGACACCTACTTCTTCGACGCCGATCGGCATCGCCTCGCTGGCGTTCAGCGACATCGCCACCGTCTCCGGGACCGCCCGCTTCTCGGCCTGGACCGACAAGTTCTGCCCGACCGGCGACCCAGGTCTCGAACGGCGTCACGCCCGAGAAGTACTGCACGGACCCGAACTGGGTGCCAGCGATCCGAACCGGCTCTTCGACAAGGATCCCAACACCAACCGGTTCGGCGGCAGCCGCCTCTACTTCGGCTTCGCGGCCACCGCGGCGATCGACCGGTTCACGTCGGTCTTCCTCCAGATCGAGTTCCTGCCGTTCCCCGACCAGCTCTCGATCAAGGCCCGCTCGGCCTTCACCGACACCTACAACGGCGCGCTGTTCGTCGAAGGATCCGTTCGTCTACGGCATGGCCGGCTTCACCCTGAAGTTCTGAGCGGCTCCGCGGTGCGCTCCACAGGTCCGCGATGAGTCAATAATTTCGCTGGCGTCGCGGCGAGAATTTTCTTCAACGTAGCGGGCATGAGCAGCGCAGCGGGGATCCCGCGCAAGTGGACGGTCGCCGACTCCACCGAGATCTACGGGGTCAAGTACTGGGGCAACAACTACTTCTCGATCAACGACGCCGGCAACGCCCAGGCCCACCCGGCCGGTCCCGACGGCGCCAAGATCGACCTCAAGGAGCTGGTCGACGAGGTCGCGCGCCGCGGGATCGGGCTGCCGCTGCTCATCCGCTTCTCGGACGTGCTCAAGAGCCGCATCGTCGAGCTCAACGAGACCTTCCGGCGCGCCATCGCCGAGTACGGCTACAAGGGGGAGTACAAGGGCGTCTACCCGATCAAGGTCAACCAGCACCGCTACGTGGTCGAGGAGATCGTCCAGTTCGGCCGCCCCTACCACTACGGCCTCGAGGCCGGCTCGAAGCCGGAGCTGCTCGCGGTCATGGCGATGCTCGACGACGAGGACGCGCTCGTCGTCTGCAACGGCTACAAGGACGAGGAGTACATCGAGACCGCGCTCATGGCCTCGAAGCTCGGGCGCACGGTCCTCATCGTGGTCGAGAAGTTCTCCGAGCTGTCGCTCATCGCCGAGACCGCCAAGAAGATGGGCGTGCGGCCGCGCATCGGCATCCGGGTCAAGCTGGCGGCCAAGGGGTCGGGGCGCTGGGAGGCCTCGGGCGGCGATCGCTCGAAGTTCGGCCTGTCGACGCGCGAGGTGGTCGAGGCGATCAACTTCCTGCGCGCGAACGACCTGCTCAACTGCTTCGAGCTGCTGCACTTCCACCTCGGCAGCCAGATCTCCGCGATCCGCGCCGTCAAGAACGCGCTGCGCGAGGCGGGGCGCTTCTACGTCGAGGTCTGCCAAGATGGGCGCGCCGCTCAAGTACTTCGACGCGGGCGGCGGTCTCGGCGTCGACTACGACGGCTCGCAGACCAACTTCGCGTCGTCGATGAACTACACGACGCAGGAGTACGCGAACGACATCGTGTTCTCGCTGCAGGAGATCTGCGACGCGGGCGGCGTCGCCGCACCCGACCATCGTCACCGAGTCGGGGCGGGCGGTGGTCGCCCACCACTCGATGCTGGTGGTCGACATCCTGGGCGTCGGCGAGTTCGACGTCGGCAAGGCGCCGGAGAAGCTCAGCAAGGACACCTCACCGCGTCGTCAAGAACCTGTTCGAGACCTACAAGGAGGTCTCGCGCAAGAACGTGCTCGAGGCGTACCACGACGCGCTCGAGTACAAGGAAGAGGCGCTGCAGCTCTTCAACCTGGGCAACCTGTCGCTCACCGAGCGGATGGTCGCGGAGGACATCTTCTGGGGCGTCTGCCAGAAGCTGCTCAAGATCGTGCGCGAGATGCGCGAGGTGCCCGAGGAGCTCGAGGGGCTCGAGCGGGCGCTGTCGCGACACCTACTTCTGCAACTTCTCGATGTTCCAGTCGCTGCCCGACATCTGGGCCATCGACCAGCTGTTCCCGATCATGCCCATCCACCGGCTCGGCGAGGAGCCGACCCGGCGCGCCGTGCTGGCCGACATCACCTGCGACTCCGACGGCAAGATCGACCACTTCATCGACCGCCGCGACGTCAAGCCGGTGCTGGAGCTGCACCCGGTCAACGGCCAGGACTACTACCTCGGCATCTTCCTGATCGGCGCCTACCAGGAGATCCTGGGCGATCTGCACAACCTGTTCGGCAACACGAACACGGTGCACGTGTCGCTGGCCGCGGGCGGCGGCTACCAGATCGAGCACGTCGTCACCGGCGACACCGTCACCGACGTGCTCAAGTACGTCAGCTACTCGCGCGAGGATCTGGTCGCGCGCGTGCGCCGCTTCGCCGAGCTCGCCGTGCGCGCCAACCGCATGAGCCTCGAGGAGACGCGCTCGATGCTGCGCATGTACGAAGAGGGGCTGGCCGGCTACACGTACCTCGAACGCGCGTAGGCCGGCGCGCGTCAGCGGGCAGGGCGCCTGGCCCGACGACCGAGCCGGGGCAGGACCTGGGTGAGGACGAGCGGGATGACGAACCAGCCCAGGGTCCAGGTGACGGTGCCGACCCAGGCCAGCGGCGCGTTCAGCACGGCGGTGGCGGTCTCGGTTCGGCCGCTGCGCCCGATCTCGTCGAGCTCGCGCCGCGGGCGCCTCGGCGTCGACGAGGCCGTGCTTGCGGGCGTGCGCCCACCCCCACTGCCCGGCGAGGCTGGCCAGGGCCAGGCTGCCGCACTGGAGCGCGCGCGACGACGACCCGCCCGCGAGCATCGGGTCGCAGATGGCGAAGTAGAGGAACAGACAGACCAGGCCGGTCTGGACCAGGATTGATCAGCGTGTGCATTCCGTCGGTCACGCGGAGCCGACTCAGACGCCGGTTGCTCAGGCTCCAGCAGATCACGGTCAGCCCGATGCCCATCACCGCTCGCCACAGGTCGCGCGGGTCGTGGATGAGCGGTCCGAGCACCCCGAGCGGCTTTCCCACCCAGGTCATGTCCTGGGCGGAGGGCAGGTAGCCGAGCATCCGGAAGACGATCAGCGCATAGAGCACGTCGAGGAACACCTCGAGCCTTCGCAGGGAGCGCGCCGGCCCGCGCTACCTGGCCGGTCGATTCCACGGAGCCCATGGAGTCCGTCGGAGCTCCGGTCGAGTCGGCCTCGCGTTCAGGCATCGGCCTGTCCCAAAGTAGGCTTCCGCTAGGGGAACTCCACTCGGGTGGTCTCCTGAAATCCGGGCGGGCTTGCCGTCGCCGGTCGCGGCAATACGTCGATCATCGGACGCCTGTCGTCCCTCGCGCTGGCCGTTCGTTGCTTCGCCGAAGAGCCGGACTGCTTCGTGGCCGAGCCGCTGCCGCCCGTGCGCCGCGATCCGGACGCCCACGTTCACCCTGATGCTGGCGCCCTCGAAGACCCTGTCGAACGTCTCGGGCGTGCGGGCCTCGGAACGGGAGCTCGACGCGACCATCGCCGAGGTGCGCCGGCTGGTGCGCGAGGCCGGATATCAGAGGACGGTCTGGACCGTCGGGCCCTCCTCCCGCCCCGAGGGACTGGCCGGGATGCTCGCCGAGCGCGGCTTCGTCCCGGCCACCCGACCCCCGTTCGAGCCGGTGGCGACCGCGATGGCGCTCGCGTCGAGGCGCCGCCGCCTCCCCCCGCGGGCGTCGAGGCGCGGCCCGTTCGCGACCTCGACGAGTACCTCCAGGCCTGGCGCATCGCCATGGAGACGTTCAACGAGCCCGAGGAGGACGCCGCCGGCTGGCTCGCGGCCGCGCCGGCGCTGTGGGAGCAGCAGGACCACGTCGAGCGATTCGCCCACCTCGCCTTCGTCGACGGCCGGCCGGTCGGCTTCGCCTTCGCCTCGCCGGGCCGGCCGGCCTGCTGCTGGGCGGCAGCGGCGTCCTGGCCGCGGCGCGCGGCCGCGGGGCCTACCGGGCGCTGGTCGCGGCCCGCTGGCAGGAGGCGGTCCGCCTCGGCAAGCCGGCGCTCGGTGATCCAGGCCGGCGCGATGTCCCGCCCGATCCTCGAACGCAGCCGGATTCGAGTCGATCTGCTCGGTGGACGTGCTGGAGGATCCGGAGCCCGGGGAGCTCTCAGGCACCTGACGTAGACGGGAATCACGGCCGCAGCTCCTGCTCGAAGACCCGCTGCGCCTCGCGGAGCGGATCGGCCTCGCCGCGACGGAGCAGCCGGTAGCGCACCTCCATCGACGTGCTCTGACCGGGGCGGAGCTCGACGACTGGGCCGAGGAGCTCGAGCTCGACGTAGGCCTCGGGGCCCGTCGGGGCTGGTGTAGATCTGCGCGTGGGCGCCGTCGGGCCACGACCGGGACCCGCGGCTCCCGGCTGGCTCGCGGTCACGTTCTCGATCACCGAGATCGCGCCCCTCTCCGATCCAGAGCAGCGCGTCGCGCATCGCTCCCGATCATCGTCTTCTCCGCGGGATCGCGCCCGAGCGACAGCAGCCGCCGTCGACCCGGACGTCCCTGGGCAGCGGCGGGCATCCGGCTGCGGTAGCCGCCCTCGAAGGCTCGAGCGACTGGGCAGGAGCGCGAACATCCGCTCGGGGGGCTTGAGCTGGGTGATGGTCCAGACGGCGACCCGCACGGGGGCGCCCTCCACCTTTTCGTATCGGGTCGTGATCGAGCATCAGGTCGTCGACCAGCGCTCAATCCGGCGCCGCACGCGGATGCCGTAGGCCGGATCGACCGCCGACAGCATCTCCACCTGCGACTCCGTCGACCGAGGCCGTGAAGGGGCGGGCGTCGAAGGTGACCGGCGGCGGCCACCCCGTCCCGCGATGCTGGGCCAGTGCCGACTGCGGCGCGGGCCACGCCTTGTCGCCGCCGTAGTTGATCCAGCCGTTGTCGTCGGCCGCGAGCTCCGCCCCGAGCTGCGGGTGGCTCCAGAGCGGATCCTGCGACGGCGCCGTCCTGCGGCGAAGTCGAGCCCCATGATCCGTCCGATGGCGGGGACGATCGTGACCCGCTGGTGTCCGTTGCGCAGCACGCAGCGCGCTCCATCCGTGGAAGGGGACGGCGGGCTCCACCACGCCGGTGTCCCGGTCGTGATCGTGGAAGGCGCGGGCCGACGGCCGGCGCACCCGACCGCGATCAGGAGCAGGGACGACGCCGCGGCCGTGCGACGGGAGATCGGGCGAGAGGCTCGTCACCGCGGGGTCATGTATCATTTCGTCGCGTGGGACGGAACAGGTCGAGCGTCGGCGTCGGTGTCGGTGCTCTTGTCGTGGGCGCTGTGGGCGACCGGGTGCAACAGCGACAACGCCGTGGCGGCGCGGGTGGCCTGCTACCCGCCCTGCCTCGCCAACCTGGTCCAGCACTGTCCCTTGCTCGCTGCCTGCAACGTCGAGATCGAGACCGATCCAAGCATCACCAACGCGAACCTGAATCAGGGGGTCGCGACCTGCTTCGCCGCGGGCGAGAAGAACCTGGGAGGCGACCGGCCCCGTGACGGACGACGACTACATCGTCGTCAAACGTTCCGACGGCGGCGAGTGCTACACCGCGACCAGCGCGGGGCTCTTCTCTGCAATACACGATCTCCTTCGGCGGACAGGCGGTCGCCGAGCTCGACGCGACCTCGCCGACGAGCCCGCCGACGGTGACCTGTGGCGGCGCGTCGACGGAATTGGCCGTCACGTCCGATTGCTTCTGGGCGCCGTGGATCCCCACGAAGAGTTGCGTCGAGGCGCCGTGCACCTACGGTGCGCTTCCCCCGGGCGCGCTGTCGGACGCGGCGAACTGAGCGGCGCGTCCGGTGGCTCGCTGCTGTATGATGAGCCGATGGTTCGAGTCGGCGCGGCGCTGACTGGCTCCTGGCGCGCTGGCGGGCGTGCGGCGGGGGTGGGTCGCAAACGGGGGCCGCCGGCCAGGGCGGCAGCTCCGCGGGCGGCGGCACGAGCGGGAGCGCGGGCTCGACGGGCACGGGCGGTGCGCCCGCCGGGCTGCTCGATCCGGCGCGCACGACCACCTGGAACCCCGGCATCCTCTCCGACGATCAGCTCCACCTGCCGCTCGGCGCCGACGGGCTGCCGGTGCGGACCACCGTCTGCGCGAGCCCGGCGCCCGGGCGCCGACCTCAACGCCGCGATCGACGCCTGCCCCGAGGGCCAGGTGGTCAAGCTCGCCGCCGGCACGTACACGGTCTCGTCGACGGTCACGCTGACCAAGGGGGTGGTGCTGCGCGGCGCCGGCTCGCAGGGGGCGGCGGCGGGCGGCACGACGATCGTCAAGACCGGCGGCAGCTCGGTGCTCGCGATCGGGACCAGCCAGGACCAGGCCTGCTACGCCAGCGACCACGGCACCGCGCGTCGCGCTGACCGAGGACGCGGTCAAGGAGATCGACGACCGTCCACGTCGGCGTCGAGCGCGAGCAAGCTTCGCGGCCGGCGATCTCGCGCTCGTCGACGAGGTGGACGACGCGGTCGTGCAGGAGGGCGACTGCCAGTACTTCAAGCGCGTCGACAAGCGCTCGGTCAGCGAGCGGGTCGAGATCGCGTCGGTCGACGCCGGCCGCCGGCACGCTGACGCTGAGCTCGCCGCTGCACTGGACGTTCCGGTCGGCGAGCGCCGCACCTCGCGCAGATCGCCAAGGTCAACCGGGCCGATCATCCGCTGGGCGGGGATCGAGAGCGTCGCGCTCCAGGGCGGCACCAACCCCGGCTACGACGGCCAGATGGCGGGCGGCATCGACATCTCGAACGCCGCCTACTGCTGGGTCAAGGACGTGCAGACCGACGGCACCATCGGCGGCATGCACGTGTCGCTGACCGGCACCTACCGCTCCGTGGTGCGCGACAGCTACTTCCACCACTCGGCCAACTACGGCTTCGGCGCCGACTGCTACGGCATCGTGCTCCGCTGCGGCGCCGCCGACAACCTCGTCGAGAACAACATCGCCCGCTACATGAACAAGCCGATCCTGTTCAACGTGTCGGGCGGCGGCAACGTCATCGGCTACAACTACGCCGACAACTCCTGGGCGACGCCGGCGGCCTGGCAGGAGGTCAACATCGACACCCACTGCTCGTTCCCGCACATGGAGCTCATGGAGGGGAACTACGCGCCGCACATGGGCGCGACGATCACCCACGGCAACGCCGGCTACCTGACCTACTTCCGCAACTACGCCTCGAGCCAGTTCGCGCCGCCCGCCGTCTACGGCGTCGACCGGCGCGCAGACCGGGAACATCACCGCGCTGCAGTTCGACGCCGGGGACATCGACATGACCGTCGTCGGCAACGTGCTCGGGAGCGCGGCGGCGACCGATCTCGGCACGGCGCCGGTGAGCACGACCGTACGTCGGCACCGGCCCCGACAGCGCGTCGATCTTCGAGCTCGGCGACAACGCCAACCACAACGGCGCCGGCATGGCCGACGTCGCCTACACGAGCCTGTGGTGGCACGGCAACTACGACACGGTCACGCGCGGGCGTGGTCTGGAACCCGTCGATCGCCGCGCGGACGCTGCCGGCGTCGCTCTACCTGTCGGCGAAGCCGGCCTGGTGGCCGGCGGGGAGCGCCTGGCCCTGGGCCGGCTCGGACCTGACGCCGATGGTGGGGACGCTGCCGGCCAAGGCGCGCTCCGACGCGATCGGGCCCTAGACGGTACTGGATCCGCCCCGCGTCGCATAAGATGTTCGCCTGATGGACCTGACCGGCAAGCTGGGCGATCCGGCGCGCGTCGACGCGTCGCTGTCCGATCTCGCGCGCGGCGTGGTCGGCTCCGAGATCCTGCGCATCGCCGCCGAGATCCGGGCGCTCAAGGCCAAGGGGGCGGAGATCTGCAACCTCACGGTCGGCGACTTCGATCCCGCGCAGTTCCCCGCGCCGGCCGCGCTCCTCGACGGGATGCGGAAGGCGCTCGCGGACGGGCAGACCAACTACCCGCCGTCCGACGGCGTGCTCGCGCTGCGCGAGGCGGTCGCCCGCTACTACGGCAAGCACCTGGGCCTTCCGTACCCGGTCGAGTCGGTGCTGATCACCGGCGGCGCGCGCCCGCTGCTGTACGGGTCGTACCGGACGGTGCTCGACCCGGGCGACGTGGCGGTCTACCCGGTCCCGTCCTGGAACAACAACCACTACTCGTATCTGTGCGGCGTCCGGGCGATCGAGATCCCGGTGCGCCCCGACGCCAACTTCTTCCCCACGCCCGACGAGCTGCGGCCCCACCTCGGCTACGCCCGCCTGCTGCTCATCAACTCGCCGCTCAACCCGACGGGGACGGTCATCGACCCCCAGGTCCTGCAACGGATCTGCGAGATGATCGTCGAGGAGAACCGGCGGCGCGCGCGCGCGGGCGGCGACGAGGCGAAGGCGCTGTGGCTCTGCTACGACCAGGTCTACTGGCAGCTCGTGTTCGGGGGCGCGAAGCACGTCACCCCGCCGGAGGTCTGCGCGGACGTCACGCCGTACACGATCATCCTCGACGCGGCGTCGAAGAGCTTCGCCGCCACCGGGCTGCGCGTGGGCTGGGCGGTGATGCCGCCGGCGGCGCGCCAGCGCATGGCCGACATCCTCGGGCACGTGGGCGCCTGGGCGCCGCGTCCGGAGCAGGTGGCGATGGCGGCGCTGCTCGACGACGAGGCCGCGGTCACGACGTACCTCGTGTCCCAGCGGGCCCGGGTCCAGGAACGGCTCGACCGGCTGGCGGCGGGGTTCGCGGCGATGCGCGCCGCCGGCACCGCGGTCGAGGTGATCGCGCCCCAGGGGGCGATCTATCTGTCGGTGCGGTTCGCGATCCCGGGGCAGACCAACGAGGCGACGCGCCGGCTGCTGCTCGAGCGGGCCGGCTTCGCGGTGGTTCCGTTCCAGGCCTTCGGCCTGCGCGAGGACAGCGGCTGGTTCCGGATCTCCGTCGGCGCGGTGTCGCTCGCGGAGATCGACGCCGCCCTCCCGCGCGTCCAGGCCGCGCTCCCCCGGCGGTAGTGGCGTGTCGCGCCGCGTGTGGCTGACCTTCGCGCTCGCCATCGCCCTGCGGGCGGCGCTGTTCCCGTTCGCCGAGAACAAGCACGGCGACGCGTCCATGCGCGCGCTCATCGCCGAGCGGATGGTGCTCGAGCCGGCGAGCGCGGCCGTCCCGCGCACCTACTGTCAGTTCGGGCCGCTGCACACGTCGCTGATGCGGCCGTTCGTCGCGCTCGATCGGTTCGCGCCGCGCTCGACCCGGTACCTGTCGTTTCTGGCGGGCATCGCGGTGTTCTTCCCGTTCCTGGCCTTCGCCCGGCGCCTGGTCGGGCAGGCGCACGCGGAGCTGGCCGCGTTCATGCTCGCGGTGTCGCCGCTGCACCTGCAGGCCTCGACGACCGCCGCCAGCGAGGCGCTCTACCTCCTGCTCTGGGTCGGCGCGCTCGAGCGCTTGCTCTCGGCGCTCGAAAGCGGGCGCCTCCGGACGTTCGCCGTCTCCGGGCTGCTCGCGTCGCTCGCGGCGGTCACCCGCTACGACGCCTGGCTGGCTCTGCCGCTGATGGTCGTGGCCGCCTGGTGGCTGTCGCCCGGACGCCGCAAGGCCGTCGCGCCCGGTCTGGTCACGTTCTCGCTCGCGGCGGCCCTCCTCCCGGTCGCCTGGCTGGCGTGGGGGGCCCTGGCCGGCGGCGATCCGCTGTTCTTCGCCCACTACATCGAGGCGGATCACGCGGGCCTGGCGGCGACGGCGGTCGCCCGTTACGGCGTGGTCCTCGGGCGGCTGCGCCAGCTCGGGGTCTGGTCGCTGGCGTTCGTCGCGGCGATGACGCCTCCCGGGAGCGGTGCTGGCCGGGGTGGCGTTCGGGCGTGGTTGGCGCGCGCTGTCGATGCCGATGCGGCTCTGCGTGGTGGCGGCCCTCGGGCCCCCCGCGATCTACCTCGCCCGCGGGCTCGTCCTGCAGAGCTTCGAGCCGCTGGCGCGGTTCGGGCTGGTCCCCGGAGCTCTGCTGCTTCCGCTGGCGGCGAGCGCCGTCCCGCTGGCGCGCGCCCGCGCGTTTCGCGTCGCGTGCTTCGCGGCGGCGGCGCTGTTCTCGATCGCGGTGTGGCTCGTCGCCACCGTGGGTCGCGAGCGCATCTGGGCCGGCGCCGAATCGATGGGGGCGCTCACCCGCCTCGACGGCGAGGATCGCGCGGTCGCCGCGTACCTGCGTGCCCACCGCCCGCCAGGCGCGCCCGTGATGATCGAGCCGCACGCGTTCGCCGAGATCGGCATCGCCCACGCGGCGAGGCATCCCCTGGACCGAATCCATCACCCTCATCGTCACGCGCGAACCGCAGGCGACCGTGCGCGAGACCGTGCGGGCGACCGGCGCTCGCTTCTTGATCGGCTACGACGGCGAGGGCGGCTGGCCGAGCCGCCTTCCGGACTGGCCCGCCGACGCCATCCGCTTCGGCCGCTGGCGACTCGTCGAGCGCCCGCGCGCTGACCGGGCCGCGGGCCAGCAACGGCGCTTGCGGTCGCGACGGACTGCCGGCGTAATAGGGCCTCCGTGGGGATCCTCGTCACCCTTCTCGCCGTCGTGGTGCGGCTCGTCTGGGTGCGGCTCGTGCCCACCCGGCCGGTCGGCGACTTCGCGATGTACGTGGAGTCGGCGCGCTATCTGGTCGAGCACCGCGCGCTCGATCCGGAGTTCATCTACATGCCGGGGTACGTCTACCTGGTGGCGGCGGTCGACGCGCTCGGCGGCGGGCTGCTCGCGATCAAGATGATCGGCGTCGCGTCCGGGGGGCTCACGACGGCGGCGGTCTACGGCACCGCGCGCGCCGTGTTCGGGCGGGCGGCGGCGATCGCGGCGGGCCTCGCCTGCGCGCTGTGGCCGGCCGGGATCGCGGTCTCGAGCGTCACGGGGACCGACATGCCGGCGGCGGCGTTGCTCGCGACGGCGGTCTGGCTGCTCGTGCGCAACGCCGCCGGAGCGACCGCTGGGCGCGCCCCGTGCTGTTCGGCTTCGTGCTGGGCCTGGCCGCCTACGTCCGCGCGGTGGCGCTGCCGCTGGCGGCCCTGGCGGCGTTCCATTTTCGCGCGCGGGGCGCGCTCTGGATCCACGCGTTCACGCGCACGGTCGCGGCCGGTCTGGTGGCGTTCCTGGTGCTGCTCCCCTGGGGGGTGCGCAACCGCCGCGTCAACGGCGAGCTGTCCTTCACCGACAGCCACGGCGGCCACACCGCGCTCGTCGGGGCGAACCCGAACTCCGAGGGGAGGTACAGCCGCTCGCTCAACCGGCTGTTCGCCGAGGGGACCGGGCTACAAGCTGTTCGCGCCGCCGCATCCGGCCGCGGATCGCGCGGCGTTCGCGCTCGCGAAGGACTGGACCCGGCTCGAGCCCGCGTACGCGGCCGGCCTGCTCGTCGCCAAGGCCGACCGGCTCCTGACCACCGAGCGGCCGTTGCTCTACTGGCCGCTCTACCGCCAGAGCGTGCTGCCCGAGGGCCGCCCCGTCGCTGCGCTGGTTCTCCGTCCACCGCGCCGGTCGTCGAGCAGCTGGTCGACGGGTTCTGGTACCTGCTGGTCGGCGCCATCGTGCTCGGCGTGGTCGCGGCGGTGGCGCGCCGCAACTGGGTCGCGCTGTCGCTGCTGCCGCTGCCGCTCGCGCTGATCGTCGCTCTACACGCTGTTCTTCGCGGAGGCCCGCTACCACCTCGCGATCGTGGCGCTGCTGATGCCGTTCGCGGGCGCGGGCCTGGTCTGGGTCGGGGAGGCGGTGCACGATCTCGCCCGCCGGGCGATCGATCGACACCGCCGCCCGAGGCTGCCGTTCGAGGCGGTCGTCGGCCTGCTCGCCGTCGCGCTGGTGTTCCTCGGCTGGCCCCGTCTGGTCGGCGCCGGCGCGCGGCTCCGGGATCGCCACCGCTGGGCGGCCTGCGTCTGCACCGTCGGTGGCGCCAAGCGGGTCTGCGCCTTCCTCCCGACCGCGCCCGCGGCGGGGCAGGGGCCGTCGCCGGTGCGCGGGGTGTGGGACGGGTTCGGCCTTCGGTCTGTCATCGCCCACCGTCGCGTCGGCGACCGACCTGGACCTCCCGCCGGGACGCTACCGTGTCTCGATGCGCGCGGAGTCCGTGGGCACCGCCGTTTCCGGAACCACCGTCGAGCTCTTCTGCTGGGAGCGCAAGACTTGCGCACGTGGAATGGCCGTCGCCCGGGGGGGAGATCACGCTCGCGGGAGCCGTCGGGCACGCCGGCGGAAAATTGCACGTCGAGATCCGTGCAAACGGCGAAAATCTGCGCTACGAGGAGGGGGTCCCGACACTTTGGTTGATCGTCGATCGAAGTTGAGCCCGATCGTCCTTGATGCATAATCCGCCGATGCCTCCGGCCAGGACCCCGTCCCTGACCCTTGGTCTGTCCTTCGCCCGGCTGTCCTTCGGCGGCGCTGCTCGCCGTCGTCGCGGCCGTCGGCGGGTGCGGCAGCACGACGGACAACCGTCCCGCGAAGTGGTCGTTCATCTCGGCGACGATCACCGAGCCGGGCTGCGCGACGGTGAGCTGTCACTCGGCGGTCGCGCAGCGGGCGGGCGTCGATCTGAGCGCGCGCGACATCGGCTACAAGGTGCTCCTCGAGCGGCACTTCGTCATCCCGAGCAATCCCGATCTGTCGACGGTGATGGCGCTGATGCACGCGCAGGGCTCGATCCGGATGCCGCCCGACGTCCCGCTGCCGGAGGTCGACATCGATGCTCATCGGACGGTGGATCACCGACGGCGCCACGAACGACTGATGGTCCCAACACGACCATGCGACGACTCCTGCTTCCGGCGCTCGCCCTCTTGCTGCTCTCGGTCGGCGTTCGGCGGCACGGCGCAGGCCTACCCGCAGTTCCAGTTCAGCTCCGGGACCAACCGGTGCAGCCAGTGCCACTACTCGCCGGCCGGCGGCGGGCTCATCACCTCCTGGGGGCGCGACGAGAGCGGCGACACGCTCAGCCTCGGCGGCGACGGCGCCTTTCTGCACGGCCTGTGGACGCCGCCGTCCTGGATGGCGCTCGGCACTCGATCTCCGCCTGGCCGCCACCCGCACCGACGACGGCAGCCCGCAGGGCGCCCAGGCGGCCTGGTTCCCGATGCAGGGCGATCTCTACGCGCGCTTCGCCTTCGGCGACGCCTTCTCGCTCTACCTCGCGGGGGGCGCGCGCGGCGAGGTGCGGCCGGCCGACCCCGCGCCCGGCGCGCGTCTCTCCACCATCCCCGACCGCTTCATCTCGCGCGAGCACTACTTCATGTGGCGCCCGAGCGCGACCGGTCCGTACGCCCGCATCGGCCGCTTCTACGCCCCCTACGGCCTCCGCTTCGTCGAGCACATCCTCTACATTCGCCGCTACACCGGCTACAACCTCTACGACGAGACCTACAACGTCTCGGGCGGCGTCGTCGCCGACGAATGGGAGCTGCACGCGACCGCCTTCACGCCGCCCCCCTCCAGCTTCCCGGACCCGCTGCAGTCCGTCGGCACGCGCGAATCGGGCGGCGCGGTCTACTTCGAGAAGCGGCTGGCGAAGATGGCGGCGCTCGGGGCCCAGTCCCGGATCGGCTTCGGCAAGGAGGTCGCCCGCTACCAGGGGGGCGCGGTCGGCAAGCTTTGGATCGAGCCGGCCAAGGTGCTGTTCCTCGGCGAGGCCGACTTCATCCGACAGATCGTCAGCGCCACGCCGGCCGCCGAGAACCAGTTCGTCTCCTACCTCGGCGCCACCGTTCTTCCCGATCCGGGGGCTCATGGCGGGCCTCGCCTACGAGCGCTTCCAGGAAGACCTGTCGGTCAAGGGGACCGGGCGCAACGCCTTCGACCTGGAGGTAAACTTCTTCCCGTGGGCTCACTTCGAGGTCGTGCTCTACGGCCGTTACCAGATGGTCGGCTCGGGCGTCCCCGGCAGCACCGCGGCGTCGCTCCTCATGGGCCAGTTGCACTACTATCTATGACGACCATGGCGAAGACCCTCGCGCTCGTGACGCTGGCGTCCGTCGTGACGCTGGCCGGCCTGGGGGGCTGTACGAACGCGACGCCGGCGACGCCATCGTTCGCGACCGACGTCCAGCCGATCTTCCTCGCCCACTGCGTGCGCTGTCACGGCGGCGGTCCGGACGGCGGCCTGCAGGGCGATCCCGCGGTCTACCCGCTCGGAACACCGCCCGAAGGGCTACGACTCGAAGGTCCCCGACGACCTGTCACCTCAACGCCTACGAAGACGTGGGCGACTGCACGATCCCCGACGGGAGCGTGGCGGCGCCGGCAACGTGCAGGCGCGGCGCGAACTACTGCGCAGCCTTGCTCGGCAGCTACATCCGCTCGACGATGCCACCGGCCCCGGCGCCGAAGCTCAACGACTGGGAGCTCGACGTCGTCGACCGCTGGATCAAGAACCCGATCCCTTAGCGTCAGAGCTCGAAGCCGCGGTCGTTCTTCTTGGCGGCCGGCGATTTCGCCTTCGGGGTCGACCTGCGATGGCTCTTGCCGCCCCGGTGGGGCTTCTTGCGGCTCCGCCCCTGAACGGCGTGGACGCCTGGGGTCGCGGCCGCGGCCGGTTGTGTCCAGCCGAAGCCGACGATGGAGAGGCAGAGCGTGACGACGAGGAGCAGGAAGGAACGACGCATGGGTGGTGCGCTCAGTGTTTCACGACCGACGGGCGGTCGGCAACAGAGCCGATCGAGCGCTGCGCCCTCTCAGTCCGGCGGCGCGGCCGCGGCCAGGGGTGCCGGCGCGGCGAGCGACGCCGACGCGGCGAGCGACGCCGACGCGGCCGTGCCGTCGCAGAGCCCGTCCTTGAGCTTGGAGACAGCGGCCGCCTGTCGCTCGCAGTCGTTGAGGTAGGCAATTCCGTCGCAGCCGCAGACGGGGTTGCTGGTCCCCGGGCAGGTGGTCGTCACCAACGCACACTTACCGGAGGCATCCGGGATCGTGTTGCAGACGCCGGTCGGCTAGCTCGCAGAACTGGGTCCCCAAGGGGCATAGCGTGCCGGCGACGCCCCCGCAGACGGCCGGGCTGCCGCCGCCGGCTCCACCGCTGCCCGTCGTGCCGCTGCCCGCCGCGCCGGTCGTTCCCGCTGCGCCGGTCGCTCCCCCCGCGCCGGTCGCTCCTGCCGCGCCGGTCGTTCCTGCGGTACCGGTCGCTCCGGCCGCGCCCGAGCCCCCGCCGCGGCCGCCTGCGCCCGTGGCGCCCGCGCGGCCCCCGGTGCCTGTGCTGCCCCCACGGCCGTTGCTGCCCCCGCTGCCGTTGGTGCCTCCGCTGCCGGTGCTGCCCGCGGTGCCGGTGCTGCCCCCGCGGCCGGTGGTGCCCCCGATGCCGTTGGTGCCCCCGCTGCCGTTGGCGCCCGCGCTGCCGTTGGCGCCCGCGCTGCCCGAGTTCCCGCCGGTGCCGGTGGTCCCCGTGGTGCCCGCACCGCCGGAGACCCCCGCGCCGCCGCCCGAGACCCCTGCGCTGCCCGTGGTCCCTGCGCCGCCGGAGACCCCCGCGTTGCCGGAGACCCCCGCACTGGCGGAGCTCCCCCCGATGCCCGTGGAGCCATCGGTCCCCGCGGCGCCCGTGGTCCCCGCGGTGCCTGTGGCCGCCCCACTACCGCTGCCTCCCGAGTCGACGCCAGTCCCCCCCGAGGAGTTCGCGCCCGCGCAGGCCGTCAAGAACCCGACGCAGGCGAGCACGACCAGCTTCGTTGGGGCCCCCATCTTCGAGCGGGAAAGAGCATACATCGTTCCAGTCACGGCTGGCCCGAACCCCGCTCGTTCGGCGGCTGTTCTCGCCGGACGCGGGGTCGGCGGCATCAGTTTTCCGTCGCGTCCCACGCGACGCCGATCAGGGTGGGTTCCGGGGTCAATGTCACACCGAATCGCAGGCGCACTGCATCGCGAACCTCGACGCGCGAGCGCGATCAGCCCGGCGGTCGTGCCGCCGCCGTGGTGGACCAGCGCCAGCGCGTGGGCGGACGAAACGCCCACGGCGCCGCGGCGGAGTCCCTTCGGGATGCCGGCCCGCTCGACGAGCCAGCCCGCGGACAGCTTGACCGTGCCCGCGGGGCCGGGCCAGCGCGGCATGTCATCCGGGGTCGCGGCGGCGCCCGCGGCGACCGCGCGCGCCGACGACGGCCGCCGCCTCGGCGTCGGGCAGCACCGGGTTGGTGAAGAAGGATCCGACGCTGCGACGGTTCGGGTCGTCGGGCGCGAGCACCATCGATTTGGTGCGGCGCAGGGCGAGCACCGCGCTGCCGCGCGTCCGCCAGCGTCGGCCGGTCCCGCGTCGGCGAGCGCGCCGGCGAGCTCGCGGTAGCGCAGGCAGGGCGCGCCGCCGGGACGGAGCGCGAAGGTGACGGCGAGGACCGCGAATCGACCGGGTCGCGCTTGAAGGCGCTGTCGCGGTAGGAGAAGCCGCAGTCCGCGGGGGCGAGGTCGCGGAATGCGCCAGGAGCCGCGCTCGACGACGCGCACGGCGCGGATGGTCTCGGCGACCTCCTGGCCGTAGGCGCCCACGTTCTGGATCGGCGTCGCGCCCACCAGTCCAGGGATGCCGGAGAGACATTCGAGGCCGGCGAGCTCACGCCGCGACGGTGTCGGCGACGAGCGGCATCCCAGGGCTCACCGGCGGCGGCGGTCAGCGCGACCTCGCCGCCCGCCGGTTCGAAGCGGCGCCCGCGCGACGCGACCTGGACGACGAGACCGGGGAAGCCCGCGTCGGCGACGACCAGGTTCGAGCCGCCGCCCAGGAGCAGCACCGGCAGCTTGCGCGCGTCGGCCCAGCGCAGGGCCTCGACGATCGCGTCGTCGTCGCGCGCGAGGGCGAGGTGGCGGGCGCGGCCGCCGAGCTCCAGCGTCGTGAGCGGCGCGAGCGGCACGTCGTCTCGGATTTCGAGGGTCACCCGCGCAGGATACCGCTATCATGCGCCGGTGCTCGCCCGGTCCGTCGCGCTCCTCGCGCTCCTCGCCGCGGCAGGCCTCCGTGCGCGACGACCCGTCCCGGTGCGCCCGCTCGGGCGGAGCAACGCGGCCTTCAGCGCCTCGGTGGGCGGCCCGCTCGTGCAGGTCTCCGGCCTCGACATCGCGTCGCCGATCCTGGTGGTGGGCGAGGCCTACGGGACGCGCGACGATCTCGACGTGTTCGCGAACGCGCGACGTGACCGCCGGGATCTACGGCGATCTGCACCTCGAGCCGGGGCTCGCCTATCACCCGATCGTCCGCGACGCCGGCGCCGTGCCGACGCTGACCGCCGCCGGCTCCGCCCACGTCGTCACCGACTTCTCGGCGCTGCGCGTGTACCCGGAGCTGGCGCTGACCGCCGCCTGGCTCATCCACCACCGCCACGTCGTCTACCTGGGCGGCGGACGGCGTGCTCGGCTTCGGCGCGAACACCCGGCTGCTCGCCGGCCCGCTCGTCGGCGTCCAGTTGCGCGCCGGCCGCGTCGGCTTCACGCTCGAGGGGAAATGGATGGCGCCGTACTACGACGTCGCGCCCACCGCGCCGACCTGGCTGTCCCCGTGGAGCCGCGGCTACCTCGCGGTTCTTCTCGGCGTCACGTTCTACACGGAGGCGGCGCCGTGAGGGCATGGCCTCTCGTCCTGCTCGCCGCGGCCGCTTGTACGCCGCCCTCGCTCGACGGGTTCTTCTACGACCCGCTGAAGGCGCCGCCCGGCGGATACAACCTTTCGTTCGCGATCATCCCGAGCCGGAGCCCCTGCCGGTGACGCACCCCCGACGGCATGGCGCTCGACGGCGTCTTCATCCCGTCCTCGGGGCGGCGCCCGGACATCACCGTCATCTACTTTCACGGCCAGAGCAGCAACCTCGGCACCAGCTGGCAGCGGCTCGAGTACCTCTACCCGCTCGGCTACAACCTGGTCCTGGTCGATCCGCGCGGGTACGGGAAGTCGACGGGCACGCCCACCGAGGCCGGCCTGCAGATCGACGAGCGCGCCATCCTCCAGGCCGTTCTCGCCCACGACGGCGTCGTCGCAAACCACCTCGTCTTCTACGGGCGATCGCTCGGCTCGGGGCTGGCGATCGATCTCGCCTTCCAGAAGGTGACGGCCTCCGGCGCCACCCGGCCCACCGGCGGTCCTCATCACCGAGTCGGCCTTCGCCTCGGTCGCGTCGTTCGTGAACGACGCGACCTACGTCGACTTCCCGTCGTCGTTCGTGTCCAACAGCTCCTGGGACAACCTGGCCAAGATCCGCTCGATCACGGCCCCGTATCTTCTGTTCCACGGCACGGCGGATCTGTACGTCGACCCGCGCTACTCCGACGAGCTGTTCGCCGCGCACGAGGGCCTGACCCACGCTCATCAAGGTGCCCGGCGCCGGATCACGACGACGTCCCCGAGAAGATGGGTCTCGACGCGTACCGGGCGGCCATCCAGGACTTCGTCGAGGCGCAGCTCCCCTAGGCTCACGACCGAGGTCGTCGACGAGCCCGACTACGCCAGCAGCGCGAGCAAGTCCGCCCGGGTGAGGCCGCTCGCCGCCTCCGCTTCGCCCGCGCCGAGCGCGGCGTCCATCAACGCGCGCTTGGCGTCCTGCAGGGCGAGGATGCGCTCCTCGACGGTGGCGGCCGCGACCAGCCGGTAGATGAACACGGGGCGGGTCTGGCCGATGCGGTGGGTGCGGTCGGCGGCCTGGGCTTCGACGGCGGGGTTCCACCAGGGATCGCACAGGAAGACGTGATCGGCGGCGGTCAGGTTGAGGCCGCTGCCGCCGGCCTTCAGCGACACCAGCATCACGGGCGGGCCCCCCGGCGCCCTGAAAGCGGTTCACCACCCCCTCGCGATCGCGGGTGCTGCCGTCGAGGCGCAGGAAGGGGATCTCGGCGCGCTCGAGGGCGGGCTCGATCGAGATCGAGGAGGCTGGTCCACTGCGAGAACACCAGGGCCTTGTGGTCCTCGGCGACGGCGGTCTCGAGCGCCTCCAGCAGGGCCTCGACCTTCGAGGACGTGGCGGCGGTCTGCCCGGGCACCAGCGCGGGGTGGCAGGCGGCCTGGCGCAGGCGGAGCAGCGCCTCGAGCGCCTTCATGATCCCCTTGCCGTCGTCGAGGAGGGCGAGGACGTCCTTCTGGGTGGCGGCGCGGACGGCGTCGTAGACGGCCCGCTCGCCGTCGGAGAGCTCCACGCGCAGGAGGGCGTCGGTGCGCGGCGGGAGCTCGGGCGCCACGTCTTCCTTGAGGCGGCGCAGGAGAAAGGGCCGCACCCGGCTGCGCAGCGCCTCGGCGGCGCCGGGCTGACCGTCGGCGACGGGGCGGGCGTAGCGATCGGCGAAGTCGCCCCGACCGCCGAGGAGGCCCCGGTTCGTGAAGTGCATCAGGCTCCAGAGCTCCTCGAGGCGGTTCTCGACGGGGGTGCCGGTGAGCGCGAGTCGGAACGCGCCCGGCAGCGCGTAGGCGGCGCGCGCCGTCTGGCTGTCGGGGTTCTTGATCGCCTGCGCCTCGTCGAGCACCACCGTCCGCCAGGCGACGGCGCCGAGGGCCCGGCGCGTCGAGGCGGAGGAGCGCGTAGCTCGTGAGGGTCACGTCGGCCGATGTCGTCGAGGGCGCGGGTGGGCCCGTGGTAGAGGGCGACGCGCAGCCCGGGGCGAAAGCGGCGGAGCTCGGCCTGCCAGTTGAACAGCACGCTGGTGGGGGCGACCACCAGGGTCCGCTCCCCGACGGCGAACGCGCACATCGCCTCCAGCGTCTTGCCGAGCCCCATGTCGTCGGCGAGCACGCCGCCGAGACCGGCGCTGGCGAGGAAGGCGAGCCAGCTCGCCCCCTGCCGCTGGTAGGCGCGCAGCGGTGGCGGTCAGATCGGCGGGCAGCGGCGCCTCGGGGATCCGCTCGAAGCCCGTCGACGAGCGGCGCCAGGCGATCGAGACCGGGCGGCGGCGGGTGATCGAGATCGGCGCACAGCGCGCGCCAGCGCGGGGAGCGAATGGCGGGCGAGGCGCCCGTCGGCCTCGCGCGCGGCGAGCAGATCGGCGACGCGCTGTCCGTGCTTCTGCAGCCAGCCGACGGGCAGCGACGCCCACCCGCCGTCGACGAGCGGGACGATGCCGAGGCCCTCCTGCCAGGCGCGCACGACCGCCTCGGCGTCGACGGCGCCGCGAGCCCGCGCCGTCGCACTCGCCCGCGACGAAGGAGAGATCGAAGCGCACCGCGCCGTCGTCGCCGGTCGTCACCTGCAGGCGAGGGATCAGCTTGACCGCCGGCTTCGACGATCCGCGGCGCCCGCGCCCGACAGATCGCCGCGCCAGCGCTTCAGCTTCTCGACGAAGCGGGGCGCGTCGGGGGCGTCGTAGTTGGTGCGCCGGCCGGGCAGCAGGTCCAGCTCGGCGCGCAGCCGCTCGACCGCCCGCCGCTCGGCGGCCTCGTCTCGGATCGGAACGGGGCCTCGCAGGTAGACCAGCCTGGCCCCGTCGACGCGCGCGACGGGCGGCGATCCGTAGACCAGCGTCGGGAACACGCTCAGGCCCGCGCCCACCTGATCGAGGTCGAGCACGATCCGCGGCGCGAGCTCGCGCGTCACCGGCGGCAGGCGGCGGCTGCGCACGTCCATCACCGTTCGCCGCGCCAGATCGGGCAGCACCTCGGTGACGAGCTGCCCCGAGCTCGGCGGCGGCGAAGGTGCGCCGCACGGGGAGGTTCTGCAGCCAGAGGCCGGTCAGCTCCGTCTCGCCGAGGCGGTGGAGCGTCGCGCGCCCCTCGTCCTCCAGCAGCGCCACCCCCGGGCAGACGGTGGCCCGCACCCGGGGATCGGCGGTGATGGTGAGGCGCACCTCGGGCGCGCCCCCCGGTCCGGTGGCGTCGACCAGCGTCGCCAGCGGCAGCACCTCCTCCTCGGAGATCGCCACCTGGTCGGCCGTCGAGCGTGACCCGCTTCGCGCCCGCCAGGATCCGGAGCACGCCTTCGAGGCGGGTCGGCGGCAGCACCCCGCGCCCCGCCGCCGGTCCGAGCGCGAGGAGCCGATCGACGTGCAGGTCGGCCTCCTCGACCTGCACGCGCGCCGCCCTGGCCGGATCGGCCAGGAGCGCGGTGAGCGGGCCGACGAGCGGCGTCTCCGTGCCGTCCGGCGCGACCAGCGCCCGGGCGAGGCGCAGCTCCCCCTCGCCCCGCGTGAACCGGTAGCCGACGTGCGCCCACTCCGCGGCGGGCAGCGGCGCGGGCCGGCTCCCCGTCTCCTGGGGGCCGAGCGCGATCGCCGCCGCCGCGACGTGCTCGCAGGGGTTGACCCGCGACGGGCAGTCGCACTCCCACTCGTCCCCCGCCGGGTAGAGCACCACCGTCGGGGGGACGACCCGCCCCGGCGCCCGCACCCGCAGCAGCATCTCGTCCGCGTCGCGTCGACTCGATCACGACGGCGCCCGCCCGCGCCAGCGCCATCCCCTGCGACCACAGCCCGGGCCGGCAGCGCTTGCGGATGCGCGCGACCAGCGCCTCGATCTGGGCGGGCTCGGGAGTCGGCATGGCCAGCGTCAGCCGACGCAGGGAGAGGCGAGCGACATGGGCGCGGGAGTCTACCCGCGAGCCGCTCGGACTGACGAAGCTTCATCTTGCATCCCGGACGGCGAAGGTCATGTTCAAGCTTCCGTGATCCCGTTCTCCGTCCTCGATCTCGCGCCCATCGTCGAGGGGGGCGACGCCGCGCAGGCGCTCTCGCAACTCCGCTCGATCTCGCGCGCCACGCGGAGCGCTGGGGCTACCGCCGCTTCTGGCTCGCGGAGCACCACAACATGCCCGGCATCGCCAGCGCCGCGACCTCGGTCGCGATCGCCCACGTCGCCGCCGGCACCTCGACGATCCGGGTCGGCGCGGGCGGGATCATGCTCCCGAACCACGCGCCGCTGGTCATCGCCGAGCAGTTCGGCACGCTCGACGCGCTCTACCCCGGGCGGATCGATCTCGGGCTCGGCCGCGCGCCCGGGACCGACGCAGCTCACCGCCCACGCGCTCCGCCGCACGCTCGTCGGCGACGTCGATCGCTTCCCCGACGACGTCGTCGAGCTGCTGGGCTACTTCCGCCCGCCGGAGCCGGGTCAGCGGGTGCGGGCCATTCCCGGGCGCCGGCGCGGACGTGTCGAGGTCTGGATCCTCGGGTCGAGCCTGTTCGGCGCCGAGCTCGCCGGCGCCCTCGGCCTTCCCTACGCCTTCGCCTCGCACTTCGCGCCCGGCCTGCTGATGGAGGCGATCGACGTCTACCGCCGCGGCTTCCGCCCTCGGACCCGCCACGCTCGCCCCCACCTCATGCTCGGGCGTCAACGTCGTCGCCGCCGAGACCGACGACGAGGCCCGACCTGCTGCTGACCTCGTTCAGCAGGCGTTCGTCAACCTGCGCCGCGGCCGCCCGACCCGCGCTGCCGCCGCCCGGTCGACGGCTTCGCCGCAGCAGCCTGACGCCCCAGCACGCCGCGATGCTCGACGACGTCCTGGCCTGCGCGGCCGTCGGCGCGCCCGACACGGTGCGCGCTCGGCTCGCAGGAGCTCGTCGCCCGCACCGGCGCCGACGAGCTGATCCTGACCTCGCAGATCCACGACCACCGGGCCCGGCTGCGCTGCTTCGAGCTCGCCGCCGCGGCGAGGGCGAAGGCCTAGCTTCCGGTCGCGCTCTTTGCGATCTCGGTCGCGAACAGGCGGGCGTGGGCGTAGACGGAGATCTGGGGGTTCACGCCGAGCGAGGTCGGGAAGACCGAGCCGTCGGCGATCCAGAGGTTGTCGATCTCGTGGTGGCGGCCGCGCGCGTCCACGACCGAGCGGCGCGGATCGCTCGCCCATCGGGCAGCCGCCCATCTGGTGGGCGGAGAACATCGTGTGGCGGTTGGGGCCGAAGGGGGCGTCGGCGATGCGCGCGATGTCGGCCTCGCTGCGGATGACGATCGGCGTCTCGTGCAGGGTCATCACCTCGCGCGCGCCGGCGGCGAGCTGGAGGCGGGCCATGTTCGCGAGCGCGTCCTTCGCCGCCTCGTGCAGCGAGGCGTGCAGCGGGTAGCGGAGGTGGATCGCGGCCGTCGCCGTTGACCGCGACCTCGCCCCCCTCGTCGTCGTGGTGGCCGTCGACGAGCAGCGCGATCGTGGCCTGCACGTGGGGGAGGCGCTCGGCCAGCCGGCGGTGGCTGTCGCCGAAGCCCGGGAAGGCGAGGGCGCCCAGCATCGGGTGGATGGGCGAGGTCTCGAGGAAGTAGCCGACGCGCGCGCCGCGATCGGCGAAGTGGTGGACGGACACCGACTGGGGCGGCGCCGTAGAACGCCCTCGATCGGCTGATCGTAGAAGGCGACGAGCGGCACCGTCGGGTGCAGGAAGGTGCGCTTGCCGACGACGCCGCTGCCGCTGCCGGCCTTCGAGCGCAGCAGCAGCGCGGGCGTGTTGATGGCGCCCGCCCGCGAGCACGATCCCCTGGCGCGCGTGGACGACCAGGCGCCCGCGCGGGCGGTCGGTCTCGCGATCGAGCACCTCGGCGGCGACCGAGCGGGCGCGGTCGCGATCGGTCTGCAGCAGCTTCACGCGGCAGTCGGAGTAGACGTCGGCGCCGGCGGCGATCGCGTCGGCGAGGAAGGTGGTGCGCGACGACCGCTTGGCGTCGAGCGGGCAGCCCATGCCGCAGTAGCCGAGGCGCGCGCAGCCCTTGACGCTGCGGCGGATGAGCTCGGGCTGCCAGCCGAGCTTGCGCGGCGCCCTCCAGCAGCTTGCGGTTGTTGGCGTTGACGTCGTCGGGGTTGCCGGGGCCGACGTCGAGGCGCGCCTCGACGGCCGCGAAGTGCGGCGTCGAGCGTCGCCGGCGTCGAGGCCGCGGACGCCGTGGCGCTCGGCCCACAGGCGCGAGCGTCGCGCGCGGGCGTCCGGAACGACGACGTCCAGTTGACGGTGGTGCCGCCGCCGACGGAGCGCCCCTGCAGGATCATGATCGCCAGGTCCTCGGTCGCGCGGTTGCCGTGCTCCTGGTAGAGCGCCGGGTAGGCCCAGGACTCCTGCATGTTGAAGTCGGCGCGCGTGTAGTGCCCGCCCTCCTCGAGGACGGCGACCTTGGCGCCCGCCGCCGCCAGCACCGCCGCCGCCACGCTGCCGCCCGGCGCCGCTGCCGACGACCACGAAGTCGACCTCGGCGGCGGACGAGATCGGGGAGCTCCGCGCCCGCGGATGATGCGCCCGGGGCGCGCGGCGTCATCCGGGCACCGCCGGCACGACGGGCGGCCCGGGGTAGCCGATGAGGCGCGTAGACCTCGGGCGACGAGTAGTAGGTCGCGTGGGCGAGCCGCTTGAGCGCCTGGTAGCCGCTGCGCAGCACCGCGACGCGCGAGCGCCGCCAGGCCTCGAGGCGCGCGTCCTGCTCCGCCGGGCGTCGCGCGGGTGAACGGCCGCGGCGAGCCGGCGATGACGCGCGCCGAGCAGGCTGCTCTCGAAGAGGCGCAGCAGGCGCTTGAAGTCGCTTGCCCACGTCGGGGTGCACGCGCGCCATGAGCGCGTCGATCTTGCCGGCGCAGTCGAGCGCCTCGGCGGTCGGCCAGCGCGGCCCGGCGCCGTCGCCGGGCGCGAGCCGGGCCGCCGCCGCCGCGAACACCGCGTACTCGTCGGCGCTGAGCAGGCGCAGCTCGCCGCGCGGCCGCCGGCGCAGCGTCGAGCGGAGCGCGAAGGGGAGGGTGCCGGCGAGGACCAGCAGCCCGCCGCCGACGAGGCCGCGCTTGAGGAAGCGCCGGCGGTCGAGCTTGGAGGGGGGCGCGTCGCTCATGGACGCTGGCAGCCTAGCACCGGCCGGCGGAGCCGGGCGCGCTCGCGCGTGCGGCGGCCTCCGGGTCGGCTAGGCCGCGCGCCGGGAGCCGACTCCGGGCGCGCGGCGTTCGGGCCCCCCGCAGCGGCACCTCGTGATCGAGGCGGGCGCCGCGGCTCGGCAGGGTCGCGAGCAGCGCGCCCCGGTTGAAGACCCACGAGCGTGCCGGGCGTCCCCGTGCTGCCACTGCTCGTCGCGCGTGAGCGGCTCGGTCGCGACCACCGCGACGCGGTCGCTTGCGCGGTCGTCACCGCCGAGAAGTCGATCGCCATCTCGGCGTCGCGCAGCGTCGCCCGTCCGAACGGCGCCTGCCGGACGATGTAGCAGAGCTTGGTCCCGCAGCGCGCGTAGAGGTGGCGGCCGTCGGCGAGCAGGAAGTTGAACTTCCCCTCGGCGCCGAGCGTGCCCGCCGAGCTCGGCGATCGCCCGCCACAGCCGGCGCGGCTGCTTCGGGTAGCCGCCCGGGAAGGCGGCGCGCAGCTGCTCGAGCATCCAGCAGAAGGCGTGCTCGCTGTCGGTCTCGCCGAGCGGCGCCTCGTGGCGCAGCCGCCGCTGCCTTGATCCGCGGCAGCGTGCCGTTGTGGGCGAACACCCAGTGGCGCCCCCACAGCACGCGCTTGAACGGGTGGGTGTTCTCCAGCGAGGCGCGGCCCCGGGTCTTCTTGCGCACGTGCGCGACCGCGAGCAGCGTCTTGATCGGGTTCCGGCGGATGAACTCGGCCATCTGGCTGGTGCAGGCCGGCGTCGGCTCGAGGAAGCTGCGCGCGAACTTGCCGTCGTAGAGCGCCAGCCCCCAGCCGTCGGCGTGCGGGCCCGGTCTTCCCGCCGCGCAGCGCGAACCCCGTGAACGAGAACACGATGTCCGTGGGGACGTTGCACTCCATCCCCAGAAGCTCGCACATGGCCTCGATTCTACATCGGCGGCCTCCCCGGGGATCGCGCGCACGCGTGTAGAATGCGGCCGTGGCCAGGAAGAGGGGGCGCCCGGCGGCGCCCGTGCCCGTCGACGCCCCCTGGTGGGCGACCCCGCGCGGCGCGGCCGCGATGGTGGCGGCGGTGGCGATCGCCGCGTTCGCGCGCTCGCTCGGCAACGACTTCTCGTACGACGAGGGGCTGGTGATCGCGCGGGCCCAGCCCTTCCTCCAGTCGGGCTCGCTCGCGACGCTGCTGTCGCCCCGCTACTTCGCGGCCAGCCTCGAGGGGACCTGGCGGCCGTTCTGCACGCTCACCTACATGCTCGACGCCGCGCTCTCGATGCACCCGGCGATGTTCAAGGCCGACAGAACCTGCTCTGGCACGTCGGCGCCGCCTGGCTGGTCATGGCGCTCGCGCGGCGCCTCCTGCCCGAGCGGCCACCGCCGCTACGCCATCGTGGCGGGCCTGTTCTTCGCCCTCCACCCGGTCACCACCGAGACCGTCGACAACGCCTCGTTCCGCGAGGACGCGCTCGTCGACGGTGTTCACGCTGGCGACGCTGCTGTTCGCGCTCGACGGCCGTCGCGGCCTGGCGCTCGCGAGCTTCGCCCTCGGCCTGCTGTCGAAGGAATCGGCGGTGGTGGCCCCCGCGCTGCTCGCGCTCATCCGCGTCGGTCGGGTCGAGGATCCGCCGCGCCCGCCGGCCGCGCCTGGCGCGCGCTGCTGCGCGAGCTCGCTCCCCTACGGGCTCGTCGCGGTCGTCTACCTCGCCGTCCGCTTCGGGCCCATGAAGACGCCGATCGCCTACGCCCGCTACCCCGGCGGCACCTTCTGGGCGACGCTGGCCGGCGCTGCCCGCGATCTGGACCCACGACATCCGGCTGCTGCTGTCCCCTGGCCGCTGTGCGCCGACCTGTCGGGCCACTTCGATTTCGGTCCCCAGCCGCCGCTGCTGTTCGCGGGCGCGATCGCGGTCGTGCTCGTCTACCTGGCGGCGCATCGTGCTGGCGGCCCGGCGCGGCCAGCGCGCCCTCGCGTTCGGCCTCGGCTGGTTCCTCGTCGCGCTGCTGCCCGTCTCGAACCTGCTGCCCGATCCCGATCCCGGCCGCCGAGCGCTTTCTCTATCTCCCGCTCGCCGGCATCGCCCTCGCGGTCGCGGCGGCGTTCGGCCTGCTCGCCGGAGCGGCTCGGCTCCGCGGCGCGCCGGCGCGATGCTCGGCCGGGGGCGTGGCGGTGCTCGGCGTCTACGTCGTGCTCGTCAACGTCCGCCACGCCGACTGGCGCGACGACGAGAGCCTCTGGCGCGCCACGATCGCGACCAATCCCCTGCTCCTGCGGCGCGCAGAGCGCGGTCGGCGGCCGGCTGCTCTCCCGCGGGATGGCGAGCCGCGACCCCGAGCTGCTGCGCGAGGCGGTCGTGCGCCAGCAGATCGCGCTGTCGCTCTGCGCCGACGACGGCGACCCGTTCCGCGCCGCCATGACCTACACCCGCCTCGGCGCCGCCGCAGGCGCTGCTGGACGACCGCCCGGCGGCGCGCGCGGCGCTGGAGCAGGCGACCCGCCTCGCCCCGCGCTACGGGCTGCCGGTCGTCTGGCTCGGCTACCTCGCCCACCTCGAAGGGGACAAGGATCGCGCCGCGGCCCTGCTCAAGCGCGCGATCATCGATCTCGGGCCGCCCGACGGCAACGTCGCCCAGGTCGCCCAGCTCTACGTCGACGCGATCTGACCCCGCTCGACAGGGGGCCGGTCGCAACTAGCTTGCGGTCATGGCGGCGAAGCAAGAGAGGAAGGCCGCGCCCCGGCGATGGTCGGGGCGGGTCACGGCCGAGAGCAACGCGCTGGACCTGGACCGGGGGGTGTTCAAGCGGAAGAGCCCCCGGTCCATCGCCCGCTCGCTCAAGCGGTCGGCGGAGCGGAGCACCCGGCGCAAGGCGCCTCCGTTCCGATCGGCGATGTCGATGCTCACCTTCTACATCAACCGCGGGCGGCAAGAACCTCGATGCCCCCGACCCGGGAGACCCTCGGGCAGGCAAAAGCCGAGCTCCGGAGGCTGTTTGGCCGGGAGCGCCGGAGCCGCGCAGGTAAGCCGCAGGGGTGCGCGGACCGCTTTAGGGTCCCGGACCGGTGTTGACACCCTCGCGGGTTTCTCAGTAGTTTCGCGCGCGGCTCGCCACACCATGCCGCTCGAGTTTTCAGCGCAGTCGAAGCAGCGAATCGAGAGCCTCCTGTCGCGGTATCCGGCCAAGCAGGCGGCGCTGCTGCCGGTGCTGCACATCGCCCAGGACGAGTTCGGCCACCTGCCGGACGAGGCGATCGAGCTGGTGCGCCCGCACCGTGGGCGTCTCGCCGGCGCACGTGTTCGGCGTCGTCACCTTCTACACGATGTTCCACCGCGAGAAGCACGGGCGGAACGAGCTCATGGTCTGCACGAACATCTCGTGCATGCTGCGCGGCGGGTACGACATCCTCCACCACATCGAGCAGCGGCTGGGCATCAAGGCCGGCGAGACCACCGCCGACGGCGCGTTCACGGTGGTCGAGGAGGAGTGCCTGGCGGCCTGCGCGAACGCGCCCATGATGATCTGCGGCAACGACTACTTCCTCGACCTGACGCCCGCAGAAGGTCGACACGATCCTCGACGATCTGCGCAAGCGCTGGCGCGAGCGGCAGCAGGCGACGCCGCTCGACCGCACGCTCATCGGCGTCGGCCCGCGGGGGCAAGGTCTAAAGCGATGAGCACCGCGCCGAGGACGCCAAGGGCCTCAAGATCGTCACCAAGAACTTCGGCGTCGCCGACAGCCACAAGCTCGCCGTCTACACGCAGCGCGGGCGGCTTCGGCGGCCTTCCGCAAGGCGCTCGCGCATGCAGCCGGCCGCGCTCACCGACGAGGTCAAGAAGTCGAACCTGCGCGGGCGCGGCGGCGCGGGCTTCCCGACCGGGATGAAGTGGTCGTTCATCCCCAAGGACGCGAAGCTGGTCTACCTGGTCGTCAACGCCGACGAGTCGGAGCCCGGGCACCTGCAAGGACCGCGAGCTGCTCGCCTACGATCCGCACCTGCTGCATCGAGGGGATGCTGATCGCGTCGTACGCGCTCGGCTGCAAGCACGCCTACATCTACATCCGCGGCGAGATGATGCGCGAGGCGCGCATCGTCCAGGCGGCGATCGACGAGGCCTACGCGGCCGGCTGGCTCGGCAAGGAGCACGCCGGCCGCGGCGCGGGCTCGTTCAAGCTCGACATCACCTTGCACCGAGGCGCGGGCGCGTACATCTGCGGCGAGGAGACGGGCCTGCTCAACTCGCTCGAGGGCAAGCGCGGCTGGCCGCGGCTCAAGCCGCCGTTCCCGGCGGTGCAAGGGCCTCTTCCAGGCGCCGACGGTGGTCAACAACGTCGAGACGCTCATGAACCTCCCCGACATCATCACCAAGGGCGGCGAGTGGTTCGCGGGCCTCGGCATGGGCAAGTCGGGCGGCACGCGCATCGTCTGCGTGTCGGGGCACGTCGTCCAAGCCGGGCGTCTACGAGCTGCCGATGGGGATCTCGTCGCGCGCCCTCATCTACGACGTCTGCGGCGGCATCCCCAACGGGCGCGACGCTCAAGGGCATCATCCCGGGCGGCAGCTCGATGCCGCCGCTCGACGCGAGCGAGATCGACGTGCCGATCGAGTTCGACGCGCTCATGACCGACGTCGCGCATCAAGGACGTCGAGGTCAAGCCGGGCGTGCCGTTCGACCTCGGCGGCGGGCGCAAGCTCAAGACCATGGCCGGCTCGGGCGGCGTGGTCGTGTTCGACGACAGCACCGACGTGGTCGCGCTGTGCGCGCGCATCATGGAGTTCTACGCCCACGAGTCGTGCGGCCAGTGCACCCCCTGCCGCGAGGGGAGCGGCTGGCTGGCGCGGCGTCTGCCGGCGGCTCGCGCGCGGCGAGGGGCAGGCGGGCGACGTCGACCTGCTCGCCAACGTCGCCAACGGCATCGGCGGCAACACCATCTGCGCGCTCGGCGACGCGGCCGCCTGGCCGATGCTCGGCTTCCTCACCAAGTTCCGCGCCGACTTCGAGGCCAAGCTCAAGCGCGACGGCGCGCGGCGGCTCCTCGAGGTGGCGGTCGGGGCGAGTCGAAGGGATCGGCGGCGTGAACGCCGTCGGCGGCGAAGCCGCCGGCGGTCGCCGACCAGGTCGTCTTCTGGGTGCTGGCGGCGTTCGTCACGTTCTTCGCGATCTTCACCATCACCCGCAAGAACCCGGTCACCGCGGTCATGTCGCTGGTGGCGACCTTCTTCGGCCTGGCGGCGATCTACGCGACGCTGTCCGCCCACTTCCTCGCGGTGCTCCAGGTGCTGGTCTACGCGGGCGCGATCATGGTGCTGTTCATCTTCGTGGTCATGATCCTGAACCGCGAGGAGGTCTCGCCGCTCTCGTTCCGGCCGATGCGCGTGCTGGGCGTGGTCGGCGGGGCCTACCTGTTCGTCGAAGTTCGTCGACATCGTCGGCGGTGGGCGTGCCGGCCGGACGCGCCGGGCGCCGGTCCCCGAGACGTTCGGGACGGTCGGCGTCGATCGGCGACCTGCTGTTCCGCGAGTTCCTCTACCCCTTCGAGTCGATCTCGCTGCTGCTGCTGGTCGCCATCGTCGGCGGCGTCGTGGTGTCGCGCTCGCACCAGAAGGAGGTGGCCGCCGTGCGCGCCGCCGACTACCGCAAGCAGGTCCACGAGCTCGCGCAGCCACGACTACCCGGGCGACGCCGGCGGCGCCGGACGCGCCGGCCCCGTCCGGAGGGCACCACTAGGACCGCCATGCCGACCGACCTACTACCTGGTCCTGTCGTTCCTGCTGTTCCTGATCGGGACGGCGGGCGTGCTGCTGCGCAAGAACGCCCTCATCGTGCTGATGGGGATCGAGCTGCAGATCAACGGCGGCAACCTGGCGCTGCTGGCGTTCTCGCGCCGCTCGGCGACCAGAAGGGGCACGTGCTCGCGTTCCTGGTCATCGCGCTGGCGGCGGCCGAGGCGGCGGTCGGCCTGGCGATCCTGGTCGGCCTGTTCCGCAGCCGCCAGACCATCAATCTCGACGAAGCGACGCTGATGAAGCGCTGAGGGCGACGCGCGCCATGACCTTCAACCTTCGCCTCATCCCGCTCCTCCCCTTCCTGGGGGCGGCGATCCTGATGCTGTTCGGGCGCAAGTGGAAGCGCGACACCGTCTTCCTGGTCGCGGCGCTCGCCATCGCCGCGCCCTGCGTGGTGGTGCTCGACGCGTTCTTCACCGCGCTGCCCGAGCGCGGGCACCGGCGGCCTGACCGACGTCGTCGGGACCTGGATCGCGGCCGGCGATCTCAAGATCGACCTCGCGTTCCGGATGGACGGCCTGTCGGGCGCTGCTGTGCCTGATCATCACGTTCATCGGGTTCCTGATCCACGTCTACTCGTCGGGCTACATGGCCGACGACCCCGACTACGCCCGCTTCTTCGCCTACCTGAACCTGTTCTGCGGCGCGATGCTGGTGCTGGTCCTCGGCGACAGCCTGCCGGTGATGTTCATCGGCTGGGAGGGGGTCGGCCTCTGCAGCTACCTGCTGATCGGCTTCTGGTACACGAACACCGCCAACGCCGACGCCGGCAAGAAGGCGTTCATCGTCAACCGGATCGGCGACTTCGGCTTCCTGATCGGGATGTTCCTGCTCTACCAGCTACACGGGCTCGCTCAACATCCCGGACATCAGCGCCGCGGCGACGCAGGGCGGGCCGCTCATGCACGACGCTGTGGCTGGGCGCGCCGGTCGCGTTCTGGGCGTCGCTGTTCCTGTTCGTGGGCGCGACCGGCAAGTCGGCGCAGATCCCGCTCTACGTCTGGCTGCCCGACGCGATGGCCGGCCCGACGCCGGTCTCCGCGCTGATCCACGCCGCCACGATGGTCACCGCGGGCGTCTACATGGTCGCCCGCATGCACGCGGTCTACCTGCTGTCGCCCGGCGGCGCTGGCGATCGTCGCCGGCGTCGGCGCCGCTGACCGCGCTGTTCGCGGCGATCATCGGCTTCGCGCAGAACGACTTCAAGAAGGTGCTGGCCTACTCGACGGTCAGCCAGCTCGGCTTCATGTTCGCGGGCGTCGGCACCGCGAACTTCGAGGGCGGCATCTTCCACCTCTACACGCACGCCTTCTTCAAGGCCGGCCTGTTCCTCTGCGCCGGCTCGGTGATGCACGCGATGAGCGGCTCGGGCGACATCACGATCATGGGCGGCCTGCGCAAGAAGCTCCCCTGGACGCACGGCGTGTTCTTCGTCTGCTGGCTGGCGATCTGCGGCGTGCGTCTTCTCCGGGCTTCTTCTCGAAGGACTCGATCATCGCGGGCGCGTTCGCGACCGAGGTGTTCGGCGAGGAGCTCGCCTGGGTCGGCAAGGCGGTCGGCGTCGCGCTCGAGCGTCGCGGCGCTGGGCACCGCGTTCTACATGTCGCGGCTCTACTTCCTGGTGTTCTCCGGGCGAGAGCCGCGCCCCCGACGACATCAAGCACCACATCCACGAGTCGCCGGGCGTGATGGTCGGGCCGCTCGTGCTGCTCGCGATCGGCGCCGCGCTCGGGCGGCCTCGTCGGCCTGCCCGGCGGCCTCTTGCACCACCCCGACTGGAACCTGCTCGACCGCGAGCTCGTCGCCGGTGCTCGGCCCCGAGCTGGAGGTCCCGCACAGCGCTCGAGATCGGCGTCATGGTCGGCGCGACGGTGCTGGCGCTCATCGGCATCGGCCTCGCCTGGCTCTTCTACGGCGGCGGCTACCGCGAGCCGGCCGCGAAGTTCGCCGCCGCGTTCCCGCGCTTCGTGCGCCTGGTGCAGGACAAGTTCCGCATCGACGAGCTCTACGACTTCCTGATCGTCCGCCCGCTCAGGCGCCTCGCCCAGGCGATCTACTTCGTCGTCGACCGGGTGATCATCGACAAGATCCTCGTCGAGGGGGTGGGCGGCCTGGTCGACGTCTTCGCCCGGATCGCGCGCAGCCCCAGTCGGGCGGCGACGGGCAGCGCTACATGGCGGTGTTCGCGTTCGGCGTCGCGGCGCTGGTCTACTTCGCCTCGCCGCCCCCCGGTCCCCGACGGTCTCAAGGTCACCGTCGACCGGCCTGACGCGTCGACGTCGACGCCCGCCGCGGCGGCAAGCCGACCGCGCGCGCGCTCGAGTACGCGTTCGACTTCGACGACGACGGCAAGCCCGAGGCGACGGGCGCGTCCCCCGACGCGCAGCCACGCCTACCCGCGCCCCGGCCAGTACACGATCCGGGTCGACGTCAAGGACCCGCGCTGGGGAACGAAGGACAGCCTCAAGCAGAAGGTCGAGGTCCGCTGATGGGCCTGCTCGGCTGGATCACGCTGCTGCCGCTGTTCGGCGCCGCGCCTGGTCATGCTGGTGCCGCGCGAGGAGGAGGCGATCCACCGCGGCCTCGGCCTGGCCACCGCGATCGTGACCTTCCTCGTGTCGCTGCTGATCCTGCCCGACTTCGAGGCCGCCGAGGCCGGCTTCCAGCTGGAGGTCGACAAGGTCTGGATCGCGCCGCTCGGGATCCGCTTCCACCTCGGCATCGACGGCATCTCGCTCTGGCTGGTGCTGCTGACGACCTTCCTCGTGCCCGTGACGCTGCTGTCGCCGCAGGCGATCGGCATCCGCAACATCCGCGTGCGCGAGTTCACGGTCGCGATGCTGGTGCTCGAGGCGGGGATGATCGGCGCCTTCCTCGCGCTCGACCTGTTCGTCTTCTACGTCTTCTGGGAGCTGATGCTGATCCCGATGTACTTCATCATCGGGATCTGGGGCGGCGAGCGGCGCCTCTACGCGGCGATCAAGTTCGTGATCTACACGCTGGTCGGCTCGCTGCTCATGCTGGTGGCGATCCTCTACCTCTACGCGCAGTGGCACGCCGCCAGCGGCAGCTACAGCTTCGACTACACGCAGCTGTCGCACCTGACGCCTGCCGTTCGTCCCGCAGCTGCTCTGCTTCTCGGCGTTCGCGCTCGCGTTCGCGATCAAGGTGCCGATCTTCCCGCTGCACACCTGGCTGCCCGACGCGCACGTCGAGGCGCCGACCGGCGGCTCGGTGATCCTGGCCGCCGTGCTGCTGAAGTTCGGCACCTACGGCTTCCTGCGCTTCGCGCTGCCGATGTTCCCGCTCGCGGCCGAGGCGGCGGCGCCGCTCATCGCGATCCTGGCGGTCATCGGCATCGTCTACGGCGCGCTCATGGCCTACGTGCAGGACGACGCCAAGAAGCTGGTCGCCTACTCGTCGGTGTCGCACCTCGGCTTCGTCGTGCTCGGCATCCTGACGCTCAACCCGACCGGCGTGCAGGGCGCCATCTACCAGATGCTGGCCCACGGCATCTCGACGGGCGGGCTGTTCCTCGCGGTCGGCCTGCTCTACGACCGCCGCCACACGCGCCGGCTGTCCGACTTCGGCGGCCTCTGGAAGCAGACGCCGGTGTTCGCCGCCTGCTTCATGGTGATCGTGCTCGCGTCGGTCGGGCTGCCCGGCCTGTGCGGCTTCGTCGGCGAGTTCCTGGTGCTCGTCGGCACGTTCACCGCCAACAAGACCTGGGCGGCGAACGGCATCGTCGGCTACTTCCCGGCGCCCAAGCTGATGGCCGCGATCTCCGCGACCGCGGTCATCCTCGCCGCCATGTACCTGCTCGACGATGTACCAGCGCCTGATGTTCGGCCCGCTCGACAAGCCCGAGAACCGCGCGGTCAAGGACATCCACGGCCGCGAGACCTGGGTGTTCGGCATCGTCGTCGCGGCGGCGCTGGTGATGGGCGTCTGGCCGCAGCCGATCCTCGACGCGCTCGGAGAAGTCGGTCGAGGCGTTCGTGACCAGCTACCGCGATCGGCTCGCGGAGGCGCGGCGCGCGCCCGACGCGCCGGCGCACGTCTACCCGGCGCTGCCGGCCCGCCGCGCCGGCGCCGCCGCGCCCGCCGCGGCGCCGCGCCCCCAGCGCCGGCCCGCACCGGCCGCCCGGGAGGCACGCCATGAGCTTCGACGCCACCCAGCTGTTCGCCTTCGCGCCGATGCTGATCCTGATCGGCATGGGCTGCGTCGTCCTGCTCGCCGAGACGTTCGTGCGCGGCGCGGCGCGCGCGGGCCTCGCCTGGCTGGGCGTCGCCGGCTGCGTGGCCGCGCTCGGGCGCGTGGTGCTGCAGTGGCCCGACGCCGCCGAGCCGCAGACGCTACTTCCAGGGGATGCTGGTCGTCGACCGGATGGCGCTCTACCTCGACGGCGCCTTCATCGCCGCGGCGCTGCTGACGCTGCTGTTCGCGCCCCCGTACCTGCGCGAGCAGGGCTTCGAGTTCGGCGAGTTCTACGCGCTGGTGCTGTTCGCCGCCGCCGGCATGGTGATGGTCGCGCACGCGACCCACCTGGTGTCGCTGCTCATCGGCATCGAGACCATGTCGCTCGCCGCCTACGTGCTCACCGGCTGCTGGCGGAAGAGCCTGCGCAGCACCGAGGGGGCGATGAAGTACTTCCTCATGGGCGCCTTCGCGACCGGCTTCCTCGTCTACGGCATCGCGCTGGTCTACGGCACGACCGGCGGCGAGCTGTCGTACGCGGGCATCGCCGCCAAGGTCAACGGCGCCAGCGAACGCCCCGCTGTTCTTCCTGGGCGAGTACTTCATCCTGGTCGCGCTCGCCTTCAAGGTCGCCGCGGTGCCGTTCCACATGTGGGCCCCCGACGCCTACGAGGGGGCGCCCACGCCGGTGACCGGCTTCATGGCGGCCGGCGTGAAGGCCGCCGCCTTCGGCGCCATCGTGCGCATCCTCGGCAGCGCCTTCGCCAGCCCGGTGCTGGTCTTCGACTTCACGCGGCTGGGCGTCGATCCTGTCCGGTGCTCGCGGTCCTGACCATGACGCTCGGCAACCTGGCCGCGCGTCCGGCAGGACAACATCAAGCGCCTGCTCGCCTACTCGTCGATCGCGCACGCCGGCTACCTGCTCATCGGCGTGGTCGCGTCGGGGCTGGGCGTCGCCAGCGCCAAGCCCGCGGTGCTGTTCTACCTCGTCGCCTACACCTTCACGACGCTGGGCGCCTTCGCCGTCGTCGCCTGGATCGGCAACCGCAAGGACGAGCGCCTCTACGTCGACGACTGGGCCGGCCTCGGCGCCGCGCGCCCGGGCGTCGCCCTCGCGATGACGCATCTTCCTGCTCTCGCTCGGCGGCGTGCCCCCGACGGGCGGCTTCTTCGGCAAGTTCTACCTGTTCAGGGCCGCGATGGAGTCGCCCCAGCTCTACTGGCTGGTCGTCGTCGGCGTGCTCAACAGCGTGGTCAGCGTCTACTACTACCTGCGCATCGTCGTCGCGATGTACTTCCGCGACCCGATGCGCCCGCTCGAGCCCACCGACGGCGTCTCGATGCGCGCCGGCCTGCTCATCACCGCGATCGCGGTCGTGCTGCTCGGCATCTTCCCCGGCACGTTCGTCGACTGGGCCGGCCCGGTCGCGCTGAAGTAACGCGGCGCGGGCGTCTACCGGAGCGGCGCGCAGGTCAGGTCCTGGAGCTGCTGCTGGTCGAGCGCGCGCAGGTCCGCGACCAGACGGGCCACGCCGGCGGGGATCTCGGTGCAGGAGGCGGTCGGCGGCGTGCCGCAGGGTGAGCCGGCGAGGAAGCCGCGGCCGTCGGCGCGCTGGAAGCTGAAGATGCTGCCGTCGACGGGACGCTGGTCGCGGCCGTAGAGCGGGGGACGACGCTTCGAGCGCGCGTTGCACGTCCGTGTCGGCGACATCGCGCATCACGTCGGCGACGTCGAGGAGGCCGGTGCTGTTGCAGGCCGGCAGCGCCGGCGCGCAGGATACGTCCGGCGGCGTGGTGCGGACCGGGTGCCGCGTGCGCTGGTACGAGGCGGGCGGCGTGAGCGTCACCTGATCCTCGTACAGGGCGTTGCCTCCCGTGTCGCCGTAGAGATAGACCGGCATCGAGCGCGCAGGTCGCCGGAGCCGTCGCTGCCACCGGCGTCCGGCGGGCAGGCGCGCTCGGTGCAAGCGACCGCCCCCGGCGCCGTGCAGCTGCAGCTGTTGCAGCCGTCGCTGGAGGGGAAGGTGCTGCCGACGGGATAGGTCGTACCTCCGTAGGCGCACACGCCCGGCGCCCGCAGCCCCGCCGGAGCCGGTGCCCGCAGCCCCGCCGCCGCCGTCCGTCACGCTCGACGAGACAGAGCCGCATCCGAGAAGTCCGAGGCCCCCAGCCAGAACGAGGACCAGCCAGGTCCGGAGGGAGCGCCCCATGCCCGGATCGTACAGCTACGCCCCCCACGACAGGCCCCAAAAACAAAGCCCCACCCGGCGCGTGGCCGGATGGGGCTGGAAAGACCTAGAAGAAGACGACGCCCGACTTAGGCGCCGGCCCCGCCGCCGTGGCCCGGGAAGCGCCCACCGCGCCGCCCGCGGTGCCGCCGCCAGCGCCCGCGGTGCCGCCGCCAGCGCCCGCGGTGCCGCCACCGGCGCCCGCGGTGCCGCCACCGCGCCCGCGGTGCCGCCGCCGCGCCCGCCGTGCCGCCGGCCGTGCCGCCGCGCCCGCCGTGCCGCCGCCGGCGCCCGCGGTGCCGCCAGCCGGCGCCCGCGGTGCCGCCACCGGCGCCCGCGGTGCCGCCACCCGCCGTGCGCCGCCGTGCCGCCGCCGCGCCCGCCGTGCCGCCGCCGGCGCCCGCGCCGCCGTCCGTGCTGCTGCAGCTTCCCTCGAGCCAGAAGCTGTCGATGTAGATGACGGCCGCGGTCGGCTTCTGCGGGTTGGTGCCGCCGTCGCCGTTCGAGCCGTCGCCGGTCTGGATGCAGGACGCCGAAGTTCGACGACCTTCGAGGGGTCGAAGCCCGGGCGGCGCCGGCTGCCAGATCGACGACGTACTCGTTCCAGCCGTTCCCCGTATCGACGTTGGTGTAGGTGCCGCATGAAGTTGTACCGGCTGCCGCCGTCGACGGCGACGTAGCTGGTCACGTACGGCTGGATGCCGGCGGGGTTGCTCGGGCTCGGGTTCAGGCCCGAGGCGATCTTGACCCGGACGTGCATCTTGGTGCCGGTCCAGTTCTTGAGCGCGGTCGGTGCCGTAGCCCTTCTGCACGTCGATGAACTGGTTGTAGTCGCTGTACGGCGCGTCGATCTGCGCAGCGAGCCCGGCGCCGGGTCTCCCGTCGGTGCTGCGTCCAGGCCAGCGTCGCGGCGGTGCCGCCCTCGAGGTGTGGCCAGGTTGCCCGGGCGCGCCGTTGTAGATGTTGAGCGCGAACCCTTCGGCCGTCGTGTCGAAGGTGCGAGGCCGGGGCAGCCGAGAGCGCCGCCCGCGCCGGAGCCCGCGCCGCCGTCGCGTCGTCGACGCCGCCCGCACCGCCCGCGCCGCCGGTGCCCGCGGTGCCGGTCGTGCCGGCTGCCGCGCCGCCCGTTCCGGCGGTGCCGGCCGTGCCGCCCGCGGTGCCCGGCGGTGCCGGTCGTGCCGGCGGTGCCGTTCGTGCCGGCGGTGCCGGTGGTGCCGCCGTGACCGGCGGTGCCGGTGGTGCCGCCATGTGCCGCGTGGTAGTGCCGCCGTCGCCGCCGCAGCCGACGCTCGAGAAAGGTTCCGGTCGCGAGGCCGAAGAGGCCCGCGACCATCAACAACTTAGTTCCAAGATTTTTCATGACGTATCTCCCGGGTTTGCGCCCCAAACCCGAGAGGGGGGCGGCGGCCGGAAAGTATCACGATTTGCGCCAAAAGCAAGGGGGGATGATTAACTTCTTCGCCCTGATCCAAAACCACGCAAGGAGGCTCCGATGGCCGTATCGAAGGCGAGCGCGCGATGGACGGGAACGTTGAAGGAAGGGTCGGGAACGATGAAGGGGGGCAACGGGTTCTTCGAGGCCCCGTTCACCTTCGCTCTCCCGGTTCGAAGGGGACACGAAGGGGACCAACCCCGGAGGAGCTGATCGGCGCCGCGAACGCGGGCTGCTTCTCGATGTTCCTGGCCGCGCAGCTGACGAACGCCGGCAAGCCGCCGAAGAGCATCGAGACGTCGGCGACCGTCACCCTCGGCGAGGGACCGACCATCACCAAGATCGAGCTCGCAGACGGTGGCGGTGGTTCCGGGCCTGGACCAGGCGACCTTCGACGAGAAGGTCGCGTTCAGCATGAAGAACTGCCCGGTCTCGAAGGCGCTGGCCGCGGTCGGCGAGCGTCACGGTCGACGCGAAGCTCAAGGGCGGCTGACGGGTCGCGCGGGCCGGCGCGGGCCGGAGTCGTGACCGCCCGGCGGCGTAAGTCGCTGACTGAAAAGCGGGATCCGAGGAGGGCTCGAAATGGTGCCGGGGTGGGCCGACCCACCTTGGCGTCATGCTGGACCACCGGTTCGGGAGGCGGGAGCGGAGCCCACGGCTCGCGCGGGGTGGCGCTGGCCTGCGCGGCGCTCGCCTACACGGCCTGCTCGACGATCGACGTGCGGACCGACTACGCGCACGGGACGGACTTCGGCCGCTACCGAACCTTCGCGCTCGAAAAGGGGGCGATCGTCGCGCAGGGCGTCCCCGACACGCGCAACACGCTGGTCCGCGATCGGATCGACCGGGCGCTTCGAGGCCGGCGCTCCCCGCAAGGGGCTGTCGCCGACCGTCGGGGCGCCCGACCTGCGCGGTCACCTACGTCGCGGGCGCGCGCAGCCGGCAGGAGCTCGAGCACGTCGACTGGGGCTACCCCTGGGGGCCGTTCTGGGGCGGCCCCGGCTACGACGACTTCTGGATCACCGAGCACCAGCAGGGGACGCTGGTCATCGACTTCGTCGACGCCGGCAGCGAGAAGCTGGTCTGGCGCGGGATGGTGGTGGCCGAGGGGCAGCGCGTTCTCGGAGCAGGCGTTCATCGACAAGGCGGTGGGCAAGGCGCTCGAGAAGTACCCGCCGTCGCCCGACAAGAAGACCGACATGATCGCCGGCTGAGCTTCGTTTCCAGGATTCTCGAGTTGCGCGCTCGGGAGGCGCCCCGAAGAATTGACCGCCACCGGCCGGGTCGATCGCAAGGACCTCGCGCGCGTGGCGAAGCTCGTGCCGGGGGTGACCGCAGCTAACGTCGGTCGGCAGCAGTCGGCGAGCAACAAGGTTCACGCGCCGCGAGGTTCTGAAGGCCGGGCTCAAGGCGGGCGCGCTCGCGGCGACCGTGGAGGCCTGCGGCGTCGGGCCCGAATCGGTGCGCCGGCGGTGCCGGTCGCGCCGCCGATCGCGGCCGGCGGGCTCCCCGACGGCGACCGCGCAGGCGCTGCTCTGCGCCGTCGACACCATCGTCGTCGTGATGATGGAGAACCGCTCGTTCGATCACCTGCTCGGCGCCTCGCGACCGATCCGAGCTATCCCGGCGCGGGGCAGGTCGACGGCCTCACCGGCAGCGAGAGCAACCCCGACGGCCGGCGGCCGGTGACGGTCAACCTCGCGGGCGAGCGCCGCCACCCTCGATCCGAAGCACGACTGGGATTCCTCGCACCGCGCCTTCAACCAGGGGCGCAACGACGGCTTCGTGCTCGCCAACGCCGGATCGAACCAGGCCGAGGCGATGAGCTACCACCGGCGGGACGACGGCCCCGTTCCTCTACGCGCTCGCCGACCAGTACGTGGTCTGCGACCGGTGGTTCTCGTCGGTCATGGGGCCGACCTGGCCGAACCGCTTCTACCTCCACGCGGCGCACGTCGGCCGGGCGGAAGAAGAACCGGCCGATGGGGCTCGATCCGCCGCCCGACGGTCTGGGAGCGGCTGGCCGATCGCTGCATCCCGGCCAAGAACTACTACGCGGGCGGCGATCCCCTGGTACAGCGTCACCTTCCCCGCCAACAGCTTCTCGGGCGACGACGCCGTCGTCCCCGAGCCGATCGATCACTTCTTCGCCGACGCCGAGCGGGGAGAGCTGCCGAGCTTCTCGATCATCGATCCCGACTTCGGGGTCAGCGACGGGCATCCGCCCCACGACCTCGGCCTCGCCGAGGCGTTCCTGGGCAGCATCCACCGCGCGCTGGCGGCGAGCGTCGCACTGGCCGCGCTCGCTGCTGGTGGTGGTGTTCGACGAGCACGGCGGGTTCTACGACCACGTCCCGCCGCCGACCGTCCCCGATCCCGATCCCGACTTCCGCCAGATCGGCTTCCGGGTCCCGGCGCTGGTGATCGGACCGTCGGTGCGGCCGGGGCGCGGTGGTGTCGACCCCGTTCGATCACGTGTCGATCCTGGCCACGCTCGCGACGCGGTTCGGGATCGCGAGCCTCGGCCCGCGCATGGACGCCGCCGCCGATCTGTCCGCCTGCATCGATCCGGCGCGCGCCGTCGTGGGTCGTCGCACGTCGCCGCGCGCTGCCGCCCGCGGTCGAGATCCCCGCCTCGGTGCTCCGCGACGGCGCCGCTCCGCCGCGACCAGCCAGCCCGAGCTCGAGCGCCCTCGCCGCGCGCGGGCGGCCTGCCGCCGCGGCCACCGCGATCCGCGCTCCGCCGCACGAGCGCGTCCAGGCCTGGCTGCGCCGGGCGCAGGACCTCGAGGCCATCCGGGTGATCGGGTGATCGCCGCCGGCCGTCGCGCTGTCGGCTCGCGGCGGCGGTGGCTGCCGGCGACGCCCGGGGATCCGCGGGGCGCGAGCGCGGTCGCCGAGCGCGAGGCCGCCGCCCTCGATCGTCGCGCCGCCCGCCGCCGCAGGAGATGACCCGCCTCGAGCTCAAGCTGCGCCCGTTCCTCGGCGCTCATCGCCAACAGCTGGGGCGGCATCGGCGAGGCGCGCCTCGAGCACTACTTCCGGCTGCCGTTCATGCTCGGGCTCGAGCTCGTCGCCGCTGGCGGTGGCCGTCGGACGGCGAGGGGCCGGGCGCCATCGCGCAGGCGCGCGTCCACGCCGCGTTCGTGACCCGCTACCTGGCGGTCGGGCTCGGCGTCGGCGGGCAGCTGCAGCGCTTCGGCCGCAACGGCCTCTCGATCGCGCCCACCCTGCGCCTCGGGAGCCTCGACGGGCTCAACTTCTCGCTCGAGTACGCCTACTCCGTGGCCGCCAACCAGTACACGGGCCAGCGCACCGATCGGCTTCTCCAACGTCCTCGGCACGCTCGACGTCCCGCTCGGCGCGCCGGCTCGCGCTCGAGCTCGACGGCGGGCCTGAGCCTGCAAGTCCTGGGCCTTCGCGCACCATCGGCCTGCGCCACCGCCTGCGCGGCGACGGCGGGCCCGGGCACCTGGTTCGTGACCGGCGCCTTCGGCGGCGCCTGGGTCACCGACCGCGCCCCCTGCAACTACGACGCGGCCGTCCCCTGCGGCGCCTCCGCGCGCTCCTTCGGCCCCACCATCAGCGTCGGCCTCGAACGCCGGTTCTGACGCGGCGCGCCGCGGGGGCGGTCGCGCTCCGCAGCTCCGGGCTGGCTCGGCTAGTTGCACGTAGACGCATATCATGACAATATGCATCTATGCATGAGGACGACCATAGACCTGCCAGACGCCCTGTTCGCCAGGGCGAAGCGGCTGGCCCAGACGCGCGGGACGACCCTGCGGGAGCTGACCATCGAGGGGCTCGAGTCGGTCCTCGATCGGCATCGCCGCCGAGGGCCTTTCCGTCTGCGAGACGCCTCGTTCGGAGAGGGGGGACTGGTCGAAGGGCTCGACGAGACGGAGTGGGATCGGATTCGCGACCTGTCCTACGACGGGCGCGGCGGATGATCGCGATCGACACCAACATCCTGGTCTATGCGCACCGGCGCGATTCCACGTTTCATCAATCGCGCCGAGGCCTGCGTTCAAGGCTACGCCGAGGGCTCCGCCGCCTGGGCGATCCCGTGGCCCTGCGTCCACGAGTTCCTCGCCATCGTCACCAACCCGCGGATCTTCAAGGTCCCGACGCCCATCGGATGCCGCCGTCGCGCAGCTGGAGACCTGGCGCGAGTCTCCCACTCTTCGCCTGCTCGCGGAGGAAGACGGCTACTGGGCGGTGCTGGCCGGCCTGGTGAAGGCAGGCGGCATCCGGGCTGGCAAGGTTCATGACGCGCGAATCGCGGCGTTGGCCCTTGCTGAACGGCGTCCGCGAGCTTCTGACGGCGGATCGCGACTTCAGTCGCATGGCGCCGCTCGTCGTCCGCAACCCGCTCTGAGCAAGGCGTCGTTGTCGCGCGCTCGGCCCGACGCCTTGCGTCCGGAGCTCATCAAGTGGGACCCCGCAATCTGCCGAGCCATCACCTTGAGGCCAGGGGACCGGCCCGGCCCGAGCGACGCATGGCGAAAACCGAGGAATATCCGGGTACTGCGTCCGCGCGCGCGCGCGCATCCTCATCGTCGAGGACAACCCGCTCAATCGCCTGCTCATCCACGACATCCTCGAGCTGCGCGGACACGAGGTGGTCGAGGCGGCGACGGTCGACGAGGCGCGCGCGGCTGCTCGAGACCGCAGCGCCCCGATCTGCTGCTGCTCGACGTGCAGATCCCGGGCGGCGGCGGCGAGGCGGTCATTCGCGAGGTGCGCAAGCGGCGCGAGCTCGCCGAGCCTGCCGATCGTCGCGGTGACCTCGCTGGCGATGCCGGGCGATCGCGAGCGGCTGCTCAGCATCGGGTTTCAGGGCTACCTGTCGAAGCCGATCGACACGCGCACCTTCGGCGCCGCGATCGAGGCGTTTCTCGAAGCCCGCCGACGAGGTGCGAGGCAAACGGCATGTCCGCCGCCACGGTTGAAACCCCGGCCACGATCCTGGTCGTCGACGACAACCTCCAGAACCGGGAGGTGGCCGAGGGGCACCTGGTGGGCGCCGGCTACCAGGTCGATCCAGGCCGAGAGCGGCGAGGAGGCGCTCGCCGATGCTCGAGGCGCGCCGGCCCGACCTCGTGCTGCTCGACGTGCTCATGCCGGGGATCGACGGGTTCGAGACCTGCCGCCGGATCCGCCTGCTGCCCGGCGGTGGGCGACACGCCGATCCTGTTCCTGACCGCGCTCGGCGATCTCGGCACCCACAAGGCGGCGCTCGATTCGGGCGCCGACGACTTCCTCACCAAGCCGCTCAACCGCACCGAGCTGCTCATCCGCGTGCGCTCGCTGCTGCGGATCAAGCAGCTCGGCGACGAGCTCAAGCGCAACTACGACGTCATCCGCTCGCAGCGCGACGCGCTGCTCGCCGCCCAGCGCCAGAAGGAAGAGCTGACGGCGCTCATCGTCCACGACCTCAAGAATCCGCTGTCGAGCATCCTGTCGAACGCGCAGTACGTGCTCGGCCGGAGCGGCGCTCGGCCGGCGACGACCGCGACGCGCTGCGACGACGTCGTGCGCGCGTCGCAGTCGATGGTGCGCCTGGTGATGAACCTGCTCGACGTCTCGCGCAGCGAGGACGGCGCGCTCGTCCCGCACGTGACCGAGTTCGACCTGCCGACCCTGCTCGGCGAGGTCTGCTCGGAGATGGAGCGGCGGGTCGAGGACAAGGACCAGCAGCTCGCGCTCGCGGTGGCGGCCGGGGTCGAGCCGCTGCGCGGCGATCGCGACTTCGTGCGCCGCATCCTCGAGAACCTGATCGACAACGCCTACAAGTACGGGCCGCGCCACGCCACGATCACGCGTCGAGGTCCGGCCGGCGGTGATGGACGACGGCGCCGAGCCCGGGGTCGAGATCCGCGTGCGCGACGAGGGCGAGGGCATTCCCGCCGCGTACCGCCAGCTCATCTTCGAGAAGTACGGGCGCGTCGACGGGCGGCCGGCCAACGAGGCGCGCAACAGCCACGGCCTCGGGCTGGTGTTCTGCCGGCGCGCCGTCGCCGTGCACGGCGGCGCGATCTGGGTCGAGGACGGCGGCGGGCGCGGGCGGCTGCTTCTGCGTGCGGCTTGCCGGTCGCGCGGCTGCCGCTGCGAGCGCCGCGCCGTCGCGGGAGCGCCGCGCGTGCGTCGCGACAAGGGCAACTTCGCCTTCGGGTAGCCGTGCGGCTCGACGACGAGACTCCGGGAACGCGGCGCCTCTACGCCGAGTACCGGCAGGAGGTCTGGAACCGCACCGACCGGATGTTCCTCTGGCTGCTGCTGTTCCAGTGGCTCGCTCGCCATCGTCGACGGCGCTGTGGGCGTCGCCCGCAGCCTGGGAACGGTCGCTCGCTCGGGCTGCCGCTCCTGGTCTGGAAGGCCTTCCTGCTCGGCGGGGTGATCACGACGCTGCCCGCCTACGTCGCCTTCAGGCACCCGGGCTCGGCGCTGACCCGGCAGGAGATCGCGATCGGGCAGGGCCTCATCACCTCGCTGCTCATCCACGTCGCGGGCGGCCGGCCGGAGATGCACTACGCGATCTTCGTGTCGCTCGCCGTTCCTCGCCATGTACCGCGACGTGACGGTGCTGCTGCTCGCGAGCCTCATCACCGCGATCGACCACGTGCTCGGCTGCTTCTTCTGGCCGCACTCGGTCTACGGCGTCGCGTCGGTGTCGCCCTGGGCGTGGGTCGCGCGACGTCTCGTACATGGCGCTCGAGGACCTGCTGCTCGTCCTCGCGATCGCGCAAGAGCCAGGGCGACATGCTCGTGTCCGCGCGCCGGCAGGCCACCATCGAGTCGGGCCGGGTGGCGCTGGAGCGCGAGGTCGCCGAGCGCCAGCGCACCGAGCGCCTGCTGTCGCTGCAGTACGTGATCACGCGCGTGCTCGCCGGGCGCCAACAGCCTCGCCGAGGCGGCGCCGCTCATCCTGCGCATCATGGGCGAGAACCAGGGCTGGCACGTCGGCGAGCTGTGGGCGGTCGAGGAGGGCGGGCGGCTTCCTGCGCTGCGTCGACATCTGGCACGCGATGGACTTCGACCGCATCGACTTCCTCGAGCAGCCGGCGCGACGCTGCGCATCGCGCCCGACGACGGCCTGCCCGGGCGGGTCTGGCAGCGGCACCTGCCGCTCTGGATCCCCGACCTCGCCGAGGAGCCGACGCTGCCGCTGGCGACGTTCGCGGCGGAGTCGGGGCTGCACGGCGCGTTCGCGATCCCGCTGCGCAACGGTCCCGAGGTCATCGGCGTCATGGCCTTCTTCAGCACCGAGGTGCGGCAGGCCAACGACGATCACCTGTCGATGCTGAGCGCGCTCGGCGGGCAGATCGGCCAGTTCATGGAGCGCAAGCGGATCGAGGAGGGCCTGCGCGACAGCGAGGAGCGCTACCGCTCGGTGATCGCGGCGCTCGACGAGGGGATCATCCTGGTCGACGCGGAGGGGACGCTGATCGCGTCCAACGCCAGCCGCCGAGCGCATCCTGGCGCGGTCCGCGGCGCGAGCTGGTCGGCCGGCCGGGCGCCGAGCCGTTCGCGACCGCCGTCGACGAGGACGAACGGCCGGTCTCGGGCGAGCGAGCTGCCGTTCCTCGCCACGCTGCGCTCGCGCGAGCCGCGGCAGAACGTGCGTGCTCGGGGTGACCCGCGCGCGACGGCAGCCGGGTCTGGATCTCGATGAACTCGCAGCCGCTCGTCCACTTCGGCGGCGAGGCGCCCTACGCGGCGATGGCGTCGTTCTCGCGACATCACGGCGCGCAAGGCGGCCGAGGCGTCGCTGCGCGCGCGCGCACGCCGAGCTCGAGACCCGGGTCGAGAAGCGCACCGAGCCAGCTCACGGACGCGAACCAGCGCCTCAAGAGCGAGGTCGAGGAGCGCGAGCGCGCCCAGCGCGAGATGCGCGGCGGCCAAGGAGGCGGCCGACACCGCCAACCAGGCCAAGAGCGCGTTCCTCGCCAACATGAGCCACGAGCTGCGCACGCCGCTCAACGCGGTGATCGGGTTCTCCGAGCTGCTCGAGCAGCAGATCTTCGGCGACGCTCAACGACAAGCAGCAGACCTACGTCGGCAACGTCCTGGTCTCGGGGCGCCACCTCCTGCAGCTGGTCAACGACATCCTCGACATCTCCAAGGTCGAGGCGGGGCGCATGGACCTCGCCTACGAGCGGACGCCGATCGGCAGCATCGTCGACGTCGTCCGCGGCGTCATCGCCGCGGTCGCCGCCAAGAAGGGGATCAACCTCGAGGTCGACGTGGCGCCCGACGCTGCCCGAGGTCTACATCGACCCGGGCCGCATCAAGCAGGTGCTCTACAACCTGATCTCGAACGCCATCAAGTTCACGCCGCGCGGCGGGGTGGTGCGCCTCATCGGCGCGCGCCACGGACCGGCACCTCGTCGTCCAGGTCTCCGACACCGGCGTCGGCATCGCGCGCGAGGATCTGCCGCGGCTGTTCCGCGAGTTCGAGCAGCTCCCGCAGCCGGGCGGCGTCCGCCCCGAGGGGACCGGCCTCGGCCTCGCGCTCACGCGCCGCCTCGTCGAGCTCCACGGCGGCAAGGTCGAGGTCGAGAGCGAGCTCGGCAAGGGCTCGACGTTCTCCGTCCACCTGCCCCTGCGCTCGCCCGACGAGACCACCGGGATGCGGTTGCCGGCGGCCTACCCGATCGCGCGGGCGTGGCCGGCTATCGCCGCGCGGAGAGCCGGTTGCGGACGCCTGGGTTCCAGCCGAAGCTCGCGTGGTACCCGGCGTCCTCGACCGAGCGGCAGGCGTCGGTCGCGCGCAGCGGCCGGGTGGTGTCGAGCATGACCGCGAGCTCGTCGGTCGCGCGCGCGCCGATGCTCCCCTCGTAGGCGCCGGGGTGCGGGCCGTGGATGACGCCGGCCGGGTGGTGCGAGAGGCTGCCCGGGCCGACCCCCTTGCGCGAGGTGAAGCTGCCCGCGCGCGTAGAAGATGATCTCGTCGCAGCCGACCGAGGAGTGCGGGTAGGGGCAGGGGATGGCCTGCGGGTGGAAGTCGAGCGGGCGGGGGACGAAGCTGCAGATGAGCGCGCCGCGCGTCGCGAACGTGCCGTGGACGGTGGGCGGCAGGTGGACCAGGCCCACGCGCGGCTGGAAGCGCAGGATCGGGAACGCCCACGGGTAGACCGTCCCGTCCCAGCCGACGACGTCGAGCGGCGAGTGCGGATAGCGGAAGCCGTGGAAGGCGTCGCTGCGCTTGACGACCAGATCGCGCAGCCCCTCGTCGCGCGGGCCGGCGAACATCGGGCGCCGGAAGTCGCGGTGGCTGTAGGGCGCGTCCATGCGGAGCTGGCCGACCTCGTTGCGCCACTGCCGGGGCAGGCCGAAGCCGCTCGCGCACTCGATCGACAGCCAGACCTGCGGGCCGCTCGTCGGGGACGAAGCGGTGCAGGAGGCCCTTCGGGCACGAACACGTAGTCGTTGGCCGCGAAGCGCGACGTCGCCGAGCGGCGAGCGCAGGACGCCGCCCCCCTCGACGCACGAAGAAGAGATCGTCGCCGTCGCCGTTGGCGAAGTAGACCGGATCGGGCTCGTCGGGGTGGACGATCGAGATGACGACGTCGTCGTTGAACAGCAGCGGCACGCGCGCGTCGAGCGGCGGGCCGCCCCGGCGGGGCAGCTCCTGCGAGCGGTAGTGGCGGCGCGCCAGCGGGCGCGTCTCGTCGTCGGCCGCGCTCCGGGAGCTCCCAGCCGTGCGCCGCGGTCGCGAGCGCCGCCGTGTGCGGCGCGCTCGAGCGTGGTACAGGATGGTGAACGGCCCCTCGAAGCCGTCGCGGGTGAGGCACTCCTCGTGGCGCAGCCGCCCGCCGTCGTCGCGCAGCGCCGTGTGCGGCTTGTCCGGGACCGTGCCGGCCGTCATTCGATCGAGCATCGCGTCCTCCGCTTCACATGCGCGGCAAGGGCGGCGCGCGCCGCGGCTCGCCCTCCTGCGGGTCTGCTCGCGCTCGATCGCCTCGAACAGCGCGCGGAAGTTGCCGGCGCCGAAGCCCTCGTCCCCCTTGCGCTGGATGATCTCGAAGAAGAACGGCCCCGCCTCCGGATCGTGGTAGAGGCCGGCCGCCTCCTTGAGGAAGATCTGCAGCAGGTACTGGTGCGGCTGCGCGCCGTCGACGAGGATCTCGAGCTCGCGCAGGGTCGCGAGGCTCTCGTCGATCGCGCCCGACGCCGATGCGCTCGAGCCGCTCCGGCAGCACGTCGTAGTAGCTGCCCGGCGTGGGCATGAACTCGACCCCGCGCGCCGCGCAGGCCGCGCACCGCGCCCACGATGTCCGTCGACCGACAGCGCCGAGTGCTGCACGCCGTCGCCCCGGTTGTCCTCGGAGAACAGGTTGATCTGCGACTCCTTGAAGAACGGCCGGAACGGCTCGTTGTTCGCGAACTTCACCCCCGAGGCCGGATCCCACATCACGACCGACTTCAGGCCCGAGCCGTGCGCGCGCTTCTCGCGCCGCCGCGACGTCGCTGGTGTGGAACGCGATCTCCCAGAGCTGCTCGAAGCCGAGCACGTGCTCCATCCAGAGCAGCGCCGGCTTCATGGTCTGGAAGTTCGAGGTCAGGTGGTCGATGCGCTCGAAGCCGAAGCGGTTGCCGGCGCGCGCCGGCGCCCGGCGCCGCGGGACGAAGCCCGGGAAGAGCCGCGTGTAGCCCCGCCGCTCGACGAAGCGGAAGGTCGTGTCGCCGAACGGCGTCGTGATCGAGAACATCGCCAGCGTGCCGCCCGTCGTCCGAGAAGCGCTGCACGTCGGTGATGAACGTGCCGCCGCGCTCGTCGAGCAGCGCGAACGCGCGGTCGATGTCCTCGACGTCGAACACGACCGTGCCGACCCCCTCGGGGTGCTTGCGCAGGTAGCGCCAGGCGCGCCCGCCCTCGCCGATCGGCTGATGGATGACGAACAGCGCGTCGCCGGCCTGGAACGCGGCCGAGCGCTGTCGCCCCTCGCGTTCCAGCTCGGGGCCGCTCGTGCCCGATCTCGACGAAGTCGAGCTTGTCGACGAAGAAGCGCCGCGTCCGCTCGAGGTCGTGGACGTAGTAGTGCAGCCCCTCGATGCGCTCGATGCCGAGCGACGCGCGCGGCCGGGGCCATACCGTCAATGATAGCGCCTGTTCGATCGGGCGGGGCCGCGATCGCCGTTCCAAGAAGGTGGCGCTCGAGGCCGACTGGCCCGATAATCGCCGCCAATCCCACCCCCCGGAGGACCAGGATGACGAACCGAACAGCCCCCTTCTTGACGGCCTCGACCCTCGGGCTCGCGCTGCGGGTGGCCTGCGGCGCCGCGCGCGCGGAAGGGCTGGTGGTCCCGAAGAAGGAGCCCGCGGCCGGGCGCCGAGGCGCCGTCGTCCCCTCGGCCCCCGCCAACTGGATGCAACTACAACGCTCCGGCCGCTCACGCTTCGAAGGGGATGCTCGGCATTCACGGCGACCTCGTCTCCAACATCTCGACGCCACCAGGTCCGGCGGCGGTAAGCCGGTCTGGATCACGCCGAACGTCTTTTACGGCGTCACCGATCAGCTCAGCGTCGGCATCGCCGAGAACCCCCAGGCCGAGTTTCTCCCGACGCGGAGGCGGCCTCTGCCTCGGCTCGAGCGCGTACTGCGCGAAGGTGCTCAACTACCTCGGCCCGACCGCGCTGCTCTCGTTCGCGCGCACCGAGCCCATGGAGATCGCCGGTCACGCCGGCCTCGACTTCGGCCTTCAGCCCGATGGCAGCTCGGCGTGCGCGCCGGGGCGCTGATGAAGTTCGCGATCAACGGTCCGGTCGCGTCGATGGCCGACCCGACCGTCGCGGTCGGGATCAACCGACCGTGACGCTCGGGCAACAAGGAAGCCCTCTACGTTCCCGTCCGGCGTCGGCTTTCAGGCCAACCCCCAGATCAACGCCGGGCTCGTCATCGGGCGTCAACGGGCCGCCGTCGACGGTTTCGCCGACGCCTTCGCCATCCCCGTCGGGCGTCGGCGTTCTCGCCGACGCCCAACGACAAGCTGGACGTGGGGCGAACTTCACCTTCACGAACCTCGCCGGCAAGCACGCGCCCGGCGCCGGCGCCGCTCGACGGCCGCACCATCGCGCTGACGGTCAACTACCGGCTCTGAGATCGACCGCGTCACCGGGCGCAGCGCCGTGACGCGGCGCAGTGCGCCGCGGCGCGAGCCGACGGCGGCGATCGCGACGCCGAGGCAGGCGACCGCGAACAGGAAGTTCATCCAGTTGACCCAGGCGGGCTGGTGCTCGGGCCATGCCGACGATCCAGACCGACGCCGAGGCCGAGGCCCGAGCACGGCGGGACCGACGGCGCGCGGCCGGGCTGTCTCCCGCTTCGTCGACGAGATTCCGGCGATGCCGAACGCCAGCACGGCCGCGACGGCGTCGAACCAGAGCATCGTGGCGCGAGCGATCCTGGCTGAGGCCGAACCACCAGACGATCGCGAGGCCGAGGCCGATCAGGAGCGAGCTCTTCCGCACCATGACGCGCCTCCTGATGCGAATCATGGCCACGATCGCGAGACCCAGAGTAGAGCGACCGCCGAGCCGGAGGTTGCGGCTCGATCGCAGCGCCGCGACGGCACAGCCGCCGCCCGAGGACCCCGCCGGATGCGCCGCCGCCCGCGCGCCGCCCCCGGCTGCGCCGGCGGCGCGCGCCGCGCCGTCCCCGGTCCCTCCGCCTCCGCTCGAGCCCGCCCGCGTCCCCGGTGCCCGCGCCCGTGCTCCCGCCAGCCCCGGTCGTGGTCGGCGGATTCGCGGTGCAGACGCGTCGTCGTCCCAGATCATCGCCCGGCGACATCGTGCCCGATGCCGGCGAGCACGTCGCAGCTCGCCTGGCACTGGGCGTTGCCGCGCAGGCAGGCGACGATCGCCTGGATCTCGCCGTAGGACATCACCGGCTGCCAGGTCGTCCCCTCGTCGCTCGAGCTCGCCGAGCGCGTACCCGACGCCGAAGTTGTCCGTCGCCGCGTAGACGATCCCGCTCGCGCTGCGACAGCGCGCGGATGGCGGGGCTCGGCGACCTGCGCGAAGGTCGCTCCGCCGTCGTGCGAGCGGAAGAGGGCCGGCATCGATGCCGCGAGTCGACCAGTCGCGCCGAGCAGCAGCGTCCCGTCGGGCAGCCGCACGAACGAGGTGAAGTGCCCGTGATCGTGAGCGGCGCCGTCGCCGTCGACGCCGCCGTCGCGGGTCACCGCGATCGCCTGGTTCGTCGGACGCCCAGCAGGCGCAGGAGCACGACGTCCGGGATCGGTCGGGATCGACGGCGATGATGCGCAGGATGCCGTTGCCGAGGCCGGCGGTCAGGTCGGTGACCGTCCAGGTGCGCGCCGCCGTCGGTCGAGCGGGCCAGCTTCGGGTTGTCGTGTCGGCGCTGGTCAGCGACAGGTAGACGGTCTGGGCGGTCGAGCGCGCGATCTCGACGCCGTTGATCGCGTCACCGCCGCGTCGCCTGATAGAGCATCGTGCGTCGAACGTCGTTCCGCCGTCGCGTCGATGCGAAGACGCCTGTAGACCGTGCTCGCGATCCCGATCGCGAGCACGCGGTTGGCGTTGGTCGGATCGGGGAAGAAGTCGGTGATCGACTGGCCGGTGACGATGCCCGCCGCGCGATCTGCCAGCTGCAGCTCGCCGTCGTCGGAGTAGACGACGCTGCTGGTTGGCGACCGCGAACAGGCGGTGGCGGGGCGGCGGGCCCAGCTGGTAGAGCATCGCCGAGCGCGTTCCCGTCCTGCTCGCACGACCAGCTCCAGGACTGGCCGCCGTCCTCGGAGATCACCAGCCCGAAGTTGGTGGGCAGGATGAGCTCCTGCGGCCGATCGGCGGGCGTCAGCACGCTCTGCGAATCGGGGAACGCCCCGTGGCGCGCGCGCGCGCCCGGGGAGCGCGCGCCGACAGCAGCGCAGCGGCGAGCGCGAGCAGCATCAGCGAGCGCGCCGCACGCCTCGACCTTCGGCGCGCGATCGACCCCATCATGACCATCGCAAGCCCGCGAGCGCGGCCCAGATCCCGGCGCGCCGGCGCCGCCCGCGCTCGCTGTCGCACGCGCAGCCGCCCGTCGCGCCCGTCTGTCCGCTCGTCCCGCCGCGCCGGTCCGCTCCGGTTCCGGTGCGTGCCCGCGGTGCCCGGTCGCCGCGTCCCCGTGGTGCCGCTGCGCCGTCGCCCCGCGGTGCCCGTCTCCGCGTGGTGCCGGCGGTGCCCGCTCCCGGCGGTGCCGCGGTGCCTGCGTCCGGTCGTGCCGGCGGTGCCGGCTCCGGTCGTGCCCGCCGTGCCCGTGCCCCGTCGTGCCCGCGCTGCCGTCCCGGTCGCCCGCGCTGCCCCGGTCCCGCGCCGCCGCGTCCCGGCGGTTCCCGTCGCCCGCCGCGCCGCCTCGTCCCCGGTGCCCGTGGTGCCGCCCCTGCCGCCGCGCCGGTGCCGCCGCGTCCGCCGCGCCCGTGGTCCCCGCGGTGCCGGTGCTGCCGCCGGTGCCGCTGCCGCCGCCGCTGAGCGGCCCGCAGCTGGTGGCGTCGGGCCCCGGCGCCGAGAACGCGCGTGCCGTCGACGCAGGTGCTGGCGCCGGTGCCGGCGGTCGTGATCGTGACGTTGGCGCTGCTCGAGTCGATCGAGTTGACCGTGACCGTGAAGCCGCCCGACGGATCGCTGTAGCTCTTGCCCGCGGTCAGCCCCGCGTCGTTGAGCGTCGAGGTGGCCGCGTTCATGTCGAGCAGGTAGACGTACGGCGCCGCCCGGGTCGGCGTGGGGAGGTCGGGGCCGATCGATACCAGCACCATCGGTCCAAGGCCGGCGTCGAACCCGAGCGGCGCGCGCATCTCGAGGTAGTAGTGGGTCAGCATCGGCCCCGTTCCCTGGCGATCGCCCGCGGCGGGCGCGGCGCGGGTCTTGGGCGCCGGGATCTGGACCAGCTGCACGCCGTTGCACGGGAGCTCCTGCGGCACCAGCGTGATCGTGGTGGTGGCGGGGGCCTTGACCACGTTGCAGCCGCCGATCCAGCCCTCGTTGTACTTGTGGTACGCGGACGGGTGGTGCGCGCCGTTGCCCATGAAGCGAGAGCGCGTTGCCGTACTCCTTGTGCGTGCACTGCGGCGGTGTTGTCGAGGAACGTGACGTTGCCGGTGCAGTTCATGATCGGCTCGTGCGTCATGCCGAAGTTGTGGCCGATCTCCTGCGCGTAGCCGACGATCTGGTGGAACGAGTAGCTCGAGTAGGTCGCGATCTTGTTCGGCGATCCCTCGTCGCCCCAGGTCCCGCAGTTCGCGCCCGCCGGGATGGCGCCGTAGACCCAGAAGTAGTGGTTGAAGGTCTTGCCGAGGCCGCTGATCAGCGACGCCACCGTGGCGCCGTTGCCGGTCTGGTCCGACGACGGGCCGCAGCAGGCGATGGTCAGGCAGTCGTGCACGGGGAGCGTGTAGGGGCCGAAGTACTCGGGCGCGGTGTCCTGGATGCCGTACGAGATCTCCTGGTACATGTGCCGCTGCGACGAGCCCGTCCCGCCGATGACGTTCATGATGTTGGTCGCGTTGGGCGCGCCGCCGCCGATGTCGAACATCATCGCGGCGATGGTCCGCGGCGCCTTGGTCGGCGCGGTCATGAGCGCCCCCTGCGACGTCCAGTCGGTCGGGTTGTCGGCCCCGGACGGCACCTCATCCTCCTCGCAGGCGCCGAGCGCCCCGCCCGTCAGGGCCAGGGCCATGGCCCAGGCGAGGCGACGGGCCAGTCTCGGCAGGGGGGCGGGCTCAATCCTGACGCGGTCTGACATGGGCGGGCTCCTGGGCTGGCCGGCTGGGCCGATGGGGCTGCCACGCGCTCCGCGCGGCTGGCCTAGATGTGAATGCCCGCGCCGAGCCCGATCTGGAAGAAATTCGACGACGCCTTGGATTCCGTGCCCAGGGCCGCGATCGTGATCTTCTGGAAGCCCAGCTGGTAGCCGAGCTCGGCGCTGACGAAGAAGTTCGCGACCACGTCGTAGAGGGCCGCCGGCGTGGAAGCCGACGACCGGGCCCTTCGCGCTGTCGCCCTGGGGCGGGAAGATGATCGAGAAGCCGGGCGAGACGTAGCCGTAGACGTAGACCCGCTCCGCGACCGAGCCGCCGCCGCCGATGCGCAGCATGAGGTCGAGCTCCTTGTCCCCGTCGCCCGTGGCATCCCTTGGCCTTCACGCCGAAGATGTAGCTCGGGGCCGAGGCCGACGAAGACGTGGGGATTGGGCCGGAAGTCGAGCGTCGGCATGACCCCGAACGCGAACGCGCTGTCCGTCGACGTGTCCGCGCCGAGGAGGTTGTTCTTGAGGGAGCCGAACGGCATCGGCACGATCGTGATCCCGAGCCGCATCTTGCTCCCCGCGCTCGCCGCGGCGGCGGGCCTCGCCGCCCGCGCGGTGGGCGGCGTGGCGGCGGGATCCGGGGCCGGGGGCGGCGGGGGCGCCCTCCGCTCGCGCGAGCGACGGCGCCAGCAGGCCCGCCACGCCGAGCATCACCGAACAGAACGCTTTGACCGTCATGGCATCCTCCGGCGGCGAAGATCCCTCGGTTGTCGCCGTTGTGGAAGTGCAAAAATGCTCTTCACGGCTCGCCGAGGCAGTGGCGCTGGACGAAGCGACGCAGGATCGAACCGCGCTCCCTGTCGTCGTAGCGCTTGCCGGCGGCCGCGGACGCCGCGCCGGGATGCTCCAGGCAGTCGGCGATGACCCGATACCCTTCGAGGAGCTGATTCGGATCCTCGGGGAACTCTTGCTGGTAACGGGTCGAGAAGCTTTCGCACGCCCGGGCCGTCTTTCACGTCCATCGCCCCGAACAGCTCGCCGATGAGCTGGTTCTCGCGGAAGATCCGTTCGTGACGGGGCGTGAGCGGGTGGGGGGCGACCCGCGTCCGGGCGGGGGTCGTCGTTTCGGCGCGGGTGACGAGCGGGGCGCTCGTCGGCGGTGGGCAGCGGCCGGGCGTCACGTCGGCGATCGCCGGCGGCACCTCGGCGGGTGATGCGGGCGGCGCGGCTGGCCTCTCGGCAGGGGTGGGCTGCTGCGAGACCCTCGGTGGTCGGCGGCGGGCGTGGGCTCCCGGTTCTCGAAGGCGCAGCCAGGCCCCGAGCCCAAGACGAGCGAAAGCACCGCCGGCAGCAGGAAGGCCCACCGGCGCGTCGAGCTGCCGCTGCCCTTCAAATCACTTCGTGACGGTCCAGGTCACCGTCTGCTGCGATCGCGGCCAGGCCGTGCGGCTGCAGTACGATGCCCGTGACCGAGGCGGGGCAGGTGCCGGACTTGTAGCGAACCCAGTCGGTCGTCGCGTTGTCGTAGGCCTTGGCGCGAGATGGTGTGGCTCCCGGCGGCGAGCGTCGACGTGTCGAACGTGGTCCCGCGCGTTCGTCATCGTGGTGCCGTCGACCGTCCAGTCGACGCTGATGACCGCGGGGTCGATGACGTTGACCTTGAGCACGCCCGGGTTGCTGACCGCTCCGGCCGGCGGCTCGGTCGAGTCGATCGGCATCACGTAGCGCCAGATGCGTGAAGATCGATCTGCTCGCGCGAGACCGAGTTGAAGCTGGTGTTCACGTTGGTCCCGAACAGGCTGTTCATCATCGAGTTCGCCGACGGCCGGTACTGGCCGCGCGATCGCGACGTAGCGGCTGCCCGCCCAGGTCCCCTGGAGGCCGGTCGCGTCGGCCTGCGTTGTAGCCCGATCCACATGTCCCACTTGCCGTCGGTGGTCACCGGATTCCGCGGCCGAGTTGACCTCCGCGTAGACGGTCCCGACGGTCCCGCTGCCCATCGTGTTGGTGCCGCAGTTGCCGCCCGGTGCAGGTGCCGTACTCGTCGGCGAGCTGGTGGAAGCCGTGCCCGCCTTCGTGCATCGCCGCCCTTCGGGGCCGTCGGGGTTGCCGCCCGACCAGAGCATCCAGACCGAGCCCGGTGTTCCACCAGCGGTTGTTGTTGAGCACGATGGAGTGCCAGGCGACGGTCATGCCCGGCGGGGTGTTGGCGGTGAGCTGCTGTTGCGCCACCTGCGTGTTGCAGGTGGCGAGCCGGCTCGTGTCGTCGCCCGTAGCAGCTGAAGAGTCGCGTCGGAGCTCCGTCTGGCCGATGCCGTCGTTCTGGCTGACGGTCTTGAACAGACAGATGTTGACGAAGTTCTTGTACCGGATGTACGGCTCCGCCCACCGCGGATCGTTGAACGCGCGGCCATCGCGTTCGTGATGTGGGTCTGGAGCGTCGTGTCGACGGTCGTCGACGGTGTAGCCGTCGGCGAGGATCACGTAGTTCACGCGGTTCTTCGGTGGTCCCGGCGTTGAAGATCGACCTGGCCGATCGGGCCGCAGTCGAGCGCGGCCAGCACGGGGCTGCCGCCGGCGCCCGTCCGCGCCGCGCTCCGGTCGTGCCCGCCGTGCCGGTGGTGCCGCCCCTGCCGGTGGTGCCGGCAGCGCCGTGCCGGTTGTGCCCGCGGTGCCGGGACCTCCGCTCGTCCCCGGCGCCGGAGCTGGCGGTGCCGCCCGCGCCGGTCCCGCCGACGCCGGATTCGCTCGCACAACCTCCGACCAGCAGGAGGCCCCCGAGAGCCGCGGTCGCCCACGATCCGCACGTCCTCATGGTCTCGTGTATGTCCGCGGACCGAGGCGGCTGTGGTCTGCCGCTGGTACAGAGGCCGCGGAGCGGTCACGCCTACGGGCAGCGCGGGCGCCAGGCGTCGTCGGGCATGGTCTCGCCGACCAGGCCGACCAGCGTGGGATCGTAGCCCTTGAGCTCCGCGCGCGTGTTGATCTGGTTGTCGGGCCCCGAGGTGGGCGAGGTCCACGGCGTAGGCGTCGAACCAGTTCAGCACCCCCATCGCCGTAGTACGCAATCTCGTCGGCGGTCGCGAACGTGCTCTGCCAGAGGCCGGCGTTCTTCGCGTCGTCGAAGGCCGTCTGCAGCCGGCCGTTGAAGCTCGCTGTCGACCGCCTCGACGCCGAGCAGGACGCTGCTCGAGAAGGTCTCGCACGAGCACGCTCTCGCCGGCGTAGGGGTCGTCGGGCAGACAGAGGATGTTCTCCTCCCCGAACGAGCTGACCGGGCGCGCGAGGGTCGCGCCCACGCCGCGCAGCGAGTCCCAGTCGACCCCGGGGAACGCGGAGTAGAGATTCCTGTACTCGGGGAGGTCGGTCGTCACCTCGCTCGGTGGCGATGACCGCGACGCGCATCCCCTGGGCGATCATCGTCTGGCGGACGTCGTCGCGCTTGTCGAGCATGTGCACGACGGCGAGGCAGGCCTGGACGAGGGCCGCGTCGGCGGGACCGGCTCGAGGCGAGCGACCGGGATCCCGTTCGCGTCGAGGTACTGGGCGTAGAAGGGATCGAGCCGAGGTCGCGGGCGGCGCGGCCGGCGTCGCGTGGCAGGTCTGCCGACCTGTCGCTGCCGATGTACTTGGTCTTGCCGGCGTCGCAGCCGCCGGGCCAGCGGCGCCCCGAGGACCACAGACGCCGAAGCGAGCGCCGACCGGGGCGCATGACACGGCCGATCAAGGGGCGTTGCGGGCGGGCCGCGCCGGACCGACGCACGAGCCATCCACGCGCGCGGCGAGCGGGCGACCGCGACCAGCGCGCCCGAAAGCGTCGCGCCTCGGCGCGGGCGGCGTCCATCGCGCCCGGCCGCGCAGAGGGTGAGGATGCCGGTCACCGCGCGCTCCTCGGCGAGGATCCCGGTCCGCGCGCGGTGGTCGTAGTCGTCGAGCAGCGCCAGCGCGCTGGCGACGTCGCGGTGGGCGAGCGCGGTGTTGGCGGCCCCGAGCAGCGCCGTCTCCTGGGCGAGCGCCGAGGTGTTGTCGACGGGCGCGGCCGCGTGCGCGTGCCGGCGCGGGGCCGGCGCGGGAGCCAGCGGCGCAGGCGCGACGATCGGTGCCGGTCTCTCGGCCGGCGGCGGCAGCGGGCGCGCGGCGCGCGATCGGCGCGGTCGCGTGGATCGGCTGCCGGGCGCGGCGCCCGGTGCGGAAGCGCGTAGATGCCCGCGCCGACCACGGTGGTCACGGTCGCCACCACGAGCGTGAGCTTGGCGGCGCCCGCGAGCGCGGACGACGCGGGGCCGAGCGCGAGGCCCAGCCCCGCCGCCAGCTTGACCTCGACGCCCCGGCGGACGCGCGCGCGGTTGAGCTCGTTCGGCTCGTGCGCCGCCGCGGGCGGCGTCGATGAGCGCGCGCGTCTCGTCGCCGAGCGCGGGATGGCTCCGAATCCTCATCACGCTTCCCCTCCCCTCGGAACGTATCTCCGCGGCCTTGACCCGGGCGAGCGCCCGTTCGAGGCGCTTGCGCGCGGTCCGCAGCCGCCAGTAGGCGGTGTTGAGGTTGATGCCCAGCGCCTCCGCCGCCTGCGGCACCGAGAGCTGCTCGACGTCGACCAGCACCAGCAGCGCGCGCTTGTCGTCGTCCAGCGAATCGAGCAGCCGGTCGAGCAGCGCGACGGCCTCGCGCCGCGCGACCAGATCGGCGGGACCGGCGTCGGTGGAGGGCACCGACGAGACCGCGTCGCCGCTGCCGGGCACGAACCAGATCGCCGCGGCGCTTGAGCGCGCGGCGGTGGTTGCGCGCCACCCGCAGCAGGATGCCGAACAGCCAGGTCTCGACCGAGGACCAGCTGCGCGTCGAACGAGTCCCAGCGGCGGTGCACGACCAGGAACACGTCCTGCGCGGCGTCCTCGACGATCACGTCCGGGACGCCGAGGCGGCGCAGGTTGCGCCAGACGAACGAGAAGTGCGTGTCATAAAGGCGACGCGGCGGTGAGCGGCGCGGGCGTGGCTCGGGCGCGGCGAGCGGCACGAAGCCCTCCGGGCGTCGAGCCGACTGGAACCGCCGACCTAGGCCGACTGCCGGCGCCATCGGTCGGTGTATGGCCGGTGCGACTTTCGCCCATGGTCAAAAGTTTAGCTCCCATCCGAGCGTTCCCCGAGCACCAAATGCAGCGGGCTGCGAACACCGACCCGATCCCGCCGAGCGCGAAGGTGGGGCGGCCGAGGGGGACCAGGGCCTCGACCGCGAGCGCGGACGGCGTTGCGCGATCGTCAGACGGAGACGCACATTGCCCTCGACGAACGCACCAGGCCACCAGGCGGTCGCCTCGCGCCGGATCGGTGACGCCGAAGCCCGTGCCCGTGCGCGCGCAGCAGCGGCGGCGCCCGACGCAGACGCCGGGGACGATGCGGCGCTCGCGGCGCGCGCTCGCGCAGCCCGCGAGCGCGAAGTCGACGAGATCGAACGAGCCGCCCGCGCTGCGCGTCGAACGGGCTGGCGGCGCTCCGGTCCGTCCACAGGTTGCCGCGCAGCTCGGCCGCGAGGCGCACGGCTGCCAGACCGAGGCGCAGGCCGATGCCCGGGGCCGCGCCGCCCGGGAAGCATCCCCGTGCCGACGAGGAGCGTCCGCGCCCGCGCGCGAAGGGGCCCGGCGGCGGCTCGGGGCGGCGGCGGCGCGGGGATGCGACGACGACCGGCGGAGGCGGCGGCGGCGGCGGTGGCGGTGGCGGCGGCTCGGAGGCGGGCGCACCCGCGCTCGGGTTGATCATGAGCGCCATGACCAGCGCCGCCGCGCGCATCAGCGACGGCGCAGTCGGGCGGCGGTCAGCTTGCGCTCGCCGCCGAGCGCGCCCGCCCGGGTGCGCGAGCGTGAGCTGCCAGGTGTCCTTCGGCCCCCGCTTCACCGTCGCGTGGGCCTCGGGAAGCTCGGCGCGGCGCCGGCACCGAGCCCGCGAGGCGCCGGATCTCCGCCCGCAGCTCCTCGACGCCGGGGCACTCGTCGGGCGCGGTCCAGGACAGCACGATGGGTGGATCGACGTCCGCGCGGGCGTGCCGGCGGCGCGGGGCGACGTCGGCGACGGCGGGGGAGCGCCGGCGGGACCGCCGTCCGGTCGCCGGACGCGGCGAGGAGGATCGCAATCAGCGTGGGGAGCGCGCCGGCCACGACGGCCGGTTTTATCACGGAGATGGCCGCTGTCTTCGCCGGAGCGAACCTGAGTAGGATCGAAAGTGGACGGCATCGGCCGACGCCGTCGAAGGTGCTGGTGCCCCTCTACGCGGCGACGATGTTCCTGGGCGCGATGCTGCTGTTCGTGCTCGAACCGCTCGTCGGCCAAGGCGCTCCTGCCGGTGCTCGGGCGGCGGGGCGGCGGTCTGGATCACGGCGGTGGCGTTCTTCCAGGTGGCGCTCCTCGCCGGATACCTCTACGCCCACCTCGGCCCGGCCTGGCTCGGGACCCGGCGGCACGCGTTCCTTCACGTCGGGCTCTGCGCGCTGGTGGGGCTGCTGCTTCCCGCTCGGCCGCCGACGGGCTGGGTGCGCGCCGGCGCAGCACCAGGCCGCTCTGGCTGTTCGGCCGGCTGGCGCTCTCGGTCGGGCCCGACGTTCGTGCTGCTGGCGGCGACGGCGCCGCTCGTGCAGCGCTGGCTGGCGGCGACCGAATCACCGTCACGCGGGCGATCCCTACTTCCTCTACGCGGCGAGCAACGCGGGCAGCATGCTCGCGCTGCTCGCCTACCCGGTGCTGCTGGAGCCGCTCTTCGGCCTCGAGCGGCAGCGACTAGCTCGTGGAACGGGCGCGCTCGTCGGCGCCATCGTGCTGCTCGCCGCCTGCGCGGTCGTGGGCGGCGCGTCACGCCCGCGCCGCGGCGCCGGCGGCCGCGCCGGCGAGCCCCGGGCCGCGCTCGGCGGCTCCGTCACCTGGCGCATGCGCGGGCGCTGGCTGGCGCTCGCGGCGGTCCCGTCGAGCCTGCTGCTGTCGCTCACGACCTACGTCACCACCGACCTCATGGCGATGCCGCTGCTGTGGGTCGTCCCGCTCGCCCTCTACCTGCTCACCTTCATCATCGCGTTCGGCCGCCGACGCGCCTTCGGCGCGCCGGGTGGCCCGGGTGCAACCGTTCTTGCTCTTGCCGCTCGCGGCCGAGATGTTCCTGGGCGCCACCGGCGCGGTCTGGCAGCTCATGCCCGTTCACGCGCTCGCCTTCTTCGTGACGGCGCTCGGCTGTCACCAGGAGCTGGCGGAGAGCCGGCCGTCCGGCGAGCAGTCGACCGAGTTCTATCTCTGGATCGCCGCGGGGGCGCGGTGGGCGGCCTCTTCAACGTGTTCGCGGCGCCGGTGCTGTTCAAGGGCGTGGCCGAGTACCCGCTCGGCCTGATCGCGGCGGCGCTGTTGCGGCCGGCGCTGGCGACGAGCGGTGGCGCGGATAGCGACCGGCGGGCGCGCCTGCTCGACGTGGCTGTGCCGGTGGCGCTCGGCGCGGCGCTGTTCGGCGGCTCGCTCGCCGTCCACCGGCTCGGCGCGAGGCTGGGCGACACCGTCGTCTTCGTCGGGCTGGCGCGTCCTGCTGCTCGTCGCGGGCGTCGTCGGCTACGCGACCCGCGAGCGCCCGCTGCGCTTCGGGCTCGCGCTCGGGGCGATCATGGCGGCGGGGGCCTTCCACGCTGCGGCTCGAGCGACGCCGTTCTCTTCCAGACGCGCAGCTTCTACGCCGTGCACCGGGTCCTGCAGGAGCCGCCGGCGACGCGAGTCCTCGTTCACGGCAACACGCTGCACGGGGTCCAGGACCTGACGCCCGAGCGGCGGCGGCGTGCCGCATGGCCTACTTTCATCCGCTACGGGGCCGATCGGCGGGGTGATGGCGGCGTTCGCGGGGTGGCCGCAGAAGAAGCGGGTCGGCGTGGCCGGGCTCGGCGTCGGGACGCTGGCCGCCTACGTCTCGCCGGGCGAGCACTGGACCTTCTTCGAGATCGATCCGGCCGTGCTCGACATCGCCCGCGATCGAAAGATCTTCACCTACGTGAGCGACGCCCAGGGAGACGTCGACCACGTGCTCGGGGACGCGCGCCTGCAGCTCGCCGCGATGCCCGATGCCAGCTTCGGTATGTTGATCCTCGACGCGTTCAGCTCCGACGGGGTGCCGGCGCACCTGCTCACCCGCGAGGCGCTCGAGCTCTACCTCCGCAAGCTCGCCCCACGCGGCCTGCTCGCGTTCCAGCTGTCGAACCGGTACCTCGACCTCGAGCCGGTCGTCGCCGGGAGCGCCGCCGCGCTCGGCCTGACCGCGCTCGCGCGCTGCGATCACGCGACCGACGAAGACCACAAGATCGGCAAGGCGTCGTCGTGCTGGGTGATCGTGGCGCGCGCGCCCGTGGACCTGGCGCCGGTCGCGCGCGACGCCCGCTGGCAACCGGCCCGGATGGGTCGCGGCTGGACGGACGACTCGTCGAACCTCTGGCGCGCGTTCCGGCTCGCGCACTAGCTGGGGGATTGGTCAGGGCGCGGTCTGGCGATGGCCCGGTAGGCGTCGCGCAGGACGGAGAACGCCTGCTTCTTCGTGCCGTCGTTCGCGACCAGGCCCTTGCGGTTCCAGCCGTCCTGGATGCCGGGCAGCGGCCGGCGCGGCGAGCGGAAGTCGACCAGGATCCAGGGCGCGAGGCCCCGGCAGCGCCGGGATCTTCTTCGAGCATCGCGAGCTGGTGCCGGTAGAGGCCGGCCTGGTACTCCTCGGTGAAGCGGGTGAGCGCGTCGCCGTGCAGGCCGGCCTTCGCGTCGGCGCCGAACTCGCTGACGACGATCGGCTTGTCGTAGGCGGAGCGCCAGGACAGCGTGTCGCACTTGGCGGGCAGTCCGTCGTACCAGCCGACGTACTCGTTGAGGCCGAGCACGTCGAGCGCCGCGCCGAGCGGGTCGTCGAGGAGCACGGTGCGTCGCGTCGACGTAGTGGTGCTCGAGCGCCGCGGTCACGAGGCGGGTCGGATCGGCGGCGTGCGCGTCGTCGACGAGCGCGCGCAGGAATCGATTGCGCGCGTCGGAGACCGGCGTCTCGTTGCCGACCGACCAGAGGATCACGGAGGCGCGGTTGTCGTCGCGCGCGATCTCCTCGGCGAGCTGGCGCCGCGCCGCCGCGAGCGTGTCGGGGTTCGACCAGGCGATGGTCCAGTAGACGGGGATCTCGGACCAGACCAGCAGGCCCATCCGGTCCGCGGCGCGCGTCATCTCCTCGCCGTGCGGGTAGTGGGCGAGGCGGACGAAGTTGCAGCCGAGCTCCTTGGCGAGCGCCCAGCAGCGCCTCCGCGTCGGCGCGGGAGGTGCGCGCGCCCGCCGCGCCCGAGCGCCTCCTCGTGCAGGGAGATGCCGCGCAGGAAGATCGGCCGGCCGTTGAGCAGGATGTCCGTGCCCCGGGTCGCGATGGTGCGGAAGCCGATCCGGTCGCGCACCCGATCCTCGCCCGCGCGGACGATCGACGTCGTAGAGCTTCGGCGACTCGGGCGACCAGAGGGCGAGCTTCGCGGGGAACGAGAACGCGGCCCTGCCGCCCGCGTCGGTGGTGACCGTCTGGACGCACGTGCGCCTCCGGGATCTCGACGGTGACCGGCGTCGGCCGCGCGCGCGCCGTCCAGCGTCACGAAGCCGCGCACGAGGCCGGCGTCGCCCCGCGCGAGCTGGACCGTCGCCTCGGCGCACGAACACGCGCCGGCGTCTCGACCAGGCGCACGCCGCGCGTCAGCCCGCCGTAGTTCCACCAGTCGGTGTTCATCGCGGGGAGCGCGTCGGCGCGGCGGCGTGTTGTCGACCTTGACGACGAGCGAGTTGCCGCGGGCGCGCAGCCGCCCGGTCACCTCGAACGCAAACGGCGTGAAGCCGCCGTCGTGCTCGCCGAGGCGACTGGCCGTTGAGCCAGACCGTCGCGCGCGTCGGCCGCCGCGCCGAACTGGAGGAAGACGCGGCCCGCCGGGCCGCGGGCGTGTGCGTCGAACGTCCGCTGGTACCAGACCGTCCCCTCGTAGTAGAGCAGCTCCGGCCGCTGCGTGTTCCAGTCGCCCGGGACCTCGAGCGTCGGCGAGCGCGAGAAGTCGTACTCGACGAGGTCGGACCGGTCCTTCGGCTTTCGCGTCGTCGAAGTAGCCGTGCGGCGCGCGGCTGGTTGCGGTAGTCGAGCGACGCCGTTGTCGTAGGGGTCGACGATGACGTGCCAGCGACCGTCGAGGCTCTGCCCGGCGCGGCCGTCGACGAACGCGAGCGCGGACGGCGACTCGGCCGCCCGCGCGGGTGCGCCGCGCGCGGTGGTGAAGACGGCCAAGACGACGGCCCAGACGGAGCTGGCCAAGGGCGCGCCTGGGCGGAGCATCGATCGCGACTCTACTGCGATCGGCGGAACGGCGCTTCGGGGATCAGCCGTTCAGGATCGAGCAGAACACGGCGAACATCACCGTGACGACGACCCCGGCCGCGATGGCGGACAGGAGCTCGAGCGTCCGGCGAGTCCGGGCCCTGTTCCAGGCGATGACGTCGGGGGATTCAGGTGGGCTTTCGTTCACAGCAAGAGGAGTTTCGGCAGCTCCGGCCCGAACCTTGAATCCGCCTCCCCGGCGTCGGCGGCCCGCCCGGGTCGAGTTTTGCGAGGGGTCGCCCTCGAAACTTCCTCATGGTCGAGGGAGTGGCAAGGACCCACGATTCATGGCTGTATAGGCCCCCATGAGCGCTCCACACCTCGACCTCGCCGCGGGCAATCCGGTCCGCGGCACGGCTTCGGGGGGAGGCCTGCTGAAATTCGCCGGCGACACGGGATTCCAGGCGGAGGTCAAGCGCCGTGTCGCGGAGTACTTCGCGCGAACCGGCCTGTCGCCCGCACGGCAGCCCGCGCATGTACGCGAAGACCGCGGCGATCGCGCTCTGGTTCGCCGCCTCGTACGTGTTGCTGGTCTTCGCGGCGACCACCTGGTGGCAGGCGCTGCTGCTGTCGGGCTCGCTGGCGTTCGCGATGGCGGGTATCGGCTTCGCCGTCCAGCACGACGCCAACCACGGCGCCTACTCGAGCCACCGCGTCGTCAACCGCCTGATGGGGATGTCGCTCGACTTCGTGGGCGCGAGCTCGTACCTCTGGCACTGGCAGCACAACATCTTTCATCACACCTACACGAACCTCGACGGCGCCGACGACGACATCAACTTCCTCCCGTTCGCCCGGCTCTCCCCGGCGCAGCCGCACTACCGCATGCACCGCTTCCAGCAGTTCTACCTGTGGGGGCTCTACGGGTTCCTGGGGCCGAAGTGGCACTTCATCGACGACTTCAAGAACGTCGCGCAGGGCCCGGATCGCCCGCAACCGGTTCCCGCGGCCCCGCGGCCTGCGTCTCGTCGAGGCCGTCGGCGGAAAGCTGCTGTTCTTCGGCTGGGCGTTCGCGATCCCGATGCTGTTCCATCGCTGGTGGGTCGTGCTGCTCTTCTACGCGGTGACCTCGCTTCACGCTCGGCATCATCCTGGCCGTGGTGTTCCAGCTCGCCCACTGCGTCGAGGAGGCGGACTTTCCCGCAGCTGCCGCCGGGGACGCGTTCAGGTCGCCGACGCCGTGGGCCGTGCACCAGGTCAAGACCACGGTCGACTTCGCGCGGAGCAATCGGCTGCTGACCTGGTACCTCGGCGGGCTCAACTTCCAGATCGAGCATCACCTGTTTCCCGAAGATCTGCCACGTCCACTACCCGCGCATCGCGGGCATCGTGCAGGCGGTGTGCGCCGAGTTCGGCGTTCGCTACACCGCCCACGACGGGCTCTTCGGCGCCGTCTCCTCCCACTGGCGCTGGCTTCGCCGCATGGGCCGACAACCGATCCTCGCGAGCTGAGGCAGGCGGATCGCCTCGCCGAACTCGCTTTTGCGGGGGACAATTAACGCATAGATGGTTCCTTTCACCTTCGAGCCCAGCTCATCCGGAGAGGGTGACACCCCTGCTCACGGACGACGAGCGCGTCGACCAGGCGAGCCTCGGGTCCTTCCCCGCGAGCGATTCTCCGCCCTGGACGTCGGGACGCGAGGGATACGCCGCTGCCGATTCGGAGGATCCCGACGGCGGTCAGGTGTTCGAGCGCGCCCGCCGCCGCCGGCACATCGACTGACGCACCACCCAGGCGGCCGCCGCGTTCCGACGCCTGCGCGGAGCCGGAGCCGAACGGTCGCGTGAGCGCCGGAATCGATCCCTGCCCTCGACAGAAACGAGCCATGCTAGGGGCCATGACAGGCGAACACGCCTATCCACCGGACCTCGCCCGATACGTCGAGGAGCACTGGCCGTCGGGAAGGACGCTGCGGGTGCCGCCGGAGCTTCTCTGCGAGGCGCTCTCGGTGGCGTTCCAGGCGTCGCTGACGTCGGAGGAAGCGCGGCCGACCCGCTTTCGCCTCCTGCTCACGCCCGCCGATCAACTGCCCGAAGACGGGAGCGCCCAACCAGGGCGTCCTGCGCTTGCGATTCGATCGCAGTCGCCCCCTCACCCCGGACGAGCTGCGCCGCCTGAGTCCGTCGGCGCCGTTCGAGACGTCGCTGATCGGCGCTCACGCGGAGGCGGGGCAAGCTGCGCATCTGGGGCATCGCCCATTCCGGACCGGCGTGGCTCGCGCCCACCTGGGGCGGGCGCAGCCTGGTCCCCAACTGGACCTACGATCCGATCATCCACGTGACGGCGCCGGGGCAGCTCGCGGTGCGCTGCGCCGGCAAGCTGGTGGGCGCGCTCGAGCGCGGTCTGCTGGTCGACGCGATGATGGACGTGTTCGACTCCGAGTGGCTTCCGGCGCTGTTCGCGCGCGAGCGCGAGCAGGTTCGCGCCGAGCACGCGGCGCTGCAGGCCCAGACCTCGTCGCCGACGCTGGTCGACCATTCGCTCGTGGGGCGCGTCGGCCAGCACATGCTCCGGCGCGCCATCCAGCTCGTTCGCGGGGCGCGCCACGGCGGCATGATCCTGGTGGTGGACGTCGGCGTCCGGCGGGCCGCCCGCTTCCGAACGGCCTCGGCGGCCTGCGGCTCAAGTATCGCTTCGACCAGGACGAGCCCTCACGTCGCTACCGGACGTTGCTGCTCCAGATCCTCGAACGCGTCGCCGCCGCCACGTCGAAGGCGTCGGTCGGGTGGGCGGACTTCGCGCTGGACGCCAGCCCGAGCCTGGAGAAGCTCGAGCAGTCGGTGTTCGAGTTGAGCCGCCTCATCGCCAACCTCGCGGCCATCGACGGCGCGGTGGTCCTCGACAAGCGGTTCGGGCTGCTCGGGCTTCGGCGCCGAGGTGTCGGCCGAGCTTCCCGCGCCCTCACGGGTCTGGCGCGCCCTCGACACCGAGGGACGGCAGCGCGAGCCCGACGACATCGAGAACGTGGGCACCCGCCATCGCGCCGCCTATCGCTTCGTCCACGATCACCCCGCGGGCCTCGCGATCGTCATCTCCCACGACGGCGGCGTGTCCTTCGTCGCCAACCGCGAACGAGAGGTCGTGTTCTGGGAACAGTCGGTGAGCCCGTGAGCGCACCGGCGTTTGCCCGAACGCTTTCTGCGTCGATGACGCTGGCGATGGCTTGCTCGTTGCCTCCCGGGACGAGAGCGCCGGAGCTCGACGCGGCAGTTGAACCCGGAGACGCCGCGGACGCCGGCTTCGCCTGGAGCGCCGCCGCGCCGTGCCCGCTCGCCCGCTTCGAGGCGAACGGCGCGCTCGTCGACGGCGAGCTGTGGGTGATGGGGGGATTCACGTCCGCGACCTTGCTGGTGACGCGCAGGGTGGACCGCTACGATCCCGTGGCCGACAGCTGGCGGTCCGGGCCCGAGCTGCCCGGGGCCGAGACGCACATCGGCGTCGTGACGGTGGGGAGCGACGTCGTCGTGTTCGGCGGCTTCGAGGGGATGTTCTCCCCGGCCCGGCCGCCGACGGTCCCGTTCGTCTGGCGGTGGAGCGCCGCGGACGCGCAGTGGAACGCGGGACCACCCTTCCCCACCGCGCGGGCGGCCTTCGCCTGGGCGCTGCTCGGGACCGAGCTGCACGTCGCCGGGGGGCTCGGGACGGACGGGAACACGGACACGGATGCGCATCTCGTCTGGGACCTGGCGGGCGCCGTCGCGTGGACCAGCGCCGCGCCCCTGCCCAACCCGCGCAACCACGGCGGCGGTGCGGCGAGCGGCGGGCTGTTCTACGCCGTCGCGGGTCGTCACAGCTGGAACGAGTCTTCGGGCGACCAGGGGGACGTCAGCGCGTACGATCCCGCGACCGACGCCTGGACCGCGCGCGCGCCCATCCCCGTCGCGCGCTCCGAGATCGGCGGCTCGACGTCCACGATGCCCGACGGCCGGATCCTGGTGGTGGGCGGCTCGGTCGCAACCGTGAAGCCGAGCGCGGACGTGCTCATCTACGATCCGACCGCCGACGCCTGGTCGAGCCTTCCGCCCCTGCCCGAGCCGCGCAAGGGCGCGGTCGCCGCCCGCATCGGCCGGCGCATCGTCGTCACCACCGGATCCCCGACGTCGGTCGCACCCTCCGACACGACCTGGGTCGGTTGCTGCCTGTGAAGCCTCCGAGGCGCTGCTTCGCGGGCTGACCAGGTTCGCCCGAAGCGCGCGGCGCTGGGGCAATGCCTGCAATCGCTCTCTCGGGCCTCGCGGGCTCTGGTCGCAGTCGGGGGCATGCACAGGTTGTCCATCGGGAAGGTGGATGGAAGAGGTCGGGGATCCGCTGACACGCCTGCTCGTGAGGCTCCACCTTCGGAGGCGCCGGCTGGAAGAGGGCGGGGGCGCGACGCGCGGGGCGGACCGGCGTCTCCCGGCCGCGCGCCCTGCGGCGCTCGAGGTGTTGGAGCTCGTGCTGCGCATCGCAACCGCGCCGCTGGCGTACTTCGGCGAGCGGGCGCTGCTGCTCATTCGGGCGGCCACGAGCGTCCTCGAGAGGCCGTTCCGGGGCGGCCTCGTCCTTCGTCAAATGCAGTTCGTGGGGGTGGAATCGCTGCCGATCGTGATGCTCGTCGGGCTGTTCTCGGGGGCCGTCGCGGCCGAGTCGTCGATCTCCGCGCTCTCGCTCTTCCGGCAGGAGGCCGTCGTCGGCGGGCTCGTGGGCGTCTCCCTCGCGCGGGAGCTGAGCCCGGTCTTCGCCGCGCTCATGCTCTCGTCGCGCGCGGGCTCGGGCATGGCGGCCGAGCTCGGCTCGATGCGGCTCTCCGAGCAGGTCGACGCCCTGGTCAGCTTCGGCGTCAACCCGGTCCAGTATCTCGTGCTGCCGCGGATCCTGGCGAGCGCGATCATGACGCCGCTCCTCACCATGGTCTTCAACGTGCTCGGCCTCTTCGGCGCCTACGTGGTCGCGATCTACCTGAAGAACGTCGACCCGGGAGCGGTGCTGAGCTCGTTCAAGTTCTATACCGACCCCCTCGACTACTGGATCGGGATCATCAAGGCGGTGGTCTTCGGCGTCTCCTTCTCGCTCGTCGCTTGCTACCGGGGTCTCAACGTCCGCGGCGGCGCCCGCGAGCTCGGCCGCGCGACGACGCAAGCCGTGGTCGAGGGCGCCGTGAGCGTCCTGGTGCTCGACTACTTCCTGACCGACCTCATGCTCGTCGTGTGGCCGCCTCACCGCGGGTGAACGGCCGCCCCGGACTCAGTACTTCTCGGCGACGAACCTTCTCCCCTTCAGGCTGGCCTGGTCGTCGTATCGATTCTTCTTCCAGCGCTTCGGCAGCGTCACCTTCTCGTGGCGCAGCTTCTTGTAGGGGATGAGCTCGAGAACGTGCGCGATGCAGTTCAGGCGGGCGCGACGCTTGTCGTCCGAGCGCACGATGTACCAGGGCGCATGCTTGGTGTCCGTGGCCTCGAACATCTTGTCGCGGGCCCGCGAGTACTCGTACCAGCGCGGCCACGATTCGATGTCCATGGGCGAGAGCTTCCACTGCCGCAGGGGGTCGTCGATGCGCGCCGTCATCCGCCGTTCCTGCTCGTCTTGCCCGACCTCGAGCCAGAGCTTGATGAGCTGGATCCCGTTGCCGACGATCGCCTCCTCGACGAAGGGGCAGAGCTCGAGGAAGCCCTTCGTATTGCTCCTTGGTGCAGAAGCCCATCACGTGCTCGATGCCCGCCCGGTTGTACCAACTTCGATCGAAGATCACGATCTCGCCCGCTGCGGGGAAGTGGCCGATGTAGCGCTGGAAGTACATCTGCGTCTTCTCGCGGTCGGAGGGCGCGGGCAGCGCCACGACCCGGAACACGCGCGGGCTGACGCGCTCGGTGAGGGCGCGGATCGTCCCGCCCTTGCCGGCCGTGTCGCGCCCCTCGAAGACGATGATCACGCGGTGGCCCTTGTGCTTGACCCACTCCTGGAGCTTGCACAGCTCGGCCTGCAGCTTGCGCAGGTTCTTCACGTACGCCTTGTTCTTCATCTTCTTCGGCATGGTCTTCCGGGCTCAGAACCGCAGCAGGAACTGGTCGGGAACAGCAGGCCGGTCTGGCCCGAGGAGTAGACGTAGAGGACGCTCGGTGTAAGGGCAGTTCTGGATCGCGATGATCTCGCTGCTGATCCACACCTGGCGCGTGCCGAACGGGTACCAGTGGAAGCCGACGGCGCCCTCGACGGCGGTCGCGAACGGACCGCGGACGAACGAGCTGCGCACGTACGTCTCCAGCTTGCTGCGGAGCACGAAGTAGCCGAGCGAGGCTTCGAAGCCCCAGTCGAACATGCTGCTCGAGCGGCAGCGGCCCGTCGGCGGTGAAGTGGTTCAGCCAGCGCTGGTAGAACTCGGCGTTGAACGCGAGGCCGCGGTACTTGATGCCCGCGTCGATCGCCGACAGGTAGAAGTTGGCGAGCGACATGGTGACGCCCGGCGCCAGCGTCCCGGTCCCGAACAGCAGCGTGCCGTCCGACATGATAGGTCGCGTTGTTCTCGGGGCTGGCCGTCGAGAGATCCGACAGGCGATCCTCGCGCGCGAAGGTGAAGGCGGCGCCGAGGCGCAGGGCCGGCGACTCGTGGTGCTCGTAGTCGTTCCACGGCTTGCCGAAGTCGTTGCGGTCGTACCAGACGGAGGCGGAGTAGGCGAAGTTGTAGTCGATCTTCGAGGCCGCGATGTCGAGCGTGTTGAGCGAGTTGCCGATCATCGCGATGTACTTGAAGCCGGGAAGCAGCTCGCCGTCGGCCCAGATGCCCTGGGTGAACCCCGGTCGCATGTAGTTGACGGCCATGCTGCGATCGGTGGCCGGGAAGAAGGGGTAGGTGCCGGTCATGGAGCGCAGGCTCGGCAGCGAGAAGAAGCCGACGCGCAGCGCGAACGCCTTGCTGAACACGTACCCGACGTACCCGGCCGCCGTCGCCGACAGCGTGGCGCTCGACGTGTAGAGCGAGGATGTTGAAGTCGAGGCTGCGGATCGAAGACGTAGCCGGAGAAGTAGAAGACGTCGCGCGTGAGCTGGATGTCGTTGCGCCGCTGGACCTCCTTCTCCTCGCCGAGGTGGGTGACGTAGGTGTGGTGCACCGCCATGCGTGTTGGTGTACTTGAACTGCGAGACGTGATTGAGCTTGAGCCGGAACGGCATCGCGGTCGCGTCCGGCGTCGAGACCAGCACGAAGCCCTTGTCGTAGTGGGGCAGCTCCCAGGACCGGCCGGCGGCGTGGTGGCGGGTGCAGGCGGGCCTCGCGACGGGCGAGCCGGGGGCGCGGGCGGCGGCCGGTGCCGCGATCGAAGGGCTCGCGGGGACCGCGCCGGCGTCGGGATCAGCGGGCGTCTGCGCGAGCACGGCCAGGAGCAGGAGCGCCCCGCCCCCGAGCGCCACCGTCAGGCCGTCCTTTCCGACAGCAGCTGCTCGGCGCTGGCCATCGGGACGTCCGCTGCCGGGTGCTCCGGGGAAAGCTCGGCGTCCGAGAGCTCGGCCAGGAACGCGCTCGCCTGGGCTTCTCCGTCGGCGATGAGCGTGTCGATGTGGCTCGGGCAGGCGCGACAGCTTGCTCGGATAGTCGAGGCCCTCCTGCAGCGCCTTCGACATCCGGATGAAGCGCACCGTGATCGGCGTCGGTCGTGTCGAGGCCGAAGCGGGCGCGGAAGCGGGGCGTGAGCGCGCCCTCCTGCAGCGAGCAGGTTCACCATGTCGATGAGCTGGAGCTCGTGCTGAAGGCTCAGGTTGCCGGCCAGGTGGTTGCGGCGATCGACGATGTCGCTCGGCGTCTCGGGGACGAAGTCGTGCTGCGAGCGATTCACCTGGATGATCCAGATCTCCTCGGGCAGCGTGTCCTTCCCCATCAGCGACTTCGCGCAAGAAGCCGACGACGGGCGGGTTCGAGGCGAAGATGCCGTCCCAGTAGGCGTGCCCGTCGACCCACGACCGCCGGGAACAGATTCGGGATCGCGGCCGACGCGAGCAGCGCGTCCGCGGAGATCTCGCCGTTCGCCGAGCTGAAGATCTTGAAGGTGCCCTCGAGCACGTCGCCCGCCCCGACCAGGAGCACGGGGCTCTGGGCGTCGACCAGCGAGGGCAAGGCGTCGAAGTCCAGGTGCTTGACGACGGAGCGCCCGCAGATCCGTGAACTCGGGGCGCGCGAGCAGCGCGCGCAGTCACCTTCGACAAGAACTGGAATTGCGGCGACGAGGGGCTGCTGGCGAAGCTCGGCAAGAAGCCGCGCTCGACCAGCCGCAGCAGCTGGGTGCAGAACCCGTCGAGGAAGATCTCCTGCGGCGTCTGCGCCGACAGATCCTTCCAGCAGGCGATGATCCGATCCTCGATGGGCGTCCGATCTCCCCGCGCCTGCTCGAGCAGGCCGAACCAGGCGAGCGCGGCGGTGATGGCGCCGCCCGAGGTTCCGCTCAGGCCGACGATCTTGAATCGCTCGCTGGACGCCCTGCGCGAACAGGGCCTTGAGCGCGCCCGCGACGAACGCGCACTGACTTCCCCCTCCCTGACAGGCGATCGCGATGCGCTTGCCGCTCATGGTCCCCTTCCGTCGCGGTGGCGGGTCGAACGCCTGCGACTGTTCCCTAGTGCGAACCTCGGCGGGCGCTGTCAAGGGATCGACCGCAAACGGTCCGCGCCAACCTCCGCCCGCCGCACCGAGGAGAAATCAGGGGCTGTCCCTACTGGCCCCCGATCGGGTGCGACCCCATGTTCCGCGCCAGATTGAAGCGCGATGGGGAGTTTCACCGACGGACCCGGAGGGAGCGATGTACGAGCAACTCTTTGAGACGTTTCGCAAGTCGTCTGAATCGTGGCTGCAGATGCAGCAGGACATGTTCAAGAACTCGATGCAGCAGTTCGTGGCGACGCCGCCGAATGGCGGGGGCGCCGCGACCGACTGGAACCGAACCTTCCAGAAGCGCTTGCTCGAGCTGGCGGTCGAGATCCTGAACAAGCACCGCGAGTCGCTCGACGCGACGTACAAGTCGATGATTCAACTCATCGAGCAGACGTCCCGGATGTCCGAGGCGAAGTCCTCCGAAGAATATCGTCGCGGGGTCGAGGATCTGTGGCGCAAGTGGTTCGAAGACGCCAAGAGCCAATCCGAGGCCCAGTTCCGCGACGTGCAGACCTGGGCGGGGAAGTCCCTGGAGATCGTCCAGAGCGCCCAGGCCTAGGTCGCTTCGAAAGACGGTCACATGGCTTCTGGAGAGCGGATCCAGCCGACCCCGCCAGTCGTCATCCCCGAGCCGTGGCTCGGGTGGTGGCGGCTCGCCGTCGACATGACCTGGGTCTCGCTCCATTCGCCTTCGGATGCGAGGCAACTGAGGTCGTTCTGGTCGACGAACCTGAGTGAAGCCGCGGACCGTACGCTGAGGTCGCCGGAATTTCTGGAGCTCATGGCCAGCAACCTCAAGACGTTGGCCGCCCTAACTCGTCTCAACTCCCAACCCCGACTCAGATAGGACATCCACCATGGAAGCTGCACTCGAAGTCGTCACCGCTCCCGCCATTTCCGCCATCTCCGCCAACGGCACCATCCAGAGCTTCAGCTTGCTCGGGAAGAACGTGTTCGTGACCGGTGGCTCACGCGGGATCGGCAGGGCCTGCGCCCTGACGCTCGCCGCCGCGGGGGCCGACGTCGCCGTCGGCTCGAGCGCGACCGGCGTCGAATCGGCCGAGGCCGTCTGTCTCGAGATCCGTGCGATGGGGCGGCGGGCGACGGCTTATTCGTGCGACGTCGGGATACGGGGCGAGGTGGACGCGATGTGCGCCCAGGTGAACGAGGACTTCGGCGCGATCGACGTTCTCGTCAACAACGCGGGCGTTACCCGCGATGGCCTGTTCAGAAAGATGGACCGGAGCGCCTGGGATGCGGTCATCAACACCAACCTGAACAGCGTATTCGACGTCACCCAGCGCTTCATCGAACCGATGGCCGCGCGCAAATGGGGACGGGTGATCAACATCTCGAGCATCGTCGGGCGCATCGGGAATTTCGGTCAGACCAACTACGCGGCCGCGAAGGCCGGATTGATCGGATTGACCAAGGCCCTGGCGCGCGAGTACGCGCGCAAAGGGGTCACCGTGAACGCGATCGCCCCGGGCTTCGTCCGGACGCGCATGCTCGACGGCGTCCCGGACAAGGCGCTCCAGTCCGTTCTCGACGTGACCCCGATGGGACGTTTCGCGGAGCCGATGGAGATCGGTGCCAGCGTTCTCTATCTCGCCTCTCCCGCCGCGAGCTTCGTGACCGGTCACGTTCTCGACGTCAACGGCGGCATGGCGATGTGAGGGCGGGAGCATAGCTCCCGAGCATCGAGAGGGTCGAATGGAACAGAGCGGCAGCCCGGCCCGCGTCTCCCCCGACTTGCTGGCGGGTCTCTTCGCCGAGCAGCAGCGGAGCTGGCGTCGCCTCCTGAACGCTCCGCGCGTGGCCGAGGTGGCGCTCGCCACCCGCGTCGGCACCACGCCCCACGACGTCGTGCTGGAGAAGGGGACCTGGAGGCTCCTGCGCTATCGCCGGGAGACGCCGGCGGTCCACGCGGAGCCGGTGCTGTTCTGTTACGCGCTCATCAATCGTCCCTACATCCTCGACCTTCAACCGGACAAGAGCGTGGTGGGGCGGTACCTGGAACGGGGCTTCGACGTCTACCTGATCGACTGGGGAAGTCCGTCGGACGGCGATCGCCACCTGACGCTCGCGGACTACGTGTGCGGATTCCTCGAGGACTCTGTCCAGCTCATTCTTCGCGCGCATGGGCGCGAGCGCCTTCACCTCCTCGGCTATTGCATGGGCGGAACGATGTCGGCGATGTTCGCCGCCCTCAATCCGGAGCGGGTCGCGAGCCTCACGCTCCTGGCGGCGCCGATCGCCTTCGAGGGTCGCGAGTCGTTGCTGAACCTCTGGGCGGATCGCCGGCACTTCGACGTCGACGCGTTCATCGACGCCCACGGCAACTGCCCGGCGTGGTTTCTGCAGGGCTGCTTCCTCTTCATGAAACCGATCCAAAACATCTTCGAGAGGAGCACGGCCCTGTACGAACTGATGGGCGAGACCCACTCTCTCTCCAGCTACTTCGCCATGGAACGCTGGATCAACGACAACATCCCGGTTGCCGGAGAGACCTTCCGGGAGTTCGTCAAGAAGCTCTATCAGGGCGACGAGCTCGTGCGCGGCGAGTTCCACCTCGGCGATCGTCGGGTCGAGCTCGGGCGGATCGCCTGCCCGGTTCTCCTGCTGACGGCCAAGAACGATCATCTGGTCGCACCGGCCTCGACGGAGGGCATCCGTCCCCACCTCGGGTCCGGCGACGTCGAATCGATGACGATCGACGCCGGTCACGTCGGCCTGGTCGTGGGCGGCAAGGCGCAGAAGACCCTGTGGCCCGCGGCGACGCGTTGGCTGGCCGATCGATCGGAGGAGCAACCATGAGCAACGGAGCGCGCAACCGGGTCGCCATCGCCTGTCAGGGAGGGGGGAGCCACACGGCGTTCACGGCGGGGGTCCTGCAGGGCCTGATGGCGGGCCTCCCGGCCGACGTCGAGGTCGTCGCGCTGACCGGCACGTCCGGCGGAGCGATCTGCGCGGCGCTCGCCTGGGAGGGGGTCGCTGCGCAACGATCCGAAGCTGGCGATCACCAAGCTACAGAAGTTCTGGGAGGCGAACTCGGCCCGAGAGCCGTGGGACCAGCTGGCCAACCAGGCCATGATGAGCATGGCCAGCCTGAAGGATCTCATGATCCTGCCGGAGGTGAGCCCCTACCACCTCCCGACCTGGGGCGAGGATCGCTTCCGCGCCATGCTCAACGAGTTCTTCGACTTCGAGGAGCTGCGGAGGCTCGCGCGCCGGCCGGGCGCGCCGCTCCTGCAGATCGGCGCGGTCGAGGTCCTGAGCGGTCACTTCGAGATCTTCACCGGGGAGGAGCTCTCCGCCGAGTGCCTGCTGGCCTCGGCGGCGATCCCGGAGCTGTTTCGGGCGGTCACCGTCCCGGGGCGGGGCGTGTTCTGGGACGGCCTGTTCTCCCAGAATCCTCCCATCCACGACCTCCTGGAACACCAGATCGACGAGATCTGGATCATCCAGATCAACTCGAGCAGCTGCGCCAAGGTCCCCTCCGAGACCCACGAGATCCTGGATCGGCGCAACGCGCTCTCCGGCAACCTTTCGATGGAGCAGGAGCTGGGGTTCATCGAGACCCTCAACCGGGCGATCCGTCAGGGCCGGCTCGCCGATTCGAAGTTCCATCCCATCGAGGTCACGCGCATCCCGCTCGATCGGGAGCTCAGCTACCGATCCAAGATGGATCGACGTCCCGAGTTCCTGGACGAGCTGCGTGAGTACGGCAAGACGAAGTGCCGTTGGTTCCTGAAGGAGCGCCTGGCGAGTCCCCCCATCGCCAGGCCGTCGCAACAACCCACCGCTTGAGGGGAGCATACGGGCCATGGGCATTCGAATCACCGGCGTCGGGGCCTACGTGCCCAGCAGGACCGTGACCAACCAGGAGCTGTCCCAGCGGGTCGACACCTCCGACTACTGGATCGAGACCAAGACCGGCATCCGGGAACGGCGGATCTCGGCGCCCGGGGAAGCCCCCAGCGACATGGGCTGCGAGGCGGCGCTTCGTTGCCTGACCCACGCGGGCGTCGCCAAGTCGACGGTCGACCTCATCGTCGTGGCGTGCGCCACCCCGGATCAGTCGCAGCCGGCCGTCGCCTGCCTGATCCAGGAGAAGCTCGGCGTGGCGGAAGGCCAGTGTCCGGCGTTCGACGTGAACTCCGTTTGCGCCGGCTTCGTGTTCGCGCTGAACGCGGCGCAGGGCATGATGCTGTCCGCGCCCGACCGCTATCGCAACGTGCTCGTCATCGGCACGGACGCCTTCTCCAAGATCCTCAACTGGAACGATCGGCGCACCTGCATCTTCTTCGGCGACGGGGCCGGGGCCGTGCTGCTGTCACGGACCGATGGGGACGATCGGCGCATCCATTTCTGCGCTGGGCAGCGACGGCCGGGGAAGCCGCTACATCCAGGTGCCGGCCGGCGGCACCCGACTGCCCGTCGACGCCGAGGTTCTGGAGAAGCGACTGAACACGTTCACGATGGACGGCCCCAAGGTCTGGGACTTCGCCATGGAGACCGTCCCTCGAACGATTCGGTCGCTGCTCGGTGAGCACGGCCTCGTGCCCATCGGACGTCGACCTCCTGGTCCTGCACCAGAGCAACCTGCGCATGATCGAGGCCCTGATGACCTCGCTCGAGGTGCCCCAGGACCGGACCGTCACCACCGTCGAGACCTACGGCAACACGGCGGCGGCCAGCATTCCGCTCACGCTGGAGAAGGCCTGGAGGACCGGCCGATTGCGGCAGGGGTCACGGGTGGTGCTGTGCGGATTCGGCGGAGGACTGTCCTGGGGAGCCGCGCTCCTCGACTGGTGACGGGCTGCGGATGCACACCGTCCTCGTCACCGGCGCGGCCAGCGGCATCGGCGCGGGGCTCGCCGCCGAGCTGGCGCAGGCCGGCCACCACGTCATCGTCAGCGACCTCGAACGCCACGACGGCGGCGCGGTCGCCGACCAGATTCGCTCCCGGGGGGATCCGCCGAGGCGGTGGTGATGGACGTGACCTCGGACGACAGCGTGGCCGCCGCGCTGTCGTCGCTGTCGCGTCCGGTCGACGTGCTGGTGAACAACGCCGGCCTGCAGCACGTCTCGCCGCTGCCGGAGTTCCCGATGACCAAGTGGGACTACCTCATCCAGGTGATGCTGACCGGGACGGCGCGGCTGACCCGCGCGGTGCTGCCGGGCATGCGCCGGCGCGGCTTCGGCCGCATCATCAACATGGGCAGCATCCATTCCCTGGTCGCCAGCCCCTACAAGAGCGCCTACGTCGCCGCCAAGCACGGCCTCCTCGGCTTTTCGAAGGCGATCGCGCTCGAGACCGCCGACACCGACATCACCATCAACACGATCTGCCCCAGCTACGTGCGGACGCCGCTGGTCGACGCCCAGATCGCCGATCAGGCGCGCGCCCGCGCCATCCCCGAATCGGAGGTGATAGGCCGGATCATGCTCGAGCCGATGCCCAAGGGCGTGTTCATCGGCGTCGACGAGCTGGCGGCCATCGCGGGCTTTCTCGTCTCCCCGGCGGCGCGCAACATCACGGGCCAGACGATCGTGGTCGACGGGGGCTGGACGGCGCGGTGAGCTGCCCCGGCGAATGGATGAGCTACGTTCCACCCCCGATCGGGGATAGACCCGATGCGAAAGCCGTTATACTGGGCCTCGCGCCCCGTACGTGCTTTACAAGCTTCACGAGTTCAATCGCGCTCTCTTCGCCCCCGCCACCCACCTGGCCCGGACGGGCGCGAACATGTTCTCCACTCCTGGAAGCTGGCTGGCGCTGATGCCCGGCGCGGCCAGCGTGGCCGCCGGTTACGAGTTCCTGTACCGGCTCGGCAAGACCTACGGCAAACCGGAGTTCGGCATCGACGAGGTGGAGGCCCACGGGGAGAAGGTGGCGGTGTTCGAGCAGACGGTGCTGGAGAAGCCCTTCTGCCGGCTGCAGCGGTTCGAGCGTCACAGCGATCGCGCAGACGTCGCCGCCGCGCTCGCGCGCGATCCGGTGGTGCTGCTGGTGGCGCCGCTGTCGGGTCATCACGCCACGCTGCTGCGCGAGACCGTCCGCACCCTGGCCGCGGGCCACGAGGTCTACGTCACCGACTGGATCGACGCGCGAACCGTCCCCCTCGATCGGGGCCCCTTCACGCTGGACGACTACGTCGGCTATCTGCGCGAGTTCATCCGGCACCTCGGCGCGGAGCGCGTGCACGTCATCTCGGTCTGCCAGGCGACCGTGCCGGCGCTCGCGGCGGTGGCGCTGATGGCGGCGGCCGGCGAGTCGCAGCCGCGCAGCCTGACCATGATGGGCGGTCCAATCGACGCCCGATGTAACCCGACCCAGGTCAATCAACTCGCCACCAGCCAGCCGCTCGACTGGTTCGAGACCAACCTGCTCCACGAGGTGCCGGCCAGCTACCCGGGGCGTGGTCGGCGGGTCTATCCGGGGTTCCTCCAGCACGCGAGCTTCATCGCCATGAACCCGCTCCGGCACGCGAGCTCCCACTGGGACTTCTATCAGGATCTCCTTCGCGGCGCGCGCAGCGACGCCGAGGACCACCGCCGCTTCTACGACGAATACAACGCCGTGCTCGACATGGCGGCCGAGTACTACCTCGACTGCGTCCGGATCGTCTTCCAGCAGCACCTGCTTCCGCGCGGCCTATGGTTCGTCGGCGGCGAACGGGTGGCGCCGGAGGCGATCACCGGAACCGCCCTGCTGACCATCGAAGGCGAGCTCGACGATATCTCGGGCGTCGGTCAGACAGCAGCGGCGCGCGACCTCTGTCCGGGCGTGCCCTCTGATCGGAAGCACCACCTGACCGTCGACGACGCCGGACACTACGGCATCTTCAGCGGACGGCGCTGGCGCGAGACCGTGTATCCCAGGGTGCGCGAGTTCATCGCCGCGGCCGACGCCGACGGGCGCTTCTGCGCCGCCGGCCCGAGACGACTGACACCCCGACCAGGTCGTCTACGATCGCCTCGCCCGCGTCGTGCTCGGCATCGAGCGGGCGGCGGGTCAGCGTCGAGGTCAAGGTGTCTGACGAAAAACGGACGCGCCTGCACCCTGACACGGCGGTCACTGAACGCGACGACCGCCAGCGCCGATTTCGTGATCGGGAAGAGCCAGTCCCGGCATTAACCGAGCCCGGCGCTACAACTTGAGCCCTAGGAGGTCTGCCAGCATGCGTCATCCCGCCCTCATCTCTTCTGGTCGTGTCGTTGTTCGGGGAGGTGGTGGGGGTCGGGCAGAGCCAGAGCCCTGTGGGCGCCGTTGCTCGCGTGCGCGTTCGCGTGTGCCTGCGAAGGCAGCGCCGGAACCGGCAGCGGGACGGCTGGCACGACCGGCGGCGGGACGGCGGGCACGACTGGAGACCGGGACGGCTGGCACGACCGGGACGGCGGGCACGACCGGGACTACTGGGACGGCTGGCACGACCGGGACTGGGACGGCCGGCACGACGGGACCGGAACGGCCGGCACGACTGGGACCGGGACGGCCGGGACGACCGGGACGACCGGGACGGCGGGCACCACCGGGACCGGGACGGCGGGCACCACCGGGACCGGGACGGCCGGGCGCGGTGGCGGAACGGGCACGGCGGGCGCCGGGGGCGGGAGCGGAGGACGCGGCGGCGCGGCGGGCACTGGCGCGGCGGGCACCGGCGGACGCGGCGGCGGGGCCGGGACGGGAGCGGCCGGCGCCGCCGGAGGGCGCGGCGGCGCGGCGGGCACGGGCACGGCGGGCACCAACGGGACGGCGGGCACCAACGGCGGCGGTGGCTGCGGGAATCCGCCCGCGCCGAGCGATCTCATCGGCTGGGCCGCGATGTCGGGCACCACGACCGGTGGTGGCAGCGCGACGCCGCAGATCGTCACCACGCTGCAGCAGTTCACGTCGGCCGTCTCGGGCAGCAACGCCGCGGTGGTCTACGTGAACGGCAAGCTCGCGGCCGGGCGCGTGAACATCGGCGCGAACAAGACCGTCGTCGGCATCTGCGGCGCCGAGCTGCACGGCCACATCGGCATCAGCAGCTCGAACGTCATCGTCCGCAACATCAAGATCGTCGGTTACGGCGTCGGCGACTGCTCGCTCGACCCGAGCTACGACTCGTCGGTCGGCTGCTCGTCGGGCGACGACGCCGTGTCGATCAGCGGCAGCGGCGCGAACCACATCTGGATCGATCACTGCGACATCTCCGACGGCACCGACGGCAATCTCGACACCAACAACGGCGCCGATTTCGTCACGATCTCGTGGACGAAGTTCCACTACACGCCGCGCACCGACCCGACGGCAACGATTCGACGGGCGCGGAGGGTCACCGGTTCTCGAACCTGATCGGCAGCTCCGACACCGTCGCCGCCGACGTCGGACACCTCAACATCACCTGGCACCACGACTGGTGGGCCGACAACGTGAACCAGCGCATGCCGCGCAGCCGGCAGGGGGAAGATCCACATCCTCAACAGCCTGTTCACCTCGACGGGGAACAGCTACTGCAGCAACGCGGGACAGGACGCCCAGTTGCTGGTCGAGGGGACCGTCTACAACGGCGTGAAAGCGCCGTTCCAGGTCACCCAGAACGGCACCCTGCGGGCACCCTCGGGGAGCAACGTCTTCACGAACACCAACCCAGCGGCACCCACCGGCAGCGGCAACGGCTTCACGCCGACGTACACGTACACGGTCGAGGCGGCGTCGGGGATCCAGGCGGCGGTGAAGCGGGCGCCGGTCCGCACTGATAGGTCTAGGGGGTACGACCCGGTGAGGGCGCGGCCGCCTCCCAGTTCGAGGGGTCATTGCCGTACGCGCTCAGATCCTTTCGATGCAGGGCGGATCCCGTCCCGTTCGCCGCCGGGGGCCACGGCGTCGTGTTGCTGAAGGCGATGGTCTCCTCGAGGATGAAGGGCAAAATCGTCTGAGGACCGAGGTCGTACGGCTTCCACGATTTCATCAGCGTCAGCACGCCTCCGTAGTCGGGCAGGTCTTCCGTCTTGGTGAAGGTGCGCACGTCAGCGGGGACGCCATACTCGTCACGGAACGCCGCTTCCGGAACTGCGCTCGGAATCACCAGCACGGTTTCGCCCGGGGCCAGAGTGATGGACGGAGGAAAGGCAAAGGCTATCCCGTCGATCTTCCACGTGTGGTCGGGCAAGGAAGGCTCCGACAGGGGCAATTCCACCGTGCCGGTGTTTTGGAGCTCTACGTACTCATCGAGGCCAGCGGGCGGGTTGTACATGATCTCGCTGATGACCAAGGGCCCGACAGCCGGAGGGGCATTTTCGCTCCCCAACGTCGGGGTCTGCAGACTCACCAGTTGAACCTCGCCGGTGCTGGTGACGTAGCGCCCGAACGCGACCCCGTTTTCCTGGTCGCCGAAGGAGAACCCGTCGCAATAGGCGATCGCGCACCCCATCTCATCGGCCACGAGATAGATCTCCTCCCCGTGCTCGCTCAGCGAGAAGCTGAGGGGGGATTTGGGGTCCGCGTTGAAGTCGTCCGAGTCAAAGACAGCGAAGCCCCTCGCGGGCAGGATCGTGCCGGGAGGAAGTCGGTACTTCGCGGGGATCGTCTGGTTGTCGGTGAGGAACCATCCGCTCACGTCCAGCGAAGCGTCGTTCGGGTTGAAGAGCTCGATGGAGTCCTTTTCGGGGGGATCGGTGTGAGCCAGGATCTCGTTCACGTAGGCCATGGGAGGATCGTCCTTGCCGGGAGAGCCGTGTATCGCAAAAGAGGTCCGCCAATGGACGGGGCGGTCCGGATCATCGTCGAGGTTGGCGGCGACGGGCACCAAGGATCTGCCGCCGCCATCGGCGGCTGCCGGCCAGGGGCTTCTGTCGAGATACTCGACCGAAGTGATCACCATGTGTGCGGACAGGTCGGAGAGCGTGATCCTCTCCCCGGTATTGCTGAGTTTTCCCGTGTATTCCCCCGACGGAGCGAACCCGTAACGATCCTGGAAGGCGGCGGCGTTGGAGGCCACCACCAGGAATTCTCCGGGCGCGAGGGTCGTGGCGGCGGGGATGGCGTATTGGATCCCCTGGTCGAAGGCGACATCGGCCAGGTTCAAAACGATCTTGCCGGCATTCTTGATCTCGACGAATTCGTATTCGTCCCCGCTCACGGTCCCTTCGTCCAGCGGGTGGTAGTGGATCTCCGTGAGCTTGAGCGCGAGGAGCTCCAGCCTCGGCTCCGGTCGTGTGGGCTCCGGAGTGCTCGAGGGATTGGCGGCATCACAGGCCAGGAGAATGAAAACCATCGGCGGCACCCAAAGCCCCGGACGGGCGGCTCCGAAGGCTTCGAGGTCCTCGCGCATGGAAGTCCGAAATTACACGAAGAATGGGCAACTTCGTGGGCAGGAAATTCGCAGACGTTCCTTCGGTTGACGGACGGGTATCTGCCCGCTGAGTGTTAACGCGCGCGTTAACAGTTAACGAGCGCGTTTGCGGTCGAGTGGCGGGACGCGCGTGCCGCGGAGCGATTGGGGCGTCATGCGGTCATCCATGATCGGCGCGGACGAGCGTCGTGTGACGAAGTCGCGCCGTCATCGCCGCGCGACCGCCAGCAGGTTGGGGATCGGCCACTGCGCCTTCTCGCCGTCGTTTTCGTTGAAGCCGGTCTCGTAGCTGCCGTTCAGATCCAGGTCGACGCCGCCGGCGTGTATCGACAGGCTCGCCTCGGGCCCACCCTCGACGTGCATCGCCGTGGTGATGTCGAGCGGCAACGCCAGCAGCCGGTCGTTCAGGTCCTGCATCGTGTAGGGCCGGCGCGAGAAGATGAACAGGATGCGCCCCGCCTTGTCGGCGGCGACGGCGGCTTCGCTCCAGCGGCGTTCCTGCTTTCCCCACACGCCCCGCCCGGGCGCGCGGATGAGGCGCAGGTTCTGGACGACGGTTCCGTACGCGGACAGCCCCGCGTGCGACCCGGGTGTGTCGAGATCGACCATCGCGGCCGCGGGCAGATCGGGGCGCCTGGGATCGAACGCGAGCACGCTCTTGTACTTCTCCGACCAGTGGCCGTTGTTGACGTGGCCGGCGTGTGACGCGTAGCCGACGTTGGTCAGCTTGTCGTCGCGGTACATCCCGAGATTGATGGCGACTGCGAGCCCGCGCTCGCGGCACCAGGCGGCCGCGGTCCGCTGCCGGCTGTCGCCCGCGGACGCCATCACGGCGACCAGCGCCGCCTGTTTCGGATCGATGCGCACCACGTGCAGGCGGCCGTCGATCTCACCGGCCGCCTTCGCCGCGTCGCCGATCGCCACGTACTCCACTCCGCGCTGCAGCGTCTTCCACGCCGGCGCGGAGGCGGGTGTCACTGCGGTCCCGAACAACGGCAACAGCAGCGCTGCCAGCATGCAACGAAAAGTATGGAGCGGCCGGCGCGCAGTGGCCAGCAGGCACGGGTGGCGGGTTGGCCCGTACCCTCCGCCGGTGCCCGGCTGCAAGGGGCTGAGATGTATGTGTTATTTGTGTTTTCGCTGAACCTGTAGCCAGCCCCCGGTGCCGTGCCGATAGTGTGTTCGGTAGCAAGCGCCGCACCTGGTGGGCTTGGGAGATCAAGGAGTCTCGACTTCGCTCCCCGGGGGGGGGACGAGCCGCCGCGCCCTCCAGCGGACACAGACGCACAAAGGAGTGGCGCATGTCCCATTTCCGGAGGCCCCTCCCGGAGGGCGGTTTCGCCTGGGTGGTTTTGGCGATGGCTCTCGGCGCCGCAGCGTGCGCTGCGGGGGTCAGGCCCACGCTAACGCCCAATCAAAACGATGGCGGCGGCGGCGGCGTGGACGTAGCTCCGCCAGACCGGCCCGATGCCCCCGTCCTCACCGACGCGGGACCGACGCAACCCGATCTGCCCGTCGTCGAAGGCGGTGTCTGCACCCCGTCCGTGACCTGCACGCCCCCCAACGGGCAGTACTGCGGGGTCATCGGCAACGGCTGCTACGGAAAGATCGACTGTGGCGCCAGCTGCGCGGCCGATGAGGTCTGCGAATTCGATCCCTTCCGGCTCTGTCAACTTCGCCAGACCAAAGTCCAGGATCTTGGCCAGGCCGTCTTCGGTCACCATCACGTTCTCGGGCTTCAAGTCGCGGTGGACGATGCCCGAGGCGTGCGCCTTCGCCAGCCCATCCGCCACCTGAACGCCAATTTGAAGGAGGCGCCGAACCGAGAGGGCACCTTTCGAGAGCACCTGCCGCAGTGGCTCGCCCGCCACCAGCTCCATGGCGATGTAGGAGATCGAGTCGGAGGATCCAATGTCGTAGATCGTGACGATGTTCAGATGATTCAGAGCCGACGCCGATCTCGCTTCCCTCTCGAAGCGCTTCAGCCGTCCTGGCTCCGAGGCGAAGGCCTCCGACAGGATTTTGATCGCAACGTCACGCCCGAGGCGAGCGTCCCGCGCCCTGTACACCTCTCCCGTACCGCCCGCCCCGAGTGGCGCGAGAATCTCGTAGGGGCCGAGACGGCTCCCGGTCACGAGAATCATCGGAAGGCGAACTCCGGGGTCGGCTGCATGGCAGCTTTTTATCGCGACGTCTCTACTGTCCAGTTCAGGACAACGTGGAGCGGGGGCTTCTCGGGGGCGGGCTCTTCCGCGACGGTGAGGAACCGCTTCCCGTCCGGCGATACGTCGAAGCCGGCCAACACGGTGCCCTCCTTCAACGAGAAGAGCGGCGAGGGCTGTCCCAGCGAGAGCGAGTGGACCGTCCGAACCGGAACGGAAATCAGCTGAGTTCCAGAAAAATAGAAGATCTCGCTGCCGTCGCGGCTCCACCGAACGAGACCTGTCCCTCTTTCTATCCCTCCAGAAGAGATTCGAATCTTCTCGCCCGCGGCCGCGACCGGAGCGACGTAGGCCTCGTTGCCGCCCGATTCGTCCGAAAGGAAGACGACGTATCGACCGTCGGGCGAGAATCGAACCTCCCGGTCGTCGTACGCCGTTTGGAGCAACGGCGAGGATCTTCTGGTCGCCCGACAGAGAAACCAGCCGTCTCGTCCATGTCGCCTCGGTCGCCTCTGCCTGTACACGAGTTGCTCGCCCCCGGGCATGCCGTCTCCGGCCTCCTGTGACTCTCCCGCGGGAAGAGGGCCTGGACGCGCCCCGTGGCCAGCTCGCGCCGGCGGAGCTGCAGCATCCCGCCGCTTTCCGCGGTGTACACGATCGATTTTCCGTCCGTGAAACCAGATGCCCTGGAACTCATCGGTCGGGTCGGACGTGACCCGAGTCTCGACTCTCCGCTCCAGGTCCAGGATCCAGAGGTTGCGGATTCCGGTCTTGCCCTGTCGCGGTCGAAGAGAACTCTGCGGCCGTCGGGGTCGATGGCGATATCGCCGAGGCTTCCGGTCGGGCCCAGGATCTCGACCGTTCGCCCGCTCGATCGAACCACGTCAGGCGCGTCCCGGGGGCGGGGAGGTCCCGAATGAACGCGAACGCGCCATTGCGGGACGTCGCGAAGTCCGCCCACCCGGTAGACTGGAAGTGATACCGCGACCGAATCGGCGATCGAAAGGGTTCGCCGGAGAGGCTGCCACTTCGAGGGTCGAACCGCTGGGCCATGAGCGTGCCGTCGCGAACGAACACGACATATCCGGGGTCGACGTACTCGACTCGCGAGAGCATCGGGAAGAGCGGGCGGGCAGGCCGCCACGGACGGGGAAAACATCAGGCTGCCGACGCTGTCCTCCTGGCGAAGATGGTAGAGAAAGCTCTTGCCGTCTGGAAGAAACCAGGGCCACGTCGACCGTCGTCTCGTCGCGGGCACGGTCCGGTTTCACGACTACCACTGGCTTTCCTCCGGAAGTCGAGACACGATAGATCGCGTCCCCGCGCCGCGGGGCGAACAGGATCTGACCGTCGGCTCCCCAGGTCCCGGCGTGATGCGATTTCGCCACGTCGCAGATCGGCACGGGGACGCCACCCGAGAGATCGACACGCCACAGCTTGTACGGCAGCAAAGAAGCCGAGGAAGCGGCCGTCGGGCGACCAGAAGAGGGATTCGGCTTCTCCGTTCCAGGCACGCTCGCGCCTCCGCCGCCGAGAGCGGCCGCAGCCAGATCTTCGGCGTGCCCCTGCGGAGCAGCGCGGAACGCGATCTGTGAGCCGTCCGGCGAGAAGGCGTAGGATCGGTACCCGCCGGCTGAATCCGCCGTCGGGCGGTAGCACGAAGGGAGAATCGGATCGTGCGGAGCTCCGCGGCCGGAGGACGGGATCGGAGCAGGCTCATCGCCGCGATCGCGAGCGCGGCGATGCCGAGAACGAGCACCGCAATCCAGCCGCGGCGCGGCCGGGACGCCGCCAGCTCGACGCCCGAGGTCACCTCCCCGAGATGGTCGCGAATCGTCGCGAGGTCGCGAGCGAGATCTTCGGTCGAGGCAAAGCGGTTGCGCGGCTCTTTGGCAAGACACCGCTCGACGATCCAGCGAAGCGGCGCGGGGATCTTCGGATTGAGCACCGCGATCGACTCCGGCTCCTCGCGGATGATCGCCGCCAGCGTCTCGGGCGCGGAACCACGATGGAAGGCACGCCGGCCTGTCGCCATCTCGTACAGAATCGCGCCAAGGGAGAACTGGTCCGATCGAAAATCGACGGCCTTTCCCAGCGCCTGCTCGGGCGACATGTAGCCGGCCGTCCCCAGCACGATGCCCGGCTCCGTCTCCCCCGAGACCGTCGGCCCTTGCCTCCCCTCGCTCTTGACCCCTTCCGGCTGGCTCAACTTCGCGAGACCGAAGTCCAGGATCTTGACGATACCGTCTTCGGTCACCATCACGTTCTCGGGCTTCAGGTCGCGGTGCACGATGCCCGACGCGTGCGCTTTCGCGAGCCCGTCGGCCACCTGAACACCAATCTGGAAGAGCCGCCGGAGCGGCAGGGCTCCCCTCAGGAGCATCTGGCGCAGCGGTGCTCCTTCCACCAGCTCCATCGCGATGTAGGAAGTCGAGTCTGAGGATCCGATGTCGTAGATCGTGACGATGTTGGGATGATTGAGAGCCGAGGCCGACCGCGCTTCCTTCTCGAACCGCTTCAGGCGTTCCGGTTCGGAGGCAAACGCCTCTGGCAGAACTTTGATCGCCACATCGCGCGCCAGCCGCTCGTCCCGCGCCCGGTAGACCTCTCCCATGCCTCCCGCTCCGATGGGGGCCAGAATCTCGTAGGGCCCAAGGCGGGATCCGGCAGAGATTGTCACTTGATGGCCTTAATGGACTGGTGACGATTCTAGACCCCTGAACCTGCCATGGCCGTGATCAGACAGGTGCCGGCCCACGCGGCCGGGCCTCGCTCAGGGCACGTAGCTGCGGATCTGCGTCTTCCACCACGGCCAGTCGTGGCCGTAGGGCGCGTCCCAGACGCTGCCGCGGTTGTGGATTCCCTTTTCTCCCAGGATGCGCAGCATGTCGGTGGTGCCCGAGAGGATGTTGTCGGTCTGGCCGGTCACGATGCACGAGGTCCATCGTGTTCAGGCGGCCGACCCAGTCGTCGCTCATGTTCGGCACGTTCGCGATCGGGCAGTGGAAATAGCAGAGTTCGTCCCAGTAGCCGTCCAGGAAATTGTGGATGTCGTACTTGCCCGAGAAGGCGATGACCTTGTCGATCGCGTCCGGGTGCCGGAAGCCGAAGTTCGCCGCGTGGTACGCGCCGAACGAGGCTCCGACCGTCGTGATCCGCGCTCCCGTTCTGCCCTTCGCGCGCACGAACGGCACGACCTCGTTGTAGACGTACTGGTCGTACTGGTCGTGGCGCCGGATGCGCTCGGCCGGATGCTTCTGCCTGGCGTAGAAGCTCTCCGCGTCCACGCTGTCCACGCACGCGAACTGGATCGCGCCGCCCTCGATGAGGTCCGCGACGGCGCCCACGAGACCGAAGTCCTCATTCTGGTAGAAGCGGCCGACCGACGTCGGAAACCAGATCATCGGCCGTCCCGCGTGGCCGAACCAGAGAAGCTCCATGCGGCGGCCCAGGATGGGAGAGTCCCAGGAAATGAATTCGCGGTTCATCGAGCGTCCTTTCGGCGACGGTGTTTGCGAGCCGGATGATCGCACAGGAAGCCGCTTCCGGGACTACACTCGGGGCCATGAAATACGTCCTCCGCATCGCCGCTCTGGCGGGTCTTGCCGCCGCGCTCGGCTCTCCCGCCCTCGCTCAGCCGACGCCCGGCCCGGGCGCCGATCACCACGCCGCCGTCAACGAGCGCGGCGACCACGTGATGGGGTTCGACCACGAAAAGACGACGCACCACTTTCGCCTCACGCCGGACGGCGGCGTCATCGAGGTCTCCGCGAACGACCCGAAGGACACGGCCAGCCGCGACGCGATCCGCGAGCACCTGTCGCACATCGTTCAGATGTTCTCGCAGGGCGATTTCAACGCACCCATGCTGATCCACGGCCAGACGCCACCGGGAGTTCCCGTCATGAAGAGCAGGATCAGGCTCATCGACTGGAAGGAGATGAACACCCCCACGGGCGCCAACATCGTCATCCACTCGAAGGACGCCGAGGCCGTCGCCGCGATCCACGATTTCCTGCGCTTCCAGATCGAGGACCACCAGACGGGCGACCCGACGTCGGTTCCGAACACCCCGACACCAAAACCCCGCAGTTGACGGAAGCCGGGTCCGCCCGGTGCGATAATCCGCCCTACGGGGCGTAGCGCAGCGGTAGCGTACCTGCTTTGGGAGCAGGTGGTCGCCAGTTCGATCCTGGCCGCCCCGACCAATGCGTTCCGCCTGGCGAGTATCGTCCGCCGGTCCCCAAAGCCGGGGCCGGACGACTTGAACGCGGCAGCGTAACCTCGAGCGGCTCTCCCGTCGCTCGCCTTCGTCGAGACTACTCCGCGGCGCCGCGTAGCCTCTCGTCGGCAACACAGCCGCCCGTTTCGAGCGCAGCGAGGCGCTTCTGCAGATCCTCGATCACGCGCTGCTGCTTCTGGAGCTCGTTGAGAAGCATCGCCGGCATCTCGTGGTACTGAACCGACTCGACCTCGCCGGCGGCATTGCGCACGACGAGCTCCGGAAGCACGTCCTCGACCTCCTCGGCCACCAGGCCGAACTGCGCGGCGTCCGTCGCCTGTCCCTTGTACCGAAACGTGACCGGCCGCAGTTTCAGGAGCCTGGTGCTCGCGTCGGCCATGTCCCGGATGTCTTCCTTGTACCGCGCGGAGGAGGACACCGTTCCGAGTTGCCCGTCCGGATAGATCTGGACGGCGACGCCGATACCGGTGACTCCGAGAACTCCGGAGACGAAGAGCCGCTGATGCGTCCCGAACGTGCCGATCCGGACCGTTCCCGATTCGGTCGCCGTGCCGGCGTTTCCAATGTAGATGTTGTTGTCGCCCGACGTGAGAGAGGCGCCCGCGCCGGAGCCGAGTGCGATGTTGTAGACGCCGGTCGAGCTGCCCAGCAGCGTCTGGGACCCGACCGCGGTGTTGAGGTAACCGTTCGTGTTCACCTGGAGCGCGTCGGTCCCGATCGCGGTGTTGTACCAACCTCCGGTGTTGAACTCGAGCGCCTCGAAGCCGTTCGCCGTGTTGTTGTACCCATCGAGGTTCGAATACAAGGCGTAGCCACCGGTGGCGGTGTTGAAGTCGGCCTTGTTGGCCTGAAGCGCATTGGAGCCGCTGGCGGTGTTGTAGCTTCCGACCGCGTTGTTGGTGAGGGCGCCGAATCCGATCGCCGTATTCTCGGTGCCCACGGTGTTGTCGTAGAGCGCGCCGTTGCCGGTGGCCGTGTTAGCCAGGCCTGTCGAATTGGCGTGGAGAGCTCTGTCTCCGGTGGCCGTGTTGGAGCTGCCTGTCGTGTTCGCGGAGAGCGCCTGGTATCCGCTCGCCGTGTTGAACTGGCCGGAAATATTGCTCATCAGGGCCTGGCCGCCGATCGCCGTGTTCTCGTTGCCGCCGGCGTTCTGGTACAGGGCGAACGCGCCGCTCGCCGTGTTGCCCGAGCCGTCGGTGTTGAAACTGAGCGCGCCGGCGCCCATCGCCGTGTTGAAGGTGCCCGACGTGTTTTGGCTGAGAGCTCCATTACCGAAGCCGCTGTTGTCGCCGCCCGACATCGTGAAGTTGCCGGCGGCGAGTCCGAGGAACGTGTTCTCGTAGCCGGCGCCGGCCGGCGCGTAGTAGCCGTTGGTGTCGATCAGGAGCTCCGTGCCCGAGACCGCCGCCGCCACCGTGATGCCGCCCGAGCCGAGCGGCACGATCGCGGCGTTCGCCACGGTCACGCCCGCCGTGAAGTTGAGCGTCGAGACGACCGGCTGGGATTCGCCCTGGGGGTAGAGCAGGACGTAGCCGAGCCCCTGGGGGCTCACGACGGTGACGTTCAGGGAAACCGCGACCGCGTCAGGGGCGATGCCACACTGGCCCGTCAGCGTGAAGCTCCGCGGCACGCCCGCGACCAGGGCCGGAGGACCATAGCCCGGAGGCTTCCCGGCATCCCGCGTGTCCACGATGCGGCACGGGGTGATGGCGATCAGCGGCACCGGCGATCTCGCGCTCTTCGTCGAAACTCCCGCCCGCTCGACTCCGGTCTCCGCATCCCGGTCCGGAGATCTCGCCTCAACCCCCGGCGACCAGTAGAGCGGCGCCGCCCAGTTGGGGACGGGACGCTCCTGTGCCGCGAGAGGGCCGGCGACGACGACGCTCATCAGCACGAATGCCACGACACTACGAGCTCTCATGGGACCTCCCTGACGATCGGACGTTGCGCCTCCAGCGCCGCCAGACGTGCGCGCAGCGCCGCGATCTCATCCTCTTGAAACTCGATCCGCCTCTGTTGCTTCTGGAGCTCGTTGACGAGCATCGCCGGCATCTCGTGGTACAGGACCGTCTCGGCCTCGCCGGACCGGCCGTGAACGACGAGATCCGGGAGAACCTCTTCGACCTCCTCAGCCACGAGCCCGTATTGCTGGCGACCTCCCGCCTGGCCCTTGTATCGAAACGTGACCGGTCGCAGCTTCAGGAGGCCGCTGCTCGCGCCGGCCATGTCGGCAATCTCTTCCTTGAAGCGCGCCGACGAGACGACCGTCCCGAGCTGCCCGGCGGAATCGATCATGACCGGAATGGCGTCGGCGACGTCGGTCGTCACGCCCCGCACCGCGGCGATGAAGGCGCGGTAGTGGCTGTCGCCCCCGATTCGCACCGTGTTGGACTCGTTGGCGGCCCCGCCCGAGGTGCCGAGGTACATGTTGTTGCCGCCGGCCATCAGGTTGGTCCCGGAAAAAGAACCCAGGCTGATGTTGTTGCTACCTTCGGCCCAGTACAGGGCGCCCTGCCCGATCGCCGTGTTCCCGGATCCCGCCGTGTTTCTGACGAGGGTGCTGATTCCGACTGCGGTGTTGAAAAACCCGTCCACGTTGTCGCGAATCGCCTCCGCGCCGAACCCCGTGTTGCCTTCGCCGCCCGCGTTGTGCAGCAGGGCGGTGGCTCCCATGGCCACGCAGCTATTGCCCGTGTCGTTGTTGGTGAAGGCCGAAGTGCCGACGGCCGTATTGAAATCGCCCGTCATGCTGACATTGCCCGCCCCGACTCCCAGGAACGTATTGGCGCTGCCGACCGCCGCCCCCGCGTAATAGCCGTTGGTGTCGATCAGCAGCTCCGTGTTCGAGAGCGCGGCCGCGACCGTGAGCCCCCCGCTAGCGCCGAGTGGCACGATGGCCGCATTGGCCACCGTTTGACCGGCCGTGAAGTTCAGCGTCGAGACGACCGGCTGGGATCCCCCCTCGGGGTAGAGCAGGACGTAGCCGAGGCCTGTCGGGCTGACCACCGTGATGTTCAGCGAAACCGCCACAGCGCCCGCGGCGATGCCGCACTGTCCGGCCAGGGTGAAGCTGCGGGGCACGCCCGCCGAAAGCTGAGGCGGGCCGTAGCCGGCGGGCATCGACGCATTGCGCGTGTCGACGATCCGGCAGGGTGTGATCCCGATCAGCGGCACCGGCGATGTGGTGAGGGCGGGAGCCGCCTTGGAACGGGCGCGTGTTCCTTCTCCGTCCTCCGGCGTTGCCGCCGCCACCACCGGCGACCAATAGAGCGGCGCCGCCCAGTTGACGACCGGGCGCTCCTCTGCCGGAAGACCGCTGGCGAACGTCACGCACATCGACACGGTTGTCACCACACGCAGTCTCGCCATGGGCTTCCTCCCTGTTTCCTCGAGCCCCCTACTTCGCCGCCGTCCCAAGGATCGCCTCCAGCTCCGCGAGCCGCGCGCGCAGGGCGCAGATCTCCTCGTCCTGCTTCTCGTTGCGCTTCTGCTGCTTCTGCAGCTCGTTGACGAGCATCGCCGGCATCTCGTGGTACAGCACCGTCTCGACTTCGCCGGACGAGCCGCGCACGACGAGCTCCGGCAGGACTTCGTCAACCTCCTCGGCCACCAGGCCGAACTGCCTCGGACCTCCGCGCTGGTCCTTGTAGTGGAACGTCACCGGCCGCAGCTTCAACAATCCGGAGCTCGCATCGGCCATATCGGCGATGTCCTCCTTGAACCGCGCCGAGGAGGAGATCGTCCCGAGCTGCCCGGCGGAGTCGATCACGACCGGAATCGCGTCGGCGACTCCCGTCGTGACGCCTCGCACGCCGGCGAAGAAGGCGCGGGTCTGGAGAGCGGGGAATCCGATCCGGATGGTGTACGACTCGGACACTTCACCCTGGTTGTAGAAATACAGGTTGTCGTCGCCCGTGATGAGGTTGGAGCCCGCGTTCACGCCGATCGCCGTGTTGAAGTTGCCGCCCGTGAGGTTGACGAGCGCGGATTCGCCCAGCGCAGTGTTGTAGCCGCCCCCGACTTTCGAGGAGAGCGCCAAGCTGCCGATCGCCACGTTCTTGATGCCGATATCGTTGCTGAACAGCGCACTGCTGCCGACCGCCGTGTTGGAGACGCCCGTCGTATTGCTGAAGAGCGTGTTCGTGCCGTTGGCCGTGTTCTGGTTGCCGTCGCTGTTGTTGCTGAGGGAGGATGCTCCCGTGGCGGTGTTGTTGGACCCCTCCGTGTTGAACTGGAGCGCGCTGGTTCCGTTGGCGGTGTTGTAGAGGCCAACCGTATTGCCGCTGAGCGCGTAGGCGCCGCTCGCGGTATTGCCGAATCCCGTGGTGTTGGCGCTGAGCGCCGAGGTTCCGACAGCGCTGTTCCAGTAGCCCTCGGTGTTCGAGAACAGGGCGCCGGCTCCGCTGGCCACGTTGCTGCTGCCCGTGGTGTTGTTCGCGAGCGCGTTGGTCCCGACAGCGGTATTCCCGTCGCCCGACATGGTGAAGTTGCCCGCGCTCAGGCCCAGAAACGTGTTCGAAGCCCCAACGCCCGCCGCGGCGTAGTAGCCGTTGGTGTCGATCAACAGGTCCGTGCCCGACACTGCCGCCGCAACCGTGATCCCGCCGCCCGTTCCGATCGGCACGATCGCGGCGTTGGCGACGGTCACGCCCGCCGTGAAGTTCAGCGTCGAAACGACCGGCTGCGAACTGCCCTGCGGGTAGATCAAAACGTAGCCGAGCCCCTGCGGGTTGACGACCGTGATGTTCAGCGACACCGCCTGTGCGGTGTCGGCGATCCCGCAGACGCCGGTCAGCGTAAAAGTGCGCGGCACGCCGGCCGTCAGCGGCGGAGGACCGTACCCGGGCGGCCGCGTCCCGTCGCGAGTGTCCGCGATCCGGCACGGGGTGATGCCAATCAGCGGAACCGGCGAGGTGGGAACCGAGGCCTTCGCCCGGATCCCCGGGGTTCTCTCTTGTTCGTCACCGGCTCTCTCCACCGGGGACGTCGTGGCCTCCCCCGGCGACCAGTACAACGGCGCAGCCCAGTTGACGACCGGCCACTCCTGCGCAAGCACACCACCGCAGAGCACTCCTCCCACGAGCACAAGCACACAGGTTCGCCGCATGGGATCCTCCTTACTCGTTCGCCTATCGACTCTCGTCGTGGGGCCACGACGTTCGGATTCCATCGGCTGGCGCCGCGAGCGCCTCGGTTCCCTCTTCACCGCGGCGGCGAGAATCTCCCGTGCCCTCCTCGAGCATTCCGGCCTCATGGAGCGACCACTCGATTCCGGGAACGGGGATTCCACATGGACAGTCCTCGGAGTTTGTTGAGGTCAGTCTATCGCCATGGGCCGGCCCACGCTTCGCAAGCCATATGGCTTCGCGGCCATGGCACTCGAGATCGTCGACAAGGTAAGGCGATCCTCCCGGTTCGCGGCTGAGAGGCGGGGCTCTGTGTCCCCACCTCGGGACACAAAGGGATGCGAATGGCTCTCGCCGGCAAGACGTTTCCGTGTGGTCAGCTGACTCCCCATTCGGCGGCCCTTACCGGAGCCGGAGGTTGCCGCGAACGTGCCGCGCGAAGCGAGGCACGTCCGGTGGTCAAGGGCACGCTCCTCGTTGATACACTCGAGACATGCCGCGTCGCCGGATCCCGCCCTTCGCGAGGCGGCGCTCCGCGATTCACGGGTTCGGCGTTTTCGCCACGAGTCGCATTCGCCGTGGCCGCACTTTGATCGCCTACGAGGGGCAGGCCCTGACGTCCGCGGCCGTCCGGGCGCGCTATGACGAAGCGGCCGCGGACGACCCGCACACGCTGCTCTTCCACGTCGGAGGCGATCGCTACATCGACGCTGCCGTCGGCGGCAACGACGCGCGCTTCATCAACCATTCCTGCGATCCGAACTGCGAGGCCGAGGTGTCGAACGGCGCCGTCGTGATCCGGGCGATCCGGAACATTCAGCCGGGTACCGAGCTCGCGTACGACTACGCCCTGGAGATCGAAAAGGGCGCCTCGCGCGCGCGAAAGAGCCTGTACGCCTGTCGTTGCGACGCCGCGACCTGCCGGGGGACGATGCTGGACGTGTAGCGCCGCCTCATTATCGGCGTCTCAAGAGCCACCGGCGGCCGGAACTGATGCATTCGTATCTCTCGTCGGGGCACCCGGGAATCGGACCATCGGAGCGCGAGGTGAACCTCCGTGTTCCGAATCCTGGTCAAGAGAGCCCCTGGGGGAGAACGTCAGCCTCTTCGAGATCGAGGCGCCGCGCGTGGCCCGTCGCCACCGGCCGGGCCAGTTCGTCATGGTGCGGCCCCAGGCGAGCTCCGAGCGGATCCCGCTGACCATCGCCGACGTGGACCGGGAGGCCGGCACGATCACGCTGGTCGTCCAGGCCGTCGGCAAGACCACGATCGAGATGACCGAGGCCTTCGACGAGGGCGACGCCTTCTCGAACGTCGCCGGGCCTCTCGGAAACCCGACGCACATCGGCGTTCCCGGAAAGCCCGAGGACTTCCGCGGTACGGTCGCGTGCGTCGCCGGCGGCATCGGCGCCGCGCCGATGCTCCCCATCGCCCGCGCCTTTCGCGAGGCCGGGCACGAAGTCGTGACGATCCTGGGCGCGCGCCGCCGCGACCTCCTCGTGTTCGAGGACCGGCTCGGCGCGGCCTCGCAGGAGCTTCTCGTCTGCACCGACGACGGATCGTACGGACGAAAGGGATTCGTCACGGACGTGCTGAAGGAGGCGATCGAAAGCCGGCGATCCCGCGGCGGAGACGTCGATCTCGCGATCGCCATCGGGCCGCCGCTGATGATGAAGTTCTGCTCGAAGACGACCGAGCCGTACGGCGTCGCCACGCTCGTCAGCCTCAACACGATCATGGTCGACGGCACCGGGATGTGCGGCGGCTGCCGCGTCATGGTGGACGGCGTCGCGCGCTACGTCTGCGTGGACGGCCCCGAGTTCGACGGCCATCGCGTCGACTTCGACGGGATGATGCGCCGCCAGGCCATGTACAAACCCGAGGAGGCCGCGAGCCTCGCGCGCTACCGCGAACGGGACCACACCTGCCGATTGGAGGCGCCCGCCGCCGCCTCGGAGGCCGAGGCCTGATGTCCGAAGAAAAGAGGCAGAACCCGACTCCCGAAGAGATCGAGACGCGGATCGAGGGCCGCAATGCCTTCACGGCCAAACAGCGCGGGCAGCTGCCCAGGATCTTCTGGGCCGAGCAGGATCCCGCCGAGCGGGTGCGGAACATCCGCGAGGTCCCGTTCGCCTACACGCCGGCGCAGGCGCGCGCCGAAGCCGTGCGCTGCCTCTCGTGCAAGAACGAGCCGTGCGTGTCCGGTTGCCCGGTCGGCGTCGACGTGCCGGGATTCCTGAAGCTGGTCGCCGAGGGCGACTTCCGCGGCGCGATCCGGCTCATCAAGGAGACCAACCTCCTGCCCGCCATCTGCGGGCGCGTCTGCCCGCAGGAGAGCCAGTGCCAGGAAAACTGCATGGTGGCGAAGGTCCACAAGGACCTCGGCTTCGCCGTGTCGGTCGGCAAGATCGAAGCATTCCTGGCCGACTGGGAGCGCGAGGAGGGCGGCGTCGAGCTGCCCGCAGTGGGCGCCTCGACCGGCCGTCGCGTGGCCATCATCGGCGCCGGGCCTTCCGGGCTGACGTGCGCGGGAGACCTCCGGCGATTTGGCCACGAGGCGGTCGTGTTCGAAGCGTTCCACAAGGCGGGCGGCGTCCTCGTGTACGGGATTCCGGAGTTCCGCCTTCCGAAGGGCATCGTGCAGGCCGAGGTGGACAACCTGTCGAAAATGGGCGTCCGGTTCGAGTTCGACACGATCGTCGGACAGACGTTCACGATCGACGATCTGTTCGACGAGGGTTCGACGCCGTCTACGTCGCGCACCGGCGCGGGGCTGCCTTACTTCGTCAACATCCCCGGCGAGGACCTGAACGGCGTCTACTCGGCCAACGAGTACCTCACCCGGGCAAACCTCATGGGCGCGTATCGGTTCCCGGAAGAAGACACGCCGGTCCTGCGCCGGGACAACGTCGCAGTCCTCGGCGGCGGCAACGTCGCGATGGACGCCGCGCGGACGGCGCTCCGCCTCGGCGCGAAGCGCGTGTATCTCGTCTATCGCCGCTCTCGCGCGGAAATGCCCGCCCGCCTCGAGGAAGTGCACCACGCCGAGCAGGAGGGCGTCGATTTTCGGATCCTGTGCGCGCCCGTCGAGATCCTCGGCGGCGACGACGGGTGGGTGCGCGCCCTGAAGGTCCAGCGCTGCGAGCTCGGGGAGCCCGACGAGAAGGGCCGGCGCCGGCCGGTCCCGATCGAGGGCGCGTTCGAGGATCTTCCGGTGGAGATCGTCATCGAGGCGATCGGCAACGGGCCCAACCCGCTGATTCCGAAGACCACGGCCGGGCTCACGACGACGCGGCACGGAACGCTCGTGGTGGACGAAAAGACGATGATGACGACGCGCCAGGGCGTCTTCGCCGGCGGCGACATCGTGGCCGGCGCCTCGACGGTGATCCTGGCGATGGGGCACGGCCGCAAGGCCGCCGCGGCGATCCACGCCTATCTCGAGACGGAAGGCTCCCGGGCCGGCGCGGCCGCCGGCGCGATCACACCTTCTTGACGTAGATCTCGCCGGCGATCGCCGGATCCACGGCGAGCGTGGTCTCCCCCAGGGCGAGCACGAAAGCGGGGACCTTCTGCTGAACGCGGACGTGCGCGCCCGGAACGATGCCGAGGTTCGTCAGTCGCGCGAGACGGTCGCGCTCGCGCGGGACGATGTAGACGATGCGGCCCTCGGCGCCCGCGGGAAGCCGGTCGAGGGGCTGGACGAGCGGCTCGATCGTCTGCGCGAGCTCGTGGCAGCAGGGTCCCTGCGGGATCAGCTTGCCGTGCGGGCAGGCGCGGGGATGCCCGAGAAACGAGCAGATCGCGTCGGCGAGGCCGGCGCCGAGCACGTGCTCCATGACGCAGGCCGTCCGGTCGACGGCCGACTCGTCCCGGACCTCGAGCACCGTCGTGAAGAGCACTTCCGCCAGGCGGTGCCGGCGCACCTGCCGCCTGGCCAGCTCGCGCCCTTCGGGCGTCAGCGCGAATCGTCCCGCCGTGATCCGCACGAGGCCGCGCCGCGACAGCTCCGCGAGCACCGCGTCGAGGACCGCGACCTCGCTCGAGGCGCGCAGGTCCTCGAGCCGGTCCAGGCCCTGCTCGCCCAGGATCCAGAGCTCCTCGGCAACTTCCTCGATGTCCTGATCGGCCAGGTCGGGGTGCAGGATCATTCCTTCCTCCCGGGGCGCCGGAACAGCCGGCGGACGAAGTCCACGATCCTGGAGGACCGCGGAAACTGAAAGCCGCAGTTCGGGCATCGCACGAGCGCGCAACCCGTCTGCATCGGGCACGTGCCGCAGACGAGGCCGGCATGCGTGAAGCGGTTCCCGCACAGCGCGCACGTGAAGATACTGGCTTCCGCGGGGTGCGCGGGCAGCGGCGTGAACGGAAGCTCCTCGGGTTTCATCGCAGCGGCAGCGGCACGGCCCGCAGGAAGAGGTTGAGCGCCGCCCCCACGGCGACCGCAAACGGAAAGACGAAGGCGGCGATCGCCGTGGCCGTCTTCCAGCCGCGCTCCTTGACGATCATGAAGAAGTTCGCGATGCACGGGATGAAGAGCGTGATCGTGACCATCGCCACCAGCGACTGCACCGCGTCGATCCGGCCGTGGCGTGCCATGTCGAAGAGGCCGGCCGCTCCGAAGTCCCGCCGCAGGAATCCGACGACGAACGCCGTCGCCGTCTCGGACGGGAGCCCCAGCACGCCCGTCAGGATCGGCTCGGCCGCCCGCTCGACGAGGCCGAGCAGCCGAAGCCGGTCCGCCACGAAGAGGATCAGCGTGCCGAGCACGAAGAGGGGCACGGCCTCGCGCAGGTACCACTCGATGCGCGCGAGCGTCTTGACCAGCAGGTTGCCGGGCCGCGGGAAGCGCAGCGGCGGCAGCTCCAGCACGAAGTCGCTCGTGCGCCCGGGCAGGATCCGCGCCGCCAGCCATCCGACGAGGAAGAGAACGGCGAGAACGATGACGACCCATATGACCAGAGCGAGCGCGGAGAGGCCGCCGAGCATCGCCAGGATCACCGTCAGCTGGGCGGAGCAGGGAACGCCCAGCGCGAGCAGCAGGGTCACGATCAGGCGCTCCTTCGGCGTCTCGAGGATCCGCGTCGTCAGCGTCGCCATGGTGTCGCAGCCGAGCCCGAGCACCATCGGCAGCACGGCCTTGCCGTTCAGCCCCATGGACTTGAAGATGCGGTTCACCATCACGGCCAGGCGCGGCAGGTAGCCCGAGTCCTCGAGGATGCCGAAGGCGATGAAGAAGGTGGCGACGATCGGCAGCACGATCGCGATGGCGTAGGCCAGCGCCATCGAGACGAGGCCGTACGGGCCGACGAAGAAATCGCGCACGATCGCCCAGGGGATGACGGCGTCGGCCAGGCGCGTCGCCGCCGGGCTCACGATCTTGCCGAAGAATCCGTTCTCCAGAAGGTCGACGAGCGTCCGGGCGCCGAAGACGCCGACGAAGAGGTAGGACAGGTACAGCGCGGCGAGCAGCACGGGCACTCCCCAGACGGGGTGGGTCGTGGCGCGATCGACCCGGCTCATGAAGGCGGGCGCGGCGCGCGGGGGGCGGCGCGTGACGGCCTCGCGGACGATCTGCCCGGCGGCACGAAGGCGCGCCTCCTGGATGACGTAGGCGAGATCGTCGCGGTAGAGCCGGCGCAGGCGCTCCCGCACCTCCTCGACCCGGGCGAGCGCGTCGTCGGACATGCGAGCGCGCAGCCACGGCGTCAGCGTCTGGTCGCCCGCGAGCGCCGCGACCGCGAGCGCCCTCGCCGAGAACGCCCCGGCCGGCATCAGGGGGGTCACCGCGTCCAGGGCCCGCTCGACGACGTCCGGATAGACGGCGCCCGCGGCGGACGGCCGCGCTTCGTCGATCGCCGCGGTCAGCCGCGACACGCCCTCGCGCCGCACGGCGACGGTCTCGACGACGGCCACGCCGAGGCGGGCCGCGAGCCGCGGCGCGTCGACGACGATCCCCCGCGCGGCGGCCTCGTCCGTCATGTTGACGCACAGGACGAACGGCAGGCCCGTTTCGGCGACTTCCAGCGCGAGGGCGACCGCGCGCTCCAGGTTCTTCGCGTCGCCGACCAGGATCACCGCGGCCCCCGTGGTCGCGAGCAGGATGTCGCGCGTCACGCGCTCGTCCTCGGAGTACGGGATGAGCGAGGCGGCGCCCGGTGTGTCGCGCACGGAGACGCGCCGCCCGTCAACGGCCATCGATCCCTCCGAGACTTCCACGGTCGTGCCCGGATAGTTCGAGACCGTCACGTAGGTCCCCGTCAGCGCGCCGAAGAGCACGCTCTTGCCCACGTTCGGGTTGCCGACGAGGACGATGCCGTCAGGCTCGGCCGGGCTCATTCGAGCCCGACGATAGCTCATCGCCCGTCGCCGCCGGAGCCTCCGGCCGGACTGGCCAGAAAGGAAAACCGCCGCCCCGAAGGGCGGCGGCTGTCTCGTCCCGGATCGATCGAGGAGTCGTCAGACTAGGGCTGAAATACCGCCGTCCACTGTCCGGCCGAATTGTTCGGACCTCCCGCCGACGATTCGCGCACCGAGACCAGGTCCCCGGCGACGTAGGCCGCGGAATGCGCGGTATCCGAGCAGATCTGGGCTGTGCCCGCGACCGTACAGGTCACGGCCGTGTCCACGCCATTCTTCCTCAGCGTGAACGTCCAGGACGCCGCGCCGCCAGGAGCCGTTTCGATGAACACGTAGAAGCTGTTGACCGTGCCCCCGGTCGGCATGATGTTCTGCACCAGCCTCTCGGTACCGCTCTGGTTGCCGGCGAACATGCCCATGTATCGGCCGCTGACCAGGTTCGACGTTCCGCTCGTGCCGCCGATTATCGGCGTTCCAGCTCGTCGGGCCGGGAGGGCCCGTCGGACCGGGAGGGCCCGTCGGCCCCGTCAGGCCGGTCGGCCCGACCGGGCCCGGGACACCCTGAGGTCCCGTGGCACCTGTCACGCCGGCCGGACCCTGCGGACCAATCGCGCCCGTGGCGCCAGCCGGTCCCTGCGGACCAATCGCACCCGTCGCGCCGACCGGACCCTGCGGACCGATCGCACCCGTCGTGCCAGCCGGACCCTGCGGACCAATCGCGCCCGTGGCGCCAGCCGGTCCCTGCGGACCAATCGCGCCCGTCGCGCCAATCGGACCCTGAGGACCAATCGCACCCGTCGCGCCAGCCGGTCCCTGCGCGACCCTCGGCTCCGGTGTCGCCGGTTGCGCCCTTCTGCGCGATGAGGGCCCAGTCAGCCGGACTCGAGTCCGGCGGATTACCCATGTTCGAGTCGATCAGCGAAACGTAGCTCGATCCGTTGAACGACACCGACTCGAGCGTGTCGTACGTCGTGCCCCCGGCCCACGCACCCAGGAAGCTCATCGAAGCGCCCTGCTGCCCGGTCGCGCCGGGTGCTCCGTCCTGGCCCGGGATGCCTTGGGGACCGATCGGACCGATCGGACCCGGGACGCCCTGAGGACCACTCGCACCCGTGGCGCCCGTCGCGCCCGTTGCACCTGTTGCGCCCGTAGCGCCCTGAGGCCCCTGAGGACCCTCGGCCCCGACGGCACCGGCATCACCGGTCGCGCCCTTCTGCGCGATGAGAGCCCAATCAGCCAGACTCGAGTCGGGCGAGTTGCCCGTGTTCGAGTCGACCAGCGAAACGTAGCTCGACCCGTTGAACGACACCGACTCGAGCGTGTTGTATGTCGAGCCTCGACGACCCAAGCACCCTGGAAGCTCATCGAAGCGCCCTGCGCTCCGGTCGCGCCCGGCGCGCCATCCTGGCCCGGGACACCCTGCGGGCCGATCGGTCCGATCGGACCCGGCACGCCCTGCGGACCAGTCGCACCCGTGGCGCCCGTGGCGCCGGCCGGACCCTGCGGGCCGATGGCACCCGTTGCCCCCGTTGCGCCCGCCGGGCCCTGCGGGCCTTCCGCTCCCGCGGCACCCGCGTCGCCGTTAGTACCCCTCTGTGCGAGCAGCGCCCACTGCGCCGGACTCGAGTCCGGAGAATTACCCGTATTCGAGTCAACCAGCGAAACGTAGCTCGACCCGTTGAACGCCACCCACTCGAGCGTGCTGTACGTCGTGTTCACGTCCCATGCACCCAGGAAGCTCAGCGATGCGCCCGGCGCTCCCGTCGCGCCCGGCGTGCCGTTCTGACCCGGGACACCCTGCGGTCCGATCGGTCCGATCGGACCCGGGACGCCTTGCGGACCAGTCGCACCCGTGGCACCCGCGGCGCCTGTGGCTCCTTGCGGCCCCTGAGGACCGGTCGTGCCCTGGGGACCCTGCGCACCGGTCGGGCCTGCGGGGCCCTGGGGTCCCGGAGGCCCGGGAACGGTGGCGGCGTTCACCGTGAGCGTATTGCCCGACGGCGTGATGGTGACGTTGTCGCCGGCGGCGAGAATCACGTCGCCGTCGAGCCCGTTGATCGAGGAGACGAGCGTCCCACCGTAATACCCGTTGATGTCGATGATCAGGTCCGCCTGGGCGCCGGAGACGAAGACCGTCACGGCGCCGGAGGCTCCGAGGGCCAGGACCGCGTTGTTCGCGACGACCTGCCCCGCCACGTAGTTGAGGGTCGATGTTCCGCCCCAGCTCTCGCCCTGCGGATACGTGGCGAGATAGCCGAGCCCCAGCGTCCGCACGACGGTGAAGTTGAACGACACCGCCGTGGCGCCGACCGGAACGCCGCAATGGCCGGCCACGGGGAAGTCGCGCGTGATGCTCGGCGAAAGCGCGGGCGGACCGAAGGGCGGAGGAAATCCGTTTTCCGGACGCGTGTCCGCCAGACGACACGGGCTCAGCGCGACGAAAGGCAGCGGCGTGCTGTCGACCGTCGGCGCCTGGCCCGCCTTACCGCGGAGACCGGCGGCGAGTTCGGGCGCGGGCTGCCAGTACGCGGGAGCGGGCCAGTTCGGAAGGGCCCCGTCCGGGCCCTCCTGCGCCGCCCCGAGACCCGGCAGAGCCATGAGCGCGGCCAGAAGCAGATTGACCTGGTAACGTCGACTCGTAACGTTCATCGGGCACTTCTCCCACTACCTTTGAGCAGGTTCGGTGTTTGCGCGCAGATCGAGGCCCTGCAGGCCTCGGCCTGTGCAGTTTCGTTTTTTCGTTCGGGACGGGAGCTGCAACCAGTGAGCCAAGTCCGGAAACACCGTGTTTGCAGCGTCATTCGCGGCCTGCGACGAGACTCCGGCGAAAAAAACGGCGCCCCAACAAGTCGACAACGTCATTTTTTTGCGGCCGTCGTGCCCACCTCGATCGATCTGTGACCGGCGTCACTTCGATTCGATTCGCGTCCCCCTCGCCGGGAAACACCGGGCACGAAAGCTGCACCAGACGGTTGGTGCTCATGTCGCTCGAGTCGGGTCCGCACATGACTTTCGAGAGGCTGCTCCGCCATCGGACTGCGAGTACCCTGCGGCAGGTCGATTCGGCGAAAACACCGTCTTTGCTAGACTCGCTGCTTCTTCTTAGCGAGTGCGGTGGGCTCGGCATTTTCGACGCCGAAAAGTGGGGCGGGGTCCCAGTCGAGGGCCCCACGGAAGCCGGGCTGCGCGACAGGCGAACCAGGAGGAAATGAGATGGATCCTCGCTCACTCAAGGTAAATGATTCCGATCGCATGGACGCGCGACGCTCTCGCCGATTCGGCATGGTGATTGCGGCCCTTTGCGCCTTCGGCATCGCCCGCGTCGCGTGCGGCCAGGTCATCACCGAAACCCCCATCCCGACGCTCGGCAGCGAGCCGGAGGGAATCGTGACGGGCCCGGACGGAAACCTCTGGTTCGCCGAACAGGTCGGCAACAAGATCGGCAGGATGACCCCGGCCGGAGTCTTCACCGAGTTTCCGGTCCCCACGGCGGCCAGCCGCCCCGAGACCATCACGGTCGGACCGGACGGCAACATCTGGTTCACGGAGCAGGACGGCAACAAGATCGGGCGCATCACCACGGCGGGAGTGATCACGGAGTTTCCGATTCCGACGGCCCCCGGCCAGCCCGAGGGCATCGCGACCGGCCCGGACGGCAACCTCTGGTTTACCGAGACGCTCGGAAACAAGATGGGGAAGATCACCACCGACGGCGTGATCACCGAGTTTCCCGTTCCGACGGCGAACAGCCGGCCGGAAGGTAGCGTCGCCGGCCCGGACGGGAACGTCTGGTTCGTCGAGAATCAAGGCAACAAGGTCGGGCGGATAACCCGCGCCGGCGTCGTCACGGAATTTCCCATCCCGACCGCGGCCAGCAGTCCCTGGAACATCACGGCCGGCCCAGACGGCAACCTCTGGTTTTCGGAGGGATCGGCTACCCAGATCGGGAGGATCACTCCGGACGGAACGATCACGGAGTTCCCCGTGGCGATGACGGGAACGACGGATTACCTCGCTCCGGGGCCCGATGGCAACGTCTGGTTCACGGAATACTTCGGCAACAAAATCGGGAGGATTACGCCCGCCGGCGTGGTGACCGAGTTTCCGGTTCAGCCCGGCGATCCCAGGCCGTACGGCATCAATCCCGGCCCCGACGGCGCCCTCTGGTTTCCGGAGGCGATCGGCAATCGCATCGGCAGGATCACGACCGCGCCGGCCATACCGGAACCCATGGCCGTCGATGCGCGGACCGTCGCGGGCACGAGCTCGAACGCCAACGGCGTGCTCGAAGTCGGGCGAGACGGTCCAGGTCGATCCCTCCTGGAACAACACGCTGGTCGCGTCGCAGGCGCTCACCGCAGACGCCTCGAATCTGACGGGCCTTCCCGGGCCGACGTACACGATCGACGACGCGTCCGCCGACTACGGCTCCATCCCCGCCGAGTCGGCCGCGGATTGCGACGGAGCGACCGGCGATTGTTACCTGATGACCGTCTCCGGCTCGCGCCCCGCGGCGCACTGGGACGCCACGTTCACGGAAAGCCTCAGCGCCGGCTCGATCTCCCGGACCTGGAAGCTACACGTGGGCGAGAGCTTCCCCGACGTGCCGACCTCGGACCAGTTCTACGGCGCCATCGAAAATCTCTTCCACAACGGCATCACCGGCGGGTGCGTCGGAGGCAACTACTGCCCCACCAATTCCGTCACCCGGGCGCAGATGTCGGTCTTCCTGATGAAGGCCAGGCTCGGAGCGGCCGAAGTGCCGCCGCCCGCGACCGGCACCGTCTTCGCGGACGTCCCGGCGGGAAACCAGTTCGCCCCGTGGATCGAGCAGCTCGCGGGCTTTCGCATCACGGGCGGCTGCGGCGCCGGCAATTACTGTCCGAACAACCCGGTGACCCGGGCGCAGATGGCCGTGTTTCTCCTGAAGGCCGAGCACGGTTCGGCCTACGTGCCGCCCCAGTGCACGGGCATGTTCCCCGACGTGGACTGTCCGAGCCAGTTCGCCGACTGGATCGAACAACTCGCGGCCGAGGGAATCACCGGAGGCTGCGGCGGCGGCAACTACTGTCCGGACAATCCCAACACGCGCGGCCAGATGGCCGTCTTTCTGGTCAAGACGTTCGGCCTCCAGCTCTACGGGCCGTAGGCTCGATTCGCCCGGCGAAGGAGAACGCGATGAAGAGAGTGGACCTGGCGCTTCCGGAATTCGGTTTCATCGTGGCCACGCGCGCCGCGCTCGGCGCCGGCGTCGGGCTGCTGGCCACCGCGCGGCTTTGCCGGCGCAGCCGCAAGCGGCTCGGCGCCGTCCTGCTCGCGTTCGGGGCGGTGACGACCATTCCCGCCGCCTACCTGCTCTTCGGCCGGCGGGACCCCGGCAAAACCGCCGCCGACTAGGCCTCCCGCCCTCGCCAGGCGGAAACCTCGCCAAAACCCTCTCGCCCCGCCGGGCAGGGCCACCGTGGGAACTGTGATACTCTCTCCCCGTTCTCGGTTCGCTCGCCTTTTGCCAGACCCGATCTGACAACCTCCGAACGAAAAACTCACGAGAATACGAGGCTCCGCGCCGGCGGTGTTTTCGGTCATTGAACTTTCTTCCGGCGCAAAGGATGGATTCTGATGAAGCTCTACGTAGGTAACCTCCCGTACAACATCTCCGACGATCAGCTCCAGGACATGTTCGCCAAGTTCGGCACGCCGGACTCGGCCCGCGTGATCACGGACCGCGACACCGGCCAGTCCAAGGGCTTCGGTTTCGTCGAGTTCAGCAACGCCGACCAGGCCAAGCAGGCGATGTCGTTGAATGGCACCGAGTTCGGCGGCCGTTCGTTGACCGTCAACGAAGCGCGCCCGAAGAACGAGGGCGGCGGCGGCGGTGGACGCGCCCGCTACTGATTTCGGCTCGGATTCGAATTTCTTCGAGGCGGGGCAAGGGCCCCGCCTCTTTTTCTTCCGCCCTCGCCCTCCCGCCGCCCGCCGGGGCCCTCTCGCATAAGATCCGCGCATGATTTCGCGCGCCGGAACGACCTTTCTCGCCGTCTGCCTGCTCGCCGCCCTGACCGGTGGAGGTGCTCTCGTGAATGCGTCCCCTGCCGCACCCGCAACGGCTCGCTACGAGGATCTCGTTTCCTTCTTCCGCGGGTGGCGAGCGTTCCAGAAGCCGAAGATCGTCGACGGAATTCCGGACTACCGCGCGGCCGCGATGGCGGCGCAGCAGCGCGAGCTCGAGGCCTTCCGCCAGCGTCTCGCCGCCATCGACCCGGGCGCCTGGCCGATCCCGCAGCAGGCCGACTACTACGTCGTGCGGGCGGAGCTCGCGGGTCTCGACTTCGATCACCGCGTCCTGAAGCCCTGGGCCAACAACCCGGCCTTCTACGTCACCGTCTTCGCCGAGGAGAGCGACCAGCCGAAGCCCGAAGGGCCCTCCGCGGAAGGCTCGGTCGAGCTCTGGCGACACACGCTCCCTCTCTCGCCCGAGGGCGCCGCCGCGCTCGCCCCCGGGCTGCGCGCCATCCCGGGCCTTCTCGCGCAGGCGAAGGGAAACCTGACGGGCGACGGCCGGGACCTCTGGGTCTACGGCGCGAAGAGCGTCCGGCAGCAGAGCGCCGAGCTCGCGAAGCTCGCGTCGCAACTGGACGGCGCGGCGGGCGGCCTCCGGGCCGACGTCGAGCGGGCCCGCGCCGCGACCGACGACTTCGCCGCCTGGCTCGACGCGAAGACCCCGTCCAGGACCGGCCCCTCGGGCGTCGGCATCGAGAACTACGACTGGTACCTCAAGCACGTGCAGCTCGTGCCGTACACGTGGTCGCAGGAAGTCGCCCTCATGGAGCGCGAGCTCGCGCGCGCGAAGGCCCTGCTCGCGATGGAGGAGTTGAAGAACGCCGGGATCCCGCAGCCCGCTCCGGTGGCGAGCGCCGAGGAGTACGACCGGGCCTTCAACGCCGGCGTCACGGAATACATGGCGTTTCTCCGCGACCGCGAGATCCTGACGATCAAGCCCTGGATGGACCCGGCCCTGCGCGCCCGGATCGGCAGCTACAGCCCGGCGCCTCGCGAGTTCTTCTCCGAGGTGGACTACCGGGACCCGGAGATCATGCGCACGCACGGGTATCACTGGTTCGACAAGGCCGCCATGGCGCAGGAGCCGGTGGCGAGCCCGATCCGCCGGGGGGCGCTGCTCTACAACATCGACAACACGCGCACCGAAGGCCACGCCACCGGATGGGAAGAGCTCATGCTGCAGGCCGGGATGTTCGACGCGCGGCCCCGCTCGCGCGAGCTCGTCTACATTCTCGTCGCCCAGCGCGCCGCGCGCGCTCTCGGCGAGCTCTTCATGGTCAGCAACCAGATGACCCTCGAGCAGGCCGCGGCCTTCGCGTGCGCGGCGACGCCGCGCGGCTGGCTGCGCATGGACGGCAGTCTCGTCCGGTCCGAGCAGCACCTCTACCTGCAGCAGCCCGGCTACGGCACGAGCTACCTGATCGGCAAGATCGAGCTCGAGATGCTCCTCGCCGAGCGCCGGCAGCAACTCGGGGAGAACTTCCGGATGAAGCAGTTCATGGACGAGTTCAACGCGGCGGGAATCGTTCCGGCGTCGCTGCTGCGCTGGGAGCTGACCGGCCGGAAGTCGGACGAGCTCGCCCGGATGCTGGGGGTCAGACCTTGAATCTGTCCTCGCCCCGACGGCAGCACCGACCTAAAGAGGACAGATTCAAGGTCTGACCCCACTAGTCCTCCCCGCGCACGCGCCCCCGTCCCGCCTTGACGCGCGCGCGCCGCACCTTGGCGTCGAGGCGTCTGGCGCGGGCCGCCCCGGTCGGGCGCGTCTTCCTCCGGGGCCGCGGCCGCGCGGCAGCCCGGCGCAGCAGGTCCGCGAGCCTCTCCCGCGCCGCGGCGCGGTTCTGGGCCTGGGTGCGGTGCTCGCGGCTGTCCACGAGAAGCACGCCGTCCGCGCTCATCCGCCGCCCGGCGATCGCGGCGAGGCGCGCCTTCACGTCCTCGGGAAGCGAGGAGGCGGCCACGTCGAAACGAAGCTCCACGGCCGTCGAGACCTTGTTGACGTTCTGGCCCCCCGGACCCGACGCGCGCACGAACCGCTCGTCGAGATCCCGCTCCGGCACGAGGATCTCGGGCGTCACGCGAAGGCCGGCCGGCTCCCGGTCGTCCACGCGGCCTCAGTGCGGGTGCGTCGGCCCCGACCCGGTCTGGCCCGCCGCGGGAGGCGTGTCGTAGGCCGCGACGAGCTCGTCGGGAATGTGCGCGAGGTCGGTCCCGCGCAGGTAGTCGCGCAGGGTCGTGCCCGTGCACTCCGAGTCCACGTTCGGCGCGCCGCGGCGGGCCGCCACGTCGTCGACGTTCACCAGGCGGAAGTCGATCGAGAAGCGCGTCTTTCCCGACGTGTTCGGGACGGTCGAGTGCATCTGCGCCCCCGAGAACATGATGAGGCCGCCCGGCGGCGGCACCAGGCGGATCTGCGGATCGAGCTCCAGTGGCTCCTCGGCGTGCGGCTGGGGACGCGTGTCCGAGTAGACGTGCTTCGCCGCTTCCTGCCGGCCGCGCGCGTTCCACTCCGCGTAGTTGTAGATCCGCGAGCTGTTGGCCACGCCGTGCGACCAGTAGCGCGGATGAAACGCCATGCCGTTCGAGGGCTCGATCTCGAAGACCGGGAACCACCAGTTGAGCTGGCACGGGCGGCGCCGAGTACCAGGTGTCGCGGTGCGGATGGAAGGCATATGCGATTCCGGAGGTCAGGTAGCCGCCCGACGTCGAGGTCCGCAGCCGCGGCACGTCGAAGTACGTCTTCGAGAGGTCGCAGCCGAAGTCCGCCAGGATCGCCCGGAGCAGGTCCTTGCAGGCGGGGTGGTTGATGAAGGCCGGCTTCAACCTCGCGAGGATGGCCACGTACTCCTCGACCGGCAGGTGGAACTGCGCGGTGATCGGGTCGAGGGCGCCGAAGGCTTCCCGCACCATCGTCCGCGCGAAGTCGCGCAGCGCGTTGACCGAAGGGCGCGGCGAGAACACCAGGAGCTGGCCCTCGTACAGGCGGGCGCGGCGCTCCTCGTCGCGGAAGGCCGGATCGAAGAAGACCGAGTCCACGTCAGGCCCGTGCGGCGGCGGCGGACGCCGTCCAGCGGAGCGAGTCGTCCAGGCGCCCCGAGGCGATGAGGCCGCGGATGCTGTCGATGCGGCGGTAGCGCGGCCCCTCGAACTCCTCGAGCTTGAGATCCGTCCGGCGGTACGCGTCGTAGAGCTCCCGCGCGCCCTCGCGCACGCGCCAGCGCGGGCGGAAAGCCGGGACCGCCGCGGCGATCTTGTCGAAGCTCACCCGGTACGAGCGCGTGTCCGGGCCCGCGCCCTCGGCGAACTCGATCCGGCACCCGGGCACCGTCTCGCGCACGATCTCGGCGATGTCGCGGATCTGGTAGTTCTCGTCGGTGCGGCCGACGTTGAAGACCTCGCCGTGGATCGCCCCGCGCGGCGCTTCGAGCACCGCGAGAAACGCCCGCGAGATGTCCTCGATGTGCACGAGCGGGCCGCCAGGGCGTACCGTCGCTCTTCAGGTGGATGCGCCCGGTCGTCACGGCCCACGCCACGAGGTTGTTGAGAACGATGTCGAAGCGCAGCCGCGGCGAGACGCCGTAGGCCGTCGTCGGCCGCAGGAACGTCGGGCTGAACCGGTCGCTGGCCAGCGTGGCGATGTCCTGCTCCGCGCGGACCTTCGAGATCGCCGTAGGGCGTGACCGGGTTCAGGGGCGAATTCTCGTCGACCATCGCGTCGCCGGCCGCGCCGTAGTTGCTGCAGGACGAGGAGAGCACGAAGCGAGAGACGCCCGCCTCCCGCGCGACGCGGGCCAGGTGCACGGAGCCCCGGTGATTGATGTCGTAGGTCAGCTCGGGGTTCAGGTCGCCGAGCGGGTCGTTCGAGAGGGCGGCGAGGTGGACGACCGCGTCGAAGCCCTCGAGGTCGCGCGGACCCACGTCGCGCAGGTCGCGCCGGATCGTCTCGACCTCCGGCAGCGCGCCCGCAAAGGTGCACGCCTCGTAGAAGTCGCTGTCGAGCCCGACGACGCCGTGCCCCGCCGCGGACAGGACCGGCGTCATGACGGTCCCGATGTAGCCCCGGTGGCCGCTGACCAGAATGCGCATGTCTTTCCTGTGCTTCCGTGTGTACCCGAAAGCACCGGCCGCGTCAAGAAAACGCGGCGAACCCGCCCGGAGAAGGCCGCCGGCGGCCTATTTTCCGGGGGCGTCGGGCGGAACGGACGGGACCATGCCGCGCAGCGCGGCGACGTACCAGCGCTCGCCCTTCCGGACGGCGACGATGGTCGAGAGCCCGCTGCGCGCCGACAGCAGCTTCCCGGAGGCGTCGCGCATGCCGGTGATCTCGAACGCCCCGTCGGCGATCGCCACGTCGCGGCGGACGAAGCGCACGCTGGTGAAGGTGTGCGCGATCTTCGTCCCCTTGTAGATTCCCGCCCATTGATCGGCGAACGCCTTCCGGACCTCGTCGCGCCCGCGCGCGGTCCGGCCGGTCGAGCTGATGTAGTCGCCGTCCGTGAGCCAGAGGTCGGCGATCATCTTCGCGTCGGCCTTGTTCCAGGCATCCTGGATCTGGGTTCCGATCGCGCGAATGTCCTTCTCGTCGGCCGCCGACGTCGGGCCCTGCGCCACGGCGAACGCGGCGCCCAGAAACACGACGAGAGCGGAAACCAGAAAACGCCTCGGGAAGGTCCTCATGGCGCACCTCCTTGGTCGAGAGGGCCGGGTCGCTTCGCCTTGCATTCCGGTTGTACGCCCACGGAATGCGAGGGTCAAGGCGAATGGCCTGCCCGGCAGGATTTGAACCTGCGACCCTCGGCTTAGAAGGCCGATGCTCTGTCCGGGCTGAGCTACGGGCAGGTGGGGCGATTATCCGCCAGAGGCCCGGGCGGCGCGATACCGATCCGCCGCCACGGCCACCACGATGATCACGCCGATGATGATCTCCTGGACGTAGTTCGGCCAGCCCATCTGCTGGCGCGCCGTTGCGCAGGAAGGCCATGATGAGGGCCCCGATCATCGAGCCCAGGATGCGATGCCCTCGCCCCCGCTCAGGCTGCCGCCGCCGATGACGACGGCCGCGATGACGTCGAGCTCGGTGCCCGCGGCCACCGTCGGGTCGCCCTGGCGCAGCCGCGACATCTGCATCACGCCCGCGAGGCCGAAGAAGAGGCCGGCCACGGCGTAGACCACGAGCTTCAGCCGCGATCGATCGCGATGCCGCAGGCGCGCGCCGCCGCCTCGTTGGAGCCGAGGGCGAACACGCGCCGGCCGAAGACCGTGTCGCCGCAGGACGAAGGCCATGCCGCACGGCGAGGGCCACGGCGAGCCACACCCCGGGGCGAAGAGCATCCACGGGGTCGGGAACGGTCACCGCGAGCTGGTTGATCCAGGTGGCGGGCACGTTGACCGTCTGCTGGTCGGCCAGCCACTTGGCGACGCCGCGCGCCACGCCCAGCATGCCCAGGGTGGCGATGAAGGGCACGACGCGCAGGCGCGTGATCGCGAGGCGCGTTCACGAGGCCGACGAGCCCGCCCGCCAGGACGGCGAGCACCGCCGCGGCGAGCGGCGCTCCGCCGCTCCGCAGGCGGAGCGCCGCGATCACGCCGGTGAGGGCGATCGACGGAGCCGACCGAGAGGTCGATCCCGCCGCTCACGATGATGAGGGTCATGCCGATCGCGCCGAGGGCCACGATCACGGTCTGCGCGAGCACGACCCGCAGGTTGTTGGCGGAGAGATAGCGCTCGGGCGCTCCGCGTCGCGATCGCGAAGACCAGGATCACGGCGAGGAGGCCGAGGAAGGGGCCGAAGCGCAGCAGCCAGGCCCGGGCGCGTGGCGTCTCATGCGCCGATCGCCGCCTCCATCACGGCCGCGGGCGTCCACTCCGCCACCGGCCGCGCGTCGCCGAGCCGGCCCCGGCTCATCACCGCGAGCCGGTCGCAGAGGCCGAGCAGCTCGGGCAGGTAGGAGCTGACGAAGAGCACGGCCTTGCCCCGCGCGGCGGCGCGGCGATGGCCTCGTAGATCTGGGCCTTGCTGCCGATGTCGACGCCGCGCGTCGGCTCGTCGAGCAGGAGCACGTCCGCGTCCTGGTGGAGGAGCCGGGCGAGCGCCACCTTCTGCTGGTTGCCCGCCGGAGAGCGCGCGCACCGGCTGCGCCATGGACGCGCCGCCCGGACGCCGCACCGCGCCGCGCCTGCGTCTCGGCCTGCTGCGCTGCCGGCGAGCGCTCAGCGAAGCCGGCGCGGGCGCAGGCCGACGAGGCGGGTCAGGGTGACGTTGTCGGCGACGGACAGGGCAGCGCGAGGCCCTCGCCCTTGCGGTCCTCGCTCAGGTAGCCGATGCCCTCCGCCAGCGCGGCCGACGCCGCGGCGCCGGCCGCCGGGGTCACGCGCCCGCGGCCGCGCCAGCGCAGGCCTCCCGCGGCGCGCGGCCGAGGCCGAAGAGCGCGCGCACCATCTCCGTGCGGCCCGAGCCCATGAGGCCGAACGATGCCCAGGATCTCGCCGCGGCGCAGCGACGAAGCTCGCCGACGCCAGCCCGGGCGGCGCGACCAGGCCGCGCACCTCGAAGCACGACTTCTCCGCGGGCTGCCGCGGCGCGCCGGGATAGAGCTCGCTCACGGTGCGGCCGACCATCTGCGCGATCAGCTCGTCGTTCGCGATCACGGAGGCGAGCCGTCGCCGACCGGCATGCGGCCGTCGCGCAGCACCGTGTAGGCCGAGGCGATCTCGCGCGTCTCCTCGAGGAAGTGGCTGATGTAGACGACGGCGATGCCGCGCGCCGGCCAGCCGGCGGATCAGCGCGAAGAGCCGCTCGACGTCCTGCCGCTGCAGGCTGCTCGTGGGCTCGTCCATCAGGAGCACGCGGGCCCCGAGGCCACGGCGCGGCAGATCTCGACGACCTGCCGCGCGGCGAGGGAGAGGCCGCCCACGCGCGCTCCGGGGTCGAGTCTCCGCGTGCCCGAACTCGGCCGAGCACGCTCGCCGCGTGCGCGGCGCGCTCGCGCGCGGTCGCAGCCAGCCGACCCGCGCGGCTCGGCGCCCACCAGGACGTTCTCCGCGACGCGTCAGGTGCGGGAAGAGCGAGAGCTCCTGGTGGATGAGGGCGATGCCCCGCGCGCGCGCGTCGCGCGGGCCGCCGGCGCGTACGGCGTCGCCTCGACCTCGCATGCTCCCGCCGTCGGGCGCCAGCAGGCCCCCGAGAGCATGTTGAGCAGGGTGCTCTTCCCGGCGCCGTTCTCGCCGATGAGCGCGTGCACCTCGCCCGCCGCGCACCTCGAAGGTGACGCCGTCGAGGGCCACCGTCGGCCCGAAGCGCTTGCCGACGCCCGGTGACTCGCGGAGGGTCATCGTCCCCGCCTACTTCAGGTACTCGTCGATCGGCGGCTGCAGCAGCTCGACGGGACTCGGGCGTCGTCCAGGTTCTGCGGGCGTCACGAGCGCGACGCCGGTGTCGATCCGCTTCTCGACCGGCCTGCCCGCGCAGGTGATCGACCATCGTCTTCACCCCGAGCTCGCCCATCGTGAACGGGTTCTGGAGCGACGATGCCCTGCGATCTGGCCCGCGCTGCATGGCGTCGACGAACGCCTGGCTCGCGTCGAAGCCGACGAACCGGATCTTGCCCGCCTTGCCCGATGTCCTGGAGCGCCAGCAGCATGCCCGCCGTCGACGACTCGTTCGGCGTGAAGATCCCGGCGGCATCGTCGCCGAAGCGGTTGAGCAGGTTCTCCGACGCGCGCTTCGCGGTGTCGCGCGTGGCGCCGGCGTACTGGTCGGACGACAGGATCTCGATGCCCGGGACACGCCGCCTTGCAGCTTCGTCGAGGAAGCCCTCCTCGCGCGCCGTGGTGCGAGGCCGAGCCCTCCTGGTAGCGCAGCAGGAGCACCTTGCCCTTGCCGCCGAGGAGCCGGCCCATCTCCTCGGCGGCCAGCTCGCCGCCCTTGAAGTTGTCGGTGGCGACGAAGCTCACGATCGTCGCGACGCGAGGTCCGAGTCGATGATGACGGTCGGGATCCCGAGCCTGCTTCGCCTCCTCGACCGGCCGCACCAGGGCCTTGTCGTCGAGCGGCGCGAGCACGATGCCGCTCGACACCCCTGGCTCGCGAAGCCCTCGACCACCTGGACCTGCTGCTCGCGGTCGTCCTCGCGCATCGGCCCCTTCCAGATGATCTCGACGTCGACAGCCGCTCGGCGGTCAGGTCGCGCGCCGCCTTGACGGCGCCGGCGTGGATGCTCTTCCAGAACTCGTGCGTCGTCCCCTTCGGCATGACGGCGATCGTCAGGGGCGCCGCTGGACTCCCGTGCCTGCCGCAGGCCGCCGGCAGCACCGCGGCGAGCGCGAGAAGAAGGGCGAACCCGGAGCCGCGACTCCGCATCGCCTAGGGGTTCCGCCGGAACGGATGGGCCTCGGTGTTGAAGACGACACGCTCGAGATCGAGCGTTTCCTCCGGCGCGAAGAGCAGGTAGAGGTACTTGAGGGTCTCCGCGAGGAAGTAGCTCGGCATCAGGTCGCCTTTCTCCTTCGTCACGACGCTCTTGAGCACGGTGTAGCCGGCCTCGGTGCGGCAGTGCGCGACGAGGCCCTCGAAGAACACGCGGCCCATCTCGAGGTACCGCGGATCCTTCGTCTGCCGGTAGAGATAGTAGGCCGACTCGATGATCTCGGGCCGCAGCGGGTACGGAGCGTCCACGATCTTCATCGTCCGGTAGTCGAGCAGCTCCGGCTCGATGCCGGCGAGGGTCCACATCCGGAAGCACGAGTCCTCGAGCCGGCGCGCCCGCGGGAGGTCGCCGCCGAGAGCCAGGACTCCGGGGAGGAACGCGTGCAGCGCGCCGAACTCGCTCGCCGTCCGCTTGCCGGTGATCATGTCCACCTGCCCGTACCAGAGGCCCGCGGGCGTCTCGTCGGCCAGATACCGGTCGAGCGCGCCGACGCTCTCCCGCCACATCTCTTCGCACCCGGCGTCGCCGAAGAGGCGGCCGCACTTCAGAAGGTACTCGTAGTAGGAGTCGATGCCGCCGCCGACGTGGCTCGCGCGGCTCAACCACCGCCCCGTCTCCACGTCGATCTCCTCGCCCACGAGCCCGATCTTCGAGCGCCGCTCGTAGAGCGCGGCGAGCGCCCTTCGCGCCTTCTCGAGATAGACCGGGTTGCCGGTCAGGCGCGAGAGCGTCCCGAACTCGAGCACCAGCGTGCCGATCTCGGCGGGATTCGAGCGCGCGCCGCGCGTCTTCCCGGTCTTCAGGTTGACGTACATGTACGGCATCCCGGTGGGCGAGGCGAACGCGGGCAACAGCCGCCGCCCGAGGTCCTCGGCGAGCCGCAGCAGGCGCGCGTCGCCGGTCATCTCGTAGCCGGAGAGGAGGCCGCCGAGAAGCCGTATCGTGATCTCGAAGTTCTTCACCGACACGTCCTGGTCGAAGGAGAGCTTCTCGACGATCAGCTCCCTCGCCTTCTGCGCTTCCTCGGTGAGTCCCATGAGGATGAGAGTGTCGAGGGCGTCGACCGGCGTCATCAGAAGGGCACGCTCGTGCCAGTCGTGAGGTGTCCGCGACACGGGCTTCAGCTCGTCATGGCCCCACGCGTACCGCTCGTATCCCTTCCACGCGTGCACGAGCTCCGCGCGCACGGCCGCCGCCAGGGCAGCCCGGTCGATCGGCGAGGGCGTCGGCGAGGGGCTCGCGCCCGTTTCCGGGCCGAGCGCGGCGGCGCGCGCCGCGACGAGCGCGACCGCCAGGACGAACGCCGCCCGACGCTTCACGGCCGCGTCGCCGCCGATCCCGCGGCCGCCGCGAGTGCCTTCGCGCGCTCCTGCTGCGCCGGGAGCCGGGTGAGCGTCTCGTCGAGCGTCTTCGCCTTGTATCTCCGTCGGGGCCGCGTCGGCCGCCTCGACCTGGACGAGGATCGTCCCGAGCGTGCGGTTGGTATGGGTCAGCTCCGTCTCGAGAGCCGCGGCGCGGGCGTCGACATCTTCCGCCGCGGGGGCCTTCTTCCCCTTCGCGGCCTTGCGCAACGCCCGGACGGACTCGAGGGACTCGAAGGACTCCGCCATGGCAGCGACGACGCGCTTCTGGAACGCGAGCCGCGCGGCGAAGACCTCCGCCGAAACGTCCGTCCGCGGATCCGGCGCGACGACGAGCGGCTGCTCGTACTTCTTTCCGCCGGAGGTCAGCCTCACCGTGTATCGGCCCGGGAGGACCAGCGGCCCGCGGGGCTCGATCGGCGTGTTCTCGCCGTCGACGGCCGCGATCGTGAATTCCCAGCTCGCCGCCTTCGGGCGCGGGTAACGCAGAGTCCCAGACGAACCGGTGATGGCCGGACGCGGAGGACGGTGGCGCGGGAGGCTTGAGCCAGCGCTCGGTGAAGTACCGGTGGGCGTCCGGCTCGTCGGCGGGATCGTCGCTGGCGAAGGCCCGGATCGTCGCGCCGCTCGCATCCAGGATCTCGAGGGTGACGCGGCCCCCGGCCGGCGCGCGCAGGATGTAGTCGATCACGGCGCCCGCGGGCGGGTTCGCCGCGATCGGCGTCTCGGGCGGGAGCGGCGTGTCGCGGTTCTCGTTCGGCCGGACGCGGATCGCCATCGCCGGCGCGAAGAGATGCGCCGGCGCCGTCGCGGCGGCAGCGGTCAGCTGGCGCAGGGGCGTCACGTCGTCGAGGACCCACAGGCCGCGGCCCTGCGTCGCCGCGACGAGGTCGCTGCCGTGCACCGCGAGATCGCCGACCCACGCGGTCGGCAGGTTCAGCTGCAGGGGCTGCCAGCGATCCCCGTCGTCGAACGAGACGTAGACCCCCGCGTCGGTGCCGGCATAGAGGAGCCCCCGGCGCACCGGGTCGGCGCGCAGGACCGTGGCAAACCGGCCGGCCGGCAGGCCGGTCGTGATGGCGTCCCACGTCGCACCGAAGTCGCGCGTGCGGTAGAGACGCGGCGAAAAGTCATCCAGCCGGTGGGAATCCACCGCGGCGTACGCCGTCCCCGGCGCCAGGGCGGACGCGTCGAGGGAAGCGACCTTTGGCCCAGGAGGGCAGGCCCTTCGGGGTGACGTCCTTCCAGGTCTTGCCGCCGTCGCGGGTCAGCTGGACGAGGCCGTCGTCGGTGCCCACCCAGATCTCCTGCGGGTCGAGCGGCGAGAGCTCGATCGTGTAGATCACGCCGAAGCCGCACGGCCGCGCGTTGGCGAGGGTGACCTCGCCCTCGCAGCCCTTCGCGTCGGGCTCGGCGCCCGTCAGGTCCGGGCTCGCCTTCTCCCAGCTCTTGCCGTGATCGGTCGAGCGCAACAGGTACTGCGATCCCGTGTACATCGCGTGCGGCGGCTTCGACGAGATCGCCAGCGGAAAGCACCACGCCCAGCGGTACGCGCCGGCCACGGGGCGGCGGCCGTACGTGCTCTCGACGAGCGGCGACACGTGGCGCACTTCGCCGGTGCGCGAATCGAACCGCGTGATCGTGCCGCCGAGGCCCGTGCCGTAGACGACGAGCGGATCCTCGGGGTCGGGCACGTCCCAGCCGCGCTCTTCGCCGCCGACCGGATGCCAGTCGCGGAACGTGAGCGCGCCGTAGTCGCTGCGCGTGGCGGCCCCCGCCGTGCCGCTGTCCTGTTGCCCGCTGTAGATCCAGTACGGGAAACGGTCGTCGGTTTCGACGTGGTAGAACTGGCCGGTCGGCTGGTTGTACCAGTTGCTCCACGATCGGCCGCCGTTCAACGACACCACGGTCCCCTGGTCGGCCGCGGTGACCATCAGCTGCGGGTTCTTCGGGTTGATCCAGAGGAAGTGATAGTCGTCGCCTCCGGGCGCGCCCTTGAAGAAGCGAAGCGTCTTGCCGCCGTCCTCCGAGCGCCGGATCGACTGGCCGGTGACGATAGACGACGTCGCGGTTGCGGGGATCGACCGTCAGCCGGTTCATGTAGCTCGAGGCGATACCCGGCGTTTCGTTGACGCGGAGCCAGGTGGCGCCGGCGTCGTCCGACCGGTAGAGCCCCTCGGCCGACGCGGCCCCGTGGGCGGCCGGGGCGGCGTCGACGAGGGCATACACGCGGCCGCCCGGCGCGGCGGCGAGGCCGATCCGTCCGAGGTCGGTCGCGGGCCAGCCGCCTCCCGTCAGCTTCTTCCAGGTGCGCCCGCCGTCGAGCGACTTGTAGATGGCGCTGCCCGGCCCCACGTCGGGCAGGAAATACGACAGCCACGGAAAATTGCGCGCCTGCCACAGCGCGGCGTAGATCACCGAGGGATCGGTCGGATCCGCGGCGAGATCGGCGCCGCCGGTGTTCTCGTCCACGAAGAGCGTCTGGCTCCAGGTCTTGCCGCCGTCCTCCGTCCGGAAGATGCCGCGCTCGCGGTTGGCGCCGTAGATGTGGCCGAGTGCCGCCACGACGGCGACGTCGGCGTTGCCCGGATCCACGAGAATGCGCCCGATCGCCCGCGTCGCGGAGAGGCCGAGGTGCCTCCAGCTCTTTCCGGCGTCGTCCGAACGATAGACGCCGTCGCCCGAAGCGATGTCGTAGCGCGTCTGGATCTGCCCGGTGCCGACGTAGAGGACGCTCGGGTTCGAGGGCGCGACGGCGATCGCCCCGACCGAAGCGGATCCCGCGCGGTCGAAGATCGGGGACCACGTGCTTCCCGCGTCCTCCGTCTTCCACACCCCCCCGGCGGCCGCGCCGAAGTAGTAGACCGCCGGCTCGTCCGGCACCCCCGCCGCGCACGTGGCCCACCCGCCGCGGAACGGGCCCACCAGGCGCCAGCGCATGTCGGAGTAGAGCGACCCGTCGAAAGGCTGCGCCGGGAGCGGCGCGACCGAAGCCGCTGCGGCCGCCAGGCAGATCGTGACGAACAAACGACGCGCGAAGGTCAACGTGGCCCCCTCTCGAATTGAACGGACGCGGAATTCTATTCCGGGAGGGACTCGTATAGATTTTTCCCATGACTATACCCACCGAACCCATCGGCAGCATTCCCCGTCCGGTCGAGCTCATGAACGGCATGCGCGCCTTCGGGGAGGGGCGCATCCGGAAAGACGCGCTCGAGGCCCTCTTCGACGGCGCCGTGCGCGACACGATCCGCCGCTTCGAGGAGACCGGGTCGCCCGTCATCACCGACGGCGAGCAGCGAAAGCCGAGCTTCGCGACCTACCCGATCCACGGGCTCGCGAACCTCGCCCCGGGCGGCGTGACGATTCCCTTCGCGGACGGCCACACTCGCCAGCTTCCGGTCCTGACCGCGGGCCCGTTCCGCTACGCGACCTACGCGGCGGAATACCTCGAGGGCGCGATGAAGTACGCGAAGGCCTCGCTCAAGCAGGCCGTCATCGCGCCGTCGGCCATCTCGCTGCTCTACCCGCGGGCCGGGATCGCCGGCTATCCCCGGGAGGCGTTCATCGACGACCTCGTCCGCGAGGCGACGACGGACATCCGACGCTGCCTCGCCGCCGGGGCGACGGTCCAGCTCGACTTCACCGAGGGGCGCCTCTGCATCAAGCTCGACCCCTCCAAGGGCCTGCTCGACGCGTTCGTCGACCTGAACAACCGGGTCCTCGAGGGCTTCAGCGCCGAGGAGCGCCGGCGCATCGGCGTCCACACCTGCCCGGGCGGCGACCAGGACTCGACGCACAGCGCCGACGTGGACTACGCCGAGCTGCTTCCCGCGCTCTTTCGCCTGAACGTCGGCAACTTCTTCGTCCAGCTCGCGAGCGAGGCGGATCGGCCCCGGGTGCTGAAGATCCTGGGGGCGCACGCGAAGGACGGCCGCCGCATCTTCGTCGGCGTCACGGACCCGATCTCGCCGCGCGTCGAGACGGCCGCGGAGGTCCGCGACCGCATCCTCGAGGCCGCGAAGTTCATCGATCCCGCGCACCTCGGCTCGACCGACGACTGCGGCTTCTCCCCGTTCGGCGACGACGCCTCGACCTCGCGCGACACGGCGTTCGCCAAGATCCGCGCGCGCGTCGAGGGCAACGCGCTGGCGTCGAAGGAGCTGGGGATGACGGCTCTGATGCGCGCTCTACATCTCCTCCAGCCGCACCTTCGTGTCCGCGTCCTTCCACGCGGACTCGAACTGCGCGCGGGCCCAGGCGGCGTCGGCCGCCTTCTTCTGCGCGTCGAGGCTCGCGGCCAGGCCGTAGAGCGACCGTCCGTTGCGCGGATGGATCCCGAGGTCGGCGCGGAAGACCTTCTCGGCTTCCGCGGCCTGGCCGTCCGCCAGGAGCGCGGCGCCGAGCGACTCGCGCACCGGGTAGTACCAGGCCGGCGGTTCGTCGTAGGCGAGCGCGTCTTCGGCCGCGACCGCCTTGCCCCAGCTCGCGATCGCCGCCTTGCGGTCGCCCTTCGCTTCGAAGATGCGGGCGTCGAGCACGTGGGTCGCCACGGCGAGAAACGCGGCGCCCGGGTTCTGGGGGCTCGCCAGCGAGCCGGCCGGCAGCGCGTCCCGCGCGATGACGAAGGCCTCCCGCAGCGTCTCCGCCTTCTTCACGTCGCCGGCCGCGGCCGCGGCGAGGGCGCGCGCGTAGAGCCACGTCGCCCGCAGCAGCGGCAGCTTCGGACCGGGGTCGGGCATCTGCCGGATCTCGTCCCACTGCCGGAACCGCAGCGCCACGAAGGTCGGCTGGAGGAGAAACCCCTCGAGCATCGGCATCTGCGGAACGGCGGGAAGCACTTCGGCAAAGAGAACGTCGCCGGCCTTCTTCGCGACGGCATGGCGGCCCGCCATGCAGGCCGCCACCGACTCGAAGTGCACGTTGTGGTTGTAGTACATCATCGGGTACATCCCCTGCGCGCCGGTCCGGCGGATGTACGCGCGATCCACCTCGGCCGCGACGGCGTTGGCCTTTTCGGCTTCGACGTAGCTCCCGGTGCGGATGTAGATGTGCGCCGGCATGTGGACGAGGTGGCCGGCCGACGGCACGAGGGTCTCGAGGCGCGTCGCGGACGGCAGGGCCCGCTCGGGCGCGTTCGACGCCTCGACGGCGTGGATGTAGTAGTGGTTCGCGCCGGGGTGGTTCGGATCCCGCTTCAACACCGACTCGAGGACGCCGACGATCTCGAGCGTGTCCTCGCCCGGCGTCCCGTCCGGCTTCCAGAGCTTCCAGGGATGGAGGTTCATCAGGCTCTCGGCGTACATCGTGGCGGCGTCGAGATCGTCGGGGTACCGCGCCGCGAGCGCCCGCATCGCCGACGGCGTAGTCGCGCGCGAGCTTCGCCTTGTCGGCGCTGCCCGGGTCCGCGACGTACCGCACCGAGAGCGCCTCGACGTAGGCGCGCTCGTTCTCCGGCGCCGCCGGGGCCAGGGCGAGCGCCTTCTCGACCTCGGCCCGCGCCTTCTTCAACCGGTCGGCCTCGGGCTCCGGGTCGTTGTAGTTGGCGCCGAGGGCGAGCGCCATGCCCCAGCGCGGCATCGGCGATTTCGGGTCGAGCTCGGCGGCCTTCGCGAAGGAGCGCTCGGCCTCCTCGTGGTTGAAGCCGAAGAGAAGGATCACGCCCTGGTCGAAGTACCGCTGGGCCTCGGGGCTCGAGGTCTGGATGGGATGCCGGTGGGAGCCGAGCCCGGTGAAGAGCTCGGGCGGCTTTTCCGCCGGCGCCGGCGCCGCCGCGTGCTCGGCGTGGGGCGCCTGGGCGATTCCGATCGCCGGGACCAGCACCGCCGCGAGAACGAAAAGAACACGCTTCATGGACGCCTCCTCGGTGAGTTTCGGGATTCTATTGACATCCAGCCGCCCGCCGAAGCCCGCGACGCCCGAGAATTAACGCGTTGCGGATGAAGGACTTCTCCCTCCCCGCTGCCCGGGCCGCCAAACCGCCGCCAAAAACGCGGCCCGCGGTGTGGTATTCGTTCCGGCTTCGCCCGGCCCGGCAAGCGCGGCCGGCGCTCTGTGGGAGGACCTTCATGAGTCTCTGGAAGAAGAGCGGGCTCGGCCTGCTCGTGGGCATCTGGACCGCCGCGAGCGTTCTCGCGGTCACGCAGGCGGCCGCGAAGCCGGCGCCGAAACCCGCGGCGAAGGCGGCCGCGCCGAAGTCCGCGACCGCCGCCCCGGCGGCGCCGGTCAAGGTGACGTCGGTCGAGGGCATTACGGAGTACCGCCTCGGCAACGGCCTGCGCGTCCTGCTGTTCCCGGACCCGACCAAGGCGACCATCACCGTCAACGTCACCTACAAGGTCGGCTCCCGCAGCGAGAGCTACGGCGAGACGGGAATGGCCCACCTGCTCGAGCACCTCGTCTTCAAGGGGACGCCCAACCACCCGAACATCCCGCAGGAGCTGACCTCGCACGGCGCGCGCCCGAACGGCTCGACCTGGTTCGACCGCACGAACTACTTCGAAACGTTCCAGGCAACCGACGAGAACCTCAAGTGGGCGCTCGATCTCGAAGCCGACCGGATGGTCAATTCCTACATCGCCAAGAAGGACCTCGACAGCGAGATGACCGTCGTGCGCAACGAGTTCGAGCTCGGCGAGAACGACCCGGCCTCCATCCTCGAGGAGCGCGTCCTCTCGACGGCTTTCCTCTGGCACAACTACGGACACTCCACGATCGGCGCGAAGGCCGACCTCGAGAACGTGCCGATCGACCGACTCCAGAACTTCTACCGGACCTTCTACCAGCCGGACAACGCGGTGCTGCTCGTCGCGGGCAAGTTCGACGAGGCGAAGACCCTCGCGCTCATCAACGCGACGTTCGGGAAGATCCCGAAGCCCACGCGCCCGCTGCCGGCCTTCTACACGCTCGATCCGACGCAGGACGGCGAGCGCAGCGTCACGCTCCAGCGGGTGGGCGACGTCCAGGCCATCGCCGCGGCGTACCACGTCCCGTCCGGCACGGACCCCTCTTCCGGCGCCGTCAACCTGCTCGAGCAGGTCCTGACCGACACGCCCTCGGGCCGCCTCTACAAGGCGCTCGTCGAGACGAAGAAGGCGACGTCGGTGGGCGGCTACTTCATGGAGCTCCACGACCCCGGCTTCCTGATGTTCAACGCCGAGGTCCGGCAGGACCAGAACGTCGAGGAAGCGAAGACGGCCTTCGTGCAGACGCTCGACGCCGCGGCCGGCTCGGCGCCCATCACGAAGGAAGAAGTCGAGCGCGCCCGCGCCACGATCCTGAAGAACATCGACCTGATGCTCAACAGCGCCGACCGCGTGGGGTTGAACCTGTCCGAGTACATCGGTCAGGGCGACTGGCGCCTCTTCTTCCTCGGCCGCGACCGGATCCGCAAGGCGACCCTCGAAGAGGTGCAGGCCGCGGCGAAGGCGTACCTGAAGCCCTCCAACCGCACGATCGGCGTCTTCGTGCCGACGGCCAAGCCCGACCGCTCCGAGATCCCGCCGCCCGTCGCGGCCGCGGCCGTCGTCCAGGACTACAAGGGCGACGCGGCCATCGCCGCCGGCGAGGCGTTCGACCCGTCGCCCGCCAACATCGAGTCGCGCACGAAGCGCTCGGAGCTGCCGGGCGGGATGAAGATGGCGCTGCTCTCGAAGAAGACGCGCGGCGGCACCGTCGTCGCGACGATGACGCTGCGCTTCGGCGACGAGAAGACGCTGATCGGCAAGGCCACCTCCGCCGATCTCGCGGCCGACATGCTCCTGCGCGGGACGACGAAGCACACCCGGCAGCAGTTGAAGGACGAGTTCGACCGGCTGAAGGCCCGCGTCTCCGTCAGCGGCCGGCCCAACCAGGCCAACGTCTCGATCGAGACCATCCGCGAGAATCTCCCCGCGGTCCTGCAGCTCGTCGCCGAGGTCCTGCGCGAGCCCGCCTTTCCCGCGAAGGAGTTCGAGGAGCTGCGCCAGGAGAACCTGGCCGCCATCGAGCAGCAGAAGAGCGAGCCCGACTCGCTCGGCTCGAACTACTACCAGCGCCACATGAATCCGTATCCGAAGGGCGACGTGCGCTACGTCGAGACCTTCGACGAGTCGATCCAGGACTACAAGTCCGCCACCCTGGACGACGCGAAGAAGTTCTATGCCGACTTCTACGGGGCCTCGACCGGAGAGCTCGCGATCGTCGGCGACTTCGACGAGGCGGCCGTCGGCAAGCTGGCCGGCGACCTCTTCGGCGGGTGGAAGAGCCCCGCGCGATTCGAGCGCGTGCCGCAGCTCTACAAGGATGCTCCGGCGGAGAACAAGGCGCTCGAGACGCCCGACAAGGCCAACGCCTTCTTCGTGGCCGGCCAGAACCTGCCGCTGCGCGACGAGGACCCGGATTATCCCGCCCTCGTTCTCGGCAACTACATGTTCGGCGGCGGCTTCCTCAACTCCCGCCTGGCCGTCCGCATCCGGCAGAAGGACGGCCTGTCCTACGGCGTGGGTTCGCAGCTCCAGGCGTCGCCGCTCGACGCCGCGGGATCGTTCGCGGCCTTCGCGATCTACGCGCCCCAGAACGAGCAGAAGCTCGAAGCCGCGTACCGGGAAGAGCTCGCCCGCATGCTCAAGGACGGCTTCGAGGCGAAGGAGATCGCGGAAGCCAAGTCCGGGTGGCTCCAGTCGCGCCAGGTCGGGCGCGCCCAGGACGCGGCGCTGTCCCGGACGCTCGCCACCGACCTCTACATCCAGCGCACGCTCGCCTGGGACGCCGCCCTGGAGAAGAAGGTCGAGGCGCTGACCGGAGAACAGATCGTCGCCGCCATGCGCAAATATCTCGACCCCGCGAAGATGACGATCGTCAAGGCGGGGGACTTCGCCAAGGGCGCCGCCGCGGCGCCCAAGCCGTAACGCCATGAACCGCCGCACTTCCGCACTCCTCACGATCCTCGCGGCCGGTCTCCCGGCGGGCCTCGCGCTCGCCGGCGACCCGGCCCCTCCCGTTCCGCAAAAGGTGCCTCACATGCAAACGCTGCACGGCGAGACCCTGAACGACGACTACTTCTGGATGCGCGAGAAGGAGAACCCGAAGGTCCGCGCGTTTCTCGAAGCCGAGAACGCCTACACCGAAGCCTTCATGAAGCCGACCGAGGCGCTCCAGAAGAACCTGTACGACGAGATGCTCGGGCGCATCAAGGAGACGGACCTGTCGGTCCCGTACCGCGACGGCGGCTGGTACTACTACTCGCGGACGGAGAAGGGGCAGCAGTACCCGATCTACTGCCGCAAGAAGGGCAGCCTCGACGCCCCCGAGCAGGTTTACCTCGACGTCAACGCGCTCGCGAAGGGCGAGAAGTTCATGTCGGTGGGAGCGCGAGAGGTCAGCGACGACGGCAACCTGCTCGCCTACACCACGGACAACACGGGCTTCCGCGACTACACCCTCCACGTCAAGAACCTCGTCACCGGCGAGCTCTTCCCCGAGAAGGTCGCGCGGGTCTCGACCGCGGCCTGGGCCGCGGACAACAAGACGCTCTTCTACACGGTCACCGACATGGCCAAGCGGCCCTATCGGCTGTACCGTCACACGCTCGGCGCCGATCCCGCGGCCGACGTCCTGCTCCATGAAGAGAAGGACGAAATGTTCCGGGTCTTCACGGGGCGGTCCCGCAGCCGGGCCGTCATCTTCGTCGGCGTCGGTTCCCACACGTCGAACGAGTGGCGCTGGCTGCCGGCCGACCAGCCGACGGCGGCGATGCGGCTGATCTCGCCGCGCGAGAAGGACCACGAGTACGACGTGGACCACCGGGGCGATCTCTTCTACATCCGGACCAACAAGAACTGCCGCAACTTCCGCGCCGTCACGGCGCCCATGGCCGATCCCGGGCAGGCGAACTGGAAAGAAATAGTCTCCCTGCGGCGGCAGCGTCATGCTCGAAGACGTGAACGTCTTCGCCGACTACGGCGTCCTCTCCGAGCGCGAGGACGGCCTGCCCCGCCTGAAGGTCATCGACTTCAGGAGCGGCAGTGCCTACCGCGTCGACTTCCCCGAGGCGATCTACACGGTCTTCCTCACGAGCAACTTCGAGTTCGACACGAAGGAGCTTCGCTACAACTACCAGTCCTTCACGACGCCCCCGTCGATCTTCGACTTCGACATGGCGACGAAGGCGCGCAAGCTCCTCAAGCAGTACGAGGTCCTCGGCGGCTACGACGCCTCGCGCTACACCTCCGAACGGCGCTACGCGACGGCGGCCGACGGCGTGCGGGTGCCGATCTCGCTCGTCTACAGGAAGGGTTTCGTCGCCGACGGGAAGGCGCCGATGCTGCTGACGGCGTACGGCTCGTACGGCGCGCCGTCGGACGCGGAGTTCAACTCGAATCGCGTCAGCCTTCTCGACCGGGGGTTCGTGTTTGCCGTCGGGCACATCCGCGGCGGCGGCGATCTCGGCAAGACGTGGCACGACCAGGGCCGGATGATGTCGAAGAAGAACACCTTCACCGACTTCATCGCCGTGGCGGAGGCCCTGGTCGCGGACAAGTACACGTCGAAGGACCGCCTCGTCATCGAGGGCGTGTCGGCGGGCGGCCTCCTGATGGGAGCCGTGACGAACATGCGCCCCGACCTCTTCCACGCGGTCGTGGCCCGAGTGCCCTTCGTGGACGTCATCAACACGATGCTCGACGAGTCGCTGCCGCTGACGGTCGGCGAGTTCGAGGAGTGGGGCAATCCCAAGATCAAGGAGCAGTACGACTACATGAAGTCGTACAGCCCGTACGACAACCTCGCGGCGAAGGCGTACCCGGCGATGCTCGTGAAGACGTCCTTCGACGATTCGCAGGTCATGTACTGGGAGCCCGCCAAGTACGTCGCGAAGCTGCGCACGGTCAAGACGGACAAGAACCCGCTGATCTTCAAGATCAACATGGCGGGCGGCCACGGCGGCTCGTCCGGGCGCTACGACCGCCTGCGGGAGACCGCGTTCGACTACGCGTTCATGCTCAAGGAAGTGGGGCTCGAGCGATAGGAACCTCCCCCCTCACCCCGACCCTCTCCCCCCGCCGGGGGGAGAGGGAGATAGGCCTTCCCTGCTCCACCGAGGAAATCGAGCGAGCGACCCGCCCGGGAACAAAGTAACGGCTAGAATCCGCCCCACGTGACCCTTTCGGCGGGATCCCGGCTCGGCCCGTACGAGATCCTCGGCCAGATCGGCGCCGGGGGGATGGGCGAGGTGTATCGGGCGAAGGATCCGCGGCTGGGGCGCGAGGTCGCGATCAAGGTCCTGCCGGCGTCGTTCTCCGCGGATGCCGACCGCCTGCGCCGCTTCGAGCAGGAGGCCAAGGCCGCCGGGATCCTCAACCATCCCAACATCACCGCCGTCTACGACATCGGCACCCACGACGACGCCCCGTACGTCGTCCAGGAGCTGCTCGAGGGCGAGACGCTGCGCTCGCTGCTGGCCGGCGGCCGGCTCTCGCCGCGCAAGTCGATCGACTACGCCCTGCAGATCGCCCACGGCCTCTCCGCCGCGCACGAGAAGGGCATCGTCCATCGGGATCTGAAGCCCGAGAACCTCTTCGTCACCAAAGACGGCCGGCTCAAGATCCTCGACTTCGGTCTGGCCAAGCTGACTCACCAGGAGGAGGGCTCCCAGGCCACGAACCTTCCGACGGCCACGGCCGGCACCGAGCCCGGCGTCGTGCTCGGGACGCTCGGGTACATGTCGCCCGAGCAGGTCCGAGGCCGGCAGGCCGACGCGCGCAGCGACATCTTCTCCTTCGGGGCAATCCTGTACGAGATGTTGTCTGGCAAGCGCGCCTTCCACGGCGACTCCGCCGCCGACACGATGTCGGCGATCCTGAAGGAGGACCCGCCGGACCTCTCGGTCACCAACCAGAGCATCTCGCCCGGCCTCGAACGCATCGTCCGCCACTGCCTCGAGAAGAACCCCGAGCAGCGCTTCCACTCCGCCCACGACCTCGCCTTCGACCTCGAAGCCCTCTCCGGAACCTCGGCCACGAGCGCCGGAGCCCTGGCGGCGGCAACGGGCAAGCCGGCCCCGCGCATCGGCAGGCTCTGGCTCGCCGGCCTCGCCGCCGCCGCTCTCGCCGCCGGCGCCGTCGCGGGACATTTTCTGTGGCGGCCCGCCAGGGCCTCGACGCCGACGTACCGGCGCCTGACGTTTCGCCGGGGCAATCTCGGGACGGCGCGTTTTGCGCCGGACGGGCGCAGCGTCGTGTACGGCGCCTCCTGGGAAGGCCAGCCGCTCGAGATCTACACGACGCGCCCCGAGGGTCCCGAATCGACGCCCATCGGCGTCAAGAACGCCGACCTCTTCTCGGTTTCGCCCTCGGGCGAGCTCGCGATTTCGCTGCGCGAGCGCTTTCTCGGCGGGCCCGCGGGTCCCGGTACGCTCGCCACCGTGCCGATGGGCGGCGGCGCGCCGCGGGCGATCGCCGAGTTCATCGACAAGGCGGAATGGACACCCGACGGCAAGCAGCTTGCCGTCCTTCGCTTCGCGGAAGGCCGCAATCGGGTCGAACTGCCTCTCGGCAAGGTGCTGTACGCCTCCGAGCGCGGAATCCGTCTCCTGCGCGTGTCCCCGCGGGGAGACCGCTTCGCCTTCTTCGGGCGGTCGCCGGCGGGCAACTCGCTCGTGACGGTGGACCTGGCCGGCAAGTCCTCGACCCTGGTGAAGGATGGCATCCGCGGCCAGGGGCTCGCGTGGGCTCCCTCCGGCAACGAGGTCTGGTTCGACGATCTCGGCGAGCGGGGCCAGTTCCTTCTCAAGGCCGTCGATCTCTCGGGGCGCGTGCGCGTGATCGACAGCATCCCGGTCGGCTTGATCGTTCACGACATCTCCCGGGACGGCCGCGTCCTGGTCGAGCGCTACAGCAGCCAGCCCGGAATTCTCGGCCTCGCTCCCGGCGAAACGACCGAACGCGAGCTTTCCTGGTTCGACCGATCGGCCCTCATCGGGCTCTCCGACGACGGCCGGACGCTGCTCATCAACGAGGGAGGGGACGCGGCCGGCCGCTACGGCGCCTACTACGTGCGCAAGACCGACGGCTCACCGGCCGTCAAGCTGGGCGAGGGGGTCGGGCTGGAGCTCTCCGCCGACGGCAAGTGGGTGCTTTCGCGTCCGCCCGACTCCGAGAAGGCGTTGGTGCTGTCTCCGACCGGCACCGGTACCCCGGTCACGATTCAGCTCTCCGGCTTCGAGCGCGTGTCGAGCGTGACGCTTTTCCCGGATTCCAAACGTCTTCTCCTGCTGGCCGCCGAGCCGGGCGGCAAGCGCCGTCTCTACGTCCAGGACCTCCCCTCGGGCAAGCCTCGGCCGATCACGGATCGAGACTACGGAGGTCGGCCCCGGCACGATCTCTCCCGACGGGGGCTGGGTCGCCGCGTGGGGTGAGTGGACCGAGGATTTGTTCCTCGTTCCCACCGCCGGCGGAGAGGCCCGGACGGTTCCCAATACCAAGGATCTGGACTTCATTCGGTGGACTCCCGACGGGAGATTCTTCTTCGCCGCCATATCCGGCAGCATTCCCGCTCACGTCGTCCGCGTCGAGGTCGCTACCGGAAAGCGCGAAAACTGGAAGGACTTTGGCCCCGCGGAGCGCTCGGGAATCATCCAGATCGTCCCCGTCTTGATGACGCCCGACGGAAAGTCCTACGTCTACGGCTATGGACGCGCCGCCAGCTCCGACCTCTATCTCATCGACGGCCTGAAGTGACGCTCGCGGCGGGCTCGAAGCTCGGTCCCGTACGAGATCCTCGGCCAGATCGGCGCCGGGGGGATGGGCGAGGTGTATCGCGCGAAGGACCCGCGCCTCGGCCGCGAGGTCGCGATCAAGGTCCTGCCCGCGTCGTTCTCCGCCGACGCCGACCGGCTGCGGCGCTTCGAGCAGGAGGCGAAAGCCGCCGGGGTCCTGAATCATCCGAACATCACCGCGGTCTACGACATCGGCTCGCACGAGGATGCGCCCTACGTCGTCCAGGAGCTGCTCGAGGGCGAGACGCTGCGGGCGGTGCTCGCCGGCGGCAAGCTCCCCCAGCGCAAGGTCATCGACTACGCGCTGCAGATCGCTGCACGGCCTCTCGGCCGCGCACGACAAGGGCATCGTCCACCGGGACCTGAAGCCCGAGAACCTCTTCGTCACCAACGACGGGCCGCGTCAAGATCCTCGACTTCGGCCTGGCCAAGCTCACGCAGGTCGGCGAGGGGTCCGGCCCGCAGACCAACCTGCCGACCGCCGCGGGCACCGAGCCCGGCGTCGTCATGGGCACGATCGGCTACATGTCGCCCGAGCAGATCAAGGGCAAGCCCGCCGACGCGCGCTCGGACATCTTCTCGTTCGGCGCCATCTTCTACGAGATGCTCTCGGGCAAGCGCGCCTTCCACGCGGACTCGGCCGGCGAGACGATGGCCGCGATCCTGAAGGAAGAGCCGCCGGACCTTTCCGTCACGAACCAGGCCATCTCGCCCGGCCTCGAGCGTGATCGTGCGCCACTGCCTCGAGAAGAACCCCGAGCAGCGGTTCCACTCGGCGCACGACCTCGCCTTCGACATCGAGGCGCTCTCGGGGACCACCGGTCAGGCGGCGGTCATCCCCGCGCGGCGGCGCGTGCGGCTCGGACCGGCGCTTCTGGTTGCGGTCGGTGTCCTCGCGGGCGCTGCCCTCGCGTACCTTTTCCTCCGCGGCCGGCTCGGAGCCGCCGGAGCGATCGGATCGAGCGCGACGTATCGCCGGCTCACGAACATGCCCGGGGCCGAGACCGCGCCCTCGCTCTCGCCCGACGGACAGACGCTCGCGTTCGTCCACCGCACGGGCAGCAAGCCGGACATCTGGATCCAGCGCGCCGGCGGCCGCAAGCCCATCGACCTGACGCCCGACTGCGATCGCGAGAGCTACTCGCCGGCGTTCTCTCCGGACGGGACGCTCATCGCGTACGGCGCCCAGTGCGGCGAGGGCGGGCTCTTCGTCATGGGCGCGACGGGAGAGAACTCGCGGCGGCTCGTCGAACGTCGGGAGCAACCCCGCCTGGTCGCCCGACGGGCGGGAGATCCTCTATTCCACCGAGCTCGTCGCCGGCCCTTACGGCCGGACGGGCACGAGCGAGATCTGGGCGGTCGAGCTCGCGAGCGGCAAGACGCGCAAGCTCTCCGGGACCTTCGACGCCATCCAGCCGAACGTGTCGCCGCACGGTCTGCGCGTGGCCTTCTGGGCGTTGCCGCCCGGCGGCAGCCAGCGCGACATCTGGACGATCCCCTACAAGGGCCTCGGCGCCGGCGAAAAGCCCGTGCCGGTGACGCAGGACGCCGCCGTCGACTTCAACCCGGTCTGGGGGCCGGACGGCCGGACCCTCTACTTCCTGTCCAATCGCGACGGGACGATGAACCTCTGGCGCGTCCCGATCGACGAAGCCACGGGGCGTCCGCTCGGCGCGCCCGTGCCGGAGATGCTGCCCGCCCGCGAGGTGGGCGGCCTCGCGCTCTCGCGGGACGGGCGCCATGCCGCGTACGTCGTCCGCGAGAACACCTACTCGATCGATCGCCTGACTTTCGACGCGAGCGGAGCGCTCCCGGGCAAGCCCGAGCCGGTCCTCGAAAGCTCGCAGGAGATGGCGGACTTCGACGTCTCGGCCGACGGCAAGTTCCTCGCCTTCGACTCCCGCGGCGGGGCGCAGGACGACCTCTTCCTCCTCGAGAGCGACGGGAAGAACCTGCGCCAGCTCACCGACGACGCCCCGCAGGGACCGCGCGCCGAGCTTCTCCCCCGACGGCAAACGCATCGCCTTCCATTCCGATCGCGGCGGCCAGTACCAGATCTGGACCATCGAACGCGACGGGAGCGGCATGAAGCCGCTCGACGCAGGCCACCGAGCTGATCATCGAGGCGCACTGGTCACCCGACGGCCGCGCCATCGCCACCAACAGCGGCCACAGCAGCTCGATCATCCGGCTCGACGACAAGGGCGCTCTCGTGCGGGTGGAGCCCGATCCCGGCCCCCTCGCCCGAGACGTTCTTCTATCCCCTGGCCTGGACCGCCGACGGGACCACGCTCGTGGGCTCGCTGGTCCGGTTGAGCGACCTCACCGGGCAGGCCGTCGCCGTCTATTCGCCCGGTCCGGGCGCGGTCGTGAAGACCGTTCCCCGGACGGAGTCGCACTCGCGCATTCGGCGCGGCGCCGTCATCGGAAACCGCTACCTCCTGTACGGGGAGAACGACGGGCTGTTCGTCCTGGATCTCTCGTCCGGGGACAAGCACCTCGTGGTCCAGCGGCCCTCGAACGGCACCTTCCAGAGCCTCGCGTGCGTGCGGACCGGAACCGTCTGCTACGTCGTCCGCTCGAGCGACAACGCCGACATCTGGCAGCGCACCGCGGCCGAGGCGACACGGTGACGCTGCGAAAGGAATCATCTCCATGGCGCTAGAACGCGCGCTCAAGACGAAGGACATCGTCCTCTTCAACGTCGCCGCCATCGTCGGGATGCGCTGGATCGCGCTCGCCGCGGCCAACGGGCCGTCCTCGCTCTTTCTCTGGGTGCTCGCCGCGATCGTGTTCTTCATCCCGCAGGGCTTCGCGGTCACGGCGCTCTCCTCGGCCATCCCGGAGGAAGGCGGACTCTACGTGTGGACGTCGAAGGCGTTCGGCCACCGGCAGGGCTTCCTGGCGGGCTGGCTCTACTGGGCCTCGAACATCACGTACTTCCCGACGCTGACGCTCTCGACCGTTGTCTTTGCGCTCTACATCTTCGGAACGCGCTTTGCCGCGCTCGAGCAGAGCGCGACCTACGCCGCAGGGGCCTCGCTCGCGCTGCTGGCCATCGCGCTCGGCCTCAACATCGTCGGGATGAAGACCGGCAAGTGGGTGCAGAACATCGGCGGCTCTCGCCCAGTGGCTGCCGTCGCTCGCGCTGCTCGCCGTCGGGCTGATCGCTCTCTTCACCTCCGGCTCCGCGACGCCGATGCCCGCCGCGTCGCTGATTCCGGACTTCGCGGCGCTTCCCACCGTCCTCTTCTTCGCCAACCTCTGCTTCGGGTACGCGGGGCTCGAGCTCGCTCCGACGATGGCGGGCGAGGTCGTCGAGCCGCGCAAGACGTTTCCCCGGGCGATCACCATCTCGGGCCTCTCGATCGCGGCCTGTCTATCTCCTCGGCACGATCTCCATCCTGTGGGCGCTTCCGAAGAGCGAGGTCTCGATCCTCTCCGGCGTCAACCAGGCCATCACGAAGGCGGGCGCCGCTCACGGACTGCCCTGGCTCGGCGCCCCGGTGGCGCTCCTGATGACGCTCGCCGGTCTCGGCGGCATCGGGGCGTGGCTCATCGCGACGGCGCGCCTGCTCTTCGTCGGCGGCCTCGACAAATACCTGCCGCCGATCTTCGCGAAGACCCACCCGAAGTGGAAGACGCCCTGGTTCGCCATGGTCTTCCAGGCCGCCTTCTCGGCGATCTTCATCGTCGCGGCGACGCAGGGAGCCACGGTGAAGGAGGCGTACCTGAAGCTCGTCAATGCGACGCTCATCGTCTACTTCATGCCCTACATGTACATGTTCGCCGCGGCCATCAAGCTGCGCGCCGAGATCGCGAAACAGCCCGGCGCCGTCCCGGTCCCGGGAGGAGCCGCCGGGAGCTTCTTCTGGAACGGGCTCGGCTTCCTCACGACGGTCGTGGCGATCGTCCTCGCGCTCATCCCGCCCGCCGACACCGCGGACAAGACGGGGTTCTTCGTGCAGGTCTTCGTCGGCTCGTTCGGCTTCCTGTGGCCGGGTTCGTCCTCTTCGCCCTCGCCGAGCGCCGCCGCCGCCGCACCGAAGCCGCGGCATCCGCCTGACCGGGCGATAGAATCCGCCGGAGATTCGGAGGGCCATGAGCCTCTCCCCCGGCACCCGTCTGGGCCCCTACGAGATCCTCGCGCCGCTCGGCGCGGGCGGGATGGGAGAGGTCTATCGGGCGAAGGACACGCGGCTCGGCGCGAGGTCGCGGTCAAGGTCCTGCCGGAGCGGCTTTCCGCGTCGCCCGAGGTTCGGCAGCGGTTCGAGCGCGAGGCGCGAACGATCTCGCAGCTCTCGCACCCTCACATCTGCGCCCTCTACGACGTTGGCCGCGAGGGCGAGACCGAATACCTGGTGATGGAGCTGCTCGAGGGCGGCACGCTCGCGGAACGTCTCGTGCGCGGCCCGCTGCCCCTCGACCAGACTCTGCGCTTCGGAACCGAGATTGCCGACGCGCTCGACAAGGCGCATCGGCGCGGAATCGTCCATCGCGACCTGAAGCCCGGAAACGTGATGCTGACGAAGTCCGGCGTCAAGCTCCTCGACTTCGGGCTGGCCAAGAGCATCGAGCCCGAACGCTCGTTCTCCAGCCTGACGGCCCTCCCGACGCAGCAGGGACTGACCCAGGAGGGGACGATCCTCGGCACGTTCCAGTACATGGCGCCCGAGCAGCTCGAGGGCAAGGAGGCCGACGGGCGGACGGACATCTTCGCTCTCGGCTGCGTGCTCTACGAGATGGCGACGGGGAAGAAGGCGTTCTCCGGAGCGAGCCAGGCCTCGTTGATCTCCTCGATCATGACCGCGGAGCCATCGCCGATCTCGCAGGTGCAGCCGACGTCGCCGGCCGCCCTGGAGCGCGTGGTCCGGACCTGCCTGGCCAAGGACCCCGAGGAGCGCTGGCAGAGCGCCGCCGACATCAGGCGCGAGCTCGCCTGGATCACCGAGGGCCCGGCACCCGAGGCGCGCGCCGCGGGGTCTTCCCCGAGCCGGGCGTGGTTTCCCTGGACGGTCGCCGCCGCCGCGGTTCTCCTCGCGGCCGTCGCCTTCACTCGCCGCTCCACCCCCGCGCTCGCACCCCGCATGGAGCTCTCGATCGTCCCCCCCGAGAGCACGAGCCTGACGGACTTCTTCGCACTGTCCCCCGACGGCAGGAGCCTCGCCTACTCCGCCATCGCCGCGGGAAAGTCGCTCGTGCGCGTGCGCGACCTCGCGACGGGCTCGGTGCGCGCCCTGTCCGGGACCGACTCGAGCGAGACCGTGTTCTGGTCTCCGGACGGCCGCTCGCTCGCCTTCGTTGCCCGCGGCAAGCTGCGGCGCATGGACGTCGCGACCGGGTCGATCGAGATCCTCGCCGACGCCGAGTCGGGACGCGGCGGCACCTGGGGGCCCCGCGGAGACATCCTCTTCGCGCAGAAGCCGGCCGGCGCCATCTACCGGGTCGCGGCGTCGGGCGGGGCGGTCACGGCCGTGACGACACTCGAACAGGGCGACCTCATGCACCGCTGGCCGCAGTTTCTTCCGGACGGAGAGCGATTTCTCTTCTTCGTGAAAACCGACAAGGCCGAGACGACCGGCACTTACGTGGCATCGATCGGGAAAGCGAGCCGCAAGCTCGTACTGAAGAACGGCGCGACGGGCATCTTCGTCGCGCCCGACACGCTGCTCTACTGCCGCAACTCAGCATTGCTGGCGCAGAGGTTCGACTCGTCATCCGGAGAGCTCTCGGGCGCTCCCGAGACGCTGACGCGGCCGGTCATGCGCGCCGAGCTCGGCTCCTTCACCGACGGCCTCACGGCCTCCGACTCCGGCATCCTCGTCTTCCGCTCAGGCAGCGCCGACCGGCAGCTCACCTGGATGGACCGGCGGGGCAACGTGCTCGGCAAGGTCGGCGAGCCCGGCGTGATCATGAGCGTCACGCTCTCGCCCGACGGGCGGGAGGCCGCGACCGCCGTGCGCACCGTCGAGACCGGCGCCTACACCGTCTCGCTCGTCGACCTCCCGCGCAACGTGACCACTCCGATCCTCGAGTCCTCCGCGATGGCCGTCTGGACGGCCGACGGGCGCGACCTCATCTACCGCCGCGAGGGCCGGAACTACGAGATCTGGCGGCGCAATGCCCACGGCGATCCGAAAGTGGAAGCGCTCGGCATCGTCGGCCCCTTCGCCACGCCCCACTCGATCTCGCCGGACGGCCGCCACGTTCTGTACTCGCAGATGGGGAGCAACTTCGACATCATGCTGGGGGATCTCGGCGGGACGGAGAAGCCCGTGGCGCTCCTGCACAGCGAGTTCGACGAACGCACGCCTCACTTCTCTCCCGACGGCCGCTGGTTCACTTACAGCTCGGACGAGCCGGGCGAAACCGAGATCTTCGTCCGCCGCTTTCCCATGACCGAGGAGGTCTGGCGGGTCTCGACGGCGGGCGGGCAGCAGCCGACGTGGAACCCCGACGGCAAGGAGATCTTCTTCGTGTCGCTGGACGGCCGCTTTATGACGGCGCCCGTGTCGGCGCAGGGATCGTCTCTGACCGTCGGTCCGCCGCAGACGCTCTTCCACGCGCCCGTGCGCCTGAGTGTCGTCGCCAACCAGTACGCCGTGTCGGCGGACGGCCAGCGGTTCCTGGTCGCGCTCCCGGTCGAGGACCTGAACGCCGAGGCCTTCCGCATTCTCCTGAACTGGCGAAGACCTTCGTGAGCCTCGCCGCCGGCACCCGCCTCGGCCCCTACGAGATCCTCGCGCCGCTCGGCGCGGGCGGCATGGGCGAGGTGTACCGGGCGAAGGACACGAAGCTCGACCGGGAAGTCGCGATCAAAGTGCTTCCGTCGCACCTCGCGCAGGATGCGGGCGCCTTGGCGCGCTTCGAGCGAGAGGCGAAGGCCGTTGCCGCGCTGTCACATCCGAACATCCTCGCCATCTTCGATTTCGGACAGCAGGACGAAATCGCCTTCGCCGTCACGGAACTGCTCGAGGGTGAAACGCTGCGCGCGCGCCTGGCTACGGGGCCGTTGCTCGTCCGAAAGACCGTCGAATACGGCGTTCAGATTGCCCACGGACTGGCGGCCGCGCACGGGAAGGGCATCGTCCATCGCGACCTGAAGCCGGAGAACGTCTTCGTGACGGAAACGGGCCACGTCAAGATTCTCGACTTCGGTCTCGCCCGCGTCACCGGCAGCGCGAGCGACGGCACGCAATCCCCCACCGCCGTCGCCGCGACAGAGCCGGGGACCGTCATGGGAACAGTCGGCTACATGTCGCCCGAGCAGGTGCGGGGGAAGCCCGCGGACCATCGCTCGGACATCTTTTCGTTCGGCGCGATCCTGTACGAGATGCTCTCTGGCCGCCGGGCCTTCACGGGTGAGTCCGCAGCCGAGACGATGGCCGCCATCGCAAAGGAGGATCCCCCCGAGATCTCGGCGACCAACGCCAGCGTACCGGCCGGGTTGGACGAGGTCGTTCACCACTGCCTCGAAAAGAATCCTGGGGAACGCTTTCAAACGACCAATGACCTCGCCTTCGCCCTTCAGACCCTCTCCAGTCATTCGACGCCTCGCTCCGGGGTCCCGGCGCTTCCGGAGAAGAAGCGTTCGTCCCGCTCACTGCTGCTTGCGCTTCTCTGCACCGCCGTCGCCGCCGCCTTCGGGTACTTCGTCGCCGCTCGCTTTGGTCACGTCGAGCTCCCGACATTCCACCGTCTGACCTTCGAGCGCGGAATCGTCGATGCCGCCCGCTTTTCTGCCGATGGTCACACGATCGTCTACAGCGCCGCCTGGAACGGCGCCCCGACGGCGGTCTTCAGCACCCGGCTCGGCGCCGCGGAATCTCGCGCCCTCGGGTACCCGTCCACCGCTCTGCTGGCCTTGTCCGCGAGCGACGAGCTGGCTCTGAGCCTTCGCCACAGAGGCGCATGGGAGATCTACTGGTCGGTGGGAATCGGCACACTCGGCCGGGCGCCGCTCGCGGGAGGCGAGCCTCGTGAGGCCCTCGAAGGCGTGCAGTTCGCAGACTTCAGCCGCGATGGTCAGAGCCTCGCCGTCGTGCGCCGTCACGGCTACAAGACGCACCTCGAGTATCCGATGGGGAAGCCCCTCTACGAGACTGCGGGCTGGATCTCCGATCCGAGGATCTCGCCGAGCGGCGACCGAGTCGCGTTCCTCGACCACCCGACGCTCCAATCGGACGAAGGCACGGTCTCCGTTGTGGATCGGCAAGGCCGAAAGACGACGCTGGCCCAGGGCTTCGTTCGGCTGCAGGGGCTGGCGTGGTCCCCGCGTGGCAACGAGATCTGGTTCACCGCGACGAGAACCGGTTCGGCGCGGGCCCTGCGCGCCGTGACCCTGGCTGGAAAAGAACGTGCCCTGCTTCGCGTTCCGGGCGCGTTGACGCTCTTCGACGTTGCGCAGGACGGCCGCGTGCTTCTGGCCCAGGAGAGCCTTCGTCGGGAAGTTTACGGGCGCGCACCCGGCGCCGCGGCCGAGCGCGACTTGAGCTGGCTCGACTACGCCTCGCCGCAGGGAATCTCCGATGACGGCTCGATTTTCACCTTTGGCGAGTTCGGCGAGGCGGGCGGTAAGGGCAGAACCTACGTGCGCAAGACGGACGGCTCGCCGGCCGTGCGGCTGGCCGATGGGGACCCAATCGGCATTTCGGCTGACGGGCGCTGGGTCCTTGCGCAGACAGAGGGCGAGCAGATCGCGCGACGGTTCGTCCTGCTTCCCACGGGGCCGGGCCAACCGAAGCCGGTCTCTACCGAGCCGATGAACTATGAAATGGGCGCTTTCTTCCCGGAGGGCAAGCGCGTCCTTCTGGTCGGCAACCGGCCCGGACATCGCCGGCAAGTCTTCGTACAGGCAGTCGACGGTGGCGCGCCCCGGCCCGTGACCCCGGAGGGGATCGCACCCGGGGGGAGTGATTTCCTGCCGGCGATCTCCCCCGACGGCCGATTCATCGTCGTGCGCGACGAAGCGGAATCTGTGTTCCTTTGGCCGGTGGAGGGTGGACCGCCCCGGCAGATCCCAGGGCGTGTCATCGATCAAGATTCGATCGTGAATTTCACCTCGGACGGGCAGGGCCTCCTCGTCTTTCAGGGGATCGACATCCCGACCCGAGTCAGCCGTTTGAATATCTCGACCGGAGACAGGCAGCCGTTGCTCGAATTGACGCCCCGCGATCCGGCCGGCGTGGTCGGCATCGACAATCTCAACATGACACGCGACGGCCAGACTTACGTCTACTCCTTCGTCCGGCGCCTGAGTGATCTCTACGTCGTCGAAGGAATCCGATGAGCCTCACCGCCGGAACGAAGCTCGGCCCCTACGAGATCCTCGCGCCGCTCGGAGCGGGCGGGATGGGCGAGGTGTACCGCGCTCGGGACCCGCGCCTCGCCCGCGACGTCGCTATCAAGGTCCTCCCGGCCTCCTTCTCGGCGGACGCCGACCGTTTGCGCCCCTTCGAGCACGAGGCAGAGGCCGCGGGAGTCTTGAATCATCCAAACGTCACGTCCGTCTACGACATCGGGACGAACGCCGACGGCGCGCCCCTACGTGGTTCAGGAGTTCCTCGAGGGCGAGACGCTCCGCGCCGCCCTCGCTGGCGGCAAGCTCTCCGCCCGCCGCGCCGTGGACTATTCCTGATCGTCGTGCCCGAGCTCGAGCTGATCTCGGTCTTCACCGGCTGGAACATCTACGACAAACCCGAGCTCGCCCCGAGCGTGGCCCTCGCGCGAGTGCTGGCGGCGGTAAGACGCTAAGGTCATCTCCGGTGTCGTAGGGGCGGCCCTCCGGGCCGCCCGCGGGCGGGGACAAGCCCCGCCCCTACGGCACGAAAACGGATGGAACGGCTACCGGATCGCCACGGCCAGCGTGTCGTGATGCAGGGCAATCAGGGTCCGTGAGGTAGGGCCCGATCGCCTTCGCGCCATCGAATCCCGCGGCCCGGGCCGCCTCCTCCTGCGCCGCCGGCGGCAGGTCCGAGCCCTCGGCGTAGTGCTTGAGGTCCCCGTAGGCGCCGATCGTGAAGAGGTCCCACGGCGCGCCCGCTTCCCGGACGAAAATGAGGTTCTGCGGCAGGTTGAGCCGCCGGGAGTACTCGTTTTCCATCTCGCGCTGGCGGTAGAGCTCGCTCCGCTTGCCGGCCAGGGCCTCGAACATCTCGACGTGGAAGAAGCCGGCCGGACCGAGCTGACCGCGAACCTCGGGCAGCGGCGGCCCTGCGACGAAGACGTCTTCCTGCCAGGCGATGTCGTCCAGGAGCCTCGCCAGCGACGCGGCTGCCGCCGCGCGAGCCTTGTCCCGCCTGGCGATCCTGTCCGCGGCGAAGTATTCGCCGACGCTTCCCATGGGAAAGAGCAGAAGGAGGTCCCACCGATCGCCCTGGCTGTGCCGCATCGCGATCGGGGGCTCGTCGCCGGAATCCTTCATGCCCGGCCACCCGGCCTTGTAGAGGTCGACGACCTCCAGGAGCTTGCCCGGCGCGGCCTGGATGAGCGTGGCGCGATAGAGGTATCCGGTCGTCGGCGGAGCGGCCGGACTGCCCGCGAGGACAGCCAGCAGGGCCCAGGTCGAGAGGGTCATCTTCTTCCTCCTGCAGCCCGCATTCTGCTCCTTTCCCGGACGGCCCGAAGGGCGTTTTGTGCCGGTCTGTGCTAACATTTTTGAATTACAGCGATGAAATTCAGCACTGTCGTTACACGCAGCTTCTCGACCGCCGAGGTCGCGCGCCTGACTGGCCTTACGGCCAGGCAGCTCGACCACTGGGACCGCCAGGGATTCCTGCGGCCCTCGCTCGAGAAGGCCAGCGGCTACGGTTCCTCGCGGCGGTACTCCTTCGCCGACGTCGTCCGCCTGCGCGTGGCGGCGCGGCTGCGCGCCAACGGCGTGGGTCTCGCCCGGATCCGGCGCTGCGCGCAGGCCCTGGCGAGGCTGGATCCGACGGCCGACCTCGGTGGCGCGCGCCTGCTGGTCGTGGGCTCGACGGTCCTCTGGGCGCGGTCGGACCGCGAAGTCGTGGATCTGCTGAAAGACGGACAGCTCGTCCTCGTCTGCTCGCTCGGAGACGCCGTCGCGGAGGCGGCCGGCGCCGTCGCCCGGCTCTCGCGCGAAACCGGGCGGGCGGACCTTCCGGCGGCCGGGACGCACCGCAACCGCACGTAGCCGGCATTCCGGCGGCCGGATGGAGAACGCGAAGAGTATGCAGGTGACCGAAGACCTGGGCGCACGAATCGCGCGCCTCGCGCGGCTCGGCCGCCAGCGGGACTTCTCCCTGCCCCGCTTCCGCAAGTCGCTCGACGCGATCGCGCGCAACGGCCAGCGCGGCGAGGTCCTGCGCCAGCTTCTCGCCGACTGGACGGGCATCCCCTTCGAGGCGGAGGAGGCGCTCGTGCGCTGGACGGAGATCGAAGAGATCTACCCCGGCCTGCGCCACAAGCTCGGCTCGCCGCTCGGCCTGCAGACGGTCCTCCTCCATCACCTGCACAGCCAGAGGGGCATGCTGAAGGAGCCGCGCCTCGTGTCGGAGGCGGACCTCGCGGTCCTGCGCGTCAACGCGATCACGGACCCGCTGACCGGCCTCTACAACCGCCGGTTCCTGCTCGATCACCTCGGGCGCGAGATCTCGCGCGCCGAGCGCTCGGACGGAATCCTCTCGGTCGTCCTCATGGACCTCAAAGGATTCAAGCTCATCAACGACCGGCTCGGACACCCGGTGGGAGACAGCGTCCTCGTGCGGACGGCGCGCGTGATCCGCGATTCACTGCGCGCGGTGGACGCCGGGTGCCGCTGGGGCGGCGACGAGTTCGTCCTGGCGCTGCCGAACACCGACATGTTCTCGGCGCTGGCCGTGGCCGAGCGCGTTCGCGAGAAGATCGCCGCGATGACGCTCACGGCGCGCGGCGGACTGGTTCTCGACCTCCATTACGGCGTCGCCTCGTACCCGCACGACGCCAGGAGCACCGACTTCCTGTTGAAGGTCGCCGACCTGCGCCTGTACCAGTGCCGTTCCCAATCCACGTTCGCGGCCGCGGCGCACCGGATGTACCCGCGCTTCGCCCCGGAGAACATGAGCGTCCGGGTCGAGGAAAAGGGCGGCGGCGAGGCCTGGATGGCGCCCGTCGTGGACCTCTCCTTCGGCGGGCTCGCGTTCAAGGCGCGCAGGCGCGAGAAGTGGCCGCTCCGATGGAAGGCCGAGATCATCCAGAAACACGATCCGGAGAAACACCCGATTCGTCTGCGCCCGATGCACTGGGCGCCGCTGCCCGGGGGCGTGGTCCGCGTCGGCTGCGCCTATGCCTGAGGCGGGCGGGGAACGCGGGTGAGAAACCCGGCCTACGCTTCCCATCGGGCCGCCGCCTCCGGGCTCTTCACCCTCTTCACCCTCATCGCGATCGTCCTGGGCCTGGGAGACCCGCGCCTGCTCGCGCTCGCGATGGGCGGCGCGCTGCTCTCGCTCTTTCTCCTGACGCGGGAAAGCGTGCAGGAGGCGCTCGGCGTCTTCGCCGCGCCCCTGGCCGTCGTGGCGGACCTCTCGCTTCTCTTCTGCGCGATGTCGCTGACCGGCGGGATCCTGTCGCCGTACGCGCTGCTTCTGCCGACCGGCGTCGCGCTCTCCTGGCACGGCGAGGGCAAGGCCGCGGCGCGCTTCTTCGCGGTCGCGTCGCTTCTCGGAGCGGCGGCGCTCGTGACTCTCGGGCATCTCCCGGTGTCGGGCGCCGGGCATCTCTTCGCGCTGGTCGGCGTCGCCCTCGCGGCGCCGGCCCTGCTCGTCGCGCTCGAGATCGCGGCGGCGCAGCCGTCGGCAACGTCCTTCCCGGCCGCGGCGGAAGCGCCCGTCGCCACGGCGCCGATCGCCACGGCTGCGACGAGGCCGCGACCGGCGCGCGCCATGCCGGCGGCGCCCGCTCCCGAGCCGCCCGAGCGCGACCGCGAGGCCGAGATCCTCCACGACCTGCGCTCGCCGCTTTCGGTCATCCGGGTCTACACGGATCTCATCCAGGAGGCCGCCCGTCGCGGCGAGCTGCCGAACCCGGACTACCTGGCCAACCTCGCGCGCGAGATCGATCTCGCCGAGCGCCTCGTCGGCACGCCCGCGCACGAGGCCGAGCCCGAGCCCGTCGAGCGCCTCGAAAAGCCGCAGAACGCCGACCTCGTCGAGATCCTCGGCTCGCTCGCCACGGCCTACCGTCTGGCCCACGGCGGCCGGATCCGCATCGAGTTCATCGCCGAGCGCCCGCAGCTTCCGGTGCTCGCCGACCCGGTCGCCCTGCAGCGCGCTTTCCGCAACGTGCTCGACAACGCCATCAAGTACACGCCCGACGGCGGCGAGGTGCGCATCCGCGCGGGCTCCGCGGGCCCGCAGGCGTTCGTCGTCGTCAAGGACACGGGCATGGGGATGAGCCCCGAGGAGACGGCACGCGCGTTCGACTACGCCTTCCGCGGCGCCGGCGCCGTGGCCTCCGGCACCCGGGGCAAGGGGCTCGGCCTGGCCGTGACGAAGGAGATCCTCGAGTCCAACGGCGGCAAGATCTCGCTCTCGAGCGAGGCGGGTTACGGTTCCGAGGTGACGATCATGCTGCCCTACCAGCGGGGGGCGCGGTGAAGCGCGTCGTCGTCGTGGACGACGACCGCACGATCTCGGCGGCGGTCCGGGAGATTCTCCTGCCGGAGGGCCTCGCGATCGATTGCCCGCCCGACCCGCGGACGGCGCTCGTCGAGACGATCCGCGACGTGCCCGACCTCGTGATCCTCGACGTCAACATGCCCGCGATGACGGGATGGGAGTTCTGCGCCATCCTGCGCCGGCAAACGGCGACCCGCGAGGTCCCCGTTCTCTTTCTCACCGGCCGCTCCGAGGTCAAGGATCGCATCACCGCGATGCAGCTCGGCGGCTCCGACTTCCTGGCGAAGCCCTTCGGCGCGGACGACCTCCGCAAGAAGGTGCGCTCGCTGCTCCACGAATCCGACGCCATGGAGGAAGAATGAAAGTCAAACGCGCGAGCGGGCAGAACGTGCTCGCCGGCGCCTTCGCGGCGCCCGGCGCTCCCCCGCCCGACCCGCTCGACGAGCTGCGGCGCGACCGGATCGTCCACGACGCCGTCACGGGCCTGCCGATCCACCCCTTCGACGCTCCGGAGAAGGCGGACGAGCGCGTCGAGCATCTCGGCGTCATCTATCTCCAGATCGGCAAGTTCTTCGGCTTCGAGGAGCTCTTCGGCTGGGAGCAGTACGACCGGGTCCTGGCCGCCGTTTCCGAGGCGCTGCAGGACGACGTGAGCGCCTCGCGCCTCTCGCCCTTCGTCCATTCGATCCGATTCTCCGGCGCGGACGGCTTCTTCGTCCTCTACAGCCTTCCGCCCGCCGGCCGGGGCCGCCTCCCCTCGAGCCTCGAGGAGGAATCCGCCCGCCTGCGCGCGAGCGTCGCGCGGCGGCTGCGCCAGAAGCTCGAGGGCACGACGGCCGACTTCATCAACATCCTCGCCTCGAGCCTGACCGCCGCCGACAATCCGCGGGTGCGCCCGGCGCGGCACCTGATCCGCACGCTGCAGGAGGCGGTCAAGATCGTCACGCAGCGGCAGACCCACGAGAAGCTCGAGCTCTTCGCCGGCCTGAAGACCGTGATCGGCCAGCGGCAGCTCCGGCCGGCCTTCCAGCCCGTGCGGCACCTTCCCGACGGCGCCATCATGGGCTACGAGGCCCTGATCCGCGGCCCGCAGGGGACGTCTCTCGAGCCGCCCACCGTGCTCTTCGCCGTCGCGCACGAGAACGAGATGGACGTCGAGCTCGAGACGCTCTGCCTCGAGACGATCTTCGCGAACCTCCCGCGCGCCGTCGGCGAGCGGCGGCTCTTCGTCAACGCGTCGGCGATGCTGCTACGCCACCCGGTCTTTCTGGACGAGCGCAACCTCGCCGCGATCAACCGCAGCCACGGCGACGTCGTCGTCGAGATCTCCGAGAAGGAGATGGTGCGCGACTACGACTCCTTCCAGGGGGTCCTCGACCTCGTACGCCGGGCGAAGATGAAGATCGCCATCGACGACGCGGGCTCGGGCTACTCGGGGCTCGAGACGATCCTGCACCTGAAGCCCGACTACATCAAGGTCGCCGATTCCCTCGTGCGCAACATCCACGCCGACCCGATCAAGCGCGAGATCATCGCGAGCCTCGACACGATCGGCAAACGCATCGGCGCCACGCTCGTGGCCGAGGGCATCGAGGTCGAGCCCGAGAGAAAGACCCTCGTCGACCTCGGCATCGAGTTCGGGCAGGGATACCTGCTCGGCCGGCCGGCCTACCAGGTCAGCGGGCGATCCGCGCGGGCGTAGCAGGTTGCTGAAGAAGGGTGTGGGATGGCGTTACGCGCGCCGTGGGGTCAGATGCAAGGAAGCGCGACGACGGCGATGCCTTTGCATCGCCGAGGAGCGATGACGCGGTGTTTTGAGGGGCGCTCGACGCGCCCACGGGGGCGGAGAGTGGTTCACGGCTTGAGCAGCAACTTCCGTAGCGAGCTCCGGTAGCAAAAACTCTCGGCCGCCGTTCGCGAAGCGAACGCCTGCGGCCGAAAGCCCCGGACACGACGCCCGCATCCATTCTTCAGCAGCCTGCTCAGCCCTCAGACGTCCGAGACCCGCAGCGCCGCGGAGGCGGGGACCGCTTCGGGGCGGGCGCCGTGCGCGAGGGACGCCTTGCCCGCCCCCTTGCGCCTGTCCCAGCGCTTCTGCAGCCGGTCCATCGAGATGTAGAACACGGGCGTCACGTAGAGCGTCAGCGTCTGGGAGAAGAGCAGGCCGCCCACGACCGCGAGGCCGAGGGGCCGGCGGGACTCGGCGCCGGCGCCCGTGCCGATCGCGATCGGGAGCGTGCCCATGAGCGCGGCCATCGTGGTCATCATGATCGGGCGGAAGCGCACGAGACACGCCTCGTAGATCGCCTTCTCCGCGCTCATGCCCTCGCCGCGCTGCGCTTCGATCGCGAAGTCGACCATCATGATGCCGTTCTTCTTGACGAGACCCACGAGCAGGATGATGCCGACGAAGGCGTAGATCGAGAGCTCCGTCCGGAAGATCATGAGCGTCACGAGCGCGCCGAAGCCGGCGAACGGCAGGGCCGTCAGGATCGTGAGGGGGTGGATGAAGCTCTCGTAGAGGATCCCGAGGACGACGTAGATCACCAGGATCGCGACGATGAGCAGGAGCCCCAGTCCCTGGACCGAGCTCTGGAACGCCTGGGCGGTTCCCTGGAAGTCGCGCTGCACGGTGGCCGGCAGCGTCTGGCGCGACACGCGCTCGACGGCCGCAACCGCGTTGCCGAGCGCCACGCCCGGACGCAGGTTGAACGAGATCGACACGGCGGGAAGCTGCCCCTGGTGCGCCACCACCAGCGGGCCCGTTCCCTCGGTGATGGACCCGAGCGAGGAGAGCGGCACGAGCTCGCCGGCCGCCGAGCGCACGTAGAGCATCCCGATCGCGGCGGGGGTCGCCTGGAATTCCGGAGCGAGCTCCATGATCACCTGGTACTGGTTGGTCGGCGCGTAGATCGTCGAGACCTGGCGCGTCCCGTAGGCCGTGTACAGGGCGTCCTCGATCTTCTGGGTCGAGATCCCCAGCGCCGACGCGCGGTCCCGGTCGATCGTCACGTTCAACTGCGGGTTCGAGAGCTGCATGTCGCTCGTGACGTCCTGGACCTCGGGCAGCGCGCGGATCTTCTGCTCGAGGATCGGCGCGTACTTGTAGAGCTCGGCCGTGTCCGAGTCCTGCAGCGTGTACTGGTACTGGCTCTTGGTGGGGCTGCCGCCCAGGCGGATCGGCGGCGGCACCTGCAGAAAGGCGCGGATGCCGGGGACCTTCGCGAACTGCGGCCGCAGCTCGGCGACGATCTCGTCGGCCGTCTTCTTGCGCTCTCCGCGCGGCTTCAGCTGCGCGAGGACGATGCCCGCATTGCCCACGGCGGTGTTGCCGCGCGGTCCCGCCGAGGCGAGCACGTTGGCGACGTCGGGGTGCGCCCGCACGATGGCCATGATCTGAAGCTGCTTCTCGCGCATGGCCGGGAACCCGATTCCCTGCGCCGCCTCGGTCGAGCCGAAGACCAGGCCCTGGTCCTCCGTGGGCAGGAATCCCTTGGGTATCTTCACGAACAGCCAGCCCGTCGCGACGAGCACCGCGGCGGACATGACCAGGACCCGGCGCGGATGCCGCAGCGCCGGACCGAGCGTGCGGGCGTAGAGGCCGAGCACGACGTCGAACCCGCGCTCGCTCCACTTGTAGAACTTGCCCTGCTCCCGGCCGTGGTCGGACTTCAGGAACCGGCTGCAGAGCATCGGGGTCAGCGACAGCGACACGAACCCCGAGACGAGGATCGCGACGCCGATCGTCACGGCGAACTCGCGGAAGAGGCGGCCGACGATGCCGCCCATGAAGAGGATCGGGATGAAGACGGCCGCGAGCGAGATCGTCATCGAGATGATCGTGAAGCCGATCTCCTTCGATCCCTTCAGCGCGGCTTCGAAGGGTTGCTCTCCGCGCTCGATGTGCCGCACGATGTTCTCGAGCATGACGATCGCGTCGTCCACGACGAAGCCGACCGAAAGCGTCAGCGCCATCAGCGACAGGTTGTCGAGGCTGTAGCCGAGCACGTACATCGCCGCGAACGTGCCGACGATCGAGAACGGCAGGGCGAGGCTCGGGATCACGGTCGCCGAGAGCTTGCGCAGGAAGAGGAAGATGACGAGCACGACGAGCACGAGCGTGAGCGATCAGCGTGAACTTGACGTCCTCGACCGAGGCGCGGATCGGCAGGGAGCGGTCGTAGACGACGTGCAGCGAGGCCGAAGCGGGGAGCTGTCGCTGGAAAGTCGGCAGGAGCTTGCGCACGGCCTCCGCCACCTCCACGGTGTTCGTGCCGGGCTGCTTGAAGATGGCCAGAGAGATCGAGCGCTCGTCGTTGTACCAGGCGGCGGCCTTGTTGTTCTCGACGCTGCCGATGACGGCGGCGAGATCGGAGATGCGGACCGCCGAGCCGTTGCGGTACGCGACGATCACGGGCCGGTAGCCCTCGGCGTTCAGGATCTGCCCGTTGGCCTGGACGGTGAAGGACGTCAGGGGCCCGTAGAGGATTCCCGTCGGGAGGTTGACGTTGGCGCCGCGGACGGCGTCGGCGACCTCGTCGATGCCGATGCCGCGGCTGGCGAGCTGCCGCGGGTCGACCTGGACGCGGACGGCGTACTTCTGCGGGCCGTAGACCTGCACCTGCGCCACGCCGGAGACCGTCGAGATGCGCTGCGCCATCATGACCTCGCCGTACTCGTCGAGCTCGGGCATGGGAAGCGTCTTCGAGGTCAGGGCGAGGTACATCACGGGCTGGTCGGCCGGATTGACCTTTCCGTAGGAGGGCGGCGACGGCATGTTCGGGGGAAGCTGCCGCGACACGGCCGAGATCGCCGACTGAACATCGAGGGCCGCGCCGTCCAGGTCCCGCGACAGGTTGAACTGCAGCGTGATCTGCGTCGAGCCCTGGGTCGAGGACGAGCTCATGTTGTCCAGGCCCGCGATCGTCGAGAACTGGCGCTCGAGCGGAGTCGCCACCGAGGAGGCCATCGTCTCGGGCGACGCTCCGGGCAGCGCCGCGGAAACCTGGATCGTCGGGAAGTCCACGCTCGGAAGGTCCGAGACGGGGAGCAGCCGGTAGGCCATCAGGCCGAAGATGAAGATGCTCGCCATCACGAGCGTCGTCGTGACGGGGCGGCGGATGAAGAGCTCGGAGAGGTTCATGACTTCTTCGCTTCCGCCGTCAGGACCTCGATCTTCGCGCCCGGCGAAAGGCGCAACTGGCCGTCCGTCACGACGGTCTCTCCCGCCGAGAGCCCGCTCGCGATCACGACACCGTTGGGGACGCTGCGCGCGACGGTCACGGGGCGCGACTCCACCGTCCGGTCGGGCTTGACCACGTAGGCGAAGGTCCCGTCCTGGCCGTTCTGGACGGCGCCGATCGGCGCGACGATCGCGCCCTGCTCGGTGGTGAGCGTGAGGACCGCGTTCGCGAACTCGCCGGGCCACAGGATGCGGTCCGCGTTCGCGAACGTGGCCTTGAGCGTGATCGTTCCGGTGGCGCGGTCGACCGTGTTGTCGACGAACGTCAGCGAGCCCCGGCCGAGCGACTTGCCGGTCGCGGGCTCCTCCGCCTCGACGACGAGCGTGCCGGCGTTCTGCCGCCGGCGGATCTCGGGAAGCTCGCGTTCCGGCACGGCGAAGTTCAGGTAGATCGGCGCGATCTGGTTGATCGTCACGAGCACGGCGTCGTTCGCCTTCACGACGTTGCCCGACTGCACCAGGATGCTGCCACTGCGCCCGTCGATGGGCGCCCGGATCGAGCAGAACGCGAGGTCGAGGCGCGCCCGCTCGAGGGCCGCCTGGTCCGAGCGGACGTTCGCCGCCGTGGCCGCCGCGTTGGCCTTGACGCTGTCGTACTGCTGCTGCGTCACGTAGTCCTTCTTGACGAGGTCCTCGTAGCGCTTGACGTCCGTCTGCGCATTCTCCATCTGCGCCCGCTCGCGCGCCAGCGCCGCCTCCGCCTGCGCGAGCGCCGCCTCGTACGGGCGCGGGTCGATCGAGAAGAGCAGGTCGCCCTTCTTCAGGTCCTGGCCCTCGCGAAAGTGGACCTGCATGATCTCGCCGGACACCTGGGCGCGCACCGAGACCGCGACGTAGGCCTGGACCGTCCCCACGTTGCGGATCTGCAGCGGGACGGCCCGCGACTCGACCGTGCCGACGCGGACCGGAACGGCCTCGACGACCGCCGCCTTGTCCTTCTTCGCGCAGCCGAGCGCGAATCCGGCCGCCGCGAGGATCGGGACGAGGCACCGCTGCACCGCGAGCTTCATGGCGTCTCCTGCTTCTGCGTCGTCGTGCTCATGATTTCGGCCGCCTTCGGCACCAGCGCCCCCGTCGCGTGCGCCAGCTGCGCCATCGCCAGGAACCAGAGCGATCGCGCCTGCACCTCTTCCGCGCGGGCGTCGGCCAGGGCCGACTGCGCGGTCAGGAGGTCGATGATGGATCCGACGCCGGCCTTGTAGCGGCCCGCGGCGACGTCGGCCGACTGCTGCGCGCTCGCGAGCAGGTCGCGCGTCGTGAGGACCCGCTGGGTCGCCGTCTGCACCGCGTAGTAGCTCGCCCACACGTCGAGGATTACCTGATTCTCGACCACCTCCGCGCTCGCCCGCGCGACCTCCGCCTCTTCCTTGGCCTTCTGCGTCCGATAGGCCACGTCGAAGCCGGTGAAGACCGGGATGCGGAGCAGGATGGCGCCGGAATAGTTGGTCGAGAACGGGTCGGGGACGTTGGGCGTCGAGTAGAACGTGCGGTTGCCGGTGGCGTCGAGCGAGAGCTTCGGCAACCCTTCGGCCGCGACCGAGCGGATCTTGCTCTGCGCGGCCAGCGCCGCGAACCGGCTGGCGGCCAGGTCCGGCCGTTCGGCGACGGCGCGGGCGATCAGCTCGTCCACGCTCTTCTTGACCATGTCGAGGGGCAGCTCTTCCGGAAGCTGACCGACCTCGACGGGGATGTTCGCGGGGACGCCGACCGCGGTCGCGAGCGCGCCGCGGATGATCTGGAGCTGTCCCTGCGTGTCCTGGAGCTGCAGCTCGATCTGCGAAGCCGCGGTCTTCGCCTGGAGGACGTCGGCGATTGTCGCGACGCCCGCGCGGTGGCGCTCCTCGGACGCGTCGAGGCTGCGGCGCGCTTCGTCGAGGTTGGCCTGGCGGGCGATGACGAGCGCCTTCGAGTTGAGATAGCCGTAGTACGCCTGCGCGACGTCCAGGACGACCTGCTGGATCGCCGCGTTGTGCGTCCAGTCCGCGGCGTACAGCGCGCGCGTGGCCTGTTCGACGTCCGCTTCGCGCCCTCCGAAGTCGAAGAGCAGCCAGGACGCGGCGACGGAGGGGCCGTAGGTGGTCTGGAGGTAGGTGAACTGGCCGCCGACCGCCGACTGCTTCTGGCGCAGGATCTCGCCGTCGATCTCGATGATCGGAAAGTAGAGCGAACGTTTCGCGCCGACCTCGGCGGCCGCGGCCCGGGCGAAGGACCATGCCTCGCGCGTGGCCGGATTCGTTCGCAGCGCCACGTCGACGAGCTGGACGAGCGAGAGGGTCGTGCCCGGGCTTCAGGTACTCCTCGGGAACCTTCGGCGCATCCTTGTCGACCGGCGAGCGGCGGCATCGCGGCTTTCGGTCCGGGCGGCGTCCAGGGTTCGGCCGGCGAGGCCGAGACGGCCTCGCGGACGGATCTTCTCGGGAATGGCCGTGCAGCCGACGGCGAACACGAGGACGATCGCGGCGGCGCGCTTCATGCGTCCGCCCGCGCGACACCCGAGCGAAATACGCCCACCAGCTGCGCGACGAGCTCGTCGAGACGGTCGTCGCTGCGGTGGAAGAGGTTCATCGAGCGCACCATGCCGAGAAAGAGGTTCGCGCCGATTCGCGGGTCCATGCGGCGCAGCTCGCCTCGCTCGACGCCCTGGCGGATGGTTTCCTGCACGAGGCCGAGAATTCTCTCGCGGCGCGTGCCGAGCTCGTCGCTGCCCATCGGGAAGTGCTCCTCGCGCTGGAAGAAGGGCAGCAGCTGCTTGCGGTCCCAGAAGTGGCGCAGGATCACACTCGCGATCGCCTCGAGACGCCGCCACGCGCTGGCCTCTCCGGCGAGCGTCGCCTCGAGCTCCGACGTGAGCGAGTCGATCACGTGGAGGATGGCGGCGAAGTAGAGATCTTCCTTCGTCTGGAAGTAGCGGTAGATCGTGCCCTTCCCGATGCCGGCGTCGGCCGCTATGTTGTCGATGAGGACTTCGTGGAACGGCCTCGCCGCAAAGACGCGCGAAGCGGCGTCGAGGATCGCAAGCTCTTTGACTGCTGTCTTTAGGCGCGCCATAACGGTACTGACCAGTCAGTTCTACATAACTACGGCGGCGCTCGTCCAGGGTTTTAGAGATTGGCGAAAAACAAAATGGCTCAAATCATCCGAAACTCGGGTAGTTTACTTAACGTAGTTAAGTAACGGAGGTACGTTTTGGGCACTACAGAGCGACGCGAGCGGGAACGGCAGGAAGTCCGCGGACGAATCCTCGATGCGGCCCGGGAGCTTTTCGCCGAGGAAGGCTACGACGCGGTGACGATGCGCCGGATCGCCGAGAAGATCGAGTACTCGCCGACGGCGATCTACTTTCACTTCCGCGACAAGCACGCCCTCATGCAGGAGCTCTGCGACGAGGACTTCGGCGCTCTCGCGCAGCAATTCCGGGGCATCGCCGGCATCGCGGACCCGGTCGAGCGGCTCCGGCAGATCGGGCATGCGTACATCGCCTTCGCCCTCTCGCACCGCAACCACTACCGCCTCATGTTCATGACCCCCCATCCCGAGGCGATGCGGCCCGAGGACAGCCGGTGGACCCGCGGCAACCCGGAGGAGGACGCCTACGCCTTCCTGCGCGGGACCGTCGCCGAGGCCATCGCGGCCGGCCGGTTGCGCCCGGAATTCTCCGACGCGGACCTCGTGTCGCAGATGGTCTGGGCCGCCTCCCACGGCGTCGTGTCGCTCCACATCGCCAAGTGCAAGGACGCCTGGGTGGACTGGCGCGACCCGATGGAAACCGCGCACGTGCAGATCGACGTCATGATCCGCGGCCTCGCGCGCGGGGAGGGCTGACATGGTCGACCTCGCGACGAAGAGCCTCCTGCACGACCGGCTGCGCTTTCTCATCACCATCTCGGGCGTGGCCTTCGCCGTGACGCTCGTGTTCGTGCAGGTCGGGTTGTTTCTCGGCTTGCTCGACAACGCCTCGGTCACGATCGAGCACATCAACGCCGACCTCTGGGTGACATCGCGCAATACGCCCAACGTGGACTTTGCGCACACCTTTCCCGACACCGCCGTCAAGCGCGTGCGCTCCGTGCCCGGCGTCGAGCGCGCCGACAACCTCATCGTCTGGTTCGTGACCGTCAACCTGCCGTCGGGTGCGCAGGAGGGCTCGCTCGTGTACGCCCTCGAAGACTTCCGGCGCTGGAACATTCCGTGGAACGTGGAGTCCGGCGATCTTGGCGACCTGAAGCGCGGGCAGTACTTCTTCCTCGACGACTCGGCGGTCAAGCGCTACGGGCCGTTCGCCGTCGGCGAGTACCGGGAAATTCTCGGGCAGCGCATGAAGATCATCGGGCGGACGAAGGACGCGCGTTCCTTCACGACGACGCCCATATCCTTCATCGACTTCGAGCGGGCCCAGACGCTCAACCCGCAGTCGCTGCAGGGCAAGACGACCTACGTCCTGGTCAAGCTCGCGCCCGGCGCCGACGCGGCCGCGGTCAAGGCCGAGATCGCGCGCCGCCTGCCCTACAACGACGTGTACACGAAGAAGGAGTGGGCCGCGCGCTCGCGCGGGTACTGGGTCAAGTCCACCGGGATCGGCCTGAACATGTACATCACCGTCTTTCTCGGCTGCCTCGTCGGCATCGTCGTCGTCGCGCAGACGCTCTACACGTCCACGATGGAGCACATCAAGGAGTTCGGCACCGTCAAGGCGATCGGCGGCGGCAACTTCGACATCTACCGAATCCTGGGCAAGCAGGCCGCCATCGCGGCGGTGGCCGGGTTCATCCTCGGCGCGCTGATGGCCTTCGCGATGCGGCCCGTGATCGCGAAGATCGACCTGAAGCTCATCATCCCGCCGACCTTCGCCGCGATCGTGTTCGCGGGCTCGATCCTGATGTGCCTGGCGGCCGCGATGGTGTCGTTCCGGAAAGTGTCGTCCATCGACCCGGCGCTGGTGTTCCGAGGGTGACCGTGAACCGAGGAAAAAACAGATGACCGTTCTTCAAGCAACCGGCGTGAGCAAGGAATTCCGCGAAGGGCGCGAGGTCGTGCCCGTGCTTCACGGCGTCTCGCTCGACCTCGAACGCGGCGAGATCGTGGCGCTCGAGGGGCCCTCGGGGTCCGGCAAGACGACGCTGCTGTCGATCCTCGGCTGCATCCTCACGCCGTCGGCGGGCCGCGTCGTGGTGGACGGCGAAGAGGTCGACCCGGCCAGGCCCGCGCGCCTGCCGGCGATCCGCCGCAAGTCGATCGGCTTCGTCTTCCAGCAGTTCAACCTCTTCCCGTCCCTGACCGCGGTCGAGAACGTCGAGTACGCGCTCAACGTCAAGGGCATGAAGGGCGCGCCGGCGCGGGCGGAGGCCGAGCGCGTCCTCGACGCCGTCGGCCTCTCGGACCGGCGGCACTTCCTTCCCCGCGACCTGTCGGGCGGCCAGAAGCAGCGCATCGCCATCGCTCGGGCGCTCGCCGGCACCGCGCCCATCCTGCTCGCCGACGAGCCGACCGCCAACCTGGACTCTCACATCGGCGGGCAGATCCTCGAGATGTTCCGCGCGCTGGCCAAGAAGGAAAACCGCGCGCTTCTGATCGTCACCCACGACCCGAAGGTCCGCACGATCTGCGACCGGGTCCTGCGAATCCGCGACGGCGAGGTCGCCGCCGACGGCGTGGCCGCCTGACAAGGGAGGAACCCATGAAGACGAGTCTCTGGAATCGCGCTCTCTGGCCGCTGATCGGCCTCGGGCTCATCGCCGTGGTCGCCATCCAGGCCCGGGCCGCGACGGGCTCCTCCCGGGCGGCCGCCGCCAGGGCCAAGGCCGCCCCCGCCGCCGCCTCGCCCGCGGGCGACCACGTGGCGGCCGAGGGCCGGGTGGTCACCTACCCCGGCGCCGAAGTCGTGGTCGGAACCGACCTGCCGGGCACGATCGTAGTTCTCAAGGTGCAGGAAAAGGAGCCGGTCCGCCGGGGGCAGCTGCTCGCGGAGCTGCGCTCGGACGACTACCGCGCGTCGCTCGCGGAAGCCCGGGCCCGGGTCGTCGAGGCGGACGCCGACATCCGCCTGGCCGAGTCCGAGGTCGAACGGGCGCGGACGCTCTGGGAGAAGGCCGTGGGCTCGAAGCAGGCCCTCGACCGCGCCGAGCGGGACGTCGACTCCGCGCGGGCCCGGCGGGCGACTGCGGCCGCGACGGCCGATCGGCTCGAGGCCGTCCTCGCCAAGACGCGAATCCTCTCTCCCATCGACGGCGTCGTCGTCGCGCGCCACGCCCAGCCCGGGGAAACCCTCGAGGCCGGCAACAAGATCGTGACGGTCGCAGACCTCTCGAAGACGCGCGTCGAGGCCGAGCTCGACGAGTTCGACGCCGGCCGCGTGCGCCTCGGCGAAGAGGTCCGGGTCATGGCCGAGGGCTACGACGGCAAGTCCTGGCGCGGCAAGGTCGAGGAGATTCCCGACGCCGTCGTGGGACGTAGACTGAAGCCGCAGGACCCCGGCAAGCCCGAGGACACGCGGGTCCTGCTCGTGAAGGTCGCCCTGCTCGAGTCCACACCCTTGAAGCTCGGGCAGCGCGTGGAGATTCGAATCGACGGGAACTGACGTCGGGAGGCGAACGATGGATTGCGGCAAGCTCAACAAGGTCCAGTGCCACGGCGGGGAGTCCGGCGATCGGATCGCGCCGACGGATTCCTCCGGCGAGCGCGACTTCCTCGGCGAGCGGCTCGCCCTCTGGGCGCGGACGACGTTTCTGGCCTGCCTCGGTTTCTTCGTCGCGAATTTCCTGACCTACGCCCTCTGGCCTCCGCGGGTCGGACCCGCTCCCAGCTTCTCGCAGCCGACGGTGCTCTTCCACCTGGCGGCGGTCGCGGTCCTGCTCGTCGCCTGGCTCGCCGCGCGGCAGCCCGGCCTGTCGGAGGCGGCGCTGCGCCGGCTGGACGCCGGGAGCGGCGGTGGCGACGCTCTACCTGTTTACGGGCATGGGCGCCAACATGCCGGTCGCCTGGCGCCCGGAGCTGCTCGTCTGCCTGATCGCGAGCTCGGTCCTGCTCTACCGCGCCGCCGTCATCCCGAGCGCGCCGCGCCGCACGGCTCTGATCTCGACGATCGCCGTGCTGCCGATCCCGGTGCTTGCGTACGTCCTCTACGCCACGAACGCGCCGCGCGAGATCTCGCGCGGCGCCTCCGTGACTTACGCATTTCTCTGGGCGGCACTCGCCGTGGTCCTCTCGACGCTCGTCTCCTTCGTCACGTTCCGCCTGCGCCGGAGCGTGTCGCGCAACCGCAAGCTCGGCCAGTACACGCTGACCGAGAAGATCGGCGAGGGCGGCATGGGCATCGTCTACCGCGCCGAGCACGAGATGCTGCGGCGTCCGACGGCGATCAAGCTGCTTCCCCCCGAGCGCGCCGGCGAGCAGAGCCTCAAGCGCTTCGAGCGGGAGGTCCAGCTCACCGCGCGCCTGACCAATCCCCACACCATCGCGATCTACGACTACGGCCGCACGCCGGACGGCATCTTCTACTACGTCATGGAGTACCTCGACGGCGTCGATCTCGAGACGCTCGTGCGGGAGTCCGGGCCGCTCGCCCCGGGCCGGGCGGTGCGCATCCTGCGCCAGGTCTGCGCCGCGCTCGCCGAGGCGCACGGCATCGGGCTCATTCACCGCGACATCAAGCCCGCGAACATCTTCCTGTGCGAGCGCGGCGGCATCCCCGACGTCGTCAAGGTGCTCGACTTCGGCCTCGTGAAGGACCTGTCGGACACGGGCGCCGGCCTGACCAACGAGAACGTGCTTCAGGGCACGCCGCAGTACATGGCGCCCGAGGCCATTCGCGACTCGGGCAGCTCGGATCCGCGAAGCGACCTCTACGCGCTCGCCGCCGTCGGGTACTTCCTGCTCACCGGCACGCCGGTCTTCTCGGGGCGCAGCCCGGTGGAGACGATTCACCACCACCTCCAGTCGGATCCCGAGCCGCTCTCGCGCCGCCTGGGGCGTCCGGTGCCCGAAGACCTCGAGGCGCTGATCCTGCGGTGCCTGGCGAAACAGCCCGACCAGCGGCCCGAGAGCGCGAAGGCGTTCGCCAAGGCGCTCGCGGCCTGCGAGGGCGTGCAACCGTGGGACGAGGCCGCCGCGCAGGGCTGGTGGCACGCGCGCGCCCAGAGAAAGAGCGCGGCCAAGACCGCCTGAGGGACGGGGCGGTCGCCCGCGGTAGCATCGCGCCGTGGACTGGCTTCGCCGCTTCGAGCGCCTCTTCTGGACGGCCGGGATTCTGCTGCTCGCCGCCTTCGGCGCCGCGTACCTCCACCGAAGCATCCTTTCGCGCCGCGACCTCTCGCACTTCCGCGACCTCACGCGCTCCCGGGAGACCCGCGCGTCGCTCAAACCGCGCGTCCTGCCGGGCGAGGCCCCGCCCGACCAGACCCTCTGGTCGAAGGAGCGCATCGCGGCCTACGCGGAATCGCGCAAGCAGAAGGCTTCCGACCCCCTCGCGGTGCTGCGGATACCGAAGATCGGCCTCGAGGTGGCGGTCCTCGAGGGCACGGACGACTTCACGCTCAATCGCGCCGTCGGGCACATCGAGGACACGCCCCGGCCCGGCCAGAAGGGCAACGTCGGCATCGCCGGCCACCGCGACGGGTTCTTCCGCGGCCTGAAGGACGTCGTCAAGGGCGACGCGATGGAGCTCGAGACGGTGGACGGCCGCGAGACCTACCGGGTGGACGACATCTGGATCGTCCAGCCCGAGGACGTGTACGTGCTCGACCCGACGCCGGCGCCGGCCATCACGCTCGTCGCCTGCTATCCCTTCTACTTCGTCGGCCACGCCCCGCAGCGGTACATCGTGCGAGCCGTGCGCGCGGACGCGGGCGCCGCGACCCCTTAGAATCCCCCGCGCGTGCCGCCTCACACCGCCCGGGCCCCCTACCTCGCGCTCGCGCATCGCGACTACCGGCGGTTGATCTTTTCGCAGCTCGTCTCGCTGACGGGATCGCAGATGCAGGTCGTGGCCATCAACTGGCACGTCTATCTGCTGACGAAATCGCCGCTCGCCCTCGGGTTCGTCGGGCTGACGCGCGTCGTGCCGATCGTCGCGTTCTCCCTCTGGGGCGGCGTGGTGGCCGACCGGCACGACCGGCGCCGCGTCATGGTGATCACGCAGATGGCGATGACTGCCGTGGCCCTGGCCCTCTGGGGAACGACTTTCGCCGGACGCGAAAGGCTCTGGATGCTCTACGCCCTCAACGCCCTCTCGGCTTCGGCCGTCGCCTTCGACGGGCCGTCGCGCCAGGCGCTCATCCCCCGCCTGGTTCCGCCCGCCGACCTGCCGGGCGCGCTGTCGCTCAATCTCTCCGTGTTCCAGGCGGCGCTCATCGGCGGGCCGGCGCTGGCGGGGCTCATGATCGCGCACGTCGGCGAGGGAACGCGGGGCCTCGCCCTCATCTATCTCCTGAACGCGCTCTCGTTTCTCGCCGTCATCTACGCGCTCGTCACGATGCACACCTCGGGGGCGCCAACCGTCGAGAGCGCGCAGACCGAGGGATGGTCGGCGCTGCGCGAAGGATTGCGGTTCGTCTTCACGACGCCGCTCATGGTGTGGACGATGGGGCTCGACTTTCTCGCCACGTTCTTCTCGGGCGCGACGTCGCTCCTTCCGATCTTCGCCGACCAGGTTCTGAGGGTCGGCGCCAAGGGCTACGGCGTTCTGCGCGGCGGCGCCCGCGGTGGGCGCGCTTCTCGGCTCGCTTCTCCTCTCGATCCGGCCGCTGCCGCCGCGGCAGGGACGGATCTTCCTCGTGTCGGTCGCGGCCTACGGCGCCGCGACCATCGTCTTCGGACTCTCCCGCAGCTTCTGGCTGACGCTCATCGCGCTCGCCGGCACGGGTTTCGCCGACGCGATCTCGACCGTGATCCGCCAGACGCTGCGCCAGTTCATCACGCCCGACCGCCTTCGCGGCCGCATGACGTCGGTCAACATGATCTTCTTCATGGGTGGCCCGCAGCTCGGCGAGCTCGAGGCCGGCGTCGTCGCTTCGCTCTTCGCCTCCGCCGTCGTCGGGGTCACGGTGTCGGTCGTTTCGGGCGGCATCGCGACGGTCGTCATCACCGGCGCCATCGCCGCCGGCGCGCCCTTCCTGCGCCAGTATCGACTTCCGCCAGAGCATGGCGGCCGGGGAGACCCCGGTCTCTTGACAGCGTATTAGTGTACTAGTACACTAATACTGTGCTGCGCATCGACCCCTCCGACGCCACCCCGATCTGGAGCCAGATCGAGGAGGGGCTGCGCCGGCTGGTGGCCTCGGGCGCGCTCGCGCCGGGTTCGGCCGTGCCTTCCGTACGCGACCTCGCCCGGGACCTGCGGATCAATCCCGCGACCGTCGCCAAGGCCTACCAGCGCCTGACGGAGGCGGGAGTCCTGACGGTCCGGCGGGGCGATGGCACCTACGTCGCCGATTCCCCGCCCGCCATGAGCCGGACGGAGAGGGCACGGATTCTCCGTGACGCCGCGGCCCGCTACGCGAATCTCGCGTCGACTCTCGGCGTCGCGCGCGAAGAGGCCGCGGAGGCGCTGCGCGCCGCCTGGCAGAAGGGGGGAAAGTCGTGACGGACCCGATCCGCATCGAGGGCCTCACCGTCCGATACGGACGGGCCACGGCCTGCCGCGACGTGAGCCTCGCCGTCGCGCCGGGCTCCGTCTACGCCCTCCTCGGGCGAAACGGCGCCGGCAAGTCCTCCCTGGTGCGGTGCCTGCTCGGGCAGCAGAAGCCGTCGGCCGGCCGCGCGCTCCTCTTCGGCGGCGAGTCCTGGACGACCCGAAAGACCGCGATGGCCCGCATCGGCGTCGTTCCCGAGGAGCCGGACGCGCCGCCCGCGATGACGGCGCGCGAGCTCTCCGACTTCTGCCGGCGCGTCTATCCGCGGTGGGACGCCGCGACGGTCTCGTCGCGTCTGGCGCGGTTCGGCGTTCCGGACAAGACGCCGTTCGGCCGGCTGTCGAAGGGCCAGAAGGGCGAGGTCCTGCTGTCGCTCGCGCTCGGGCACGCCCCGGAGCTCCTGGTCCTCGACGACCCGACGCTCGGCTCGACGTCGTCGCCCGGAGCGCCCTCTACGAGGAGATCGTCGGCGAGCTGGCCGATCGCGGAACGACCGTCTTTCTGACGACGCACGACCTCGCCGGCTTCGAGCGCATCGCCACGCGGGCCGGGATCCTGAAGGAGGGAAGCCTCGTCCTCGACGAGGACATGGAGTCCCTCAAGGCCCGCTTCCGGCGGATCCGCTACGCCAATCGCCTGACCGAGACGCGCACGGCCTTCGGCACCGAGCTCGACGCCTTCCATGCCGAGCGCGTCCGGGTCCGTGGCTGGGGCATCGAGGCCATCGTCTCGAACTTCGACGAGACGGCCTTCGAGCACTTCCGCGCGATCGACGGCGTGGAGAACGCCGCTGCCGAGGCCCTGCCGCTCGAGGAGATCTTCCTCGCACTGGTCGGGAACGAGAGAGCCGGCGAGGAGAAAGGAAGAACGACATGAAGGCATTCATCGCCATCGCCCGGCGCGAGATCCTGGAACGGCGAGCGATCCTCTACGCGGCGGCGGTCTCATCGCTGGTCCCGCTCGTTCTGCCGCTGATTCGCGGCCGCTCCGGGCACGACGCGGCCGACCTGCGCGGTGGGGCGGCCCTGTTGATCGCGGTCGCCTTCGCGCTCGGCTTCGCGCTCGCCCTGGGATCTTCGCTGCTCGTTCCAAGCATCGCGTCCCGGCGCATCGGCTTCGACTTCGCTCGACCGGTCTCAGGGAGCGCGCTCTGGCTCGGCAGCGCCGGGGCGGCAACGATCCTGGCTTTGTCGGCGGCCGCGATCGTCTGGTTCCCGGCTCGGCTCGTCGGGACACCCAACCTCTGGAGCGAGCTTGTCCGCGATCCCGGGTATCAGAATCTCTCGGCCCTCGGATTCGTCCTCGCCGTCCCCGTCGTGTTTTCCGTCGCACACGGCGTGACCCTGATCTTTCGCTCGCATTCGCCGAGGCTCGTTCTCGACGCCCTTCTGTTCGCCGCCGTGATCCTCGGCGGCGCGGCGGCGGTCTTCCGGCTGCCGGAATTCCTCGCGTCCGGTCCTCGTGTCGGCGTTCTGTTCGGCCTGGCCGGAGCTGCCGGCGTCGCGTTTCTCGCGGCCGGACAGGCCTCTGTGGCCCGCGGACGCACGGACATTCGCGCCGCTCACCGCGCCTTCTCGGCAGTGCTCTGGACGATCCTGGCCGCGGCGGTCGTGCTTGCGAATCTCTACGCCGTGTGGGTCATATCGGCCGGTCCGTCGGCGGTCGTGAGCAACGGATTCTGGTTTCGGCCCGCCGACCGGGGACCCTGGATCGAGATCTCCGGCAAGGCTCGCGGCGCGCGCGCCGAGCTCCTCTACGACACTGCGACCGGCCATTTCGAACGGACCCGAACCGTAGACTGGCGGGGTCCCGTACTGTCGGGCGACGGAAAACGAGCCGCATGGGTGGAAGGAGGCGATGGCGGCGCTCCGACTCATCCGCTCCGGATTCGGGCGCTCGACGATCCGAGCGCAAAGCCCGTGGCGACCCGGCTCCTCATCGAGGGCTATCCCTCGCTTCTCGAGCTGTCGGAAGACGGCTCGCGCCTGGCGACGTGGGAGAACCGTGTCCTCGCGATTCACGATCTCGCCTCCGAGCGCACGCTCGTCTCGGCGAACCTCCCCCTGGGCGACCAGGAGGAGATCCGCGGCCTCTTCGTCAGTCCGGACGCTTTCCGCGCCTACCGCGTCGGCGACCGGGCGATCGAGATCTTCCAGCTGAACGCCGGACCCCGAACGCTCGATCGGCTCGGGAAAATCGAGGGCCTCGTCGGGCGTTATTTCGTGACGAACAGCTCCGGCTCGCGGCTGCTCAAGATCGGCGGCGGGGTCCGCCTGTACGACGGCGCCACCGGCGCGCTCCTGGCGAGCCTGGACGAAGGGTCGGATCGCCACCGCTGGGCTTGGATGCTCCCGGACGGCCGCATCGTCATGACCGAGGACGCGAGCCGCCTTCGCGTGTTCGACTCGGACGGGCGAGAGCAGACGACGATCGCCCTTCCCCCCGACTGCGGCGGGGGCCACGCAATTTCGAAGGTCTTGATCGGCGGTGAAGCCGCGCCGGATCGGCTCGTCGTCGGCTGCGCCGACGATCTTTCGAAGCGCGCGATCTGGCTGGCCGATCTGCGTGAGGGCTCGATTCGAAAGGTCGCGGACGGTCTCTCCCCGGTTTGGGCCTTCGGCGCGCGCCCGGGACTCGGCAGCGAGGCGACGAAGCTCTTCTACGGCCCCGACCAGCGCTCCCTCGTCCGCCTCGACCCGCTGACGGGCGAGCGGCACTCGGTTCTCCCGGCGGCGACGGATCGGTAGTCCCCGGGCCATCTGCTATCGTCCCCGCCAACGTGGCGGCGGGATTCGAACGACGGGGCGGCGAGCTCACCTGCGACGGCGTCTCGCTCGAGGGGCTGGCGCGCGAGTTCGGCACGCCGCTGTACGTCTACTCATGGGCGCAGATCGCCGAGAACTTCCGCCGGTTCGACGCGGCCTTCGCCCCGGTGCCGCACCTGGTCTGCTATGCCGCCAAGGCGAACTCGAGCCTCGCGATCCTGACGCGCCTGGCGCGCCTCGGATCCGGGGCGGACGTCGTCTCGGGAGGAGAGCTGCGCGCGGTGCTCCAGTGCGGGATCCCGGCCGACCGCGTCGTATTCTCGGGAGTGGGCAAGACGGACGCCGAGATCGATGCCGGCGTGGCCGCCGGGATTCTCGCCTTCAACGCCGAGTCCGAGCGCGAGATCGAGAAGATCGACGGCCTCGCCAGGGCGCGCGGCGTGACGGCCCGGGTCGCCCTGCGCGTCAACCCGGACATCGACGCGCGATCCCACCCCTACATCTCGACGGGCCTGAAGCAGAACAAGTTCGGCGTGGACATCGGCCGCGCGCGTCAGATCTTCGCGAAGGCGCGCGGCCTGGGCCATCTGCGGATGGTCGGCCTTCAGGCCCACATCGGCAGCCAGATTCTCGAGCCAGGTCCGCTGGCCGAAACCGCGCGGGAGCTCTCGTCGCTGTCGACGGCCCTCCTCGCCGAGGGGTTTCCGCTCGAGACGCTCGACATCGGCGGCGGCATCGGAATCGGCGAAGGCGCCCTGACTCCCGAGGCGTACGCCGCCGCCGTCCTGCCGGTGCTCACGGCCCAGCCCCTGCGCGTGCTGATCGAGCCCGGGCGCGCGATCGCCGGGCCCGCCGGCGTCCTGCTCACGCGGGTTCTCTACGTCAAGGAAGAGAGGGACAGGAGCTTCGTGATCACGGACGCGGGAATGAACGACCTCCTGCGGCCGGCGCTTTACCAGGCGGCGCACCCGATCGAGCGCGTCGGCTCTTCCTCCGGAGGCGCGACGATCCGGACGGACGTCGTCGGCCCCGTGTGCGAGACCGCCGATGCGTTCCTCCGCGACGTCGAGATGGGTCGCCCGGACGAGGGCGACCTCTTCGCGATCCGCGACGCAGGCGCTTACGGATTCGCGATGGCGTCCAACTACAACTTCCGCGCCCGGCCCGCCGAGGTGCTCGTCGAGGACGGCGCCGGAAGGCTCATCCGCCGGCGGGAGACCTTCGAGGACATGATCGCGGACGAGCGCCCGTAACGAGTAGAATCGAGCCCAGCTCGATGCCCCGACGCGGAATCTCGATCGCCGCCCTGTTTCTCGCCGCCGGCCTGCTCGCCGCCGCCGAGCCGCCGGTACTGCGCGTGCCCGGCGCACCCGATCGCCCGATCGCGCCGGCGTCGCTGCTCGGGCGCGACTCGCGCGACGTGCGCCTCGAGGACACCGACGGCAACGTCAAGGTCTACCACGGCGTCGCCCTGCTCGACGTGCTCGAGAAGGGCGGGCTCGACCTGCGCACGATGGCCGGCCAGCGCAAGGCCGCCGGCGAGGTCGTCCTGGCCGCCGCGCGCGACGGGTACACCGTCGTGTTCTCCGTCGGCGAGCTCTGGACCAACCGCTCGAACCCGAAGGTCTTCCTCGTCGCCGAGACGTCCGCCGGCCCCCTGCCCGAAAACGAGGGCCCCGTGCGCCTGATCGTCTACGGCGACGTCGCCCGCTCGGCCTACGCCCTGGCCCGCATCGAGCTCAAGGTCCTGGCCGAAAACACAAGGGCCGGAAAAGAGATAGCGACGCGAACGAACTCGAGCTCGCGGCGTGAGAAGTCTCCCGACCGAAGGGAGGGAGGAGGCTCACGCCGCGGGAGCCGCAGCGCCGCGAGGGGCCAGGCGAGCGGTCGAGCCCGCACCCGGGCGAGCCGCTCGCCGGTGCGCCCGAAGGGCGCAGGCCCCTCGCAAGCGGAGGCGACGGGGTTTGACCCCCCGCCCCCCTTCCTTTAGACTCGCCCGCCCACGGTGGGTGTAGCTCAGCTGGTTAGAGCGCCAGATTGTGGATCTGGATGTCGAGGGTTCGAATCCCTCCACTCACCCCAGCAGTTTCTCGAGTCGCTCTTTGCGCCCGTAGCTCAGTCCGGATAGAGCGTTAGCCTCCGGAGCTAAAGGTCGCGCGTTCGAATCGCGCCGGGCGCACCATATTTTCCAATGACTTAGCTGATCCCTCCCCCGCCTTGGACCCCTGATTCTCCGTGTTTGCGGATCGGGACTTCGTTGGAGGGCTGTATGCCCGCGCTGCCTTCGGCAGCTACCTGGCGCCCGCTTGAAACAAGCCGTAGACGTTCTACGTACAGGGTAGTAGACGGTCTACGACAATGACCAGAACCCCCGACGATCCGCGCCTCGAGCTCCTCCAGGGCACCCTCGACATGCTCATCCTGCGGACCCTCCGGTGGGGACCTCAGCACGGCCACGGGATCGGCCAGGCCATCCGCCGGCAGTCGGAGGAGTTGCTCAGGGTCGAGACCGGCTCGCTCTACCCTGCCCTGCACCGGCTCGTGAAGCGGGGATGGCTGAAGTCCGAGTGGGGAGTGAGCGAGGCGAATCAGCGGGCGAAGTTCTACCGTCTCACACCCTCCGGCAGGGCCCAACTGATCCGCGAGCAGGACCGCTGGTCACAGCTCGTCCGCGCGATCGGCCGGATCATGAACCCCGCACCGGCCGCCGAGGAATAGCCGAGCAGCCATGCGACCCGACGACCGCGACCTCGAGGACGAAATCCGCAGCGCCCTGGAGCTGAGCATTCGGGAACGGATCGAGCGTGGCGAGGATCCACAATCCGCCCGGCAAGCCGCCCTCGAGGAATTCGGGTCCATGGCGGCCGTCCGCGACTCGATGCATCGGGTCTGGTACAGCCGCTGGTCCGACGCCATGCTGTTGCTCTTCCAGGAAGTGCGAATCGGCCTGCGTTCTCTTCTGCGCGCCCGGGGACTGGCCATCACCGTGGTCGTGACGCTCGCGCTCGGCATCGGCGCCAACGCGGCGATCTTCAGCGTCGTTCGGAGCGTGCTCCTGCGTCCGCTCGTCAATCGGGATGCGGATCGGCTGCTCTACATCCGCCAGACCGCCCCGGGCATCGGGACCGAGAACCTCACTTTTTCCATGCCGGAGATCGGCGACCTCGAGTCGCGCGTGAAGTCGATTTCCGCGTTCGGCGATTTTTCCACCCTCGACTTCACGCTGGTCGGGTTCGGCGGGGAGCCCCGCGTCGTGACGGCAGGAGTCGTCAACGGATCCTTCTTCGACGTCATGGGGCTTCGCCCGGTGCTCGGCCGCCTGATCAACTCCGGCGACGACGGCCCGAAAGCGGCGCCGGTCGCGGTCCTGACACACCGCTTCTGGACGACGGTCCTCCACTCCGATCCGGCGGTCGTCGGCAAGGTCATCCGTCTGGGTCCCGGCAACGCGACCGTCGTCGGCGTCCTCGAACCCTCGGTTCCCTACCCGGCCGAGACTCAGATCATCGCGAACGTCGTGACCAGCCCGCACCACCTCGGGGCGACGATGCAGAAAGAACGCTGGCACCGCATGACCGAGCTCTTCGGGCGTCTCGCGCCGGGCGCCACGCTGGAGGGGGCCCGCGCCGAGCTGAAGGCCGTTCATGCGTCGATGATCCACGCGCATCCGGAGTCGTACTCCGCGCGCGACCGGGTCGGGATCGAGGTCAAGACGCTCCGCGACCAGATTGCGTCGCCCGCACGGACGATCCTCCTGCTTCTCCTGGCGGCGGCGGCGATCGTTTTCGTGATCGCCTGTTCGAACGTCGCCAACCTGATTCTGGGCCGGTCGGTCCGCCGCGAATCCGAGCTCGCCGTGCGCGCCGCGCTCGGCGCCAGCCGGGGCGCACTCCGGCGCACTCTGCTCGCGGAGAGCCTCGTCCTCTGCGTCGCGGGGGCCGCGCTCGGGCTGCTGCTCGCGAGGCCGCTCGTGGCCGTGGCGGCCCGGTATGCCGCGCGCTTCTCCGTCCGCGCGCTGGAGGCCAGGGTGGACGGCAGCGTGCTCTGGCTCGGCGCGGGGCTGGCCGTGGTGGCGGCGGTGCTGCTCGCGTATGTGCCGCGGCTCCCCTCCTTCGACCGGTCGAGCGCTCTGAGCCCCGCCGCCGCCGGCATTCGGATCACGCCGGGCACGAACCGCCGTCTCAAGATCTTCGCAGCGACGCAGATCGCATGCTCCTTCCTGCTGCTCGTGGGCGCCGGCATGCTGGTCGCGACGCTGAATGCGATGTCGACGGCAAACACCGCTTATGACATGCGGCAGGTCCTGGCGGTCGACGTCCCGCCTCCAGCGCCCGGCGCCGGCGGCGAAGCGACCAACAACTTCGTCCGGGAAGCCATGCGGAGGATCGGCGAACTGCCGGGTGTGGAGGGCGTCGCGTCCGGGATGGTCGTGCCCTGGCGCGACGAGTTCAGACACACCAAGCTCCAGTTCGGGTTCGAGGGGTACCAGCCCGCCAGCGGCGAGGAGAACCCGAACTGCATGTTCCGTCCCGTCTCGCCTCGATTCTTCGCCGTGCTCGGTGTCCCGATTGTCGCCGGCCGCGACTTCACGGACGGGGACCGTCCCGACACCGAGGCCGTCGCCATCGTCAGCCAGAGCGTGGCGCAGCGGGTCTTCCCCAGGGGCGAGGCGGTCAACCGACACCTCTGGCTCGACGGCGGCTTCGAGCCCAGCCCGCGCCGCATCGTCGGCGTCGTCGCCGACGTGGACGACGAGAACGTCGTGCAGGTGCCGACGATGACGGTGTACCTCCCGTGGTGGCAGCTCGGCGAACCGAGCCGCCTGTTCGTCCGCGCGGCGGCAGATCCCTACGCGCTCGTCCCGGCCGTGACGCGCACGCTTCACGACCTCTCCGCCGACCAGGCGGTCGAGCGGCCGGCGACGCTCGCGGACGTTCGCACCCAGGTGCTGACGCCGCAGCGGTTGAACGCGTTCGTGTTCTCGGCCTTCGGCGGCATCGCGCTGCTCATCGCGGTCGTCGGCGTCGCGGGCGTGCTGGCGTTTTCGGTGGGCGCTCGGACCCGTGAGTTCGGCATCCGGCTCGCGGTCGGATGCGAGCCGCGCCAGCTCAGGGCCAGTGTTCTCCGCGAGGGCGCCGTGATCGCCTCCGCCGGAATCCTGGTCGGCGGCCTCGGCGGGATCGCGCTGGCCTGGGTCGCGAGCCGGCTGTTCGGCGTGGCTCAGATGCCGGGCGTGCTGCCGATCGCCGGAGCGGCTGCGCTTCTAGCGGCCGCGGCGATCCTCGCGTCGCTCTTGCCCGCCGTCCGTGCGTCGCGCGTGGACGTCATCCAAGCGCTGCGATCGGAGTGAGGACGGAGCCCAATCTTCGGTTTCGCGACGCTGCTCGCGCCAAAGGTCGGGGCTAGTTCCGTAGGAGGTCGACATGCATGACACAAGGGAGCGGTTGTCTCTATTCTGGCTCTTCGCGTTATTAAACTACCTGTATGCGGATGTGCTTGCCCTGTTCGCTTTCGTTGGCTCGCCGAATTCAGCCCCACACCTTCCACAATGGGCTCTTCTGGGTTCAGCGGTCTTGATGGAAATACCCATCGCCATGATTCTGGCGTGTCGACTGCTTCCGTTTAGAGCGAACCGGCTGGCGAATATCATCGCTGGTGGCATTCTGACCCTTGTAAACGGTTTCCTGACATTCGTTCTGCCTCTGACTAACGGTGACTTTCGGGACCCCATTTATCCAGCGTACGTGTTCTTCGCGACGATCGAAACTGTATGCACCTTGGTAATCATCCGGCAGGCGTGGACTTGGTCAGGGGTTGAGACTGTCCGCATGTCGTAACTGGTGAAAAATCTGTGTTTGGAAGATGCGAACCCTCTGACAAAGCACGATCCCGCCGGTCCGGCGATCGCTATCGGCACTTTTCCTCTCGAGTCGACTTTAGATGACGCTCCTGAGCCGGCGTTGATTCGCCAGATTCTCCGTGTTTTCTCCGTGTCTTGACGACAACCGACGAAAGTCCACGACAGACGCTTCTTGGTTGACCCCTCCCCCGCATCAGAACCCTGAGTGTCCGTGTTCGGTCCGTGTTTGCGGATAGGGAAGAACGGGATGTGCGGAATCCTCGAAAGGCGGCCCTGCCTCAAGGCGAGCCGGTGCGCCGCGCGCAGTGCACCGAGCTCGTCATCCACGGTCACCTTCGACTCGCCCGGCTTGGTCCTTCGACCAACAAGGGCTACGGTTTCAGATCCATCGCTCGACGTACTTCTCGTTTCTCAGAAGGCGATGAATCGTCGAAGCCGACCATCCTTTTTAGACCTGCGGTCCGCGACTTCCTGCTCATTGAGACAGCCGGCTTCTGCCCGCGCCGCGCTTGCGCCCTGGACAGCACGCCCAGCAGGCAAAGGCCGATGGCTGCCCACGCGAGCTCGCGCACGCGCCGCACCAGACCGAGCGCGAGCCCCCTGGCCGGGTCGAGGCCCATGGCCTTGAAGATCAGGACCTTGCCGCCCTCCTGGGTGCCCATCTTGGCGGGCACGAAGAACAGAATGCCCTCGATCGTGACCGCAAGCGTTTCGATCGAGAAGGCCCGACGCCAATCCACGGGCGACTTCAGCATGCGCAGGATCAGGAAGGTCTCCACGACCCCCCAGAACCACCCGATGTACGCGAAGAACACGGACCGGGCGAAGTCGGCGGGCCGCGACCGCAATGACGCGAGCATTTGGCTTCCGAACGAACGCAGTCGCGCGCCGCCCGAGGCCCACCACCGGCGAAACAGGCCGAACCGGCACAGCAGGCTCTCGAGGGTGCGCCACGCCGCGGGCGACCAGGCGAGAAAAAGCACCGCGCAAAGTAAGAACACGAGGACGGCCGACAGGATCATCAGTCCGGAGCGCAGCCGCGTGTCTGAAATCTGGGTCAGAGCGGCGGGCAGGCCCGACAACACGAACAGGACCTGAGCTACGAACTGCGTCATCGCGGCCAGACCGACCGCCGCCAGAGCCCCGGGGGTCGTGATCCCCGGGGTAAGTAGCGAGACTCGCAGGAGACCCCCCGCGACGGTTGCAGTGGGTGTCACCGCGTTGACGGCGTCGCCTGCGACCAGTACCGGCGCGAGCGTCCGAAGGGGCATACGGCGGCCCGGCTCCGGAAGCATGCACCGCAATGACGCGGTGTTCGCGAGCACAGAGATCCCGAAGAAAGCGACAATCAGAGCAAATCCCCACCCGACTTCTGCCAGGCTCGGAAGAACCGTGTCGGGCCCGATCCGGAAAACCAGCCAGCCGAGGAAAACGACGCCGGCCGCGAACGCGACCCGCTGCACGATCCTCAGACGTGATCCTCGCGTCCGGTCAGGAAATGCATGAACTCGACGCCCTCGCGCAGCCTGCGCCGCATCATCTCGGGGCTTCGGATCATCTCGGAGGTCATCTCGACGATCTTCCTGGGTCGGAAGTAGAAGCGCTTGTACATCCTGGCGACCGCCTGAAAGATCTCCTTCTTGGACAGGTTCGGATACGAGATCGAGGAGACCTGCACGCCGTTGGAACCGACGAGGTTCTGGCTGTCCAGGTCGAGCCATCCGTTGGCCGACGCCTGCTGGTACAGCTCCGTACCCGGATACGGCGCGGCCAGCGACACCTGGATCGTGTGCGGGTTGATCTCGTTGGCGAAGCGGATCGTACTCTCGATCGTCTCCGGCGTCTCGCCCGGCAGGCCCACGATGAACGTGCCGTGGATCGTGACGCCGAGCTTGTGGCAGTCCGCGGTGAAGCGCCGCGCGACGTCCACGCGCGTCCCCTTGCGGATGTTGTTCAGAATCTGCTGGCTGCCCGTCTCGTAGCCCACCAGCAGCAAGCGCAGGCCGTTGTCCTTGAGAATCTTCAGCGTCTCGTAGGGAACGATCGCCTTCGCGTTGCAGGACCACGTGACCCCGAGCTGGCCGAGCCCCCGCGCAATGGCCTCCGCGCGCGGGATATCGTCGGTAAAGGTGTCGTCGTCGAAGAAGAATTCCTTGGCCTTCGGGAAAAGCTCCCTGGCCCGCCGGATCTCCTCGATCACATTCTCGGGGCTGCGGGTGCGGTAGTTGTGGCCCCCGATCGTTTGCGGCCAGAGACAGAACGTGCAGCGCGACCGGCAGCCGCGGCCCGTGTAGAGCGAGACGTAGGGGTGCAGCAGGTACCCGATGAAGTAATCCTCGATCTGGAGATCTCGCTTGTAGACTTCGGTGACGAACGGCAGGGAGTCCATGTTCTCCAGCGTCGCGCGCTCCTTGTTGTGCACGACCCGGCCGTCCACCTTGAAAGAGATTCCATCCACCGTCTCGAAAGGCCGTCCCTCGGCCAACTCGAGGATCGTGTAGTCGAATTCGGCGCGCGCCACGAAGTCCACCGCCTCCGAGGCCCGAAGCGAGGCCTCCGGGGACACGGCCACGTGCGCGCCCACGAACCCGATCTGAAGCTTCGGGTTGGCACGCTTGAACTCCTCCGCCACCCGCACGTCCGAAGGAAATGACGGCGTGCTCGTATGAAAGACCGCCAGCTCGTATTGCCCGGCTAGCGGCAGGACGTCGGCCACCGAGAGCCCGCGGGCAGGCGCGTCCACGAGCCGGCTGCCCGGCACCAGAGCGGCCGGCTGGGCCAGCCAGGTCGGGTACCAGAACGAGCGGATTTCCCGCCGGGCCTGGTACCGGGACCCCGCGCCCCCGTCGAACCCCTCGAAGGAGGGGGGATTCAAGAACAGCGTTTTCCTCATCACCATCAACATCTGAGAATATCAAGCCTCGAGGGAACGGCAACGAGACCGGGAGCCTGAGCTATCATCGGCGCTCTTGCCCGGCCTCCGAGTTTGGCAATGAGGACACTCATTACGTGCGTATCCGGAACGGCGGTCTGCGCCGGGCGTGCTTCTCAAGCTGTGTCGGGTGGCTATGGGCGGCGGGGACGTTGCTCTGCGGTGGGGCGGCCGCGGCGGCTCCGGGGCAAGCTCTCGAGCTGTGCACCGAGGCTCCGCAGGACAAGCAAAGCTGGACCGGCATCGAGGAGCCTGGATTCAGTCTCTTTCTGGAAGGAGACCACGGCTTCGCTCCAGAGCAGTTCCGGCCGGCCGCCAAAGCGCTGACCGCGCCTCCTGCTCGTTTGCTCGGGCTGCGCCCCCCATACGATTCGGGAAGCCCGGCGGCACCGGCCGCGGCTCCGAAGAAGCACTTCTGGATCGCGGCCGGGGAAGTCTTCGGGTGGAACCTCGGAGAGTGGCTGATCGAGCGCTACATCCTGAAAGAGCCCTTCGCTTACATCTCGCTGGACACGTGGAGGGCCAATCTGCAGACAGGCCTCGTCTACGACCACGTGGACAACTTCGCGACGAACCAGGCCCTGCACACGTTCCAGGGCGGCATCTATTACAACGCCGGGCGCACGAACGGGTTCAACTTCTGGGAGTCGGCCCTCTTCGCGACGGCCGGCAGCCTGATGTGGGAGTACTTCGGCGAGAACGAGGCGGCCTCGCTCAACGATGTCCTCAACACCTCGCTCGGAGGCGCCGTGACGGGCGAAGTCTCCTACCGTCTTGCGACCATGCTCCTCGACAACACGGCCAGCGGGGCCAGCCGGCTCTGGCGCGAGCTCGGTGGGTTCGTCCTGAATCCCATGGGCGAGTTCAACCGGTTAGATCCGCGGGGAGACGACAAAAGACTTCCCGAACCCCGACGACCGCATGCCTGCGGGATTCTCCGCCGAGCTGTACGCCGGATACCAGCGGTTGAACGACGGCCCTCCCTCCGTCGTGCTCTACCCGAACCAGGGTCTTCTCGGCGTGCTGATCCGCTACGGCGATCCCTTTTCCGGCGAGAACCGAAAGCCCTTCGACTATTTCGAGGCGCTGTTCGAGGTCTACCCCTCGTCGGGAGCCGTTGGCATCAACTGGCAGGAGCGTGGATTACTAGCGTCCTGGGGAATCTCGTCGTCGGCCGCCGCCGAACATCGCCTGGGTCTGTTCATGGGATACGAATACACGGACAATCAGTCCCAGATCTTCTCGACGCAGGCCTTCTCGGCCGACCTGCTCTCGCGCTTCCCGCTGCCTCGCGGATTGGAGCTGCGCACGGAGATCATCGGGGTTGGATTCCCGGTCACGGCCCTCCAGGCGAACGACACGCTGTATGAGTACACTCCCGCCGGCAGGCCCTACGACTACGGCGTCGGCGGCGGCGTGCGCTCACTGGCGCGGCTCGAACGGGAGGGCCTGAACTTCCTCTGGATCGGCTACGAGGCTCTGTGGATTCACACGACCAGCGGGGCATCGGCCCCGGGGTCCGAGGCATCGCTCTCGAGTCGCCTCCAGTCGCTCCGGCTGGAAGGCCGTCTGCCGGTCCACGACTCCCTGTCGGTCGGCGCAGGCTGGGCCTGGAATGACAGGGTTACGGTCTACCCGGATCGGACCGCCGAGGTTCAGGGCACACAGTGGCGCGCCTTTGTGTCGTTGCTCCTGCGCTGACACGGAACCTGACGCATCGCGTCACCCTGGAGGGCTAACCTCCTTTTCGAGGTGCCCCGAGGGGGCAACGACGAAACGCTCACCCTTCCACACCAGGCTACGGCCGAAGAGGCTCGCGATCCGGACTGCGAAGGACGGCAGATCCCGCAGCGGGACCAGCCAGAGCGGATGGTCGTCGGCGAGGTGCGTCGTCACTCGGCTTGAGCTGCGCTGCCGACGGACCTCCGGTGCCTCCGCGGTGACTCGGTCGTAGCTTAAGATTCGCATGATGCTCCGCGCAGACGGTAACGGGTCGGCCGATCCCCAGGGACTGCGCAACTCAGACCCGGGATCGATCCCGATCGACGGAGAAAAGCCGTTTGCCGGCGAGAGAGTCGTGACGGGCGCCACGACGCGTGTGCGGGTCAAGGCTTGGCCCCCGCTCGGCTCTCCGTGGACGATGGCCGCTGCGGCTCTGTTGCTTCGCCTGGTCGTGATGAGTTTTTTTTATACCAATCGGCTGGATCCTGCACGGGACCATTGGACGTTCGGCTGGGAGACGGGGAGGGTTGCGCGATCCATCGCCTCCGGACAGGGATTTAGCTCTCCTTTTCCCGAGTCGACAGGGCCCACGACCCTCGTGCCTCCCGCGTACACGTTCCTGGTCGCCGGCGTCTTCAGGCTCTTCGGAACCTATACGGCCTCGTCGGCTCTGGTCATGCTCACCCTGAACAACCTGTTTTCCGCCATGACGTGCCTGCCGGTCTTCTTCATTGCCCACCGGGTCTTCGGGCTCCCCACCGCGGTCCGGGCTGGCTGGATTTGGGCTCTCTTCCCCTGGGCGGTGGCTGTGGCGAACGCGACCGTTTGGGAAACGACCCTGACCACGCTTTTGTTCAGCCTCCTGGTGCTGGCGACGCTGCGCCTGGAGTGGTCGACGAGCCCGGTCGCCTGGCTGGGCAACGGCGCGTTGTGGGGGGTGGCCGCGCTCACGAACCCGGCCATCCTCTCCACCTTGCCCTTTCTCGGCGCATGGGTGTGGCTCCGGCATTGGCGGCGCGGAGAGAATTGCACGGCAGTGGCAGCTGCCGCGTCTCTGGTTTTCCTGTGTGTGACAGGACCCTGGATCTGGCGCTGCAGCCGAACCTACGGGCGTTTCGTCGCCTTCCGGGGCAGCGTCGGTCTGGAGTTACTCGTCGGCAACAGCGAAGACACGAGTCATGCTTCCAATTTCAATGTGCTCCCCGGAAACAACGCCGCGGAAATGGAGAAGGTAAAAAGGCTTGGCGAGCCGGCGTACATGGCTGAAAAGCAGCGCGAGGCCCTCGAGGTCATTGCGCGCCGGCCACTTCGCTTCGCGGGCCTGACTCTCCGGCGAGCTCTCTACACCTGGACCAACCTGTGGGGCTTCCCTCCCCGTTGGAACCTGGACGAGGAAGGGCTGCCGAACGTTCTCCTCTACAGCTTCGTCTCGCTGCTTGCCTTTGCAGGACTCTATTTGGCGATCCGGGACCATCGGGATGGCGTGATTCCTCTCGTGATCCCGTTGATCTTCTTTCCCCTCGTTTATTACTTCACCCATCCCGAAGTTCGCTATCGTCATCCGATCGACCCCGTGGTCGTCGTCTTCATGGCCTCGGCGACGACCGCCTTGGCCGGACGGACATCGGCGTGTTGACCCCGGCGAGTTCGCAGGGCGCTGTCCGTAAAACGTCAGCGGCGGTAGTGGCAGGTAGGGTTCCTCCTCTTTGATGTGGGTGTCTCGCAGCAGAAAAGCGAGACGCCGGGCATGCCCGGCGTCAAGGCCGACGACTTGCCACGCCGCGCCAAATAGCAGCGACGTCGGTTGCCCGGAGCCAGTGGTGCTTTGCCGGGTCACGAATGGGGAGACACCCCAGTCACACGATCCACCGCTCTCGACGGCCGTCGGCAGGGCGCCGAGAGCGGAACGGAGAGGTTCCATCCGAGGCAAGTTCTTGAGGATAAATGGAGCGGGCAACCGGGATCGAACCGGCGACATCCAGCTTGGGAAGCTGGCGTTCTACCGCTGAACTATGCCCGCATCCGGGCGAATCTTAGCGAAGGAAGGGCCGCGGGACAATCGCCCTAAGGGCCCGAGGCGGCCGGCCCGGGTGTCACCGCGACGGGCCCGGTCGCAGGAGTCGCGGTCGAAATCGGGGTCGGTGTGCCAGTCCTCAGGGGTGTCGCTTCTCCGGGCGTGTTCGTGGCACCGTGAGGCCCCACATGCACTCCCGGGTGGATCTCCACGCCCACCATCGGAAAGGGTTGGCCGGGCGGCGGTGAGCGCACGATCGGAGTACATTGCGAAACCATCACGGCCCCGAGGGCCGCGCCGCTCAGACACCATGGCCACAGCCTCATCGTCTCGATTGTGTCAGCGCCACGGGCGTCACGCCAGACGTGGGCGCATCCGCCTGCACGGCTCGAGCCCGCGCGCGATCAAGGACGCGCTGGAACCTCCGCGCTCCGCAGAGCCTCGATTTCCCTGACGATCGCCTCGACGAGGGCCTCGGTGACCCTTCTGCCCTTTTCCTTCGTGGCGAGCGTGGCGTCGCCGAAGACGCCCGAGGGCGAATAGGTCATACCTTCCTTCTTCGGGTCGCGGGTCAGGCCGCCCTTGCCCGGGTGATAGTCCTTGACCGCCTTCGACATGTCCACGTCCGCCGGGCTCATGTAGAGAATCATCGAGGTCTCGATCTCGTCGGCGTGCGTGCCGCCTTCCTGCTGGCCGACCTGCTTTTCGACGGGTTCCATCACCTTCAGGAGGTCGGTGTACCGCATCAGAATGCCGTCGGCCGCCAGGGCTTCCGCTGCCGGGGCAAGGGCGCGCACCGTCGACACTCCCGTATTCAGCACGTAGAACCGCCGTGGTCCGAATCGCGCAAGCCCGCGGCAGATGTCCACGATCATGTCCCGCGCGGTCTCCAGCCTGAGACTCGTCGAGCCCGGGTACTCGATGAACGCCGGATAGAAACCGTAGTTGACGATCGGCGTGATGACGACGGCCGAGCGCTCACGCACGCGCCCGCTCAGGAAGGTCGCGAGAATGAAGTCGTTCTTGAGCTTCAGGTGCGGTCCGTGCTCCTTGGACTCCGCCCCGAGGGGAATGACGACGACCGTCTCCGGCGCCAGAACCCTCTCGGCCTCCACCCAGGTGAGCTCCTCGAGGAGGATCCCGGGCGGCGCCTTGGCCGGCTCGCCCGCAAGCACGGCCGCCAACAGCACGAGGGCAGGGGCGATGCCGATCATGACTGCAGGTCGACCTGTCCCGCAGCCGCCCGCAGAATCCGCACGCGCGCCGCGAGCTTCGGTACTCGCACCTTGGCGAAGAGCCGGCCGTTGACGAACAGAACCGGAATCGAGTCCGACCAGCGCCGGGCGATCTCGTCGTCCGAGTCGACGTCGACGATCTCCCACTCGTGAGGCTCGCCCGTCAGGAGCCGGTCCACCTCGGTCCGCATCTGATCGCACAGGTGACAGCCGGGGCGCGACAGCAACTTCAAAGCGATCATGCGTGAGCGACCGGGGCTTCGGGATTTCGGGCAACCCGGAACACGTAGTCGAAGCCCGAATACACGGTCACGGCGGCGGCCGCTCCAAAACCGATCAAGAGGACGGGCCGCGGCCAGTTCCAGATGTTGGCGCAGAGAACGAAGAGCACCGTCACGATCTGCGTCACCGTCGTGACCTTTCCGGCCCACGTCGGCGGGAACCGCTTCATCCCCGTCGTGAGAATGAGTAGCAGCCCGACGAGCAGCATCAGGAAGTCCCGCGAGAGCACCATGACGGCGAGCCAGACCGGCACTTTCACCCGGGCCGGATAGGACGGAATGGCGAGGAAGAGGTAGGACGACATCAGCAGCAGCTTGTCCGCGATGGGATCGAGGTAGGCCCCCAGCGCCGATTTCATGTCCAGGCGGCGGGCGAGATAGCCGTCCACCCCGTCGGACAGGCCGGCCGCGACGAAAATGGCGAGCGCGATCCCGAACCGGCCGCCGGCAATCGAAACGAGGAAGAACGGAAGTGCGGCGAGGCGGACGAGGGTGATGAAGTTGGGCAGCGTCCAGGGACCCGTCAACGGCGTCTCCACTCGTTCTCGCGGGCCCCGGGCGGCACGTCGGCCGGGACCCAGACGGTAGAGCCCTTGATCCGAATGAGCTTGCGGTCCTCGAACTGCTTGAGCATCCGGGTCACCGTTTCGCGGGTGGCCCCGATCGAGTTTGCGATCTCCTGGTGCGTGGGACGGTGCACGGCAAAGAAGCCGTCAACGGCCGGCCGGCCCGACTCGTCGGCGAGGCGGACCAGATACCGCGCGAGACGACCGCCCACGTCCTGGTGGGCGAGGGATTCGATGACGTCGTTGGCGCGGCGCAGCCTCGCGGAGAGAGTCTTCAAGATCTTCTTGGTCAGCGTGAAGTCGTGGGCGAGGACGGCGAGAAAGTCTTCCCGCGCCAGCGCGACGAGCTCGCAGTCCGTCTGGGCCGTAACCGACGCGCTGCGCGCCTCCCCCTCGAAGAGAGCCATCTCGCCGAAGAAGTCACCCGACTGCAGGTGGGTCAGAACGACCTCGCGGCCGTCCGGCGAGTCCACGAAAACCTTGACCTCGCCCGTGAGGAGAACGAAGACGAGGTCGCCCTGCTCCGCCTCCCGAAGGATCGGCGCCCCCGCAGCGTAGCGGCGGTGCGTGGCCACACGTGCCAGTGCCGCGAGCTCGTTGGAGCCGAGGTCGGCAAAGAGCGAAACGCGGCGAAACACGGCGGAATCGATCACGGCTTTTCACCCCTCCCGGTCGGCAACAGGGAACGCAGTCGGTCGAGTCCCAGCGTGAGTTCCGGTCCACTCACGTAGGGGCCCCCGGATTCTGACAGCAGGCCGCACCGCCCCGCCAGTCGAATGCTGTCCGCGGCGCCCCTCCAGGGTCCCGGCGAGCCCTGGGTGCAGGGCAGCCCGCCCTCGGGCCCCGCGAGCAGGCCCGCAAGGCGCAGCATCATCTGTGCGGCCGCGGCTCGCGTCAGCGGCGCATCCGGACGGGCACGGTGCGTGTCGGGATCGACGTCCAGGAGGCCGAGCGCGACCGCGCGCGTCATGGAACGGCTGTCGCGGCGCTCCATTGCATCGGCGGCCACCACGCTCGTCGTCACCCTCGCCTCCCGCACCTCCGGGAACATCCACCAGGCGATCGCCGCGGCGCCGGACCGCGTGACTCGCCTCGCGCGCGTCGCCTGGCGCTCCGCCTCGGGCCAGTTTGCGATCCGGAATGCCAGGCGTGCTTCGGCCGCCTGCTCCCGAAAGCGCGGGTCCTCGTCGGCCAGCGACTCGAAGACCGATACCGCGAGGGCATAGTCGCCCGCTTCCAACGCGATGTCACCCCCGCTTTCGCGCTCGGCGGCGTCGAGCCCCGCGCCGGCGAGCGCCTCGCGATCGTATTGAAGCGCTCGTTCCTTCTCTCCCGCCGCGCACTCGACTCGGGCGGCGCCGAGGAGGACCCGAGGTGATCCGGGGTTCCACGCGAGGGCTGCCGCGACTGCGGCGCGGGCCGCGTCGAAGCGACCCTCCGCGGCATCCTGTTCGGCAGCGGCCAGGACCTCTCGCGTCGCCGCGGCGCGCAACTCGGCCGCGCGCGACGCTACCCCCATTCTCCCCGGCGCAAGCCCCACCGCGCGGTCGTAGAGCGCATACGCCTGCGCGGAGTTGCCGGACCGCGCCTCGGCCTCTCCGCAAGCCGTGAGGAGCGGGGCCGTCGGAGGACCGTCGGCCAGGGCGGTCACGCAGCGCGAGAGAGCCTCGCCCTCGAGCCCCTCCACGACGAGCGCCTCGATGGCCCCGATCTGCCCCGCGCGTTTGGAGGGACCCTTCCCGGCGAGCGAGAACTCGCGCTCGGCGCGCGCCCCATCACCCGCGGCGACGGCGCGCCAGCCGCGCTCCACGGACTCATCGAACGGGCCCTGGAGCCCCTCGCGCGGATCGAGCGGGAACCCGTCGCGGATGACGGAAGGCGGCGCACTCGCGCAGCGGGCGGTTGCCAGGGCGAAAAGGGCCGCCACGAGGACTGAAGAATCGAACCGATGACGCATTCGTGAGGACGCGCGCCGTCGGCGCGCGCGAGCCAGTCAAAAAGGCCGTGGCCCCGCGGTCGTCGGCCGGAACCCGGTCATGCGCTGGGCGGCAGGCTCTCCGGCCGGATCGACGCAATCGCGTGCTTGTAGATCATCTCCTCGCGGCCTTCCACCTCGAGCACGAGCGCAAACTTGTCGAACCGTCGGAGCCGGCCCATCCGCTCTTCGCCCGAGGTCAGGCGCACGGTGACGGGGACGTTGTCCTTACGCAGGTTGTAGAAGAAAGAGTCCTGAACGTTGATGGGGGCCTTGTTCATCGAGTCTCCCTGTGCAGCATCTCGTCCAGCAAGACGAGTGTCGATGCGAGTGCGGTTTCCGGATCCACCCGGATCGCGTCGCGTTCGCGCGCGAACCATGTCATCTGGCGCTTGGCGAGTCCGCGCGTGGCCTTCACGATCTCCGCCTCCGCTTCTTCTCTCGAGGCGCGTCCGAGCACCCACTCGGCCACCTCGCGATATCCGATCGCCTGAAAGGAGTTGGATTCCGCCCGGAGCCCCTGGTCGAGCAGCCGCCGGACTTCCTCGCCCCACCCTTCTCCGAGCATCCGCCGGACTCGATCTTCAATCCTAGCATGGAGTTGCGCCCGCTCCGGAAACAAGCCGACTTTCAGCATATGAAACCGCGTGGACCACGAGTCGGACTCACGAGTTCGCGCCGAGGCCGGCGCGCCCGTGGCGAGCAGGATCTCGATCGCCCGCAGCGTGTACTTCAGGTTGGCGGCCGGTATGCGCGCGGCCGAAGCCGGGTCGTTGATCGCGAGGAAGCGATGCGCCGCCTCGGGCCCCCGACGCTCGGCCCAGTCGAAGAGCCCCTCCCGCATCCGATCGTCGCGGGCCTCGCCCGGAGGCAGGCCCTCGAGGAGGGCCGTGATGTAGAACCCGCTTCCCCCGCAGACGATGGGGAGTCGCCCGCGTCCCACAATGTCCTCGACCGCCTGCCGCGCCGCGTTGGCCCAGCGGCCGGCCGAGAAGCTCGCCGAGGGCTCCGCGACGTCGATCAGGTGGTATCGGACTTCGGCGCGGCGCGGGAGGGACGGCTTCGCCGTGCCGATGTCGAGGCCGCGATAGACGGCGAAGGCATCCGCCGATACGATCTCGCCGCCCCGAAGCCGCGCGATCTCGTGCGCGAGATCCGTCTTGCCAGCTCCGGTCGGCCCGAAGAGAACGAGCATCACCGGCCTTGCGTCGTGGCGGATCACGGGCGCTCCGTGCCTCTCCAGAAGACCCGTGTCGCGTCCGGTGAGACCTCGGCGCCCGCGTCGGAGCGTTCGTCGGTGCGCAAGAGGGGCACGCAGAAGCGCGACAGCGCGGCCAGGGTCTCGGGCGCCGGGTGGCCGAACCGGTTGTGCCGCCCGCACGACAGCAGGGCGAGCCGCGGCCGCGTCACCGCGAGCATTTCCGGCGTGGTCGCGGTCCGACTCCCGTGATGCCCGACCTTGAGCACGTCCACGGGCGTGAGCGCTCCGGCCGCGAGGAGCTCCCCCTCCGACGGCGCACCCGCGTCGCCGGTCAGCAGCGCGCTTCGTCCGCCCCGCTCGAAGAGGGCCACGACCGACTGGTTGTTGACGCCGTCGAGCTTGCGCCTGCGCCCTCCCGAGCGAAGTACCGACAGACGGGCCCCCTCGAGCTCGCGAACGGTGAGCGCCTCGAGCGCTCGGACCGGGACGCCGTGCGCTTGCGCGGCGTCGTCGAGCCGGGCGTAGATCGCACCGTCGTCCTCGCCCGCGGAGCGCCAGAGCTCTCCGACCGGCAGCTCGTCGAGGACGGCGAAGAGCCCCAGCCCGTGGTCGGGGTGCGGATGCGTCAGGAGAACCGCATCGAGCCGGGTCACCCCGCGATCGAGGAGCTTCGGCACCAGACGCGTCCGCCCGAAATCGGTGGCCAGTAGATCGAAGGGCCCCCCTCCGTCCACGAGTATCGCCCTCCGGTTCCAGCGCAGCAGAATGGCATCTCCCTGCCCGACGTCGAGGGCCTCGATCGAGAAACCCCTGCTCGGACCGGTGGGCCCCGATCGCAGGGCGAGCGCGAGGAAGAGCGCCCCCGCGCCGGCACCCGCTGGCCTGCGCAACCGGCGCGGTCCGAGGGCCGCGACGACGAGCAGCGCCCCCACCAGACAGACGCCCGTGAGCGGAGGAGTCGGCCGCAGGAACGCGGCCCCCGCGGCGCGCTCGGCGAAAAACTCGAGGCTCCGGGTGCCGAGCGCGAAGAGCGCCGCCACCGGACCGGCCGGCAGGCCCAGGGCGTAGAGCGCCAGCAGGATCGCGCCGCAGCCGATCAGCGCGCCCGAAAGTGGGATGGACAGGGGCGCCGTGATCCAGGCACCTGCGGCCACGATGTTGAACCTCCAGAAGAGCACAGGGGCCGTGGCACACTCCGCGGCGAACGCGACCGCCAGGCCTCCGAAGAGCCACTCGGGCTGCGGCGGAAGTCTCGCCCGGATCGGCCGTGAGAAGAGCGCGATCCCGCTGACCGCCGCAAATGTCAGCACCGTACCAACCGAGAAGATCTGGCCCGGAGCCGCCAGAAACAGAGCGAGGCCCGAGAGCCCGATCGCCTGCGCGCTCGAGATCGGGCGCTCGAGCAAGCGCGTCGCGAGGAGAATCCCGACGACCAGGCCGGCGCGCACGGCAGGAGGATTCGCCCCGCCGACGAGAACGAAGAGAAAGACCGAGGCGATGAGCAGCGCGTCGCGGCGCTTGCCCTCGATCCCGAAGAGCCCGAGGGCGAAGGCGACGAGCCCCGCGGCAAGCACGACGTGCAGTCCCGACACGACGAGCAGATGGTAGAGGCCGCCCCGTCTGTACCGCGCGACCATTCCTCGGTCGAGCTCCGCCGTCCGACCCAGCAGAAGGGCCGCGAGCGGCCCCCGCAGGTCACGGTCGAAGCCCGGCTCCTGCGGACGATCCGGGGGCAGGCGCGCGGCCAGGGCGCGGTTTGGCCAGGTGAGGATGGAGAGCATCGTGATGCCGCGGGGCTCGACCAGCCTGGCGCTCTTGACGGAAAGCCGAAACCGGGGCCATGGGAGCGTGATCTCCCGATTCGAGGCCGCTAGATCCTCGGGCTCGAGGTGGCCCGTCATCCGGAGGCGCGCCCCGCGGTCCGCCCGGGCCCCGAGAGGCTCCTCTCCCGACACGAAGACCGCCACCTCGGCGGGAAAGTCGACCCAGCTTCCGTTGACGCCGAGCCGCTCGGCGTGCATCGTCGCTCGGGCGCGCGGAGGCCGCCCGCTCCAGAAGTCGGTCAGCGTGCCCTCGACGAGGGTGGCGCGATCCGGTGCGGCCGGGGCATCGCGGAAGGCGAGCCCCGCACGCGCCGCCGGAACCGCGATCCTTTCCCGCCCGGACAGGAATCCCACCGCAGCCCAGAAGGTCACGAACGCCAGTCGCGCCGACGCCCCCCGGCGGTTCGCAGGCGCGAGAATGCCGAGCGCAGCGCCTGCCGTCGCGGCAAGAGCGAGTCCCGCGGCCGTCCCGGAGGTCGACCACGCACCGAGAAAGGTCCCGGCGACCAGACAGACCGCCGCTCGCGCGGCCGGCGCCTCGCCCTGGGCGAGGACCGGCCGGATCACGCTGCGCGCTCGAGGCAGATCATCGCTTCGACCCGGTGGGTGAAAGCAAACAGGTCGTAGAGCGCGGCCTGGCGCACGGAAAACCCCTCGGCCAGGATCGCAGGCAGGTCGCGGGCGAGAGTGGCCAGGTCGCAGGACACGTAGATCAGGCGTTTGGCCGCGCGCCGAGCAAGGGACGATGCGAGCTCCAGACCGAGGCCGGTGCGGGGCGGATCGGCGACGACACAATCGAAGCGGTCGTCGGCATCCTCGAGAAACCGGGCGATCGGCACGCCGGCGATCTCCCACCGATCGCGATCGGGCCAGCCCTCGCGCGTTCGGCGGGCGTCCGAGGCCGCCCCCGCATCCGCCTCGACCGAGCTCACGCGATATCCCGCCGAGAGCAGGGGGCCCGCGAAGAGCCCGGCCCCTCCGAAGGCATCGAGGGCGCGCCCCGGGGCACCGGTCGACGCCCCGGCGGCCACGTCCGCCGTGAGGGCGGACACGAGGAACCGGTTGCTCTGGAAGAAGGTGTCGACCGAGACCGTGTGCGTCCGCCCATTCACCGCGAGGCTCAACCACCGGTCGCCGCGCTCGACCAGCGCGGAGCCTTCGCTCGTTGCGATGCGCACTCCCTCGAACTCCTCGGCCAGCGAGAGCGCCAGCCGCGCCGCTTGCCGTGGCTCGGCAGCGGCCGTTGCGCGGACGAGCCGCCGCCTTCCCGCGATGTCCTCGAGGATCGCGATCTCGGCCACCGCCGCGCCGCTGTCGGCGATCGCCTCCTGCGCCCGGGGAAGCAGGGCTCGCGTGTCCGCGGACAGGGCTTCGCAGGCGCCGGCTGTCACCACGCGATGGGTCCCGGGCGCGAAGTACCCGAGCGCAACGCTGCGCTCGCGGCCAGCGGCGTGGAGACGCGCCCGCAGGCGGTAGCCCGGGCCGGACGCAGCCACGGGCAACTCCCCGAAGGTCTCCGGAGGCAGCTTCCCGATGCGCTGCATCGTCTCGCGGAAGAGCTCCCGTTTCGCCGCCCGGGCTGCTCCGAGCTCGAAGTGGGCCCAGTCGCAGCCAGCACAGTCTGCGTGGGTCCCGCCGACCCGGTCGCCCGAAGGCTCCAGCACCCGACGGAGGCTTCCGCGCCAGAACTTCTTTCTCACCTCATACAGTGTTGTCTCGACCAGCTCTCCCGGCAGCGCCCGATCGATGAACCCGACCCCTTCGGGCGTGCGGGCGATGCCCTCTCCGGTCGGGGCGAGCTTCTCGATACGGACGCGTCGCCCCTCCCCCTTCTCCTCGCCGGAAGGGCCACCGCTTCCGGGCGTGGTCACAGCAGGCTCAACCGGGGCAACTCGAGCCTTTCGCGGACGGTCCTGCGCCGCAGCGCTCTTGTCGTCTTCTCGAGCGTGCCCGGGTCCATGCGGGCGCTCGCCCCGGAAAGCTGCCGGGAGACCTCCCGGTCGAGCTCTTCGCGCTCGCTCGCCGGCAGGGCCTCGTAGAGCTCCTTGGCCAGTTTGCGGTCCAGCCGCGCGAGCGCCGTTTCCACCTGCTCCGGCGCCTTCCCCGCCCCCGCGAGGCGCTCGATGGAAGAGAGCGCCGACGCCAGCGGCCCGGAGGTGTCCGGCCGCCGGGCCCGGCACTGCTCCAGGCTCCTGGTCAGGATCCCCAGTCTCTCCTTCACGTCGGGCTCCGGAACCGAATCCGTGCTCCCGCGGCCCCGCGAGGTTTCGGCGCGCCGTTCCCACGCCTCGAGCACCGCGTCGCGGCAGTAGGACAGCGAATTCACCCGGCCAACCGCATTGCGCTGCTCGCGGCGCGTGAACGCATCGTCGATCCCCGCCTCGATGGCTTCGAGCGGAACTCCGAGGCTTCGCCATTCCTTCAGGAGCGCGAAGTCCGAGGGCGAGAGCAGAAACGGAGTGCCCCGCCGCCGGATGAAGGCGGCCTCGGCGGCCTCGAAGTAGGCCCTATCCTCCTCGATTGCGCTCATCGATGAGGCGCAGGCCTTTCAGGGTCAGGAGCGGATCGACCTTTCCGATCTTTTCGGTTCCGCCGCCGAAGAGCTCCGCCAGGCCTCCGGTCGCGATCACGCGCGGATTGCCGCCAATCTCCGCCGCAATCCGGTCGATCATCCCGTCCACGAGGGAGAGGTATCCGAAGTAGAGGCCCGACTGGATCGACCCGGCCGTCGTTTTTCCGACGACCCGTTCCGGACGACGGATCTCCACCCGCCAGAGGCGTGCCGCTTTCTCGAAGAGGGCCTCGGCAGAGATGGCGATGCCCGGCACGATGACGCCGCCCGCGTACTCGCCGCGTGCCGTCACGACGTCGAAGGTCGTGGCGGTGCCGAAGTCCACGACGATGCACGGCCCGCCGATCGCGTCCAGGGCCGCGACCGCGTTGACGATGCGATCCGCGCCGACTTCCTGGGGGACCTCGTAGAGGACGGGCATTCCCGTCTTGACGCCGGGCTCGATGAAGAGCGGCTCGCGGCCGAAGATCTGGCGCAGCGCCTGCCGCAGCGAGAACTTGAGCGACGGCACCACGCTCGCCACCACGACCCGCATCGCCGCGATCGGCTCGGCTGCGGGTCCCGCGGCGAAGAGCCCGCGCACCGACATGGCGATCTCGTCGGCCGTCGCATCGCGGCGGGTCGTGAGCCGCCAGTGGCGGTCGAGCTCGTCCCCGTGCCAGAGCCCGAGGACGGTGTTGGTGTTTCCGACGTCGACGGCGAGCAGGGGCTCCCTGCCGGAAGGCCCGGTCACCACGCCGCCACCTCGCCCGTGGCCACGAGGGCCTCACCGGCATCCGTCTGCAGCCGGAGAAATCCGGAGGCGTCCAGGCCAAGATAGGCGCCGGTCAGCTCCTCGCCGTTTCTCCGCACCGTGAGCCGGTCGCCCGAATGGTGCAGCGACGCGAGCTCCCAGAGACGCACCTCGTCGGCCCAGCGTGGCGCCCCGAGCTCCCGGTCCACGCGGTCGAGAAGCGCCTGCAGCAGGGGTGCGACCCGCACGGTTCGGCCGGTCTCCTCCTCGAGCGTCGTCGCGTTCGCGATGCCGAGGTCGGCGGACGGGCCGCGCACGTTCACCCCGATCCCGACGGCTACGTACGTCTCGTCGCCCTGCGTTCGAGACTCCGCGAGGACACCGGCAAGCTTGCGGCGACCGGCGTAGAGGTCGTTCGGCCACTTCAGCTCGATCGCTGCTCCCGTCTGCTCGCAGAGCACCTCGCGCGCCCACCGCGCAACGGCGATGGGCACGAGCGACAGTGGCTCCGACTCCGCAGCCCTCCGAACGACGGTCAGGTACAGGCCACGTCCGTCGGGAGCCTCCCAGCGGCGCCCGTTGCGCCCATGGGCTGCCGGCTGTGCCTCGGCCGCCAGAACCGTCGTCGGCAGGTCGAGCCCCTCCTCGAAGTACACCTCGATGAGCTCGCGCGCCAGCGCGTTCGACGACGGCACGGAGCTCATGCAGACGCAGTTCTCGAGCACGCGCCAGCGCCCGGGCTCCAGCGATTCGCCGGCAAAGAGGATCATGGCCGCGAGACCGCCAGGGCCGCCCGCTTCTCCTCGAGCTCGCGCAGCCGCTGCCGCGTCTTCTCCACCACCGCCGCCGGCGCCTTCTCGACGTAGGCGGCGTTGCCGAGCTTTGCCGAAAGGGCGGCGATCTCCTCCTCGGCCGCGGCCAGCGCTTTGTCGATTCGCTCGCCGGCATCCGCCTGGCCTGCCTGCGAAAGCCCGAGGCCGAGCGCCAGACCCGCGACGACGTCCTGGAAGCGCCCGGAAGGGGCAGGCGCAAACGCGAGTTCCGAGAGCCGGCCGAGGTGGACGAGAAGCGGGGCCAGAGTCTCGAGCGCCGGGATCAGGGCTCTGGCCGGAGAATCGCGATCGATCGACAGCGCCACCGGCTCCGTCGGGGATGCGCCGCGCTCCGTGCGGAACGTGCGAACCCGGTCACGACCGCCCGCAGCGCCTCGACGACCTCTTCCGCGGCAGAATCCCGCGAGTCCGCCCGGCCCTCGGGATACGGCCCCGCGATGAGCGTGCCGGGGCGCCCAGTCAACTGCTCCCAGATCTCTTCGGTCAGAAACGGCATGAAGGGATGCAGCAGGGCGAGCGCCCCCTCGAGGCACCGCCGCAGCACCGCCCGGGCCGCGTCCGCAGCGGGCTGCGCCGAACCCGCGAGGACCGGCTTGACCATCTCGAGATAGCCGTCGCAGAGCTCGTGCCAGAGAAAGTCGTAGATCGTTCCGCCGCCTCGTCGAAGCGGAAGGCCTCCAGGTGGCGGTGGACGTCGGCCACCGTGGCGTCCAGGCGCGAAAGGATCCAGCGGTCGGGAAGCGAGAGCGCCAGGCCGGAGAGCGCCGGAACCTCCCTTCCCGCGAGCTGCGCGAGCGTGAACCGCGCGGCGTTCCAGATTTTCGTGGCGAAGTTGCGCGAGCCGGCCATCCGCCCGCGCTCGACCGACACCGTGGGGCCGGAAGAGGGCGCCGAGGCGAGGGTGAATCGCAGGGCGTCGGCGCCGAACTCCTCCATCACCTCGAGGGGGTCGACCACGTTGCCCTTCGACTTGGACATCTTCTCGCCGCTCTCGTCGCGCACGAGGCCGTGGATGTAGACCGTGCGAGAACGGAACTTCCCCGCGAAGCGCAGGCCCATCATGATCATCCGCGCGACCCAGAAGAAGATGATGTCGAAGCCCGTCACCATAACGTCGGTCGGATAGTAGCGCGCGAGGTCGCGGCGTCTGGTCCGGCCAGCCCAGGGTCGAGAACGGCCAGAGCTGCCGAGCGAGAACCACGTGTCGAGCACGTCCGTGTCCTGCTCGCAGGCTCGCCGCCGCACTTCGGGCAGGCGGTCGGCTCCTCGTCGGCCACGTGATCTCGCCGCACGCTGCGCAGTACCAGGCCGGGATGCGGTGTCCCCACCAGAGCTGGCGGGAGATGCACCAGTCGTGGATGTTGCGCATCCACTCGAAGTAGGTCTTCGCCCAGCTCTCCGGCGCGAAGACGATGCGGCCGTCCTCGACGGCCCGGATCGCCGGCTCGGCGAGCGGCTGCGATCTTCACGAACCACTGGGTCGACAGACAGCGGCTCGACCACGGTGTGGCACCGCTGGCAGTGCCCGAGGGGACCGGTGGTCGTCGGTCTTCACGAGCACGCCCTTCGGCCTGGAGCCGCTCCACGATGCGCTTTCGCGCCTCGAAGCGGTCCTGCCCCGCGTAGGCCCCGGCCTCGGCCGTCATCTTCCCGTCTCGTCGATGACGCGACCGCTCGGGAGCCCGTGCCGCTGCCCCGATCGCGAAGTCGTTCGGGTCGTGGGCCGGGGTCACCTTCACGGCGCCCGTGCCGAACTCGCGGTCGACGAAGACGGGTCGGCCACGATCGGGGATCTCGCGCTTCATGATGGGCAGCACGACCGTGTGCCCCACGAGGGCCGCGGTAGCGCTCGTCGTCCGGATGCACCGCGACGCGCGGTGTCGCCGAGCATGGTCTCCGGACGCGTGGTGGCCACGACCGCGATCCCTCGCCGCCGTCCTCGGCCGGATACCGGATGTGGTAAAGCTTCCCGTCGGCTCTCGCGGTGCTCCACCTCGAGGTCGGAGAGGGCCGTCTCGCAGCGCGGACACCAGTTCACGATGTAGCGGCCGCGGTAGATGAGGCCCGTCCCGGTAGAGCTGCACGAACACGTCGGCGCACGGCGCGCGAGAGGTCCGGGTCGAGCGTGAAGCGCTCGCGCGACCAGTCGAGGGAGTAGCCCAGCTTGCGGAGCTGGCCCAGGATCATGTCGCCCGATCTCGCACCTCCACTTCCAGACGCGCTCTTCGAACTCTCCGCGCCCCAGGTCGCGGCGCTGGTCCCTTCCTTCGCGAGCTGCCGCTCCACCACCATCTGTGTGGCGATGCCCGCGTGGTCCGTACCCGGCAGCCACAGCACGCGGAACCCTCGCATCCGCTTCCAGCGGCCAGGATGTCTTGGATCGTCGCTCGTAGGCGTGTCCGATGTGGAGCGACCCGGTGACGTTCGGGGGCGGAATGACCATGACGAACCGCGGCGAGCCGGCGGGGCCCTGCGGCTGGAAGCGGCCGTCCCGCTCCCACCTCTCGTACCATCGCTGCTCAAAGCGCGTGGGATCGAAGGTCTTCTCCAGACCCTTCGAGGGTGGCGCCGCGGACTCGAGGACAGTCTTGTCGGGCATGCGAAATCGCGCCCGGGGATTCTACCCGGATCGGGGGGGTCGGACGGTCAGCCGAGCGGGATGACTCGGGTCATCCGAGGTGCCGGGGCCCGTTTCGCCGGGAACCTATTCGAGGCCGGACTCGAGCTCCTTGATGCGCTGCTTGATGACGAGCTCGGCGACGTCGGGGATGACCTCCCAGGCTATCTCCCGGACGATCCTCTCCGACAGGCGCTCGACGACGCGAGAGGCCAGACGATCGATCTCGTCGTCGGTCAGCCCCCCCTCGGGGCGCGAGACGGAGGAAAGCATCTCCTTCAACTGCCCGATCGAGGTCGTCTGAGCGAGCTCTTCGATCTCGCGCGGCACCGAACCGCCGGCCTCGCCGACAGGCGCAGGGACCGGCGCCGTCGCGGCGGCTGGAGGCTCGAAACGTGCGCGCATCTCCGCGACCGGGATTTCCGCCGTCCGCTCCTCCGGAGGCCGAATCGGGCCGGTCGGGTCCGTGTCCCGATCGGCCTGCGCCTCTCTCGAGCGCTGCAGCGCCGCGTATTCCGCCGCGAGCGGTATCTGCTGGGTGGGCGCCTCATCGGCGCGCATCACGGACTCCGTCGGGCGGTGGGAGCCGGAGTCGTCGGCTCCAAAGGGAATCGGCGCCAGATCCGGCTCCGGCTCTCGAGGGACCCAGAACGGCGCGGGCGCGGGCGGCGGAGCCGCCTCTGCGCGGGCCGCGGAGTCGCCCTCCTCGTGCAGCCACGAAGCAGCCGGCGCAGCCTCCGGAGCGGGCTCGTCGACCATTTCCGGCGGCGCCTCGCGGTCCATCGCGGCCTCGGTGGCGTCGTCCTCGACGTAGCTGTACTCCGGGTGCGCCTTCTCGAAGGCGGCAATGGCCGACTCGACGTCCGCCTGGCCGTACTCCTCCTCGAAGAGATCCGGCCCGCCCGGTGTCGGAGCCGGAGTCCGGATCGAACCGGTGAAGTCTTCGGGAGCGAAGCCGGCTTCCGCGGGGGCGGGAGGCGGCGGCGCCGCCACGGGCGGCGGCATCGGGTTGGCCATCGTCGGAATGGCCACGGTGGCGGTCGAGGGGATGTCCGCGGGGTTGCGCGACAACAGCGCCTCGACCTGTCGCAGCAGCTGCTGGGAGTCGAAGGGCTTCGAGACGATCGCATCGCAACCGAGCCGTTCCGCGCGATCGCGGTCGAACGGCTCGAACGTGCCCGACAGCAGAACCACCGGGATCCGCGCCGTCCTCGGGCTCGCCTTGATCGCCTCGCACACCTCGTAGCCGTTCTTCTCCGGCATCACCACGTCGGCCAGGATCAGGTCCGGCATCTCCCCTTCCCCGATGCGATCGAGAGCGCGCTGCCCGTTCGATACGCACACGAGGTCGTACTCGCCGTCGGAAAAGGTGAGCTCGACTACCTTCTGAATGGTGAGGCTGTCGTCAGCCAGCAGGATCTTCTTTGCCAAAGGTAACCTTCAGTAGATCAGGAGGTTACACTCGCGCGAAAAATCTGTCAACTGGAAGGCCCCCAAACGGCGGACAGATACCGGCCAGGCGGACGATGTCCGAGCACGGAAGCAAGCCTGCGCGAGGCCTCCACGACGCGAGCCAGCGTGACGCCGGTCTGGATCCCGAGGCCTTCCAGCATGTAGAGAAGATCCTCCGTCGCGAGATTGCCCGAGGCGCCCGGAGCATAGGGGCATCCACCGAGTCCGCCGGCCGACGCGTCGAACGTGGTGACCCCGCACTGGAGACCGGCCAGTACGTTCGCCAGCGCCGTGCCGCGGGTGTCGTGAAAGTGCAGCGCGAGCACGCCCCGCGTCACGCCGGAGTCGTAGAGCGTTTCGATCACGTCGTACACCCCCGAGGGAGTCGCCACACCGATCGTGTCCCCCACCGAGATCTCGTCCACCGAGAGATCGAGCAGCTTGTGGACGACCTCCCGAACGGCCTCGGGAGCGATCTGGCCTTCGTAGGGACAGCCGAAGGCGGTGGACACGTACCCGCGGACCCGGATCTTCTCCTCCTTCGCGCGCGCCACGACGGGCCGGAACCGCTCGATCGATTCATCCACGCCGGCGTGGATGTTCTTGTGATTGAAAGTCTCGGACGCGGCGGTGAAGACGGCGATCTCGCGCACCCCCGCCGCGAGGGCCCGATCGAGGCCCTTGAGATTCGGGACCAGGGCCGGATAGCGCACGCCGCTCGCCCTGTGGATGCGCCGGTAGAGCTCCTCCGTGTCGGCGAGCTGGGGCACGGAAGCGGCGGACACGAACGAGCCAACCTCGATCGCGGGCAGCCCGGCCTCGGTTAGGCCATCCACGAACTCCGCGCGCGCCTCCACCGGCAGCGTCGCGGGCTCGTTCTGCAGCCCGTCGCGCGGGCCGACCTCGTAGACGGTGACACGCTCGGGCATGTGTGGCCGCCGCAGGGCATGCTCTTCCCAGGTCTCCATCGACTCCATTATCCGCCTGCCGGTGCGCGCCGGGGGCGATCTACTCGATCTCCGCCAGCTCGGCGCCTGCCTCGACGAGGTCTCCCTCTCCGACGGCCATCCTCTTCACCACGCCGTCCCTTGGCGCGCGGATCGAGTGCTCCATCTTCATGGCCTCGAGCACGAGAAGCAGATCGCCGCGCATCACCCGCGACCCGACGGGGGCGAGGATCCGGCGGACGCGGCCCGGCATCGGCGAAAGGAGATCCCCGGCGTGCTCGGCCGCGCCTCCCGGACGAGCGCCGCGGACGACGTCGAACGAAAAGGCCGCACCGTCGCACCACACGAAGACACGATCCCCCTCCCGGGCCGTCACGACGTTATTGGCCACCCCGTCGATGACGAGACGCTCGATACCGCCGTCATGCCGGAGCTCGAACGGGACGGGGCGGCCGTCGATCCTGGCGGTGCGGTCATCGATGCGAATCTCCCGCGTCTGCCCGCCGCTGCGAAGGCGAACGGCGCTCACGACCCGATCCTCCAGCCCGGATGACTGTCCCAGGGATCGCGCGCGACCGTCCTCGTCCGAGGAGCCGCGTCGGAAGAGGGAGTCGCCGATCGAGCCAGCGCCGCCGCGATCCACGCCGCGTCCGGGGGCTCCGCCGGGAGCCCGCCCCGTGGCAACCGCTGCACGAGATCCGTCGCGTACCGCCCCGACGCGAACTGCGGTGACGCCAGCACCGCATCCAGCAGCGGCGAGTTCGTTTCCACCCCGAGGACGATCCACTGGGAGAGAGCCTGCCGCGCCCGGCCGATCGCCTCCTCCCGATCCGGGGCCCAGACGATCAGCTTCGCCAGGAGGGGGTCGAAGTCGACCCCCACCACGCTGCCGGCGTCCACCCCTGCGTCCACCCGCACACCCGCGCCCGCCGGCTCCCGATACACGAGGACACGCCCCGCGCGCGGAAGGAAATCGACCGGGTCCTCCGCATAGAGCCGCAGCTCGATCGCGTGCCCGCGCGGGGCGAGCGTCCCGTCGAGCCAGGCGGGCGGCAGCGCCGCGCCCTGCGCCACTTCGAGCTGCATTCGCACGAGGTCGCACCCCAGGGTTTCCTCGGTGATGGCGTGCTCGACCTGCAGGCGCGTGTTCATCTCCAGAAAGTAAAAGCGTTCCTTCCCGTCCACGAGAAACTCGATGGTCCCGGCGCTCACGTAGCCGACGGCCCGGCCCGCCGCGATCGCGGCGCTCGCCATCCGGTCTCGGAGCGGGGCTGTCAGCGCCGGGCTCGGCGACTCCTCGACGATCTTCTGGTGCCGCCTCTGCACGCTGCACTCGCGCTCGAAGAGGTGGGCGACGCTCCCGTGGCCGTCGCCGAAGATCTGGAACTCCACGTGCCGGCAGCCCTCGAGCAATCGCTCGAGATAGACGGTCCCGTCGCCGAAGGCCGCTTCCGCGAGCCGCCGGCCCTCGTCGAGCGCAACCGCAAGGTCCTCGATGCGATCCACCCGGGACATGCCCTTTCCGCCGCCGCCGGCCGAGGCCTTGATCAGGAGCGGAAAGCCGAGGCGCCGGGCCTCGGCAACCAGCGCCGCGTCGTCCAGAACGCCGGTGCGGGAGCCCGGAACGATCGGAACTCCCGCTGCCTCCATCCGCTGTCGGGCAGCGAGTTTCCCGCCCATCTGCTCGATCGCCGCGGCGGGCGGGCCGACCCAGACGAGCCCCGCCTCCTCGACCGCGCGGGCGAAACCGGCGTTCTCGGAGAGGAAGCCATAGCCGGGATGGATCGCGTCCGCGCCGGCCGAAGCCGCGGCCGCGAGCACCCGGGGGATGGAAAGGTATGTCTCCGCCGGTCCGCCCCGGCCGAGCGACACCACACGGTCCATCTGCCGCGCGTGGAATGCCGTCGCATCCGACTCGGCGTACACGCCGATTGCCTCGATTCCCATCTCGCGAGCCGTGCGGGCGACACGCACCGCAATCTCGCCCCGGTTGGCGATCAGAAGGCGACGGATCTTCATGTCATCCCGACGGCGGCGAGGGACCCGCTTCGAAACGCAGCCCCGATCTCAAAGGGACCCTTCGGCCGCGCAGACCTCAAGATGACAGGCCTCACGGCCTGTCACCGGTCCCGTCCTCGGGACCCGTCCTGCCAGTCATTCCAGATCCCGTACCTCTTCATCTGCCCGCCCAGATTCCACCGCGGGTCTGCGAGGATCTTCGCCACCTCCTCGCGCGACTGTCGGGGACCGAGCCGCTGCGGGGCGCTCGCAATCGCTATCACCGCCACCGCGGCGATCGCAGCGTTCCTTCGGGCGAGCTCGAGGTCCACCTTGTCGAACGTGTCTGACGCGGCGTGATAGTCCGCGAGATAGCGCTCGGTCTCCTGGTTCGCGACCAGATTCGGCACGCCCTCGAGCAGAAAATCGAAGTTGTCCGTCCCGAGAAGGGCCTCCTCGTTGGCCCCGTCCGCGCCCCAGACGGCGACGGGCGCGAGGAGCGCTTTCACGCGGTCGTCGAGCTCCGGCCGGCCGTTGGTGAAGTAGCCGGTGGTCTTTCCGTCGCCGATGTCGTGGATGAGCACCGCCACGTGCCGATCGAGCTCCGCCCGATGCCTCCGCACGTAGCCGAGCGAGCCGAGCAGCCCCGTCTCCTCGCTCGTGAAGAGGACGAAGCGGACGGTGCGCGCGGGCCGCGGACCGGCGGCGATCGCACGGGCCACCTCCAGGACGAGTGCGCAATTGACGCCGTCGTCGAGCGCGCCCGTACCGAGATCCCAGGCGTCCAGGTGAGCACCGAGGAGCACGATTTCCTCCGGCTTCTCGCGTCCCCGGATCTCGGCGACGACGTTGCGGGCCTCCCATGGTCCACCGACGTTGTTGCGGATGTCGAGGGCCACGCGGGGCGCCGCCCCGGCCTCGATGAGCCGCGCCACGCGCATTCCGTCCTCGCGCGCCAGCTGTGCCATCGGAATCGGCGCGATCGGGCCCCACGTGACCGTGTGCCGGTACTGCAGGCCCCGCGGGCGCGTCGAGATGAAGAGGACGGCCGCCAGCCCGTGCTCCGCCGCGGCCTGCATCGTTTCGGGGCCCGCCTGATATTCGGCGAACAGGTCGTCGAACGAGAGCATCGGCTTGGAGCGCACGAGTGCGATCGCGCCTTGCGCGAGCTTGCCGAGCCGGTCGAAGTCCGCCCGTCGCCCCTCCCCGACGTCGACGATCGCCGCCGTCACGGCCCCCGGCGTGGATGGGGCGAGACCGAGCGAGACCACCCGCAGCGGAATCTCGCTCGGTGAGACGACCGCCGCGGAAGCCGAGATCGCCTCCCATTTCGCCGGAACCGGATACGGCTCGAGCTCGACGGAATCCACGCCCGCGCGCCGGAAGCCGTCCATCCCCCACTGCAGCGCCCTCTCGTAACCGGCACTGCCCGTCACGCGGCCGCCGATCTCGTCGGTGAGGACCCGCAGATCTCTCTCGAGCCGCGAGGATGGTCCGGTCAGTCGATCCATCAGTGCAGCGGGATCCTGCGCGATCGCGGTAGCGGCGCAGAACAGCAAGGCGAGGGACGACCGCGTCATGCGCCCCCGATCCGGCAGCCCGCATCCCGTGTCCTGCATACCGGGAACCGGCTCTCAGTTGCCCTTCGGTTCGGCCGCCGGGGCTGGCGGAGGCGGTGCCGGCGGCTTGCGCAGCGCGGCCTCGTCGGCGAACTGGTTTCCGCAGAAGTAGCACTTGACCTGGGCCCCCGGCAGCTCGTCCGGACGCCAGGCGAAGAAGGCCTTGCCGCACTTCGGGCACTCGAGCCGGCGTTGGGTTCCCTTCATTCGTCGATCTCCTTCGCCCAGTCCGGGCGCCGCTTCTCGAGAAACGCCGTCAGCCCTTCCTTCGCCTCCGCCGACGCGCGCCGCTCGGCGATCGTGCGCACGGTCAGCGGCATCGCCTCCTCGGGATCCTTCCCGGACACCTGCTCGATCAGTCGCTTGGCGACGCCGACGGCTTCCGGCCCCGATGTCAGCAGGGACGCGACCTTGCGACGGCCCTCGTCCTCGAGCGACTCCGCCGGGACGACCCGATGCACGAGCCCGATCCGGAAGGCCTCGCGCGCCTCGAACCGGTCGCCGGTCAGGAACAGGTCGCGCGCCTGGCGCGGTCCGATCGCCCGCAGCACGTAGGGTGCGATGACCGAAGGCAGGATGCCGAGCTTGACCTCGGCGAGCGAGAATACCGTCCCCTCGGCTGCGATCGCGATGTCCGCCGCCGCGACGAGCCCCACTCCGCCCCCGATCGCGGCTCCGTGCGCGAGCGCCACGACGGGTTTCGGGCAGGCGTCCATCGCCCGGAGCATCCGGGCCATCTTCTCGGCGTCCGCCTCGTTCTGCGCGCGCGAATAGCCGCCGGCCCGGCGCATCCACGCGACGTCCGCGCCGGCGCAAAAGGACGGACCGTCACCCGACAACACCACGACCCGCGCCGTGTCGTCCCCGGCGGCAGCGCGAAATGCCCGGGTGAGCTCGTCGATCAGGACGTCGTCGAAGGCGTTGCGCGCAGCCGGCCGGGCGAGCACGATGCGAAGGACCGGCCCCTTGCGCTCGACGCGCAGGTTCGCGAAGGCCGGCTCACTCATGATGCGTCCGAGAGATTGCCCGTCAGTCCGAGAGGCACGACGACGTCGCCTCCCTTCAGGCGAATGACGAGCCGGCCCCGCAGCTTCACCGCGACCTCGCCACCCGACATCAGGGCCTTGCCGGCGGCCGAAATGAGCTCCCCGTGGTCGACCTCGATGGGAAGAGTCAGCACGTTCTTCTGCGCCGGGTGCAGGATCATCCCCTGGGTCTGGCCGGACCCGACCTCGCGGCCGTTGGCGAGCAGGATGTATTCCGAGCTCGCGATCTTGAGCGGGAACGAGAACGGGTTGCGCACGGACATCCGCGCCTGCGCCTCGCTCGAGAGCAGCGACAGCTCGGTCAGCGAAACGTCATCGAGCGTCAGGAAATCGGCCAGCGTCTCCTTGCCCCCGTCGACCTCGACGTCCTTCCAGCTGCGCGTCCCGGTCCATTCCCGCACGGTGCCGCCTCCGGTGGAACGGAGGCGGTACGAGAAGCCGTCCGCGCGAAAGCGATCGGCCCAGTCGGCGGGAAGGTCGGCATAGCGCACGACGACCGGCAGCTGCCAGAGCTCCCCCGCGTGCGTCACGGTCCCCGAGACCGGGACCTCCGAGGCCGACCCGTTGACCGCGATCGCACCGCGGAACGTTCCGGGCGCGAGCTCCGCGGCCGGGCCCGAGAGCGTCACCCGGAGCTCCGTCTGCCCCTCGACCCTGAGGGAAAACCCGAGCTGGGCGGCCGCGGCCTGGACGGCAAACAGGAGGATCGCGAGCGCGAGCATGCTTCGGCTACATCCGGAACACGCCGAACTCCGTCTCCGGAATCGGCGCGTTGAAGGTGGCCGACAAGGCGAGCGACAGGGCCGTCCGAGTCTCGGCCGGATCGAGCACGCCATCGTCCCACAGGCGGGCAGTCGAGTAATAGGGATTGCCCTCGATTTCATACTTCTCGCGCGTCGGACGCTCGAACTCGGCCAGCTCCTCCGGGCTCATGAGTGGCTTGCCGGCTCGGGCGAGCTGCTCCTGCTTCACCGTGGAGAGGACCGAGGCCGCCTGCGGCCCGCCCATCACCGAGATCCGCGCGTTCGGCCACAGGAAGAGGAAACGCGGCCCGTAGGCCCGCCCGCACATGCCGTAGTTGCCGGCCCCGAAAGAACCGCCGATGACGACGGTCAGCTTCGGAACGGCGGCATTGGCGACCGCGTGGACCATCTTGGCGCCGTCCTTCGCGATGCCGCCGCGCTCGTAGTCCTTGCCCACCATGAACCCGGTGATGTTCTGCAGAAAGAGAAGGGGGACTTTGCGCCGCGCGCACATCTGGACGAAGTGCGTCGCCTTCAGGGCGGACTCGGAGAACAGGATTCCGTTGTTGGCGACGATGCCGATCAGGAACCCGCCGAGTCGGGCGAACCCGCAGACCAGCGTGGGGCCGTAGCGGGCCTTGAACTCCTGGAATCGCGAGCCATCCACGAGGCGGGCGATCACCTCCCGCACGTCGTACGGCTTGCGGACGTCGAGCGGCAGAACGCCATAGATCTCCTTTGGATCGAAGGCGGGCTCCTCCGGCTCCTCGCGGTCGGCCGGAGCCGTCTTGCCTGCGCCGAAGGTCCCCGCGATCGAGCGCGCGATCTCGAGGGCGTGGGCGTCGTCCTCGGCCAGATGGTCGGCCACACCCGAGATCCGCGTGTGAACGTCTGCGCCGCCGAGGTCTTCCGCCGTGACCTCCTCCCCCGTCGCGGCCTTGACTAGGGGTGGGCCCGCGAGAAAGATGGTTCCGGTGCCGCGGACGATCACGGCCTCGTCGGACATCGCCGGCACGTAGGCACCCCCGGCCGTGCACGAGCCCATAACGACGGCGATCTGGGGAATGCGCATCGCCGACATGCGCGCCTGGTTGTAGAAGATTCGACCGAAGTGCTCTCGGTCGGGAAAGACCTCCGCCTGCAGCGGCAGAAACGCGCCTCCCGAATCGACGAGGTAGATGCACGGCAGCCGGTTCTCGGCCGCGATCTCCTGCGCGCGCAGATGCTTCTTGACGGTCATCGGAAAGTACGTTCCGCCCTTGACGGTAGCGTCATTGGCGATCACGACGACCTCGCGGCCGGACACGCGGCCGATCCCCGTGACGAGACCGGCGCCGGGCGCCTCGCCGTCGTAGAGCCCGTGGGCGGCCAGCGGGGACAACTCGAGAAACGGCGAGCCCGGATCGAGCAGCGCGTCGACCCGGTCGCGCACGAACATCTTCTTCTGCTGGGCGTGACGTTCCCGCCCCGCGCCGCCGGCCCGCGCCCGGGCGAGCTCGCTGCGCAGGCTGGCGACGAGCTCTTCCATCGCGCCGCGGCGCTCCTGGAACTCGGGAGATCGGGGATCGATGCGGGTGGGAAGCTGCTCCATCGAAAACTTAGGCCCGCGCGAGCTTTTCTCCCGCGGCCTTCCGGATGTAATCGACGAGCGTTCCGGTGGAAGTGCCGGGAAGGAAGATCTCGCGAACCCCGAGCGCCTTGAGGGGTGCGATGTCCTTGTCGGGGATGATCCCGCCGGCCACCACGACGATGTCCTCGCCGCCGCGCTCCTTCAGGAGGTCCAGGATCTCGGGAAAGAGCACGTTGTGCGCCCCCGACAGGATCGAGAGGCCGATGACGTCCACGTCTTCCTGGATCGCCGCGGCGACGATCTGCTCGGGAGTCTGGCGGAGGCCCGAGTAGATGACCTCCATACCGGCATCGCGCAGGGCCCGGGCGATGACCTTCGCGCCGCGGTCGTGGCCGTCGAGGCCGGGCTTGGCGATCAGGACGCGGATCGGTCGATTCATGGACGCCCGGAAGTTTATCAGTCGACGAGCGCGACCGGGTCGCCGACGCGCAGCCGATTCCCGGTCAGCGCCCGCGCGCGGACGCCGAGCATTCCGCCGCGGCCGCGCACGATCGCGTTCAGGACCCCGGGCGACCGCTCCGTGGTCTCCGCATCCAGGCTCGCCACGACGCATCGATCGCACTGCCGCACGATCTCGAGCAGCACGTCCCCGATCCAGATCTGGCGTCCGATCCACCGATCCTCCTCGAAGGGGCGGCTCTCGGGCAGGTCCAGCAGCACGTTCGCGCGGAGTCGTATGGGCTCCAGGGGGGCGCCGTACTGCTGCTCGAGAAAGCGCACGGTGGGTATCGAGAGAACGTGGACGGGGGCGGGGTCGCTGCGGGCGTCGGGCCTCGCGAGCAGGCGGACCGGCCGGCCCGAACGGCGCGCCAAATCCTCGAGCCAGCCGGTGTCGGACAACTGCATCTCCTCGCCGTCGGGCTTCCGGACGCGAATCCAGGGCGCGAGATCTCCCCCCCGGACCATCGCGTCCAGATACCGGGCCTTGTACCGCAGCAGAAACGGCGCATTCGTCGGCGTCATCAGGACACCCTGCGCGACGTCGTAGAGATCGCAGATGCGGTCGCCCACCAGCCCGGATCCCTCGACGCGGGCCTCATCGAGGGCCTCGCCGCCGAGCGCGCGGACCGGAAAGCGCCGCAGCCCGGCAAGCTGTCCGACGACCTCCGCCAGTTCCATTAGTGAGAAGTCAGGAATCCTAGCAGGTTGGTGGGAAAGCGTGCGGGCCGGTCCTGGGAAGGACGTATCGGTGGACCGACCGATGTGTCGTCATCTCGATCGAAGCGACGAGGGATCCCATGGACTGGAGGCGCAAAACACCGCCTGACGTCCCGAGAAGCGTAGCGACGAGGGATCCCGTTCTAGGCCACGCTGGTGCTCGATAGGGACCACTCGCTTGCGCTCGAAACGACAAGCGCTCGGCTCGGCCCGGCCGGCACCCCTTCCTCAGTCCCGCCTCCCGAGGGAGAGCCGGGTCGACATAACGTCCCACGCGCGCCGCCGATGCGAGACGCGATCCTTCTCTTCCGCCGCCATCTCGGCGAATGTCCGCGTGCTCCCCTGGGGAATGAAGATGGTGTCCCAGCCGAACCCGCCCGCCCCGCGCGGTGCCGGAGCAATCGTGCCCGGGACCTCGCCGAGGGCCGTCACGACCTCGCCGCCGTCGCAGTAGCCGATCGCGCAGACGGCGGTCGCACTCCGATCTGGAAACGCATCGAGCATACGGGGCAGCGACGCCACGCCCGCGCTCTTCTCGAGCCACTTCACCAGCGCGCCCGGGAATCCGCCCCAGGCGTGGATCGACAATCCGCTGTCCTCGACGAGGACGGGCCGCGAGACCAGGGCGAAGGCACCGCGCGCTTTCGCCTCGACGATCTCGGCCGGGTGGAGCCCCTGCGGCTCGGGCAGCTCGAGGTCCAGGCGCTCGATGGCGAACCCCATGCGTTCCGCCTCGCGCGCCTTCTCGGCGCGGCTCGTGACGAAGACGAGCGGAAGGGAGCCCACCGACGGGATTCTACGGTGGACCCGCCTGGCTGCGGCGCCGCCTTTAGAATGGACGCGATGACGCCCGGTCCCAGGTCCTGTCCGCGCTGCGGCGCCGGCGTGGCCGAGGGGGCCCGCTTCTGCGCCGCCTGCGGACTCGCGGTCTCGCGCCTGCTGCCCGGCCAGATCCTCGACGGCAAGTACGAGATCCTCGACAAGATCGGCGAGGGCGGAATGGGCGAGGTGTACCGGGCCCGGCACCTCCACCTCGACGAGATCCGAATCATCAAAGTCACGAAGCCCGACGCCCTGGGCACGGAGGCCGAGCCGCGCCGCTTCCAGGAAGAAGCGCGCATCGCGACCCTCGTGCGGCATCCGAATGTCGCCGCGCTCTACGACTTTTCGCGTCAGCCCGACGGCTCGTTCTACATGGTCTGGGAGTTCATCGACGGCGTGACGCTCGAAGAGTGGATGCGCCGCCGGGGCCCGCTGCCGCCGGCACGCGCTCTGGAGGTCGCGGGCCAGGTGCTCGCAGGCCTCGGCGAGATCCACGCGCAGGGCATCGTGCATCGGGACCTCTCGCCGGACAACATCATGCTGCGCGAGGGGCCGGACGGGCGCCTCCAGGCGAAGATCATCGACCTCGGAATCGCCAAGCGGATCGCCGCGGAATCCCTCTCGATGACGGGCACGGGGCTCTTCCTCGGAAAGCTCAAATATTGCTCCCCGGAGCAGGCCGGGTCGCTTCCGGCGGGCGCGAGCGTGGACGGCCGCAGCGACATCTATTCGTTCGGCGTGGTCCTGTACGAGATGCTCGCGGGCCGGACGCCCTTCGAATCCGCGACGCCCGAGGGATACATCGGGAAGCATCTGCACACGCCGCCTCCGCCGCTCGACGTGTCCCACCTGCCGCGGGCCCTCGGCCCCGGACTGGCCGGAGCGGTCGCGAAGTCCCTCGAAAAGAACCGGGACCGGCGTTTCCGTGACGCGCGGGAGTTCGCGGATGCGCTCACCCGTCTGGTCCCGGCGGCGCTCGCGGCGACCGAGAGCGTACCGACGGAGGTCCACGGCGCCAGCCCCGGATTCACGGGCATGTCCTGGGCCGTCGTCGCGCTGGCGATCGTATTGGCTGGAATCGGCGTGTACGCGCTGCGCCACCGCGAGCTCCCGAGGAAGCCGGTGATTCCTGCGGCCGCCCGCCAGGTGTCGCCGGAAAACCCTGCCCCGGCGCCCTTCGTCTCCTTACCTGGACAGACGCCTGCTGCCGCCGCGGGCATCGAGCCGGACGTGTCGCGTCTCGCGTCGCTCCCCACACCCGCTCCGACCGCCGGGCCTCCGCCCGTGCCGGAGACCGGCCTCGCGCCGATGCCCGCTCCCCCCGCGAACGAGCCGGAGAGCGGCCGTTCGCGTGCCGGAGCGCCGTCGCCGGCCGAGGTCCGCCGCGCGCTCGCGCTCTGGAAGGCGCGGGCCAACGATCCACGCGCGCACCGCGCCCGCGAGATTGCCATCATGGCCAATCGCTTCGTCGAGGTCTATCCCGAGGACCCGCTCGCGACCGAGATCACGACGAGCCTTCCGCCGTTTCTGGCGGCGCAGGCGACGGGTGCTCTCGACGGGGCCCAGCCCCTGCTCGCCCTTCTCTACTTCCGTGCCCGCAAGCAGCTCGCGTTCGCGCCCGACGACCCGGAGCTCGACCGGCGCATCGGGCGGCTGCGAGCCGCCGCGAAGCCACCCGGCCCGCCTCACGACGCGCACGAGCCGGCCCCGACACCCGCGCCGCAGTGAAAATTACATAAGCCGACGCTTATGCGTCAGCGTACGGCGCGATGCGGCGGGCGGACGGCTCACGCCTGGCTGCCCACGACCTTGTAGAGGGGAACCTGAGTCGAAACGCCCTTGAGGGCGAAGAATCCGAGCTGCGCGCATTCGTATCGGTCCCGCACGGCCTCGTAGGTCGCCGGCCCGATCACGATGTCGCCGGGCTGGGCGACGAATTCCTCCAGACGTGCGGCCACGTTGACCGCGTTCCCGAGCACGGTGTAATCCACGCGCCTCTCGGACCCGATCTCCCCGACGATCGCCTCGCCGGTATTCAGGGCGATCCGCACCTCGAGCGGCCCCTCCCCGCGGCCGGCGCGCTCCTGATTCCAGAAGGCCATTTCCTCGCGGATCTTCAGCGCCGCCGCGACCGCCCGATCGGCGTGATCGCCATGCTCGAGGGGAGCGCCGAAGAAGGCCATCACGGCATCCCCGATGAACTTGTCGATCGTGCCCCCGCACGCGAACACCGCGTCGGAGGCGAGCGTGAAGAACTTCGTCAGCATTCCGGCGAGCATCTCCGCCGGCATCTTCTCGGACCACGACGTGAAGCCGACGAGATCCGCAAACAGAATCGTGACGACGCGCGTGCGCGCCGCCTTCAGGCTTCCGGTGGCCGAGGCATCGGCGATGATCTCCTCCACGACCTGCGGCGAGTGGTAACGCTCGAGGCGACCCCGGATGCGCTTCTGCTCGGCCACGTGCTCGTGGAGGCGGGCCCGCTGGATCGCGACCGCCGCAAAATTGGCCAGCGCCGTCAGCAGGTCGAGGTCCTGACCCGAAAAGGTCCCCGCATGGAGGGGAGAGTCGACGTAGATGACCCCGATCACGGCGTTGCCGCTCCAGAGCGGGGCGCACATGGCCGAGCGAATCTGTTGCATGCGGATCGAGTCGCCGGCCTCGAAGCGCCGATCCGCCTGCGCGTCGGAGGTCAGGACCGCGGCCTTCTCGCGAAGAACCATGTCCACGATCGTGCGCGAATACGGCGTGGTGCCGTCCGCGGTGGACCGCTTCGTCGACTGATACCGCGAGACGGAGAGCCGGAGGGCGCCCTCCTCCTCCAGCAGGAGGAACCCCCGATCGGCCGGGAGGAACTCGAAGAGGAGGTCCATGACCTTGTCGAGCACCATGGCGAGGTCGTCCGCCGAGATCAGCGCCCGGGCGACCTGGACCAGGATCTCGAAGACCTTGTTCTTGTACGCGAGGTCCAGGACCACGCGCTTTCTCTCGGCCGTCGAGTCCGACGCCGGCGGCGCACTCTTCTCGAGGCCGAAATCCTCGTTGAACTCGGCGATGGGCCGGATGCGAGTCGAAGTCGAGTCGAGCATCGTCCCGTGGCTGGGCCGGTCCGCCGTGGGGTCCTCCTGAAAGCGCAGCACGAACGTCCCGATGAGGACCTGATCGCCGTCTCCGATTTCGACCCTCGGCACGAGCCTGTCGTTGATCCGAATCCCGTTGGTCGACTGGTTGTCGTAGAGGACCCAGCCCCCCTCCTCCTTCTTGAGGAAGGCGTGGCGCCGCGACACGGAGAAGTCGTTCAGGACGATGTCGTTGTCGTTGGCGCGGCCGATCGACGACACGTCCTTGCGGACGCGGAAGACCTGGGAGCGTCCGTCGGCCTCGTACAGAACCTGGAGCATGCGTTCGGCCGGATTATAGTCGGGCTACGGTTGCTCCCCCGCCCGCAGCACGAACTGGACGCGGACGGTCTTGCGCGAGGCCACCGCGCCTGCCGTGGTGCGCGCCGGGCGAAAGGTCCACCGGCGAACCGCCTGCGCCGCGGCCTCCGAGAGGCCGAGCGGCAGGCCGCGCACGACCTCGACGTCGACGACCTTCCCCGACGCGTCGATCGATACCTCGAGTTCCACCGTGCCCTCGATCGCGGCGCGGCGCGCGAGGTCCGTGTACGCGGGTTCCACCCGCGAGAGCACGACGGGCGGCTCGATGAGCCCGGGCGCAGGCTCGGAGGGCACACCCGCGGCGAGAGACGGGGCCGGCGTCGCGCCGGGAGCGGCACCCTCTGCCTCCGCCTCCTCCTCGGGCGGAGGCTCGCCCTCGAGATCGAGCACCGTGAGGTCCTCGAGCGGCTTGACCTTCTCCGCCGCGATCGCGGGCTTGCGCGGATCGGGCGGCACCAGATCGACCTCGGCCGATGCGACGAATGCGATTCCCCATTTCTTGTCCGCGAAGGCGAAGTACGAATGGTCGACCGAGTGGATCGCGATGACGCTTCCCTGGGCCAGGCGACCGCCGCGCGCGGCCAGCGGATAGGGCGCCAGCACGATGTCCGTGTCCTTTCCGACGACGCCGAAAACCGGGGCGAGCGCGAGCAGTTTCCTCGCGCGCTTCTGGCGCTCCGCCCGATCCGCGTCGCGCTCGAGGCAATCGGCGGGCAGGTAGCCGCGCTCTCCGGAGTCCGTCTCCGCCTCCACCCACCGCCCGGCCGCAATTCGCACCCGGATCTTCGCGCCCTCGGTCACGGACGCAACCGCCGCCGCGCCGGGCGAGGGCTGCCGTCTCAACTCCGCCTTCTCGACGGTGACGATTGCGGGCTGCGTCTCTGCCTCCGACGCCGCGGCACCCGAGCCCCGGGGATGCAGCATCCCGTACACGGCCAGCAGGGACAGAGCCACGGCCGCCGCCGCGGCATACAGGGGCCACGCCTTTCCCAGAGACCGGCGGATCGCGGCTGCCCGGGTCTCTTCCGGGCTCATCGCCCCTGGCGGATGTACGTTCCTGTCTTCCCCTCGAGGGCGTCGGCGAGTGATTCGGCGCGCGTCACGAGGACCTCGTGGCCCCCTGCCTCGATGAAGCGGATCGCGGCGTCGATCTTCGGACCCATGCTCCCCGGCGGGAACTGGCCCTCGGCGAGAAGCTGCTTCGCCGTGGCCACGTCGAGCTCGGTGAGCGCGGCCTGCGACGGCTTGCCGAAATCTCTCGAGACGCGGTCCACGCCGGTCAGCACGATGAAGAGATTCGCCGAGAGGGAGGCCGCGAGCGCCGATGCCGAATAGTCCTTGTCGATCACCGCCTCGACGCCGCGCACCTCGCCCTCGTCGGTGACGACGACGGGAATCCCTCCTCCACCCGCGGCGATGACGATGTGTCCCCGATTGATCAGTGCCGCCGCGACCTCGACGCCTCGTACCTGCCGGGGCTTCGGTGAGGCGACGACCTTGCGCCACCCGCGGCCGGCGTCCTCGACCATCGTCCAGCCGGCGGTGCGCCGCATGAGATCGGCCTTCTCCTTCGAGAAGAACGGCCCGATGGGCTTGGACGGCTTGAGAAAGGCGGGATCCGCGGCGTCCACTTCCACCTGGGTCATGATCGTGACCACCTGCTTGCGGAAGCCCGCGCGCGGCAACTCGTTGTCGAAGGCGAGCTCGAGCAGGAATCCCATCGAGCCCTCGGTCTGGGCCACGCAGAAGTCGAGGCTCTGTGGCGGGATCTTCTCCGCCGCCTCTTCGGCCTGCATGAGGATGGCGCCGACCTGCGGACCGTTTCCGTGGACGACGATCAACTCGTAGCCCTTTCCGATGATCGGGATGAGCATCCGGACGGCGTCGCGCGCGCGCTCGAGCTGCTGCCCGGTCGAGCCGTCGTCCTCGGGCCGCAGCAGCGCGTTGCCACCGAAAGCGACGACCGCGAGGGGCCGGACGAAGGAGAAGAAGGGCGTGGGATTCATACCCGTGGGTCCTCCCGCTACGGCTTGACGTCTTCCCGCACCAGGGGCATCGTCATGCAGCGGGGGCCACCGCGGGCGCGCGAGAGCTCGTGGGCGGCCAGCAGGACCACGTACTTCTTGGACGGCTTCCAGAGCTCGAGCTCCTCCCTTCCGAGGAGCAGGTCCGCCTCGTCCACCACCGTGTACCCGCAACGGGCGAGCTCCGCGGCGGTGGCCTCGTTGCGGTCGTAGATCAGGATGACCCCGGGCGCGAGCGCGAACGCGTTGGCGCCGTCGGTCCATTGCTCGCGCCTCTCGGCGATCGGATCGGCCCCGCCGCAGCGAATCGGCTTCAGGTCGAGCTTCTGGGCCTTGAGAGCCGAGAGCAGGTCCTTCTCCGTCGTCCACGTGATCTCGCGCTTGGTGAGATCGCACTCGTACACGTCGGCCTCTTCGGCCCCGTCGGGCAGGATCATGGGTCCGTACACGAGGCACTCGTCCTTCGAGATCATCGTGAACACGGTGTCCAGATGCATGTACGACCGAGCCGGCGGGATCGCCACGACGAGGATGCGCTTGATCGGAGACTTGGCGGCCTTGAAAGCGTCCGCCAGCCGCTCGATGGTGGTCTTCTCCGTGCGCTCGGAATAGCCGATCGCCAGCAGATCGTCGCGCAGCACGAGGACGTCTCCCCCTTCGAGGGTCGGCCGCATCCTCGCGTACGACGACGGCTTTCCGTAGTCGGCCGAGAACTCCTGGAACCAGAACTTCCCGCCCTCCAGGTTCGAGAATCTCGGGTGGAGGGAGACGACGTACCCGGACAGCAGCGGCTCGCGCAGGCGGGCCGCCGTAGCCATCGAGCCGCGGATCGCCCGGTCGCCGACGACGACGAGCGGGTCGCGCTGAAAGAAGTAATTGGGAATGGGCGCGAGCGCGTAGAGCTCGGCCGCGGTCGCGATCTCGGGCGCCGGCTTCTCGATGCCCGTCACGAGGGCCGCCGCCAGCTGTTCGGCCGACAGGTCGCGGAGCCGATAATCCATGTCCGGTCCCCAGCCGAGCGTCTTGCCCAGGTCGTCGAGAATGGCGCCACGCTGCTCGGGGACCTGGAGAACCTCCTCGAGCAGGTCCTGGATTTCCAGGACCTCGTCGGCGACGTAGCCGAGGACCTGCTGGAATCGCCGGTGCTCCTCGCGGGCCCGGTTGCCGTACAGGATGTCGTCGAAAAGAAGCTCTTCCATCATGGCCGGCACCATCCGATCGATCTCGGGGCCGGGCAGGTGGACGAGGACCGACTTGAGCTTGCCGATCTCGGAACTGACTTTCATGCTCATAAGGGCTCGTGCGAGAAGGGCGGATACTACAGGACGGCGGGCGAAGGACGGAAGGCGAGAGACCTGCGTGGCCTTCGCAAGTCACTGAGGGCACAAGCCTCAGCGCGTCGGTGCCCGTGGTGCCGGCGCCCGGGCCCCGCGACGCGACTCAGGACGGAGGAAGCAGCGGGACGACCGTCGACTCCTCGTCCGCGATCCCGGCGTCGGCCTTTTCGGCGATCGTGTCGAGTCGGCTCGTGAAGCGCTCGAAGGCCTTCGCCGTCTCGTCGAATTGCTTCTGGGCGTTTCCGAGGTGGGCACCGAGCTTCTCGAGCGGGGCACCGACCCGGTCCCACAGGCGGGCGAGATCCGCCAGGTTCTGGTGCACCTCCCGGGCGTTTTCCTGGAGCGCGATGCCGCGCAGCCCGAGCGCCACGGTGGACAGGTACGCATAGAGAAGCCGCGGCGAGACCGGAATCACCCGCCGCGAGGCCGCGTAGTCCGCCAGCGCCGCGTCCTCCCCGTCGGCCGCGATCTCGCTGTACACCGCCTCGGCCGGGACGTACATGAGAGCAAAATCGCACGTTCCCGTGGCGGGGCGGATGTACTTCTCGGCGATCGCATCGATGTGCTTGCGAACGTCCCGCGAGAACTGCTGGCGGGCGCGCTTCTGCTCACCCTCGTCTTCGGCCTCGCGCGCTCGCCGGAAGTTCTCCAGCGGGAACTTGCTGTCGATCGGCACCATCCGGTCCTGGATGAAGACGACGGCATCGACGACCACGCCGTCGCCGAGCGGGTGCTGCGTCGCAAAGGAGCCGGGCGGCAGCGCCTGCCCCAGCGCCTGCTCGAGGAACATCTCCCCGAGCGTGCCGCGCAGCTTGGGGGGTTTCAAAAGGTCCTCGAGACGCGTCACCTCTCCGGCGAGCTTCTCGATCTTCTGCGAGGTCTCGTGCAGGCGGCCAAGCTTCTCGCCGACCTCCTTGAGGAGGTGGCCGGACTTCCCGAGATGTTCGGCCAGGCTCTGCTGCCCCGCATCCAGCCGTTTCTCGACGCCACCGACGCGCGCCTCGATTCCGCGGCGCATTTCGTCGAAGCGCCGATCGATCGATTGCGACGCCTCCCGGGCACGCGCGGTCTCGGCCAGGATCTGGTCGATCCGCGTCGCCGCCTCCTTCTGCCGCGTGAGATACAGCGCCATCGCAATCCCGCCGAAGGCGAGGATCGCCAGTGCCAACCCGATGAGGACGGTGCCGGAGGCCATGCACACAGGGTAGCCCCTCGGTGGGACAAATGATGTCCGAATCGATCGGGACGCTGGCAACCGGTCTCCCGCGGTGCGAAAATGCAGGCGTGGCACCGCTGGACGGCCCCCGGGGCGGCCCCCCGAAGAAAAAGCCCGCCGAGGATCGTGAGGTCGACTACCTCATGTGCTCCCAGTGCGGCACGCCCTGCTACATCTTCGAGATGGACGCCGGCAAGATCACCGAGGCGACTTGCCTGACCTGCGGCAACGACGAGCCGATCATGTTCAACATCGGGGAGGAAGCCGGCCCCGACGATGACTGACGCCTACACCAATCCCCTGACGGAGCGCTACGCCTCGGCAGAAATGTCCTCCGTCTTCTCCCCCCGATTCAAGTTCGAGACCTGGCGCCGCCTCTGGCTGTGGCTCGCGGAGGAGGAGCGCCGCCTCGGCCTTCCGATCGCCGAGGAGGCGCTCGCCGCGATGCGCGCCCACCTCTCCGACATCGACTTCACGGCCGCGGCCGCCGAGGAGGCGAAGACCCGGCACGACGTCATGGCCCACGTGCGCGTTTTCGGCGCCGCCGCGCCGCCGGCGAAGGGCATCATCCACTGGGGGGCGACCTCGGCCTACGTGACGGACAACGCGGACCTCATCCAGATGCGCGAAGCCCTGGAGCTCGTCGAGCGCCGCCTCGTCGCCGTACTGCGGACCCTGCGCGACTTCGCCCTGGCGCACCGCGATCTGCCCGCGCTCGCCTACACGCACTTCCAGCCGGCGCAGCCGACCACGGTCGGAAAGCGCGCCGCGCTCTGGGCCGCGGACCTCCTGATGGACCTCGAGCAGGCGCGGGCAGTGCGGGCCGACCTGCGTTTCCTCGGAGCCAAGGGAGCGACCGGCTCGCAGGCCTCGTTCCTGCGCCTCTTCGACGGCGACTCGGGCAAGGTCGAAGAGCTCGATCGGGCCCTCGCGGCGCGGGCCGGCTTCGCCCGGCGCCAGATGGTCTCGGGACAGACCTACTCCCGCAAGCAGGACGACCGCGTCGTGCACGCGCTCTCGGGACTGGCGCAGTCGGCGCACAAGATCGGCAGCGACCTGCGCCTGCTGCAGCACGAGGGAGAGCTCGAGGAGCCCTTCGAAGCCTCCCAGGTCGGCTCCTCGGCCATGCCCTACAAGCGCAACCCCATGCGCGCCGAGCGCGTCTGCTCCCTGGCGCGCCACGTCATCGCGCTCTCTCTCGACACGGCGATGACGGCCGCCACGCAGTGGCTCGAACGCACGCTCGACGACTCGGCCAACAAGCGGATCGCGGTTCCGGAGGCCTTCCTCGCCGCCGACGCGATCCTGATCCTGCTCGAGAACATTTTCGGCGGCCTGGTCGTGCACGCCGAGGTCTCCCGCCGGCGCCTGGAGGCGGAGGCGCCGTTTCTCGCCACGGAGAATCTGATGATGGAGGCCGTCCGCCGCGGCGGCGACCGGCAGGAGCTTCATGAGCGGCTCCGGGTTCACGCGCGAGCGTCGGCGGACATCCGCGCCCGCACGGGGGCCCCCGCGGATCTCTTCGGGCGCGTCGCGGCAGACCCGGTCTTCGGCCTGACTCTCACCGAGCTCGGCGAAGCCGCGGCGCCCGAGAAGCTCGTCGGCCGGTCCGCGGAGCAGGTCGAGGCGTTTGTCCGCCAGGAGCTCGACCCCGCGCTCGAGGGAGCCATCGCCGCTGAGAGCGCGAACGTCCGGGTGTGAACGCCCGGCTCACCCGCCTCGCGCTTCTCGTCCTCGTGTCCGCCGTCGCGGCCTCGTGTGCGTCCTCCCGCCACGGCACGCCACCCCCCGCATCGCGCCCCGTCCCGCCCGGACAGACCGCCAAGGGCTGGAGCGAGGAGGGCCTCGCCTCCTGGTACGGCGGCAACGACGGCTTCGAGGGAAAGCCCACGGCCTCCGGCGAGATCTACGACTCCTCGAAGATGACGGCGGCCCACCGCGACCTCCCCCTGGGAACGGTCGTCGACGTAGCGGACCTCGACACCGGGAAGTCCGTTCAGGTGCGCATCAACGACCGCGGCCCCTTCGTCCAGGGCCGCATCATCGACCTCTCGCACGCCGCGGCGCAGCAGATCGAGATGATCGGCCCGGGGGTCGCGCGCGTGCGGATCGTCGTCGTCGCTCCGGGCGTCGAGGTCGAGCCTGTCTCGCCGAACGGCCTCTGGGCAGTCCAGGTCGGCTCGTTCGCCGACCGGCAGCGCGCCGACCGCCACGCGGCCCGCGTGCGCGAGGCGGGCTTCACGGTGTACTTCGAGCCCTACCAGGGACTCACGCGCGTGAAGGTCGGACCTCTGGACTCGCGCCCCGACGCCGAGGCGAACCTGAAGAGCCTCGAAGCGGCGGGGTTCGAGGGGATCGTCGTGCCGAACCGCTGAGCGGACCGTCCCTTTCATTAGCCACGATGTGACTCGAAAGGGATCCCTCGCTCCGCTCGGGATGACAACTGGCATCGGACCCGCCGAGCCGAGCAACCCCCCTGTCATCCCGAGGGCCCGGCGGGCCCGAGGGATCCCTTTTTCAACCGCTGCGTGACTCGAAAAACGAATCCCTCGTGGCTTCGCTCCTCGGGATGACGAAGCGGTACCAACGGCGCTCGCACAGACAGAGGGAACGATACAATCTCGCCCCCGATGCCTGCCGCCATCGTCTGTCACGGGCTGAAGAAGCACTACGGCGACGTGAAAGCTGTCGACGGCCTCGATCTCGAGGTGATGCCCGGCGAATGCTTCGGGATGCTGGGGCCCAACGGGGCCGGCAAGACGACGACGATCGAGATCCTCGAGGGACTCACGCCGCCCGACTCGGGCGAGGTCACGATCCTCGGCCGCCGCTGGGGCAGCCACGAACGGGAGCTGCGCGAGAGGCTCGGCATTTCGCTGCAGGAGAGCCGTCTGACGGAGAAGCTCACGGTGCACGAGACCCTCGAGCTCTTTCGATCCTTCTACGAGCGCGGCCGCGACCCGGACCAGCTGATGGCCGACCTCTCCCTCGAGGAAAAGCGCGACGCGCGCGTTGGAAAGCTCTCCGGCGGGCAGCGCCAGCGCCTGGCCGTGGCGTGCGCCCTCGCGGGCGATCCGGAGGTCCTGTTCCTCGATGAGCCGACGACCGGCCTCGATCCCCAGAGCCGCCTCCAGCTCTGGGACCGGATTGCGGCGTACAAGGCGGCCGGGCGCACGGTCCTCCTCACGACGCACTACATGGAGGAAGCCGAGCGGCTCTGCAATCGCGTCGCGGTCGTCGACCACGGCAAGATCATCGCCCAGGGCTCCCCTGCCGAGCTCGTCGCGGGCCTTCACGCTCCGCACATCATCGAGTTCTCGACGGAGCCGATGGTCGCCGACGCGCTGCTCGCCACGATCCCGGGCATCGGCGAGCGGCGCCAGCGAGACGGGCAGTGGTTCCTCGCGGCAGCCTCGCTCGCGCAGGCGGTCCCGGCTCTGCTCGCGGCCCTCGACGGCGCCGGTGCGAAGCTCGTCTCCCTCTCGACGCACCGCGCCACGCTCGAAGACGTCTTCATCGCCCTGACCGGGCGAGAGTTGCGCAATGAGTGAGCGCAGGAACCCCCTCGTCGCGCTGACCCGGGCGCGCATCCTCGAGTTCGTCCGCGAGCCCGAGGCGCTCTTCTGGGTGTTCGCGTTCCCCCTGATCATGGCGGTCATCCTGGGGTTTGCGTTCCGCGACCGGCCGCCGGATCCGGTCCCCGTGGGGGTCGTCGCGGGCCCGTCCGCCTCGAGCATCAGCGGGGCACTCGCGGCGTCCGGCAAGGTCAAGCCCGTCGCATACGCCACGCCGGCCGACGGGCTCGAGGCCCTGCGCACCGGCAAGATCGCCCTGCTCGTCGAGGAGACCGGGCCGCTCGTCTACCACTACGATCCGACCCGGCCCGACGCGCGGATCGCGCGGCTCGAGGTGGATGCGGCGATCCAGGGCGCCCGGGGCCGCCGCGACCCGACGCCGGCCTCGACCGCGGAGGTCCACGAGAAGGGCTCGCGCTACATCGACTTTCTGCTCCCGGGAATCCTCGGCTTGAACCTCATGGGCACGGGCATCTGGGGAATCGGCTTTTCGATCGTCAACGCGCGTCTGAAGAAGACCCTGAAGCTCATGGTCGCAACCCCGATGCGCAAGTCCGACTACCTGCTCGCGCAGATGCTGTCGCGGTTCGTGTTTCTCGTCGTCGAGGTCGTCGTGATCCTCTCGTTCGGGGTCGCGGCATTCCACGTCCCGATTCGCGGGACACTCGGCGCCCTCGCCCTCGTCACGGTCCTCGGCGCGCTGTGCTTTGCAGGCATAGGCCTGCTCGTGGTGGCCCGGGCGAAAACCCTCGAGGCCGCGAGCGGCCTAATGAACCTCGTCATGGTGCCGATGTGGCTTCTTTCCGGCGTCTTCTTCTCTTCCGAGCGGTTCCCGAAGGGCGCCCAGCCGCTGATCCAGGCCCTGCCCTTGACGGCCCTGAACAACGCGCTCCGCGCCGTCATGCTCGAGGGGCGGGGACTGGTCGCGATCGGCGCCGCGCTTCTCGTGCTCATCGTCTGGGGCGTCGCCAGCTTCGCCCTCGCACTCAAGATCTTTCGCTGGCAGTAGGACGGTTCGCGTGCTCGAGACCCTCATCGTCAATCAGGCCGAAGTCCCGCGCCTTCTTCCGATGAAGGAATGCATCGATGTGATGGCGCGCGCCTTCTCGGCACTCGCGCGCGGAGAAGCCAACCTGCCTCAGCGACTGATCGTCTGGCTGCCCGACCGCTCGGGCGCGCTCGGCCTCATGCCCGGGCACCTCCAGGAGCAGGCGGCACTGGGCGTGAAAGCGGTCACGTTTTTCCCGCGGAACGAAGGCACCGATCTCGACTCGCATCAGGGGGCCGTTCTCCTCTTCGAGGCCGGGCGCGGCCGCCTGCTCGCGCTCGTCGACGCGACGTCCGTCACCGCCGTCCGCACGGCCGCGGTCAGCGGGCTCGCGACTCGGCTCCTCGCTCGTCCCGACGCCGGCGACGTCGCGCTCATCGGCTCGGGCGTGCAGGCCGCCACGCACCTCGAGGCGATGCTGCTCGTCCGCCGCATCCGGACCGTGCGTGTCGCCAGCAAGACCCCCGCGCGCGCGAAGGCGTTCGCCGAGCGCGAGGCGAAGCGGCACGGCATCGCCGTGACCGCCTGCGCGACGGTGCGCGAGGCCGTGGAAGGCGCCGACATCGTCTGCACGGTGACCTCCTCCCGCGAGCCGGTCGTCCGCGGGGAGTGGCTCTCTCCGGGAGCGCACGTCAACGCCGTCGGCTCCAGTGTCGCCGGCAACCGCGAGCTCGACACCGCCGCCGTCGTCCGGTCGCGACTCTTCGTCGACCGCCGCGAGGCGGCGCTCTCGGAAGCCGGCGACTTCTTGATACCGAAGCGCGAAGGCGCCGTCACCGACGCACACATCGTCGGCGAGCTCGGGCCTCTCGTCACCGGCCAGATCGCGGGCCGGGCCGCGTCCTCGGACATCACGCTCTTCAAGTCGGTCGGGCTCGCCATCGAGGATGTCGCGGCCGGCCCAGCACATCTACGGCCGCGCGCGCGCCACGGGTGCGGGAAGGGTCGTCGAGTTCGGCGGGGGGCGCCACGAATCCGATTGAGCCGATCGGCCTCGAGGAAATCCGGGCGGCCGTGCCGCGGATCGCGGGCGCCGCCATCCGAACGCCGCTCGTCCGCCTTCCCGCCGATGGCTCGGCCGAGATCTGTCTGAAGCTCGAGTGTCTCCAGCCGATCGGATCCTTCAAGTTGCGTGGCGCGGGCAACGCCATGGCGCTGGCGCCGCCCGAAGCGCTCGACCGGGGCGTCTACACCGCCTCTGCCGGCAACATGGCGCAGGGGGTGGCGTGGAACGCGCGCCGGCTCGGCATTCCCTGCACCGTCGTCGTGCCCGACCACGCGCCGCAGACCAAGCTCGATGCCATCGAGCGCCTGGGCGGGCGAATCGTCAGGCTCCCCTTCGACCGATGGTGGCAGGTCATCGTCGACCACGGGCATTACCCGGGAATCCCGGGCCTCTTCGTCCATCCCGTCGCGGATCGCGCCGTCATGGCCGGCAACGGCACCATCGGCCTGGAGATCCTCGAGGATCTGCCGGACGTCGACGCGGTGCTCGTCCCGTGGGGCGGCGGCGGCCTCTCCTGCGGCATCGCCTGCGGGCTCGGGCCCTGCGTCCCGCGGCCGAAGGTCTTGGCGTGCGAGGTCGCGACCGCGACGCCGCCGTCGGCGTCGCTCGCCGCGGGAGCGCCCGTCACGGTCGAGTACACGCCGAGCTTCGTGGACGGCATCGGCGGACGGAGTCTCCTTCCGGAGATGTGGCCCCTGGCACTCGCGTGATCGCCGGGTCGCTCGTCGTGACGCTGCAGGAGGTCGCATCCGCCGTCCGGCTCCTCGTCGAGCGTGCGCGTGTCGTCGCGGAGGGCGCCGCGCGACCTCGGTCGCCGCGGCTCTGACGGGTCGGGCCGGTCCGGGAAAGCTCGTCTGTGTGGTCTCGGGCGGCAACATCGACGCGACGGTCCTCGGATCCAGGCGTCCTGCCCCGAGCCCCAGGCCTAGAACCGCCAGCCCGCCAGAAACACGATGGAATTCAAGCCGAGGTTCGGCTCTTCGGTGTGCGCGTTGGAGTAGTGCGACAGCCGGACCTCCAGGGTCCAGGCCTGGCCGTTCCGGAGCGGCGCCGCGGACGCCGCCGCGCCTTCGAGTATGAAGTTGAAACGCGGGTCGATCTCGCGGCCGCCTCCTGCAGGCTCGTCCGGCCTGCCCCGCCTCCGCCGAGGACGTACGGCTCGAAGCGATCCGCATGAAGCGAACCGCAGGGCGCCGGCACGACCCCGAGCATGTATCCGGTCGGCGCAAAGGACTCCGCGAAGTGGCCTTCGACCACGTACTCGAGTCTTGCGCTGAGAGGGGACTCGCACCACGGCGCGAACGGGAGGAGCCGTTCGTTGGTCGTCGCGCCATCGCTGAAGTGAGCGGAGAACCCGTATCCGCCCGCCACACCCCATTCCGGCTCGGCGGCCGCGACGGCAGCGGCGCAGAGCATCGCGGCGCAGGCCGCACGTCCGACCCGCCGCCAACGGCAATCGCGGAACCCGCCCGACGAGGTCGTCAGGCCTGGCTCCGCTTGCGCTCCTCGAGCTCCTCCAGGGTCCGCGGCCAGTCGCTCCGCAGGAGCCGCGACAGCGCGCGGTCGGCGAGCAGCCTGCCGCCCGTCTGGCACGTCGCGCAGTAGTTCGCCTCGTTCTCGGCGTAGACGATCCGCTGCACCGGCGTGCCGCAGATCGGGGCACGGCTTGCCGTACCGGCCGTGGACGGCCATCCCCTCGCGGAAGGCCGTCACCTTCTCGGGGAAAGCCGTCGCCCGCTTCGCGCCGCAGCCGATCGGTCCAGTCCGGAGGAGCGTGCTGCGTCGCGCGTCGAAGAGGCGGGCGATCTCGTCTCGCGTCAGCGTCCGCGTCAGCTGCACCGGCGACAGCCGGGCGCGGTGCAGGATCTCGTCGGAATAGGCGTTGCCGATGCCGCTGAAGAGCCGCGGGATCGGTGAGGGCGCGCTTGAGCGTGTGGTTCTCGCGCTGGAGCGCCGCCGCGAACGTCGGCGAGCGTCGCCGTCCAGGACCTCGAGGCCGCCGCGGTCGAGCTGCGCGAGCGCCGCCTCGCCCCGCACGAGTGGAGCGACGCCCGCTTCTTCGTGCCCGCCTCGGTCAGGAGCAGCGTGCCGCTGGGGAAGTCGAAGGCGGCGAGGCCGATCTTGCCCGGCGACCTTCGCGCCCCGGCTCGCTTCCAGTGAAGCCGCCCGGCGATCATCAGGTGCAGGACGAGGAAGCAGGTCGCCGTCGAGCTCGAAGACGATCCGCTTGCCGAGGCGCGACAGTCCGAGCGACACGCCTGCCCGCGACCTCGCGAAGGGGCGGATCCACGGAGCGCAGCAGAAAGGGATTTCCGAGCCGCACGCCTGCGAGGCGCTCGCCGGCAACGCGCGCCGCGATCGCCTGCAGATACGCCTGGATGTCGGGCAGCTCCGGCATGCTCTGGCAAGCTTAGACCGTCGGCATCCCCGCCGTCCCCGGCGTCCCCGGCGTCCCCGGCGATCGGCTCCGGCAAGAATGATCGTGCCGTGCGCCCCCGCAACTTCGATCCGTTCGTCCGGCAGGACGTCCGAGCCTTCGGCGCTGACCGGGCAGGATCTAAGCGAGCTCGGCCGGGGGCCGCGTCAGCAGGCGAGACCGGCCCTCGTGGCGCTCGAGCGCGAGCCGGATGAGCTCGTCGAGGAGCTCCGCTAGCGGAAGACCGCTCGCCTCCCAGAGCTTCGGGTACATCGAGATCGCCGTGAACCCCGGGAGCGTGTTGATCTCGTTGACGAGGACACGCTCGGTGCCCCGTTCGAGAAAGAAGTCCACGCGGGCCATCCCGGAGACGCCGCACAGCCGGAATACGGCGAGAGCGAGTCGTCGCGTCTCTTCCGCCACGGCCGCCGATACCGGGGCCGGAATCAGGAGCTTCGCCTTGTCGTCGCGATACTTGTCGTCGTAGTCGTAGAACTCGTGTCCCGGAACGATCTCCCCAGGAATCGATGCCCGGGGCTCCTCGTTGCCGAGGACGGCGCACTCGAGCTCCCGGGCGTCGATCCCCTCCTCGACGATTGCCCGTTCGTCGTAGCGCAGGGCCAGGTCGAGAGCTCCCTCGACGGCGTCCCAGCCCTTCACCTTGCTGACGCCCACGGAAGAACCGCCGCACGCGGGCTTCACGAAGACCGGCAGCGGGATGCCGAGCGCCGACATGCGCCCCTTCCACCCGGCCTTGTCCCTGCTGGAGACGGCGAGGGCGCGCGGTGTCGGGATCCCCGCGTCGCGCAGCAGGGCCTTGAAGACCGCCTTGTCCATCCCGACGGCCGAGGCCGTGACGCCTGCCCCGACGTAGGGGAGGCCGAGCGTCTCGAGAAAGCCCTGGAGCGCTCCGTCCTCCCCCGTCGTACCGTGGATGATGGGAAAGACGACGTCGGCCCGTCCCGGCGTGATCTCCACCGGAACGACGGCGTGGCTCCCCGGCGCGCCGGCACGAAACCTCTCGGGGACCGGGCCCGATGAAAGCATGGCCGCCGAGGCGTCCGCCGCGAGGAATCGTCCGTCCTCCGCCACCGCGATCGGAACCACCACGTATTTCGAGGGATCCAGCGCGCCCACGATCGTTCGCGCCGAGATGCGCGAGACCTCGCGCTCCACGGACTTTCCCCCGTAGAGAACGACCACCCGCTTGCGACTCACCAGCTCACCACGCGCACCTCTTCCACGGCCGCCAGGCGCCGGAGACGGTCGAGAACGGCGTCCGCGGGGGCCGTGTCCACCGCAATCACCGCCGCGGCGCGGGCCCCGCTGCCGCGGGCGAGCGAGAAGTTGCCGATGTTGACGCCGGCCTCGCCGAGGATCGTTCCCACGCCTCCCACGACGCCGGGCACGTCCCGGTTGCGCAGGAAGACGACCGTGCCTTCGGGCCGGAACTCGAGCGGCAGCCCATCCACCTCCACGACCCGTGCGTCCCTTCCGGTGAAGAGCGTCGCGTCGGCGTTGGCGGAGCTCCCGGCGCCCGACAGTGAGACGCGCAGGGAACGCGCGTATGCTCCCGGATCCTCGTGCCGGGTCTCGGAGACGGCGAGACCCCGGTCCTGTGCGACGTACAGGGCGTTGACGAAATTGACCGTTTCGGGCGTGTGCTTCTCGAGGGCGCCCTTGACCGCGGCGACCGCGACCGGCCGCAGCAGATCCTCCGGGAGACCCCAGGTCTCGATGGCGAGTCGCGACAGGTGGCCGCCGACGAGGACCGACAGGAAGTGCGCGGTCCGCTCCGCCAGGCGCATCCAACCCGCCGCCCCGTCCGCATCCTTCGGTCCGCGAAACGGGAGGTTGACCGCGGGCACGTACGCCGCGCCCGCGAGCGCCTCGAGCAGCGCCTCGACCGTCTGGATGGAGACGCGCTCCTGCGCCTCGACCGTCGAGGCCCCCAGGTGCGGTGTCGCGACGACGTTGGGCAACTTCAACAGGGGGTCGGACGGATCCGGGGGCTCGGGGTCGAAAACGTCGAGGGCCGCGCCGGAGAGGCGCTTCTCGATGAGCGCCGCGTAGAGCGCCGCACGGTCCACCAGGCTGCCACGCGCAACGTTGACGAGCATCGCGCCATGCTTCATGCGCGCAATCTCGGCCGCCCCGAGCAGCGGGCGTCCCTTCGGCGCCGCCGTCGAGTGCAGCGTGACGACGTCGGACTGGGAGAGCAGGTCGTCCAGGGGCACGAGCGGAACGCCCATCTCGCGCGCCTTCTCTGCGGGCAGGAACGGGTCGTGGCCGAGCAGTCGAGCCTCGAACGCTCGTGCCCGCGCGGCCACGCGCGAGCCGACCTGCCCGAGCCCGACGATCCCGAGCGTCTTGCCGGCCAGCTCCGAACCGATGAACTTCGACTTCTCCCATCTTCCGGCCGCCATCGAGGCGGCCGCCTCGGGAACCCGGCGCAGCAGAGCCAAAAGCACGGCGAAGGTGTGCTCGACCGCGGACACGACGTTGCCGGTCGGCGAGTTGAGGACCAGGACGCCGCGCGCCGAGGCGGCTGGCACGTCCACATTGTCCACGCCCACGCCGGCCCGGCCAACGACGGTCAGCTTCGGCGCCGACGCGAAGAGCTCGGCGTCCACCTTCGTCGCGCTTCGCACGAGCAGGGCATCCGCTTCCGCCAGAGCCGCGAGCAGGTCCGCCCGCGATGCTCCGGCCAGATCCACGACTTCATGCCCCGCCTTGCGCAATAGTTCGAGCCCCGCCGCGGAGACTTTTTCCGCGACGACGACGCGGCTCACGCAGCCGCCTCGCGGGCGCTCTCGTCGAGAGCCTCGAGCAGACACTCGAGCGAAGCGAGGTCGACGTCCCCCATGTGGCCGATCCGGAAGGTCGAGGCCTTCCACTTGCCGTACCCACTGCCGATCGTGAAGCCTCGCTCCTTCACTTTCGCGACGAGGGCTTCCGGCGAGACGCCGGGCCGCGGCTTCAGGCAGGAGACCGTCCAGGACCGGCCGCCCTCGGGCGCTGCATAGGAGTGGCCGCGCGCGGCCGCCCAGGCCTCGACCCGCCGCCGCATCGCCTCGTGCCGCGACCAGCGCCCCTCCATCGTCTCGGCCAGGATGTGATCGAGCTGCAGGTCGAGTGCGAAGAGGTGCGGCGTGGAGGGTGTGTAGGGGGTCTGGTGCTTCTCGGCGAAGGTCTCCGCCTCGGAGAGGCGCAGGTAGTGGGCGCGCGAGCGCTCGCGCGCGCGGGCGCGGTATCGCTCGGAGGCGAAGGCCACGCCGAGCCCGGGCGGCAGCGCGAGGGCCTTCTGGGATCCCGAGAGAGCGAAGTCGAGCCCCCAGGCGTCCGGCTCGACGGGCGTGCCCGCGAGCGACGTCACGACGTCGGCCAGCACGAACGCATCCGAACCCTCGCGGACCGCCCGCGCAATTCCGGCGAGGTCGTTCAACGTGCCGGTGGAAGTCTCCGAGTGGACGACCGTCACCGCGTCGTAACGCGCCCCCGCGAGCGCGCGGCGAACCTCGGCCGGGTCCACCGGCACGCCCCACGGCACTTCCAGCACATCCAGCGCGAGGCCGAGGTCGCGCGCACACACGGCCCAGCGCTCCGAAAACCCGCCGGAGGTGACCGCGAGCACGCGCTCGGGGGCCAGATTCAAGAGCGCCGCTTCCCAGAGCCCGGTCGCCGCGGACGTCGCCGTGAAGACGAACCCCTCCGTGCGAAACACCTTGCGGAGGCGCGGCGAAATGCGGGAGTAGAGGTCGGAGAAGGCCTTGCCGCGGTGGCCGATCGCCTCGTGCGCCATTGCCTGCCGCACGGCATCGCGGACCCACACGGGGCCCGGCAGGAAGAACTTCACGGCTCCGGGTCGGCCGCCGGTTGGATCGAAGGCGCTCGTCATGAGGAATCGGATTCTACTCTGCAGCCTCGGTCATCCCGAGCGCTGCGAGGGATCCCTTTCGGAGCGACACTGAGACTCGAAAGGGATCCCTCGGGCCGCCGCCCTCGGGATGACGCGCCTCAAAGGCGCGTCAACCACTCCGGCAAGTCCGCGATGCGCGCGAGCATCGCATCGGGCGTCAGGGCGGCGAGCTCCTCGCGCGAGCGGGAGCCCCCTGGAATGAGCACGACGCGGCATCCGGCGGCACGAGCGAATTCGAAGTCCACCTCCATGTCGCCGACGACGACCGTCTCGTACGCCGGCTGGCCGGCCTCGTTCATCAAGCGGCGAAGCATCGTGGGGTCCGGCTTGGCGGGCGTCTGGCGGTCGGGCCCGGCCACGGCCCGGAAGCTCCGGCCCACGCCCTTGGCCTCGAGGATCATCCGCGAGAAGGCCTCGGGTTTATTGGAGGCGACCGCCATCGGATGGCCGCTGTGCCCGAGCGCCACGATGGCCTCCGTCACGCCGGGCAACAGGTGCGATTTCTGGACCGCCACCTGCGGATACCTCTCCCGAAAGAGCCGCACGCCCTCCGCCGCACGTTCGGCACCCACCGCCTCCTCGACCAACTTCTCGAGCCCGTGGCCCACCATGCCGCGCACGGCCGCGTCGGGCAGCGCCGCGAAGCCCAGCCGCTCCATCGCGTAGCCGAGCGCATCGCCGATGGCCGCGTAACCGTCGATGAGCGTCCCGTCGAGATCGAAGACGACGAAGCGGGGGCGGCTCAAGCCGATTTCCGGTTCCCGACTCCGAGCTCCCGACCCTTGCGATCGAGACCCGCAGCGCGCAGCACCGTCTCGACGATGGCGTCCCAGTCGCCGAAGGACAGCGTAGGCACCGAGCCCTGGAAGGGGCCGTCGGAGATGCGGGCGACCGGCTCGACGACCTCCGGGCGCGGGATGCCCGTGCGCACCACCTCGATCTTGGGCAGGGCCAGGGACTTGTAGCCTTCGACGAGGACGAGGTCGCAGTCCGAGAATTCGCGGCGCACGACCTGCTCGAGCGCCTCTTCGTCTCCGAAGCGGCGCGCGGTCGTCCGCTTCGGAGTGACGAAGGCCCCGACCTCGGCGCCCGCGGCCGCGTGGCGTTCGGAGTCCTTGCCCGCAACGTCGTCCGCGACGTCGCGTGTGGTGTGCTTAAGGGTGCCCACGCGCAGGCCCCGCGCCTTGAGACGCGGCACGAGCTCGACGACGATCGCCGTCTTGCCGGAATCGTGCCCGCCCACGAAGGCCACGACGGCTGGTCGCCGGTCCGGGTACAGGAGAAACGGCTCGCGTCGCGCCAGGAACTGGCGTGCCCCTTCGTAGTGCCGCCCGATCTCGGCGCGAAGGCTCTCTCCGGCCTCGATCGCTTCCCGGAACCGGGGCGACCCCGTGAGCAGGTCGATCGCCGGCCGATCGTCGAACTCGTAAGACTCGGTCCGCCACTGGAAGTCGAGAGGCCCCATGCGCCGGGCCGCCTCGATCACGCGCAGGCCCGTCTGGAAAGGACGGAAGGCGGCGCGATCCGTGACGTGGATGCGTGCACCGCCGCATGCCTTGCCGGCGTGCTTGTCGAACATGGGGCGAAACTGGGCCGGCAGGAACGACACGCCCGGGAGGGCGAGGACGTTGAGCGCCTCGGCCAGCGCCGCACCGTCGAGCCACGGGGCTCCGAAAACCTCGAAGGGGCGAGTCGTCCCGCGGCCTTCCGACAGGTTCGTCCCCTCGAGCAGGCACATGCCGGGATAGACGAGTGCCGTGTCGGTGGTCGGCATGTTGGGCGAAGGAGGCACCCACGGCAGCCCCGTCGCGGAGTACGGAACGTCTCGCGCCCACCCTTCCGCCGGGCAGACGACGAGGTCGAGGTCGAGCTTGCGCTCCGCCGCGAACAGGCGCGCGAGCTCCCCCGCCGTCATCCCATGCCGCACGGGGATCGGGTGCAGCCCCACGAACGTGAGATAGCCGCTCGCGGGCGGGGCTCCTTCGACGGCGCCGCCGATCGGATTGGGCCGATCGCAGACGACGAAGCGCAGGCGCGAGCCGGCGCATGCCTCCATCGCGAGCAGCATCGTCCAGATGAACGTGTAGTACCGGCTTCCGACGTCGGCCACGTCGAAGACGATCGCCTCGAGGTCCGCGAAATCCTCGCGGCGCGGCCGGAGGCTCTCCGGCGAGTCGCCATACAGAGAAACGACCGGCAGACCGGACGCGGGATGGATCGACCCGCGGACGGCTTCCATGTAGACCGCCCCGCCCTCGAGGCCGTGCTCGGGACCGAAGAGCCGTACGAGCCGCGCGTTCGACGCGGCGCGCAGCGCCTTCCACGAGGGGAGGCCCTCGCTCGTGACGCCCGAGACGTTGGTGATGAGGCCGATGCGCTTGCCGGCCACGGGCCACGGGCTCCCGAGCAGCACGTCGATTCCGAGGCGGGCCTTTCGCATCGCGGACGGATCTTGTCGCACCGCGCACGAAAAATCATCCAGGATTCGACCGCCGGGAGACCGTGGCCCTTCGGAGCACCTCTTTAGCCCTGCGGGTGAGGATGGTCGGGCCGGCCTCCCTGGATGAGCGCGATCGCATGCGGAACGAGGCCGAGGATCGCGGACAGACAGTCGGCGGCTCCCCGGGGAGATCCCGGAAGCGCCACGACCAGGGTCCGCTTGCGCACGCCGACGACCTGGCGCGAGAGGAAGGCGGCCGGGAATCCGCGCGAGGTCTCCGCGCGCATCTTCTCGGCGAGGCCGGGCACCTCGTACTCGATCACCTCGCGAACTCCCTCGGGCGTCCGGTCCCGCGGCGCCACGCCCGTGCCCCCGGTCAGCAGGATCAGGTCCGCCTCCCCCGCGTCGGCGCGCACCCGGATCGCCCGGGCGACCTGCTTCGGATCGTCAGGAATGGTCTCGCGGGCCGCGATCCAGTGCTCGACGCCCGAGGAGCGCAGCGTCTCCTCGCAGGCGGGACCGCCACGGTCCTCGCGGGCGCCGGCGGCGACCCCGTCGGAGACGGTGATGACCGCCACGCGAATGGCCACGCGGCTAATATAGACCCGGAATGACCGTCTCCGACACGCTCGGCAGGCCGATGCGCAACCTCCGCCTGTCGGTCACGGATCGCTGCAACCTGCGCTGCGCGTATTGCATGCCGGAGCGGGAGTACACGTGGCTTCCGCGCGCCGACATCCTCGACTTCGAGGAGATCGGCCGGCTGGCGGACGTCTTCGCCGATCTCGGCATCGACAAGATTCGGCTGACCGGCGGCGAGCCGCTGGTTCGCCAGGACCTGCAGCGGCTCGTCCGGATTCTCGCCGCCAAGCCCTGGCTGCGGGACCTCGCAGTGACGACCAACGGCGTGCTGCTCGAAGACAGCGCCGCGGCGCTCAAGACGGCCGGCCTCCACCGCGTCACGGTCAGCCTCGACACGCTCCGGCAGGATCGCTTCCGGGAGCTCGCCCGGTTCGACGAGCTTCCGCGGGTCCTGCGCGGCATCGACGCGGCGGCGGCGGCGGGATTCGCCGCCCTCAAGATCGACACGGTGGTCATCCGCGGCGTCAACGACGACGAGCTCGGGACCCTCGTCGAGCGGGCGAAGGGCTGGCGCGCGGAGGTCCGTTTCATCGAGTACATGGACGTCGGCGGCGCCACGCACTGGTCCCGTGAAGACGTTGTGTCCCGGGCCGAAATGCTCGCGGCGCTGGCCGCACGCTACGGCGCGATCGAGCCGATCGTCGAGCAGTCGTCAGCCCCCGCGGAGCGATTCCGCCTGCCCGACGGAACGACTTTCGGCATCATCGCCTCGACGACCGCACCCTTCTGCCGGTCCTGCGACCGCAGCCGGCTCACGGCCGACGGCCTCTGGTTTCTCTGCCTCTACGCCACGCGCGGCATCGATCTCCGTGGGCCGCTGCGCGCCGGCGCTTCGGCGGGGGAGCTCTCCGACCTGATCCGGTCAGTCTGGCTCGCGCGCGACGACCGTGGGGCCGAGCGGCGGCTCGCGGTGCACGACCGCACGCCCCTGGTGGCGATCGGCGAGCTGAAGAAGGATCCGCACCTCGAGATGCACACGCGGGGCGGATGAAGACCCCGGTGCCCGTATCCCGTATCCCCGGCCCCTAAGGAACAGGAACCTCGATCCACCCCTCGCTGACCAGGACGCTCGCGCCGCCGACCCACGCGGCGACCACGGCTCCCCCCTTTTTCTCCGCGCGAGCCTCCAGAACGCTCGGGCGGCCCATTTCCACGCCCTGGGCGATGCGCCAGCGGAAGGTTCCCTCCGGCCGCGCGTCCCGGTGGGCGAGCAAGGCCGCGAGCGCGCAATTGGCGCTGCCCGTCGCGGGATCTTCGGCAACGCCGTCGAGCGGCGCAAACATGCGGGCACGAACGTCGAAACCGTCGGCACTGCGGACATACAGATGGATGTCGGCAGGGGCGCCAAGGGAGACGAGGGCCTCGAGGCCCGGCATGTTCGTCCGCGCACGCTCGAGCGCTTTGCGATCGCGCAGCTCCACCACCAGGAACGGAAGTCCGACCGAGGCCGACTGAGGGGGGTGCGTCGCCACGGCGATGTCCTCGGGCGACAGCGATACGGCCGCCGCCACCGCCGCCACATCGACCGCCCTTCCGGCGGAGAATCTCTCGGGTGCCAGCAGCTCGCACCAGACGGAGCCCATGCCGCTCCTCTGGATACTGACTGGAACGACGCCGGCTTTCTCCTCGAACGTCACGGTGATCGGCCTGTCCAGCGGACCGAACTCCCCCGCACTGGCCAGGGCGAAAGCGGTGCCGACATTGGGATGGCCCGCGAACGGAACCTCGATCGTCGGCGTGAAGATCCGAACCCTGCGGGTATGCCCCGCCTCTGCAGGGAACACGAACGCGCTCTCCGAGAAGTTGAACTCCCGCGCAATCTGCTGCATCCGGCCGTCGGTCAGGCCGCGGGCGTCCGGCACGACGGCGAGGGGATTGCCCCCGAAGAGCTCCTCGGTAAAGACGTCGCAGAGGAAGTAGCGGTATCGCATGGGAGCGTCGCGGGCGGGGCGCTCAGGTCCTCCGGTAGGTCCCGGACCTGCCGCCCGTCTTCTCGACCAGGAGGATCTCCCGAATCACCGCCGCCCGATCGAGCGCCTTCACCATGTCGTAGAGGGCGAGGCAGGCCGCCGAGACGGCCGTCAGGGCCTCCATCTCGACGCCGGTTTTTCCGGTGATTCGCGCGGTCGCCGTCACGACGGCCTCGCGGCGGGCGGGGTCGAGCGCGATGTCCACCTCGACGGATTCGAGCGCGAGGGGGTGGCAGAGGGGCACGATCTCGGAGGTGCGCTTGGCGGCCTGGATTCCCGCCAGCCGCGCGACGGCCAGCGCATCCCCCTTCGCCAGCCGCCCGGCCTCGAGCGCTCCGAACGCGCCGGCACCCATGGCGAGCCGTCCCCGGGCGACCGCCATGCGCCGCGACGATTCCTTCCCGCCGACGTCCACCATCCGGGCCCTGCCGCGCGCGTCCACGTGGAGGACGCTGCGTCGCAGGGGGCCGCTCGCCCGCGGCCGCTTCGGTTTCTCGCGGCGGGGCTTCCCCGAGTCGCTCATGCCCGCTCCCGCAAGGCTGCGTACGCCTCGAGCGTATTGAGATTGACGAATGCCGACCCGGACGGATCGAAGGGCCGGCAGTCGCTCTCCTCGAACACGTCGGCGCCGACATCATTGGCGAGCCCGTGGAGCGACAGCTCTCCGCCGGCGACCCGGCTCCGCGCGGTGTCGAGGGCCTGCCGCCTCCACACCGCGGCCAGCGGCTGCAGGCGCCCGTCCGCGCGAGGGATGAAAGCCGGCGCCTCGCTCGCGAGAGATCGCTCCGCGATCGCCCGGATCAGCGCCGGCGGCAGAGCCGGCAGGTCCACCGCGAGAACGAAGATCCGGTCGCGCGCCTCCTCGAGCGCCCGAATCAGGCCGTGGATCGCGGCGTGCTCGGCATTGCGGTCCAGCAGGATGCGGCCGGGTCCCGTCCGGAACGCCGGCTGCACCTTGGTCACGTAGAGCGCCTCCTCGAACATCTCCGCGAGTCGGCCGGTCTGGAACTCGGCCAGGGTGCCCGCGCCGTAGGGCAGCGCCGCCTTCGGGCGCCCCATCCGCCGCGAAGCGCCGCCCGCGAGAACGGCCGCGGGCATGGGGATCTTCATGCCGCTCCGGAGGGCTCGCATCCGCCGATGCTCATCGGTTTGCACGCGACGTATAAGCAGTCACCGACGTATAAGCAGTCACTTATATATCCCGCTGCCCGCCTACTTCTCCGCGCCCGAGCCGAGGATGATCGGCAGGCCCGACTTCGGATTGCCGATGACGACGACCTTGGCATTGGCGCTCATGGCAAGCTTTTCCGTCGCCTCGATGCCCTTCCACTCCAAGAGCTGCGGGCTGATCCCCTGGGCGACGATCTTCTGGAAGTCGGCGATGCCCTGGGCCTCGATGCGCTTCCTCTCGGCCTCCTGCTGCTCCTTCTGAAGGACGAACTTCATCTGCTCGGCCTCCTGCTCCCGCTTCAACTTCTCCTGGATGGCGTTGGCGACGATCGCTGGCAGGCCGATCTTTCGCAGGAGCACCGACTCGATGATGACGCCCCGGCCGCTCGTCATCTTCCTGACGAGCTCGAAGGTCTCATGCGCGATCTGCTCGCGCTCCGAGGAGTACAGCGCCTTGGCGTCGTAGGACGCGGTGATCTCCCGGATTGCCGAGCGGACCTGCGGAACCACGACGACCTCGGCGTAGCTCACGCCGACGGTCTTGTACATCTCGGCGGCTTTCGCGGGGTCGAGCCGATAGAGGAGCGACCCCTCGAGATCCATCATCAGGCCCTCTTTCGAGGGAACCTCGGCCGTCTCCTTGAGCTCCATGGTCTGGATGGACATCCGGTGGACGCGCGTGAAGGGCACGATCAGATGCACGCCGGGCGGCAGGGCGTCGGGCGACACGTTGCCGAAGAAGTCCTTTACGCCGACGTGCCCGGCCGGGACGACCGCGATCGGGCCACCGATCACGATCAGAAGAAACAGGGCGATCGCGATGATGACGCGGCGAACGAACCTCGGGCCCGGCCCCCCGGGGACGACCTCGAAGGTCTTGGCGGACATGCGTTCCTCCTAACGGGGTCAGGTCTGTGAAAGTGTGACTTTACCGTCGCTCAGAAAGGCGTGACCGTCCGCCTGGTGCGCCGAGGCTCGGCAAGGGCGGCGAAAAAGTCACACTTTCACAGACCTGACCCCGGTCAGACGAGCTTGAGCAGGTGCCCCATCTTGTTCTTCTTTGCCTCGAGGTACTTGCGCGAGCGATCGGTCGGATGGACCTCGAGGGGCACACGCTCGACGATCTCGAGGCCGTAACCGTCGATCGCCACGTACTTCGAGGGATTGTTGGTCATCAGCCGCATCTTGCGCACGCCGAGGTCCCGCAGGATCTGGCAGCCGACTCCGTAGTTGCGGATGTCGGGAGGGAAACCGAGCTTCTCGTTCGCCGAGACCGTGTCGTGGCCCTGGTCCTGCAACTCGTAGGCCTTGAGCTTGTTGACGAGCCCGATGCCGCGGCCCTCCTGCAGCAGGTACAGGAAGACTCCCTTTCCGGTCTCGACGATCTTCTCCATGGCGAGCTCGAGCTGCTCGCCGCAATCGCAGCGCGCGGACCCGAAGACGTCGCCCGTCAGGCACTGAGAGTGGACGCGCACGAGGACCGGCTCGTCCTCCGCGATCTCGCCGTGCACGAGGGCGAGGTGCTCTTCCTGGGTGACGTCGCTGCGGTAGGCGTACAGGCGAAACTCGCCGAGGCGCGTCGGAAGGTGCGGCGAGGCGATGCGCTCGACCAGCCGCTCGGTCTTCATACGGTAGCGGATGAGGTCGGCGACGGTGACCATCGCGAGGCCGTGGCGCGCGCAGAACCGGGCGAGATCCGGGACGCGCGACATCGTGCCGTCCTCGTTCATGATCTCGCAGAGTACGGCCGCCGGATTCAGTCCCGCGATGCGCGCCAGGTCCACGGAGGCTTCGGTCTGGCCCGCGCGTTTCAGGACCCCGCCGCGCTGGGCGCGCAGCGGGAACATGTGACCGGGCCGGTTGAGGTCCTGCGGCCGCGTGGCCGGGTCGATCGCCGTCAGCACCGTCGCCGCGCGGTCGGCGGCCGAGATGCCGGTCGTCGTCCGCCCGCGGGCCTCGATCGAAACCGTGAAGGCCGTGCCGAAGTTCGACGTGTTCTCCGAGACCATCGGCGGCAGCTCCAGCTGGTCGCACCGCTCCTCGGTCAGCGCCAGGCAGATCAGGCCGCGTCCGTCGCGGGCCATGAAGTTGATGGCCTCGGCCGTGGCCTTCTCGGCCGCCAGCACGAGATCCCCCTCGTTCTCGCGGTCCTCGTCGTCCACGACGACGACGAAGCGGCCGGCGCGCATCGCGGCGATGGCCTCCTCGATGGGGGCGAAGGGAGACGTGCTGCCGTCGGTCACGGGCGCATTTTCTCACGGGTCTGGAAGTCGAGGCGCGGCCACGAGTTGGGGCTCCTGCCGCAGGACCGCCTCTAAAATACCGCCGGCTCTTCGTACGTGGCAAACACCTCGCGCATGACGTCGGAGATTTCCCCGACGGTGGCGTACGTCTTGACCGCCTCGACGAGCGGGGGCATGACGTTCCCGCCGCTCGCGCAGGACTGACGCAACACGGCCAGCGCCGACGTCACCGCCTTGCCGTCCCGCGTGCGCCGCAGCTCGGCAAGTGCCGCCTTCTGCTGCCCTTCGACCGCCTCGTCGATGTACAGGGTCTCGAGCGGCTGCTCGGTCGCGTCCACGAAATCGTTCACACCGACGATGACCTTCTCGCCCGAGTCCACGGCGCGCTGGTACGCGTAGGCGGCGTCCATGATCTCCCTCTGCGGGAAGCCAGCCTCGATCGCCTCGACCATGCCGCCCAGCTCGTCGATCCGGCGGAAGTAATCGAAGCAGCCCCGCTCCATCTTCGTCGTCAGGTCCTCGACGAAGTAGGAACCGCCGAGCGGGTCGATCGTGTTCGCCACGCCCGACTCGTGGGCGATGACCTGCTGCGTGCGCAGCGCGAGCTTCACGGCGAAGTCCGTCGGAAGCGCCAGGGTCTCGTCGAGGGAGTTGGTGTGAAGCGAGTTGGTCCCGCCGAGCACGCCGGCGAGGGCCTGGATCGCGGTGCGCACGACGTTGTTGTACGGCTGCTGGGCGGTCAACGAGCAGCCCGCCGTCTGCGTGTGGAACCGGCACATCCAGGAGCGCGGGTCCCTGGCGTTGAACCGCTCGCGCATCGTCCTGGCCCAGATGCGGCGGGCCGCCCGGAACTTGGCGATCTCCTCGAAGAAATCGTTGTGGGAGTTGAAGAAGAAGGAGAGGCGCGGCGCGAACTCGTCGACCGGTAGGCCCGCGTCGATCCCGTACTTCACGTACTCGACGCCGTCGCGCAGCGTGAATGCGAGCTCCTGGAGCGCGGTCGAGCCCGCCTCGCGGATGTGGTACCCGGAGATCGAGATCGTGTTCCACCGCGGCACGTACTTCGCGCAGAAGGAGAACTGGTCCGTGATCAGGCGCATCGAGGGGCGCGGCGGAAAGATGTACTCCTTCTGGGCGATGTACTCCTTGAGGATGTCGTTCTGGAGCGTGCCGCCCACCTTCTCCCAGGGCGTGCCATGCTTTTCGGCGACCGCGAGGTACATCGCCAGGGCGATCGGCGCCGTCGAGTTGATCGTCATGGAAGTCGTCACGCGGCCGAGGTCCACGCGATCGAACAGCACTTCCATGTCGCGCAGCGAGTCGATCGCCACGCCGCACTTGCCGACCTCGCCCCGCGCCATCTCGTGATCGGAGTCGTAGCCGTAGAGGGTCGGCAAATGGAAGGCCGTCGAAAGCCCCGTCTGGCCGTGGTCGAGCAGATAGTGGAAGCGCTCGTTCGTCTGCTTCGCCGTCCCGTAGCCGGCGAACTGGCGCATCGTCCAGATCTTTCCGCGATAGCCCGTGGGCTGGACGCCGCGCGTGTAGGGATATTCGCCGGGCCAGCCGAGGTCGCGCTCGAAGTCGAAACCGGGCTGCGTATCCGGGCCGGCGAGCGGCTCGACCGGAGCGCCGGAAACGGTCGTCCAGTCCCTCTTCCAGGCAGGCGTCTTCGCTCGCGAGGTCGACGACGCGCTCTGCCAGCGCTGGCGGCCGGAAGCCGTGGCCGCGGGCACCAGCGGGTCTTTTTCGCTCATGGGTAAATGATACCGGGGTTCCGGATCACGACGCCGGGCGGGCCTGTTTCACCCGCTCCCACACGACGCGGAACGTCTTTCCGTCCGAGAGGGTCAGGCGGTCGCCCTCGAGGGTCGCCGGGCGAAGCTGGTCCGTGCCGAGGTAGCTCGGACCGAGGCTTCCCTCCACGTGATGGGTCACGGCGTGCGCCGCCTCGTCCACCGTGTACGTGCCGAAGTAGGCGACATACCCCATATACGCGGCACGGGCCTCCTGGCCCGTCGGCTCCCAGTCATCGCCCGAGGCGAAATTCGCCGGCGGCGGCATCTTCTCGAACTCGACCATCATGTGCCCCGTGTCGTCGTACATGATGTAGCCCTTCGGACCATCGCCGAACCGCCGAGTCCAGGCCGCCTCCACATTCGCCCTTTGCTCGTAGGAAACGAGACGCCACGTCCCACGCAGTTGCGAAGCGAGAGTCGGCGCCGGCGCAGGCGCCGGCAGGGCGAGCAGTCCAGAGATCACGAGAGTTCCGATCACGAGGCACCTCCTCCAGAGTTGGGAAACAGCGCGGATTTCGCCAGATGCGCCGCGCCGGAGACGGAAAACGGAAGCGACGACGTCATGAAACACGAGTGCGTGCACCAGCACTCGCGCGCCGCGATGCGCCGCCGCATTTCCACGGCCTTCTCGCAGAACCACGCCTTCTTGAACGAGTAGTCGAAGTCGCGGATGTTGCCGATCTCCCACTGCACCTCGCAGAGCGAAACGGTGCCTTCCGGGTTGAGCACCCCCGATATCGTTCCCGCGTAGCACGGATAGACCATCCGCTCTTCCCGCAACGTCTCGAGCTCCGCCGTGCGCGCGCCGACCTTCAGGTTCCGCAGAACCGGGTTGTAGTCGCCGAACCGCGCCCAGTAGGGGCGCAGAAACCGCAGCGCCGCTGCGTACTCGTCGGCAGTCAGGGCACGGATCGAGGGGTCGGGAAATGGAGGCCGCAGGAGCTCGAAGGAATGGAAGTTGATCTCGGGAAGGTTGCCGCCGACCCAGCCGGTGATCTCGGCCAGATCGTCCCGGTTGAACGAGGCGAGGACCGTCTGGACATTGAGCGTGAAGCCCCGCGACCTGCGCTTGAGCGCCGACAGGCGCCGGTACGTCTCCACGACCTTCGGGAAGTTTCCGGGAGCGCCGCGGATGACATCGTGCTTCTCCCCGAGATGATCGAGGGACAGGCCGACGGTGAAGGTCTGCCTCGGGTCCGCCCGAGAGGCCAGCACCCGCGCCACGATCTCCTCGACCTGGTCCGGAATGAGCGAGTTCGTCGGCATCGTGACGTTGGAGGCGTCGTGCCGCCGATACAGGATCTTGGTGATCTCGGGAAGATCGCGGTTGAGTGTGGGCTCGCCTCCCGTGAGAACCACGGAATACAACGCCCCGAGGTCCGCCAGCGCGCGGTCGTACTCCTCGAGCCGCATTTCGAGGTGCCGGTTGACGTTGAGGTGGTCCCAGTAGAAGCAGGTCACGCACTTCGAGTTGCAGAGGTTGGTCATCCCGAGGATGAGATACCGCGGCAGCGTCTCCCGCCCCCGCAGCCAGTGCGCCGCGAGCTCGAAGTTGTTCATCGCGCGGCCACCGCAGCCACACCCCGGGCGATCCCCGCGACGAGGCCGGCGAAGTACGTCAGGTGGTGAACGGCGAACGCGAGCGGAACGATCGGGAAGAGTGCGAGGTCCCGGCGCCAGATCGGAAACGACAGTGCCCAGGTCAGCAAGGCATAGGCCGCGGCCGCGGGAAGCAGGAAGCGCGTCCCGAAGAGCACGATCCCGGCGGAGGCCGCGAACCCCGCGGCCAGGAACCCGGCGACACGCCCCCTCGCGTGGAGCCCGGGCCTCTCGACCAGAAGGCGCCCGGTCTTGACGCGATACCGCCAGCGTTGCGCGACGTAGGGGCCGGGAAAGCCGCGGCGGCGGTGGCGCACGCGGACGGAGGGGTCGAGCACCACACGCGCTCCCGCCGCCAGGGCCCGACGGACGAAGTCCGTGTCCTCGCCGATGTAACCGAACGCCTCGTCGAATCCCCCGAGCTCCTCGAAGGTGTCGCGCCGGACGAACAGGTTGCACAGGGCGACGTCGTGCGGCGCCTTCACCGCTCCGCCGCGCGGGCTCCATTCATGCGCGGGAACGCCGCTGCCGACGAGCGGAGTGGCGAGCAGCAGGTCCGAGATCCGCTCCGCGTACGGAGCATTGCGCGGTCCGACGTCCGGCCCCCCCGCGATCTCGGCGGAAGCGAGAGCGCGCACACCCGCCGCAACCCACCCCGGCTCGGCGGTCGCGTCGTCGTCCAGGAAGGCCAGAATGGCGGTCCGCGCGACAGCGGCCGCCTGGTTGCGCCGCCAGGCCGGATTGCGCGACTCGGCACGCACCCATCGCACCGGCACCCGGAAGCCCTTGGCCGCCGGCTCCTGGGCGCTCGCCACGATGGCCTCGCACCCCGGGCCCTCGGCCTGCGCCTCGAGCGAACGGAGGCACTCGGGCAGGAGCGTGTCCACGCGATCCGACGCAATCAGGACCGAAACCGACGGCTCCATCGCTCCGATCATAAGCGCCCCGCCGACCGCGCCGGGGCCGCCCTCGTATAAACTTTGCGCCAGGAGCCGCCGTGACCGACCTGACCCGCGACCAGAAGCTCGAGCTCTACCGCTTCATGCGATTGAACCGCGTGGTCGAGGAGAGGCTCGTCAATCTGTACCGGCAGGGCAAGGTCGTCGGGGGGCTCTATCGCTCGCTGGGCCAGGAGGCCACGTCGGTCGGCACCGCGTATGCGCTGCGAAAGGGCGACATCGTCGGACCGCTCATCCGCAACCTCGGTGTCGTGCTCGTCATGGGCTACTCGCCGCGAGACGTCCTGACCCAGTACATGGCCCGCGCCACGTCGCCCTCGGGCGGCAAGGACTGCAACCTCCATTTCGGCCGTCCGGACCGTGGTGTCATCTCGCCCATCTCGATGCTCGGTGCCCTCATTCCCGTCATGGCCGGCATCGCTCTCGCCGCGCGCATGCAGAAGAAGGACCTCGTGACGATGACCTGGATCGGCGACGGCGGAACGTCCACGGGCGCGTTCCACGAAGGGCTGAACTTCGCCGCCGTGCAGAAGCTCCCGCTCGTCGTCGTGGCCGAGAACAACGGCTGGGCGTATTCGACGCCCTTCAAGAAGCAGACCGCCGCCCGATCCCTCGCGGACAAGGCCGGCGCCTACGGGATCCCGGGCGAACAGGTGGACGGCAACGACGTGCTCGCCGTCTACGGCGCCGCGCGCCGCGCCGTGGATCGCGCCCGCGCCGGCGAGGGACCGACCCTCATCGAGTCGCTCACGTACAGGATGAAGGGCCATGCCGAGCACGACGCGCAGGCCTACGTGCCGAGCGAGGAGCTCGCCGCCTGGCGCGAGAAGGATCCACTCGAACGCTACGCGCTCGCTCTCACCGGGTCCGGCCTCGCCACGCCCGGGGATCTCGCCGCCATCGACCGCGCGATCGCCAGCGACGTGGACCGGGAAGTCGAGTTCGCCGAGAAGAGCCCGTTCCCCTCCCCCGAAGAGGCCCTCAAGAACGTCTATGCGACCGGGGTTCCCGAGGTCGAGCCGACCATCGTGCGGAGGCGCTCCTGAGCGACGCGCCCCACCTCGGAGCGCCCGATCCCGGCGCCCCCACGGCCCGCGGCCAGACGACGTACGTGGACGCGATCCGCGAAGGCCTGCGCGAGGAGATGGCGCGCGACGAGCGCGTGTTTCTCATCGGCGAGGACATCGGCGTCTACGGCGGAGCGTTCAAGGTCACCGAGGGGCTGATCGACCAGTTCGGCGAGGCGCGCGTTCTCGACACGCCGATCTCCGAGACGGCAATCGTCGGCGCGGCGGTCGGCGCGGCCATGATGGGAATGCGTCCGGTCGCCGAGATGCAGTTCATCGACTTCATCTCCTGCGCCTTCGACATGATCACGAACTTCGCGGCCAAGTCGCGCTACCGCACCGGCGTCGGCGTCCCGCTCGTGATCCGCGGGCCCTCCGGCGGCGGCGTGCACGGCGGGCCCTTCCACTCCCAGAACCCGGAGGCCTACTTCGCCCACACGCCCGGCTTGAAGGTCGTGCAGCCGGCCACGGCGTACGACGCGAAGGGGCTGATGAAGGCCGCGATCCGCGACGACGACCCGGTGCTCTTCTTCGAGCACAAGTTCCTCTACCGGCGCATCAAGGAGGAGCTACCGCCCGGCGACTGGATCGTGCCGATCGGCAAGGCCGCCGTGCGCCGTCCCGGCCGCGACCTCTCGATCATCACCTACGGCGCCATGGTCTGGACGGCGCTCGACGCCGCGAAGACGCTCGAAGCCGAGGGCATCGACGCCGAGATCGTGGACCTGCGCACGCTCTTCCCGATGGACGAGGAGACCGTACTCGAGTCGGTCGCGAAGACCAACAAGGCGATCCTCCTCCACGAAGCCACCCGCACCGGCGGCATCGGCGCCGAAATCGCCGCGGTCCTCTCCGAGCGCTGCTTCGAGTACCTCGACGGGCCCCTCGTCCGCGTCACCGCGCCCGACACACCGGTCCCCTACTCGCCGCCGCTCGAGGAGTTCTTCCTGCCCAACGCGGAGAAGCTGTGCCGGGCGGCCCGCGCGCTCGTCGCTTACTGACCCGCCGATCTCTGCTGAGTTGCAGTCCTGCGATGAAAGGGATCCCTCGTCGCTCCGCTCCTCGGGATGACCGTAAGGATCGGCCAGCCCTCGACGAGTTGCGGCCTCCCCCTTGTCATCCCGAGCGAAGCGAGGGATCCCTTTGAAGCTCTACTGTGCCTGGAAAGGGATCCCTCGGGCCTTGCGGCCCTCGGGATGACAGGCACCCCCGCGTCCTCGGGACGACAGTGGCCATCGGGCCATCGGGGGATGACGGGAGGTATATAACCCCACCCATGCACTTCGAAGGAAACGTCTCAATTCGCGCTCCGCGCAAGAAGGTCTGGGACTTTCTGACGGATCCGCAGAAGGTCTCGGGATGCGCACCGGGCCTCGAGTCCCTGGAAATCGTGGAACCGGGAAAGAGGTTTCGCGCGACCACGGCCATCGGGTTCGGCTCCGTGAAGGTCCGGTTCGTCAACGACGTGGAGTGGGTCGAGCTCGATCCTCCCAACATGGCCCGGATGAAGGCGCACGGCACTGCCCCGGGCAGCGGCGTGGATGCGGCGACCTCGATGACGCTGACCGATGGTCAGGACGGCGCGACCGGGCTGGCCTGGACGGCCGACGTCGACGTCGTCGGCACGGTCGCGAGCCTCGCGGCGCGCCTGATGGGCGGCGTGACGAAGAAACTCACGTCCGCATTCTTCGACGCGGTGCGCAAAGAGATCGAAAGGGCCTGAGGAGCGGTTCGGTATACTCCGCAAGCTCAACCGGAGGCCGCATGCAATACCCCGTCTCCGTCAGCGTCAACGGCGCCAGGCGAAAGCACCAGGTCGATGCGCGCCTCCTGCTCGTGCACTACCTGCGCGAGACCCTTGGCCTGACCGGCACCAACGTCGGCTGCGACACCAGCCAGTGCGGCTCCTGCACCGTCCTGATGGACGGCAAGGCGGTCAAATCCTGCACGGTCCTCACCGTTCAGGCCGACGGCGCCAGCGTCACGACGATCGAGGGGCTCGCGCAGAACGGCAAGCTCCATCCCCTGCAGGACGCCTTCTGGGAAAAGCACGGACTCCAGTGCGGATACTGCACGCCCGGCATGATCCTGACGGCCTGCAACCTGCTCGCCAAGAATCCAAAGCCGAGCGAGGCCCAGATCCGCCACGGCCTCGAAGGCAACCTCTGCCGGTGCACCGGCTACCAGAACATCGTCGCGGCGGTCCAGGAAGCCGCGACGCGGATGAGGACTTAGGGAGGCGGTCATGGCATCGCGCATTTTCGGATCCGGAATCAAGCGGCGCGAGGATCCCCGCCTCATCACGGGCCAGGCCAAATACACGGACGACTTCGTCCTGCCGGGAATGGCGCACCTGGCGGTCGTGCGCTCGCCCTACGCCCACGCGAAGATCCGGGCCGTCCGCACGAAGAAGGTTGCCGCGATGGACGGGGTCCTCGGCGTGTTCACGGGCAAGGACATGAAGGACGCGGGCTTCGGACCCATCCCCTGCGCCTGGGTCGTGCCGGGCTCGGACACCAAGACGCCTCCCTATCCCCCGATCGCGATCGATGTCGCGCGGTACGTGGGCAACGCCGTTGCCATTGTCGTCGCGACCGACCGTTACCTCGCACGCGACGCGGCCGAGGCCGTGGAGGTCGAGTACGACCCGCTGCCGGCCGTGGCGGACGCCGAGAAGGCGACGGGCAAGGGCCAGCCACAGCTCCACGCCGACGTGCCCGGCAACGTCTGCTTCCACTGGAAGGTCTCGGGAGGCGACGTCGAGGCGGCTTTCAAGACCGCCGACGTCGTCGTCAAGGAGCGGATCATCAACCAGCGCCTGATCCCGAACGCGATGGAGCCCCGCGCGGCGCTCGCTCAGTACAGCGCGGCGACCAACGAGGTCACGCTGTGGGTGACGTCGCAGAACCCCCACATCGTGCGCTTCCTCCTGTCGCTCGACACCGGGATCCCGGAGCAGAAGATCCGTGTCATCGCTCCGGAGGTGGGCGGGGGCTTCGGCAGCAAGATCCCCCACTACCCCGAGGACTCGATGGTCATCTTCGCGTCGAAGATGTGCGGCTGCCCCGTCAAGTGGACCGAGACGCGCAGCGAGAACTACCGCGGAACGATCCACGGGCGCGACCACATCCAGGACGTCGAGATGGCGGCCAAGAAGGACGGCACGATCCTCGGCCTGCGCGCCAAGGTGTGGGCCAACATGGGCGCGTACCTGTCGACCGCCTCGACCGGGATCCCGACGATCCTCCATGGCCTGATGCTCTCGGGCGCCTACGACATCCAGAACATCCACGAGGACGTCTACGGTGTTTTCACGAACACCACGCCGACCGATGCGTACCGCGGGGCCGGCCGGCCCGAGGCGACGTTCATGGTCGAGCGTTTGGTGGACCTCGTCGCGCAGAAGCTCAAGATGGATCCCGTCGACATCCGCCGGAAGAACTTCATCCCTCCCTTCCAGGACGGCCACGCGGTGGCGACCGGGCTCACCTACGATTCGGGCAACTACGTCGGGGCGCTCGACAAGGCGCTGGCGATGGCAGGGTACGCCGCTCTGCGCAAGCAGCAGGGCGAGCTGCGCAAGAAGGGCGAGCACATGGGCATCGGCCTCTCGACCTACGCCGAGATCTGCGGCCTCGGCCCGTCGCAGGTCGCAGGAGCCGTCGGCTTCGGCGGCGGGCTCTGGGAGAGCGCGATCGTGCGCTTCCACCCCTCCGGGAAGGTCAACGTCATGGTCGGCATCTCTCCGCACGGCCAGGGCGAGGAGACGACCTTCGCCCAGATCGTCTCGAGCGAGCTCGGCGTGCCCGTGGAGGACGTCGAGATCACGCACGGCGACACCGAGCGCACGCCGATGGGCTGGGGCAGCTACGGCAGCCGATCCACGCCGGTCGGCAGCGGAGCGCTCATGGGAGCGATCACGAAGATCCGGGAAAAGTCGAAGATCGTCACCGCGCATCTCCTCGAGGCGGCGGTCGAGGACATCGACTACGCCGACGGCAAGTTCTTCGTGAAGGGCTCGCCCGGGAAGTTCAAGACCATCCAGGACGTCGCCCTGATGGCCAACGTGGCCTGGAACTATCCGAAGGGCCTCGAGCCGGGGCTCGAGGCGTCCGCATTCTTCGACCCGCCGAATTTCGTCTATCCCTTCGGCACCCACATCGCCGTCGTCCGCGTCGACACCGAGACGGGCGAGATCCGGCTCGAGCGCTACATCGCGGTCGACGACTGCGGAAGGGTCATCAACCCGATGATCGTCGAGGGTCAGATCCACGGCGGCATCGTCCAGGGAATCGGGCAGGCGCTCTGGGAGGGCGCCGTGTACGACGCGAGCGCGCAGTTGCTGACCGGGTCGATGATGGACTACGCGCTGCCGAAGGCGGACTTCTTCCCGAAGTTCGAGCTCGCGATGACCGAGACGCCGACCAACGTCAACCCGCTCGGCGTCAAGGGCATCGGCGAGACGGGCACGATCGCGTCCACGCCGGCCGTCTACAACGCCGTCATGGACGCGCTCTCGCCGCTCGGGATTCGGAAGCTCGACATGCCGCTGACGCCCGAGCGCGTCTGGCGTGCCATCCAGGACGCGCGGAGGTAAGCCATGTATTCCGACCACTTCGAGTACTACCGGCCGAAGACGGTCGCCGAGGCCGCACAGCTGCTGAAGAAGCACAAGGGCGCCCGCCTGCTCGCGGGGGGGCACAGCCTGCTGCCGGCGATGAAATTCCGCCTGGCGAATCCGAAGGCCCTCGTGGACATCGGCGCCATCAAGGGCCTGTGCGGCATCCAGATGCGGGGCAAGACGATCTGGATCGGCGCGACGACGACGCACGGCGAAATCGCCTCGTCCCCCGTCCTTCGGAAGGCCTGCCCTGTCCTGGCCGAGACCGCCGCGCAGATCGGCGACCTCCAGGTCCGAAACCGCGGCACGATCGGAGGCTCGATCGCGCACGCCGACCCCGCCGCCGACTTCCCGACCGTGCTCGTCGCTCTCGGGGCGACGATCGTGGCCCGGGGCCTGAAGGGCGAGCGCAAGATCCCGGCGGACAAGTTCTTCGTCGACCTCTTCACGACTGCGTTGAAGGCAGGCGAAATGGTCACCGCGATCCTCGTGACCCCGCAGGGCAGGCACGTGGCGGGCGCGTACGAGAAGCATCCCCACCCCGCCTCCCGGTACGCGGTGGCCGGCGTCGCGGCGATCGTCGAGATGAAGGACGGCGCTTGTGCCCGCGCGAGCCTCGTGGTCGGCGGGACCACGGCGAACCCCGTGCGGATCGCGGCCGCCGAGGAAGCCATGGCCGGCCAGAAGCCCGATGCCGCCGCGATCGCCCGCGCTGCGGCGCACATCGCGGCGGCCATTCCCGATCCCATGGGAGACACCTACGCCTCCGGGGAGTTTCGCGTTCACCTTGCCACGGTGCTGGCAAAACGTGCCCTCACGGCGGCCGTCGAGCGCGCGCGGGGCTGATCGGGCCCACCGCGCGACGAGCATGCCCGCGTCATCCCGAGCCGAGCGAGGGATCCCGGGCTCGATCGACGAGCTCGCCGCGGCCCTCGCGGCGCGTCGCTACTTCGCCAGCCGCGGGCTCGCTACCGCGCTCTTTCTCTCGCTGAAGCTCCGCCGTCCGCTCTTTCTCGAAGGCGAGGCCGGCACCGGCAAGACCGAGGTCGCCCGGGTCCTCGCCGACATCCTCGAAACGAACCTCATCCGCCTCCAGTGCTACGAGGGCCTGGATGTCCACCACGCCGTCTACGAGTGGAACTACGCGCGGCAGATGATGCACATTCGCCTGCTCGAGTCGCGGGACGAATCGCCTCCCGAGCAGGAGCTCTTCAGCCCCGACTTCCTCGAGCAGCGCCCCCTGCTCAAGGCCATCGACCCGGCGCGCACGAAGGCCCCCGTGCTGCTCGTCGACGAGATCGACCGGGCGGACGCCGAGTTCGAAGCCTACCTGCTCGAGGTATTGTCCGACTTCCAGATCACGATCCCCGAGATCGGGACGATCAAGGCCTCGCACCCGCCCGTCGTCATCGTCACTTCCAACCGCACGCGCGAGGTCCACGACGCCCTGAAGCGGCGCTGCCTCTACTGCTGGATCGACTATCCGGGGTTCGAGGAGGAGCTCGCGATCGTGCGGGCGAAAGTGCCAGACGCCCCCGAAAGACTCGCCCGGGAGGTCGCGCGTTTCGTCGAAGAACTGCGGCGCGCCGAACTCTACAAGCTACCCGGCGTGGCCGAGACGCTCGACTGGGCGGCGGCGCTCGTGGCCCTCGATCGGAAGGCGCTCGACCCGGCCGTCATCGCGGATACCCTGGGCATCCTGCTCAAGTACCAGGACGACGTCGAAAAGCTGAAGGGCGAGGTCGCGGAAGCGATGCTCGACCGGGTCCGGGCGGCCGGATGAGCGGCCAGCTGCTCGCGAACGCCCTGGCGTTCGGCCGCGTCCTGCGCGGCCTCGAGCTCGAGGCCGGCCCGGACCGGATGATCGATCTCGTTCACGCGCTCGACGGCGTCTCGATCGGGAGCCGGCGGGACTTCCAGCATGCCGCGCGCGCGCTCTTCGTCCGCCGGCGCGAGGAGATTCCGGTCTTCGACCGCGCCTTCGAGGCTTTCTGGCGAAAGCCCGCCGAAGGCTCGACCACACTCGACCTCAGGGCCATGGGCGAGCGGCGGCGCTTTCGGCGCCCGGCCTTCGCTCCCGCGCGGGAAGCCGCATCCGAGCCTCCCACCCCCGGATCGACGGATCGCCCCCGGGATCCACCCTTGGTGCAGGTCACTCTCACGCACAGCGAGCGCGAGGTGCTGCGTCACAAGGACTTCGCCGAGCTGACTGCCGGAGAGCACGAGCGCGTCCGGAGGCTGATTCGGGAACTCCGCTGGCGGGTCGCGCCGAGGCCCTCTCGCCGGCAGGGGCCGGGAGACGGGCCGAGGCTCGACCTGCGACGCACGCTGCGTCGGAGCCTGCGTCACGGAGGCGAGGTCCTGGAATGGGAACGCCGTGACCGCCGCACGAAGCCTCGGCCGCTCGTCGTCCTGGCGGACATCAGCGGCTCGATGGAACCGTACACGCGGCTTCTGCTGCTCTTCCTCCACGCGCTCGCCCGCGGCTTCGACGGGCGCGTCGAGGCCTTTCTCTTCGGAACGCGCCTGACCCGCGTCACACGGGAGCTCGCGGGGGGCGATCCCGACGCCGCTCTGGCCGCGGTAGCCCGCCGCGTGCCGGACTGGTCCGGCGGGACCCGCATCGGCGATGCGATCCGCGAGTTCAACTTCCGTTGGGGCCGCCGGGTGCTCGGGGGCGGCGCGGTCGTGCTCCTCATCAGCGACGGCTGGGATCGAGGAGAGCCGGAGCGGCTCGCCACCGAGATGGCGCGGCTGCAGAGAAACGCGCACCGCGTCGTCTGGCTCAATCCCCTGCTCGGCTCGCCCGACTACGAGCCACTCGTCCGCGGCATCCGCGCCGCGCTGCCGTACGTCGACGACTTCCTTCCGGTGCACAGCCTCGCGAGCCTCGAGGATCTGGCGCGACGGCTCGATCGTCTCCCGCGCGACAGGCCCGTGCGTCGACAGCAGCGGCTGCAGGCGGCCTCGTGAGAGACATCCTCGCCGACATCGAGTGCTGGCAGGCCGAGGGGCGCCGGGTTGCGCTCGCCACGGTCGTTCAGACCTGGGGCTCCGCGCCAAGGCCGGCCGGAGGCAAGCTGGCGCTCACCGCGGACGGCAAGGTCGCGGGGTCGGTCAGCGGCGGCTGCGTCGAGAACGCGGTCGTCGAGGCGGGCCAGCAGGCCCTCGCGACCGGCGTGCCGCGCCTGCTGCACTTCGGCGTCGCCGACGATACGGCCTGGAGCGTCGGCCTGGCCTGCGGCGGGACGATTGACGTCTTCGTCGAGCCGCTGCCCGCCGACCTCTTCGGGCCGATCCGCGACGCGATTCGAGCCGAGCGGGGTGTTGCCGTCGCGACCGTCATCGGCGGTCCCGAAGGCCGGATCGGCCGCAAAGTCGTCGCCCTCGAGGGGGGCTCGACTCTCGGCGGGATCGACGACGCCGCACTCGCGGCCGCGCGCTCCGCGCTCGCCGAGGGCGCGAGCCGCCGCGTCGCACTCGGCGAGGAGGAGATCTTCATCGACGTGATGCCGCCGGCCGCCCGGCTCGTCGTCGTCGGAGGCGTGCACATCGCCGTCACACTGGTGACGCTGGCCCGGACGCTCGGATACCGGACGATCCTCGTCGATCCGCGCGAGTCGTTCGCCAACCGCCTGCGGTTTCCGCACGTCGACGAGATCCTTGCCGACTGGCCGGATCGGGCCCTCGCGTCGCTCGCCGTCAACTCCTCCACCGCGATCGCCGTGCTGACCCACGACCCGAAGCTCGACGATCCGGCCCTGGCCGCTGCCCTCCCGAGCCCGGCCTTCTACGTCGGGGCGCTCGGAAGCCGCCGGACGCAGGAGAAGCGCCGGCGGCGCCTGCTCGCTGCCGGCGTCTCGGAGGAGGCGCTCTCGCGGCTTTACGCTCCCATCGGCCTCGATCTGGGAGGGCGCTCGCCCGAGGAGATCGCCCTGTCGGTCATGGCGCAGATCGTGTCCGCGCGCAACAAGCGGCCGTAGCCGGGGTCCTTTTCCGAGTCCGCGGCGGACTTGAAGCTTGCCCGCTGTGATCTCGGGGAGCGCCGTGTGCCCGTTGTCATCCCGAGGAGGGCAGCGACGAGGGATCCCTTTTCTGAGCCGCACCCCGACCTGGATGACGGCGGTGGCGCTGACCAGGCTAGCAGGACCCAAGTCCGATGAGCGCCGCCCTCAGGCGGCCGTGCCGCTGCAGGAGGCGCAGGTAGCGACGCTCTCCGCGCCCGGCCTTTGCGCGGATGATCGCGGCGACCCCCGTGCGCTCGGCGCGGCTCCATCGGGAGAGATCCGGAACCAGATCGAGGACGAGAGCGAAATCCCGGAAGGCGTCGCGCTCGAAATCCGGCAGCCATGCCGGCCTCATTCCGAGCGCCTTCGCGACCCGGCGCTCGGCGGCCTCACGGATGCGTGCCGAGGAACCGCCGAACTCGCGTGCCATCCGGCGATTCACGGCCAGGCCCAGATTGCGGACGTGAAACCGGTCCCACTCGCCGCGCGGCGAGCCGGGCACCTCGTACAGGACGTTGTGCGTGACGAGGCGCGCCAGGGTTCGTCGGGAGGACCGATACGCGGGGTCCGCAGCGATGCGACGCTCCTCGCGCTCGACGAGAGCACGCACGCCGGGATCGGTCGGCCGGAAGCCGAGCTTGCGGTAGAACCAGAACGCTCCGGATTCGATCGCCTCGTCGTTCTCGAAGCCGAGCTGGTACGGGTCGATCGAGAACGAGGTGACTCCGAGGGCGTCGCGATGGAGCTTCAGCACCTGGGCGTAGATCCAGGCCGACTCGCCCTCGCGAAACGTGTAGTACATGTTGAAGCCGACCTCGAGGCGCTCGCAGAAGGCCAGGCCTTCGACGTATCCGATCGGCACGCCGTTCTTGACGACGAAGCCGCCGTACGCCGAGCGCAGAGGCAGCCGCTTTTCTGGCCGGATTCCCAGCAGGAAGAGCTCGACACCCCGTCCCGGGCGCGCCGCGATGACGGAGGTCGGGTCGGAATACGTGAAGGTGTAGAACTCGCGGTAGCGGGCGGCCGTCGTCTCGCGCACCATGTCGCACAGCGCCTGGCCCTCGCGACGGCGGAGCCGGCGTAGCCGAAGGGGTGGCTCCGCGAACACTGCGTCGAGCGAAACGTCGCGCCGCGACAGGAGCGGCGCATCGTGGAAGAACGGGGCCGGCCCGGGGCGCCGCATCTTCGTGCGCGATGCGCGCGATCCGCCGAGATCCCAGGAAATCGGCACGCCGAGCGAGTCCCAGCGCTCCGCCCTCTCGTCGGCCGGGGCCGGCAGACGCTCGTAGCGGTCGAGCATCCACTCCGCGTCTACGCTCCGGCGTCCGGCTGCCGCGCCCAGCCAATCGAGATAGGGCACGTTGGCGTCGGCCAGCGCCTCCTCCTCGAGGAGCGGCAGGAACGCGGGCCACGTCGCGCGCATGCGATCGGCGCCGTCGCATGCCCCCCAGTCCAGGCGCACGCCGCGGGGATGGCGGCGCACCAGCCACCTCGCCAGATCGAACGAGAAGTCCGTCCCGATCGTGGTGCCCGCCACGCCGGCGACCTCGAGCGCATCGAAGGGCTCGAAATCCGCGTCCGCCTCGGCCAGTTTTGCGACGCGCTTCTCGAACGACCCGAGAAGCCGCTCGGCGAGCCGGAGCACTGCCAGGCTGTGCGCGTATGCCCGCAGGAAGAGCAGCGACTCGTGGAAGCGGATGAGCCGGGCCGTATCCCGAAATTCGAGCCCGCCGGCGCGCCGCAGGAGGCGCAGTGTCTCGCCGGCACCCGGTCGGCGGTGCCGGGCGCGGTCGAGCCGGTCGAGCAGAGCGTCCGCGGTGGCCGACACGACGCGGATGCTACTTCGAGATATGCTCTCGCGCTCGGAGGAAACATGAATCCGCGCCCCTTGGGCCGCATCGCGGCCGCTTTCTTCTCGGCCGCCCTCGCCGCCACCACGGCTGCGCAGACCTCCCCGGCCGCTCCCGCTGCGGCGCCGCCGAAGCCTCCGGCCAGGACCGAACCCTCCCCGGAATCCGTCAAGGAAGGCAAAGCCCTCTTCGCGAAGTTCGTCGCCGGCCTGGGCGGAAAGCAGAAAGTCTCGAGCGTCCACGACGTGGAGACCCGCGGCCAGGTCACTGCCAGGACTCCCCAGGGCGACATGAACATGGACGTCCAGACCTCCATGATCTTCCCCGACCGGATCGCGCAGCAGGTGGACGCACCGTTCGGCCGCCTGGCCATGGTTGCCACCCCCTCCGGCGCGTTCATCGCCGGACCCAACGGTGCCCAGGACCTGCCGGTCGAGATGAAGGACGAGCTGATCAAGCAGATCCACCGGGTGCCGCTGCTGCTCGCGCAGCGGGCCGACGACCCGAAGCTATCGACCATCGCGGCCGGGACCGAGAAGATCGGAACGGCCGATACGAAGATCCTGGACGTCTCCTACGAGGGAGCCTCGGTCCGCTGGTTCCTCGACCCCGCGAACGGGCGCATTCTCCGGTCCTCGCACACCTCGATCGGCCCGCAGGGAGAGGCGAAGATCGTCTCGGACTACTCCGATTACCGGGTCGTGGACGGATTTCCGATCGCCTTTCACCTGGAGGTGACCACGAACGGCGAGAAGGACCAGACCCTCGTCCTCGAGCAGTGCAAGATCAATCCGGGCATCGACCCGAAGATCTTCGACAAGCCCGTACCTCCCACACCAGTGCCCACGTCCCCACCGACCCCGGCGCAGTAGAGCCTCCTGTCAAACAGGAGGCCGCGCTCTCTCGGGATGACGGGGGAAAACTAGAACGGCGGGCAGGTGTTGGGGGCCCGGGCTCCCTCGAACCGATCGCGCATCCACTGGATCGCGCTCGAGGCGCTGACCCGGCCCGCCTTGATGTGCCCCACACCGTCGAGGCGCTCGAAGCGGACGATCTCTCCCGACCGGCAGAGTCCGCTCACAAAGTCCGCGGTCACGGAGGGGCGCACGATCGGATCGTCGGTCCCCTGGGCTACGTAGAGGGGCGCGCCCGCGGGCGCCTGACCCGGCCGATTCTCGTCGAGCCGCCGCAGGAGCGGCGCGCTCGTGTAGGCCTCCGGCGACAGGAAGCCCGACGCGAGCGGCAACGACGCGAACATCACCCGGTAGCCTTCGCCCTCGGACTCGATGCAGTCTGCGGCCACGCGGTCGATTGTCGAGCGCGCGCCGGGCGCGACCCAGGAATCCAGCGAGATCCCGTAAACGCGGGACCACGACCACAGGCAGTAGGCCACCAGGACCTTCCCGGCGCGCTCGTCCAGATCGTCCTTCAAGAGCTGCGTCAATTCCGTCGCCGGCGCAACGGCCGCCACTCCGACGAGCGCGAGCTCGGGCGCATAGCTCTTTGCGAGCTGGCCCGCAAAGAGCACGGCCTGCCCGCCCTGCGAGTGCCCCCATACGGCGAAGCGGGTCCCGGCGCCCGACTCTCCCACCTGGGCCGCCGCACGGACCGAGTCGAGCACCGCCCGGCCCTCGCTCTCGCCGACGAGATAGGGATGCGGCCCCGCCGTTCCGAGGCCCGGATAGTCAGTCGCGGCCACCACGTAGTCGAGCGCCATGAGGGCCGACAGGTGCGGGATGGTGTCGAAGACGTCCTTCCAATTGGAGGGCGCACAGTTCTCGGCGACACCCGTGGTCGGGTGCGCCCAGGCGACGACCGGCCGACCCGCCATCGGCGGTGGGCCCGTCGGCACGATGACGACCCCGGACACCTCGATCAATCCGCCGTTCAAGCCGGTCGAGGCGTAGAGCACCCTCCATCCGACCGAGCCCGGGGGCGCGCCCGCGATCTTCTCGGCGCGGATCAGATCGCCTGGCCTGCGCGACCGAAGCTGCGCCGGCGCCGTGTAGAACCGATTCGGCGGGGGCGGGGCACTACCGCAACCGAGCGCGAGCAGGAGCAGGAGCGCCATGGCGAAGCGGTTCACGGCCGCGCGAGTCTAACCCGGCCGTTTGTCGAGGCACCCGCATAAGCGCTCGGTCTACAATCGCTCGGCAAGAACGAGCCCAACGATGATTTGCCCGCAGTGCCAGACGCCGAATCCCGACTACGCGGCCGACTGCCTCGAGTGCTCGCACAGTCTGTCCGGTGACCATCTCACGATCGTCTCTCCATCGCCCGCAGGCGAAATGACGTCAGTTCCCACGATGGGAAGCCCCTCCTCGTTCAAGGAGTGGGCCAGCCGCTCCCAGCAGGGCCCGGCCTCGGCCGTCCTGCCCGCTGGCCTCGAGATCGGCGCCCGGTACCGAGTCAAGAGCCTCCTCGGCATGGGAGGAATGGGGGCCGTGTATCTCGTGCACGACCAGGGGCTCGACCGCGACGTCGCCCTGAAGCTCATTCGTACGGACATCGCGGAGGATGCCGACATCCTCGCGCGTTTCAAGCGCGAGATCCAGCTCTCCAGCCGCGTGACCCACCCCAACGTCCTGCGCGTCTTCGACCTCGGTGAAGCCGACGGTGTCAAGTTCCTGACGATGCAGTTCGTCGAGGGGCGGGACCTGTCGACGATCCTGAAGAAGCAGGGCAAGCTGCCGACGGAGCGGCTCCTGCGGGTCTTCCGTCAGACGGCCGAAGGCCTCAAGGCCGCGCACGACCAGGGGGTCATCCACAGGGATCTGAAGCCGCAGAACATCATGCTCGACGCTTCGGACCGCGTCTACGTCACGGACTTCGGCCTCGCCAAATCCGCGGAGCAGTCCGGGATGACGCAGACCGGGGCCGTCATCGGGACCCCGTTCTACATGTCGCCCGAACAGGTCCGGGGCGAGCAGGTCGGGCCGCAGTCGGACATCTACGCGCTCGGGATAATCCTGTATCAGATGCTGGCCGGCGCAGTCCCGTTCTCGGGATCGACGCCGTACGAGGTCATGATGGCGCGCATCCTGCAGCCGCCGCGGCCCGTCAAGGAGCTCAACCCCGAGACGCCGGCGTACCTGCAGAAGATCGTCGAACGCTGCCTCGCGGTCGACCGGAAGCTCCGGTACCAGAGGGTCGACGAGATCCTCAAGGACATGGACGCCGAAGCCTTCCATTCCACGCTGCGCTACGAGGCGCTCAGGCGCTCCTGGGTCAAGCCCGCAATCGCCGCGGGGACGATCGCCGCGGTTCTCGCCGGAGGCGGCCTGTGGATCTACCGCAGCGGACGGGCGGCGCGCTCCGCGACGGCCGGCGCCCAGAAAGTTCAATCGGTCCTGATCGCCGACTTCGAGAACAAGACCGGCGACCCGATCTTCGATGGCACGCTCGAGTCGAGCTTCGGCCTGGCGATGGAAGGCGCCTCGTTCGTCAGCAACTACAACCGCGGCCAGGCCCGCAAGATCGCGGTACAGCTCCAGCCCGGCTCAACCGGCCTGACTGAGGCTCTTGGGCGACTCGTGGCCGTCCGGGAAGGCGTGCACGTCGTTACGGCCGGCGCGATCGAGAAGGACGGCGACGGCTACAAGATCTCCGTCCGCGCGGTCGACGCGGCCACGGGAAAGCCGATCGCTTCCCAAAGCCTCAGCGCCGCCACCAAGGAAGAGGTCCTGTCGACGATCGCGAAGCTGGCCGGGCGGGTCCGCCAGGGCATGGGCGACGCGACGCCGATGTCGCTGCAGGTCGCCGCTGCCGAGACCTTCACGGCCGGATCGCTCGAGGCCTCCCACGAGTACGCGGAAGCGCAGGACGACCAGTATGCCGGCAAGTACGACGACGCGGCGAAGCATTATCTGAAGGCCGTCGAGCTCGACCCCGAGCTCGGCCGCGCCGACGCGGGCCTCGGCGTCATCTACTCGAACCAGGGCCGGCGCGACGAGGCCGAGAAGTACTACAAGCTCGCGATCGCGCACATCGACCGCATGAGCGATCGCGAGAAGTACCGCACGCGCGGCGGCTACTACCTCATCGTACGGCGCGACCCCGACAAGGCGATCGAGGAGTACGGCCAGCTCGTCCAGCGCTATCCCGCCGACACGGCCGGCATCGCGAACCTTGCACTGGCCTATTTCTACAAGCGCGACATGGCGCGCGCCCTGAGCGAGGGCATCAAGGCGGTCGCGATCTATCCGAAGAACGTGCCACAGCGCAACAACGTCGGCCTCTATGCCATGTATGCCGGCGACTTCGCGACCGCCATCCGCGAGCAGAAGAAGGTCATCGAGATGAACCCGAAGTTCGTCCTGGGCTACGTCGGCGCTCGCCCTCTCGCAACTGGGCGAGGGCCGCCCGCCCGAGGCCGCTGCGACCTACCAGAAGGCCGCCCCCGTCAACGAGCGCGGCACTTCGGCGGCTGCCATGGGGCTCGCCGACGTCGCTCTCTATCGGGGCAAGCCCGAGGAGGCGATTCCGATTCTCGAGAAGGGCGTCGCAGCGGACCTCGCCGGCAAGGACGCCGATTCGGCCGCCGTCAAGCTGGTGGCGCTCGCCGAGGCGGAGCTTCTGCACGGGGACAAGGCGTCCGCGGCCGCCGCCGCGGATCGCGCCACGTCGTCGAGCAAGGGCGAGAACGTCCTCTACCCCGCCGCCCGCGTCTACCTCGAGACCGGCCGGGAGCCGAAGGCGCTCGCTCTCGCCAAAGACCTGTCCGAGCGTCTCGAAGCCGATCCGCGAGCGTACGCGGAGCTCATCCGGGGCGAGGTGGAGTTGAAGCGCGGCAAGCCCCGCGAGGCGATACCGATCTTCGAAGCGGCCCGGAAGATCTCCGACACCTGGCAGGGCCGGTTCGACCTGGGGAGGGCGTACATCGAAATGGGCGCCTTCCCGGAGGCCCACGACCAGCTCGAGACGGCCTTCAAACGCCGCGGCGAGGCGACGGCGATGTTCCTCGACGAGTCGCCGACGTACCACGTCTTCCCGCCGGTCTACTACTACCTCGGGCGCGCCCAGGAGGGCGTCAAGAGCCCCGGAGCGGCCGAGTCTTTCAAGGCCTACCTCGCCATCAAGGAAAACGCCGCCGGGGATCCGCTCGTCGCGGACGCCCGGCGGCGCCTCGGATCGCGCTAGCCGCCTTGCGGTCCTAGGGGACGATCACCACCCCCAGGTAGCGGTTCGGCCCTGGCGGCCCGCTCGCCCAGTTCGGGAACTGGTGGCAGAAATACGTCGCCGCAACGTCGAAGCCAATGTAGTACGTGCCCGGCGTGCTCGGAACCGTCAGGACCGCCGAGCCGTGGGCCGACACCCCGGGATACAGAGGAACGCCGTCATAGGTGCACGCCTGATACAGAGCATTCGCGGGACCCACCTCGATCTGGAGGATGCAGGTCGGGCAGTAGACCGCGTCGTTGGAGATGAAATAGTCATGGTCGAGCGTGAAGCTCCCGCCCCCCGGCAGGACCAGCACGCTGCCCCCGCCGTTCAACTGCACGTTGGAAATCGAGAGGAGACCGAAAACCGGAGCCGCACCGGAGGTCACGTTGACCCGGCCGATCTTGTTGCTGCCGTTTTCCACGAACCAGACCGCGCCGTCCGGGCCGGCCGCGATGGAATCCGGGAAGCTCGCGATCGTCGGCGTCGGAAACTCCGTGAAAGCGCCCGCGGTGGTGACCCGGCCGATCTTGTTCGGAAAATCATTGTTTTCGGAGAACCAGAGGGCGCCGTCCGAACCGGCCGCAATACCGGAAGGCTGGCTGTTGTAGGTCGTGGGGACCGGATACTCCGTGATCCCGCCGGCCGTCGTGATCCGCCCAATCTTGTTACCGCTGTATTCCGTGAACCAGAGCGCGCCGTCCGGGCCGGCCGCGATACCGTAAGGTTGGCTGGAAGCCGTCGGGACCGTATATTCCGTGACGACGCCTCCCGTGGTGATCCGGCCAATCTTGTTGCCGCTGTATTCCGTGAACCAGAGCGCGCCGTCCGGGCCGACGGCGATACCGTGAGGATTGCTGGAATCCGTGGGAACCGCATACTCCGTGATCGTCGGCACCGCGTCGGCAGTGATCCGGCCAATCTTGTTGCCGGCAAATTCCGTGAACCAGAGCTCTCCGTCGGGACCGGTGACGATCGCGGACGGGAAGCCGCCGGGCGTGGGAGTCGCAAACTCCGTGATCCCGCCGGAGGTCGTGATCCGGCCGATCCGGTCGTCATTGGCTTCCGTAAACCAGAGAGCCCCGTCCGGCCCCGCCGCGATGCCGTAGGGCTGGTGACTACCCGACGAGGGGAGCGGATACTCCGTGATGACCCCGGCAGTCGTGATTCGGCCGATATTGCTGCCAGCGAATTCGGTAAACCAGAGCGCGCCGTCCGGACCTGTCGTGATGGCAGACCGCGTCCGCCGCCGGCGTCGGGATGGGGAATTCCGAGAATATTGCCGCAACTTGCCTGCGCGGATAGAAGAGCTCCGCCGTATTGTCGTCGGCCTCGCTGCCCACGACGAGCACGCGGCCGTCGTTGAGCGTGACGGCCGAGCCGAGGCTGCGCGGGCTCAGGAGGCTTCCGGTGAAACTGAACGTCCCGGTCGTTGCATCGGTGGGCGTGTAGACCTCCGCGGTCGCGAGGTCCACGGCGTTGATGGAGCCGCCGGCAACGAGAATCCGACCGTCCGGAAGCGGCGCGGCTTGCGCAGACATCCGCGGAGCGTTCAGTGAGCCCGTCGCAGCGCTCGAACCCGCGACGGTCACGACTTCCGCCGCCGTCGTCGCGGCGGTGCCCACACTCGGAGCGTTGCCCCCCGCGATCAACACGTTGCCCGATGCGAGCCGGTTGGCCGAGTGGGAGTTGCGCGGTTGGGCCATGGTTCCTCCGGTGAAGAGGAACGAGCCCCCGAGCGGAACGAACTCCTCGAGGAAACTCACGTTGTTGCCGCTCGCGTCCACGCCGCCCGCGAGAAGCACGTTGCCGTTGGGGAGCAGGGTTGCCGTGTGGAGCCTGCGAGGGGCGAGCATCGTGTTGGGCAACGGCGAAAACAGGCCGCTCGCGGGATCGAAGAGATCACCCGTGCCGATTGCCGCGAACCCGGAGTTGGCGCCGCCAGTGGCGATGACCCGACCGTCAGCAAGGCGAGTCAATTGGAACGCTCGCCGCTGGATCGACATGAGGTTGGCCGTCGGCGAAAAGAGGCCCGTGCCCGGGTCGAAGATGTCGGCGCTGGCCTGTTCGTCGCCATTGGTTCCGCCGGCGATGAGCACGCGCCCGTCCGCCAGGAGCACGCCCTGCGCGTCTTGACGCCCGACTTCCATCGTGTTCGATGTGGGAGTGAAATTTCCCGTGGACGGGTCGTAGATCTCGGCCGACGAGAGCGCGACGTTGCCCACAGAGGCGCCGCCCGCCACGAGCACGCGCCCGTCAGCGAGCTTGACGACCACCGGCTGACTCCGTCCGAAGTTCGCGGGGCCGGTCCCGCAGAAACCCTCGACGTCGAAGGCGTTCGAGGTGGCCGATGGTGCGCCGGCGACGGAGGCCACGAAGGTCCAGCCGTAGCCTCCGTTGCTGAGCGAGAGGTGGAACGCTGCATTTCCGGCAGGGTCCGTGAGGCCGGTCATCGAGCCGCCGACCTCGACTCCGACGCACGCGGTGTTGCCGAACGACAGGGCCACGTGGGCACCGGGTATCGGGGACGCGGTGGCATCCTGAACGTGCACCTGGAGATCGAAGGACTGGCTGCCGATGGCCGTCGGGGGTGGCTGAATCGAGAACGACACGTTCAGACCGGGATCGACCACGAGCGTGTAGGCGCGGCTGGTGAGCTGCGGCGGATTTGCCGAGTCCTTGGCCTGCACCGTGAAGTTGGAGGTGCCCGCAGCCGTGGGGGCGCCGGTGACCGCGCCGCCCGCCGAGAGAGTCAGCCCGGACGGAAGCGCCCCGCCAGTCACGCTGAACGTGAACGGCGCGAGGCCGCCGGTTGCCACGACGCTCGTCGCGTACGCGGAGCCCACGGTCGCCGCGGGCAGGGGCGAGGCAGTCGTGATCTGCAGCGGGGCGAAGACGCGGATGTTGAGGTCACGCGACGTCGTCCCCGTTGGAGCACCCGAGTCGAAGACGTGAACGGTGAAGACCGACGTGCCGGTCGGCCCGGTGGGAAGTCCCGTGATCTGGCCGGTCCCGAAGAGCGTGACGCCGGCCGGAGGAGTTCCTCCGCTCGAATCCCACGCGTAGGGGGGGTTCGCCGGGTTCGGGTTGGGAGTGCCTCCTACGGCCGCGAGGCTCGCGGAGTAGGTCTGACCGATGATCGCGTCGGGCAGCGCGGAAGTCACGATCTGGAGAGCGCCCGTGATGGTGGTGCCGCCCGGCCCGACGGCCGTGGGCGTGTTCGTTGGGTTGTTGGTGTTGGCCGCCTGGGGCACGACGACCGGGGTGAGCTGCGTCAAGCCGCCCGGCAGCGGGTCGTTGCTGAACGCCCGCAGCACGACCGTCGCCGATTCCCCCGGCTTCAGGGCGACCGTTGGATTGCCGATGCCGGCGTCGAAGATCGACGGGTCGCTCAGGTTGGCGTTGGGCGGCAAAAAGACCGGGTTGACGATGTTGGCCAGCAGAAGCTCGTGGTCCTGCTCGAAGAGCTGGCAATCCAGAACGGCCGGCGTCTTGTAAGTCTTCGTGATGATCAGCTGGGTCGTGACGTTCGACGGAACCGTCCCCACGAGGGCGATCCGATAGGACCCGGAAGTGTTGCCCCCGTCCGAGACCTGGTAGACCGTGTCCGAAACGCTCTGGTTGGTCACGTTGGGGTTCGTCGGATCCACGTTCGTGACGTTCGGGTTGGTGACGTTGGGGTTCGTCACGTTCGGGTTGGTCACGTTGGGATTGCCCAGATTCAGGTTCGCGATGTCCGCGTTGGTCACGTTGGGGTTGGTGACGTTGGGGTTCGTCACGTTCGGGTTGGTGACGTTCGGGTTGGTCACGTTGGGGTTGGTCACGTTCGGGTTGGTGACGTTGGGGTTGGTCACGTTCGGGTTCGTCACGTTGGGTGTGTAGACCTCGACCGAACCGGGATCTCCGCTGCCGCCGTCCGGAGGAACGAGCCCGGGCGCCGTGGCATCCCCGTTCAAGACCACGAATCCCGTCAGCCCGTTGACGACGAGCGGCCCGCCGATGGAGGAGGTTTCCGCGATGCTGACCATGATGTTGGCCGTGGCGTTCGAGGACGTCGCGAAGACGGAGCGCGACGCCGAGGAATGAGCTGCGACGGCCAGGTCGAGTGTGGTCGCCAGCGGAGAAGGCGGTGCCAGAGGCTGATTCGTTCCGGCCTTGAAGGATGCCCACCCGCCGGCAGGCTGGTTCTCGATCACGACCCGGAACGTCCTGTCGAAATTCGACATGTTCTGCGCCACGACCACGAAGGCGCGCTGGATGTTCGTCGCCAGCGGTTTTGAGTTCTGCGGCGACGAGAAGAGGAAGTCCTGCGTGATGAGCGCGCCGTAGATGTTCTGGTTGCGGCTTCCGGAGAAGGGAGCCTGACACGGCGGCACGACAGAACCGTCGTACACGCTCGTCCCGGTGTTGGCCGCCGAGAAGGGCGGGGTGTACTGAGACCAGTCCACCGTCCCAGTCATCGAGTCGTAGGGCGGCACGACGTCCTGGTTGCTCGTCCAGATCGCGAACTGGGTGCCCGCCTTCGATGGCGCGGTATTGAACGACCACGGGCCGCCCGGAGAGGACTGAACGAACGGAACTCCCAGGATGTCGATGTAGTCGGCGAAGAAAGGCACTTCTCCCTGCTGGAACATCGGCAGGTTGGGCGGGTTGACCTGGAGCTGCTCGAGGGACCCGATGTTGCCGACCTCGTCCCCGCGGGTCCCGAACTTGTAGTTGGAGAGCCGCTGGGTCGTAAAGACCGGCGCCGCGCCGGGCCCCGCCTGTGCCAGACGCACGTCGAGCGTGTGCCGGCGCAGGGTCAGCTCCGGATAGATCGTGCCGCCGGCAGTGAAGGCCGTGTCGCTGATGAAGGGAGTGAAGACGGGAGCCCCGTTCGGACTGGCGAGCTGGGCCTCTCCCGCGCAAGGCGCCGTCGTCGTCGGCGTCGGAGTGCACGGCGAGCGGGTCTCGAGCTCGAACCGCCCCTGCGCATCCGGCTTCGGGAATCCAGTCACCGCGTCGAAGAGACCGAGCGTGTGGTCCATACGCAGGTCGTAGTAGACGATCGTCAATCGCCCGCCGTTGAACGTGGCCTGGGGCATGAACTGGTGACCGCGGCTGAAGGCGTGCCCGGTGTCGTCTACGACGGGACTGCCATCAACCTGGGAAGGCGCAGACCATGAGGTTCCGTCGAAGCTCCGGAGCATGATGCGGGCGTCCCCGAGGGGAGAGATCCGCTGCGACCAGGCGACGTACACGCGGCCGGTCCCGTCGATGGCCATCGACGGATAGGCATTGGTCCGGAAGGTGCCGGGCGTCGTGGCTTGATCGAAGAAGCTCTCGGTGACGGGGCTCGTATACGAGTCGAGGGACTGGACGGCGAAGACCGGCCCCGCCACCGTGCCGCCGCCCGTGACTTTCACGACGTTGATCGCGTTGGGCTGGTATCCGGGGCCGGGCACGCCGACGGCGAACTGGCGCCAGGCGACGAAGACGTTTCCCGTCACCGGGTCTATGGCAACCGCGGTCCCCTGGCTCACCTTCTGCGCAGGGGTCGACAGAGGCAGCGCCGCGCCCCAGGTCTGGCCGCAATCGCTCGAAGTTCGCAGAAACACCGTCGCCTGAGTCGTGTTCCCGCTGCCGCTGAACGCCGAATAGGCGACATAGACCCTTCCTGCGGGAACCGTCTGGTTGACGGCTGGAGCCGGGGGCGACTGCGGCACCGTGAACGAGCAAGCGGAGAGGTCTCCGCGGGGGACGTCGACCGCCATCGAGGGTTTGTCCAGAAATGCCGTCGGCGTCGTGGACTCCACCTTCGAGACGCCGACCAGGCGAATCGGATCCAGAGACTGCGTGGCGTCGCCGTTCTCCTTGTTGTTCAGGTCCATCAGGCGGGCGACGAAGAGGGCTCCGGCCGTCGGGTTGGGATCGGGCGGCGTAGGACGGTCGAACGCGATTCCGGCGTAGTAGAAGAGGCCCGCGACACCGGCCCGCACCACGGGATCGGCCGCCGCGCCGAAGACGTCGCCGCCCCACCCGCTGCGGAAGGCATCGCCTTCCGGTGAGTGGTCCTGCGGAAATCCGGGCAGGAGCGTGCTCTGCCACGTCTGGCCTCCATCGAACGACTTGAAGAGCCCGAGCCAGGCGTCTCCCGCATACTCCTCGTCCTCGAGATTGATCGCCGGGAACGGTATGTCGACCGACCTGTAGTCGTTGGCACCCGCGACCATGTGCAACGCATTCCGGGTCGAAAAGGCCCCGGATCCCTCGTTCTGCCGCTGCAGGAATGGATCCCCACCCGGCCAGTTCGTGCCCGAGACCATGTTCACGCTCGCGCCCGGCTTTGGATTGATCGGAACCGGGTTGGCACAGGCCGTCGTGGTCGAGAGGCTGATCCAGAAGCCCGGAGAGCCTCCCGGAGGGATCGACCAGATGATCGCCGCGGGGTTGGGGCCGGCGACCGTGGGCGAGGCGAAGGTCGTGTCGGCGTTTGGCGCGGCGATCCCCGTTCCCGATTGCTTCACGTAGGACATCCAATTGTGCGGGTCTCCGCTGATCGGAACGCCGAAGACATACCAGGTAAACGGCACGGAGATGCCGCTCGTGTTCTTCACCTTCCACACTCGCGCGACGGCCGGATCATCCGAGCAGAGCGCCGAGAGCTTGAGGGGCGGAACCGGCGTCGGGGTCGGAGTCGGCGGAATCGTGGGAGTCCTGGTGATCCTCGGGGTGTTGGTCGGCGTGGGTGTCTTGGTTGGAGGTTTCGGCGTGGGCGTCCTGGTCGGCGTGGGCGTCCGCGTCGGAGTCGGCGTCTTGGTCGGAGTCTTCGTGGGGGTCGAGGCGTAGAGTCCGCCCACGAGCCCGAACAGCAGGAGTCCCACACAGAAGCGGGACGACACTCGCGAGATCCCCAGTAGCGAGGATTTCATTGGGCCCTCCGCTAGATTGAAAAAAATCGAGACCGGGAGCATATCCTTCATGGGCGAAGGACGGCAAAGGCTTCGAGATCGTCGCGTTTTCGCCTATGCTGTAGGCGGCGAAAGAGGAGAGATTATGCCGACCGAAGTCATCATGCCCCAGATGGGGGAATCGATCGCCGAGGGCACTATCACCAAGTGGCTCAAGAAGATCGGCGATCCGATCAAGCGGGACGAGCCGATTTTCGAGATCTCGACCGACAAGGTGGACGCCGAGATCCCCTCCCCGGTCGCCGGGACGCTCCTCGAGATCAAGGTCCAGGAGGGGGCCACGGTGGCCATCAACACCGTCGTGGGTGTGATCGGCGAAGCCGGCGAGGCGACAGCCTCTGCCCCGGTACCCGCCCCCGCGAGAGCGCCCGAGCCCGCCCCGGCCCCGGCTCCCGCCGCAGTGGTCAGACCGGCCGCTCCGCCGCCTGCCCCGGTGCGCCCGCCCGAACCCGCTCCGACGCCCCGACTGGTCGCGCCCGTCGAGCCGGCTTCGGGCGGCCAGGTCGAGTCGATCGAGGAGCGGATCCGCCGCAGGTCCTCGCCGCTCGTCCGCAAGATTGCTCAGGAGCACGCGATCGAGATCGGCGAGGTCGAGGGGACCGGAATTCACAACCGCGTCACGAAGAACGACATCCTGTCGTACCTCGAGAACCGCAAGGTCGCTGCGGCGCCCGCGGCATCCCGTGCAGCCACCGCGCCATCGCAGGCCCCCGCGATCGGACGCGCCGAGCCGGCCGAGGCGCCTGCGCCCCGGCCCGCCGTCCCCGTGACCGAGCGTGACGAGGTCGTCGCGATGACGAAGATCCGGAAGATCACGGCCGACAACATGATCCTCTCCAAGAGGACCTCGGCCCACGTCACCACGGTCTTCCAGGTGGACTACACCAACATTGCGAAGATTCGGCAGAAGCACAAAGACGCCTTCCTCGCGAAGAATGGCGTCAAGCTGACCTATCTCCCCTTCATCTTCCGGTCGGCGATCCAGGCCCTGCGCGAATTCCCGCAGGTCAACGCCTCGATCGACGGCGAAACAATCGTCTACCACAAGGATGTGCACCTCGGAATGGCGGTCGCCCTCGACTGGGGGCTGATCGTCCCCGTCATCAAGAATGCCGACGAGAAGTCGATCCTGGGGCTTGCCCGCGCCACGCAGGACCTCGCCGAGCGCGCGCGTACGAAACGGCTTCGGCCCGAGGAGATCCAGGGCGGCACCTTCACCGTGACGAACCCGGGTGTGTTCGGGTCGCTCTTCGGCACGCCGATCATTCCTCAGCCGCAGGTCGCGATCCTGGGCGTCGGAACGATCGAGAAGCGCCCGGTCGTCGTCGAAGACGAGCACGGCCAGGACGCGCTCGGCATCCGGACCGTCGGGTACCTCGCGCTCTCGTTCGATCACCGGCTGATCGACGGCGCCGATGCCGACAAGTTCATGGCGAGCATCAAAAAGACGCTCGAGTCCGGGGAGTTCGACCTCGGATAGTCGTTCCGGTCCGGGAGGCGTGCCGCGGCTCGGCCGCCGAGCATGCCTCGCCATCGTTACGGTCGCGGTCACCGTGCGGCTGGCGGCCACGGCCGCCGTCGGATTCTCGACGCTGCGCTTCGGCGATGCATCCGCCTACGTGTTCGCCGCGCGCGCCCTGGCGCAGACCGGTCACTACCCCCTCCGCACCGACTCGTACATCTTCCGTCCGCCCGGCTACCCGGCGTTCCTCGTCGCCGTGACGCTCGGCCATCCCGACCGGATCGCGCTCGCCAAGCTCGCCAACGTGGGGCTCGGCGCCGCGAGCTGCCTCGTGCTGGCGGCCCTGTCGGCTCGCCTTTTCCGGCGAAGGCGTCTCGCCGTGGCGACCGGCCTGCTCGGAGCGATCTGCCCGGGTCTCGTCATCGTGGGAGCCGACGTGCAGAGCGAGCCGCTCTTCATCCTTCTGCAGCTCTGCGCCGCATTCCTCCTCGTTGCCGCGGTCGACCGCCCATCGTCCAACCTGGCGCTGGCGGCCGGGGCGCTCGTCGGGCTCGCCGCCCTCACGCGCCCCGCGGAGCTTGCGCTCGTGCCGCTGCTGGCAGCGCCGCTCGGCGACCGGCGCTATCCCGTGCGTGCCCGCGCGCACCTCGCGGTTTCCGCCGTTCTCGGGTTCGCCCTGGCGCTCGCGCCGTGGACCATCCGCAACGCTCTGGTCTTTCACGAATTCATCCCGGTCCACGACGGCGCCGGGATCGTCTTTTACCAGGGCAATTCCGACTGGACCATCCGCTTCTACCAGGACGTCCACGACCGCGAGGGCTTCGACCGGTGGATCTCGGGGATGGATGCCGCGATTCGCGACGAGGTGGACGGTCTCGACCGGGCCGGCCGGACCTCGCCGAGCGGCCGGTCCCGGCACTTCGTCCGGCTCGCGCTCGCCGAGCGTACCGCCGATCTCGCCGGTTGGGCGCGCCTGTCCGCGCGCAAGGCGTGGGACTGGCTGCGGCCCTACCCGAGCCCCATCTTCTGGCCGATGCCCGTCGTCGTCGCGACCGGCGCCTTCTACACCGCGCTCTCCGCATTGACCGTCGTCGGCCTGGTTCGCGAGCGGCGACGCCGCCTGCGCGCCTTCGTCGTCGGCTTTCTCGCGCTGACGATGCTTCCGTACCTGGCGATGCTGGTGCTGTGGCGCTATCGCCTTGCATGCTGGGACCCTGTCCTGGTCCTCTACGGCGCGTTCGGCGCCTGGACCCTCCGGCCCGCGTCCACCCCGCGGGCGCTAGACTGACGCGATGGAGGCCGCGTTGAAAGGCCGAGCGCCCGTTCGTGCCGAGTGGCTCGGCCGCATCGGCTATGACGAGGCGGCCGCGATCCAGCGCGAGGCCGCGGAGCAGGTCGCCCACGGGGGCCCGGAGCGGCTCTTCCTGCTCGAGCACGACCCGGTGTTCACGCTCGGCCGCAATGCCACCATCGCCGACGTGACGTACACGCCGGAACGCTGCCGCGAGCTCGGCATCGCCGTGCGCGAGTCGAACCGGGGCGGCAAGGTGACGTACCACGGACCCGGGCAGCTCGTCGGTTATCCCGTGCTCAACCTCTCGCCCGATCGCCGCGACGTCAAGCGTTACGTGACCGACCTCGAGGAGCTCCTCATCGGTACGCTCCTCGATCTCGGGATCCGGGCGGAGCGCTCGTCCCCGGAAAGAGCGCGTGACGTCCGTCTGGGTCGGCAACGACAAGATCGCCGCGATCGGCGTACACCTGGCGCGATGGGTGACCACGCACGGTTTCGCGCTCAACGTCACCGAGGAACCGCTTTCGGGCTTCGCCGGGATCATTCCGTGCGGGATCACCGACGGTGGCGTGACCGCCATCGAGCGCCTGCTCGGACGGCGCGTCGCGGTGACGGAGGTCATCGGCCCGCTGCTGGCGCATTTCGGCCTCATCTTCGCTCGGGAGATAATCCGCCCGTGATGACCGAACTGCCCGTGCGCGGCCGGCCGCTGCGGCTCGAGCGCCCCGACTGGCTCAAGGTCCGGCTCAACACGACGGGCGAGTACGAGGAGGTCCGTCGGATGATGCGGCGCCTGTCCCTCGTCACCGTGTGCGAGGAAGCGCGCTGCCCGAACATCCACGAATGCTGGGCACGCGAACGGACCGCGACCTTCATGCTGCTCGGCGACGTCTGCACGCGGCACTGCGGCTTCTGCGCCGTCGGCAAGGGAAAGCCCGGCGCGCTCGACCCGGGGGAGCCGGATCGCGTCGCCGAGGCGGTTCGAGGGCTGGGGCTGGCGCACGCGGTCGTGACGTCGGTCAATCGCGACGACCTCGAGGACGGCGGCGCGGCGCACTTCGCCGCCACGATCCGCGCCATCCGCGACCGCAATCCCGGCTGCACGGTCGAGGTCCTCATCCCGGACTTCTGTGGAAACTGGAGCGCGCTCGACCTCGTCCTCGACGAGGCTCCCGAGATCCTGAACCACAACATGGAGACCGTCGAGCGCCTCTACCGCCGGGTGCGGCCCGACGCGCAGTATGCTCGGTCGCTCGAGCTGCTCGCGCGCGCCGATCGGCGGCGCCGCGACGAGGGTCTGGCCACGCGGACGAAATCGGGTGTCATGGTCGGCCTCGGCGAGACCGGGGCCGAGCTCTCGAAGACGCTCCGGGACCTGCGCGCGGCCGGCTGCGACATCGCCACGATCGGCCAGTACCTGCAGCCGCACGCGCGGCGCCTCCCGATCGAGCGCTACTACACGCCCGAAGAATTCGATCACCTCCGGGTCGAGGGCGAGGCCATGGGCTTTGCACGCGTCGAGGCCGGCCCACTCGTGCGCTCCTCGTACCACGCGCGCCGCGCGCTCGAGGGACCCGCGGCGTGAGCAGGCGCCCGATGCGCCGAGCAAGGGCACTCGTGACCTGGTCGGCGGGCGCCGCGCTCATCCTGTGTGCGCACGCCGCCGCCCAGACTCGGGAAGCCCTCCGCACCAAGTACTCGGAACCTGCCTATCCGGAAGGGCTGTACAAGACGCAGCGTCAGGGAAATGTCCTGCTCGCGGGGCGAATCGACGCCGAGGGACACATCGGCGAACTCTCGGTGATTGCAGCCACGAATAAGGGGTTCGTCGAGCCGGCGCTCGCGGCGGTCAGAGCGTGGCAGTTCCAGCCGGCCCTGCGCGATGGCAAACCGATCGAGGTTTTTGCCAACATCGGGGTGCGCTTCCGCCTGTCGGGCGACCAACACGGCGGAATCGGAGCGCCGATCCTCGGCGACCTGTCGATCTCTCCCGCTGACAGCGCGGGGCGAAAGACGGCACCCGAGGGATTCCCGATTCGCCGCGGCAAGGACGCCGCCCTGCGCGCTGAAGTCCTGCTCGATGTGACACCGAGCCCCGAGGCCCGAACTTTGACCGTCGCCCTGGAGGCGATCTCGCCGGGCGGCAAGAGGGTACCCGTGTTTCAGCCGCCCGTCGCGGTCCCCCCCAACGCGGGGGAAGTCCGGTTCCCGGTCGTCATGATGATCGCTCCCGACTCGGAGGAGGGCGTCTGGGCCCTTCACTTTCGGGTCAATGGATCCGGCGCGGGTGGCGGCCAATTCTGGGTCGCCACCGATCCGGCACACTTCCACTTCGTCATTCCGATCGCAGCTCCTTGACCTTCGCATTGCAGACACCGCGCCGTTCTCCCCGGATGCTCGCCCTCGGTCTTCTCGCCCTGACCGCGTGCGCGAGCCCGACCGCGGTCCCCGGGGACGGGCGCGCCTGTACGGGCTTCGTACCACCGGCCATCCTCGCATTCCGGCCAGCTCCGCTCCCGGGCTCGTACGCGGCCGTAGGGCTGGGAGGAGATGTGGTGGACGAGGTCGTCGTCGGCCCTGACGGCTCGGTCCGCGGGGTCCGCTTCGTGAGGTCCAACTATTCTCTTCTGGGTCCCTTCGCCGAGGAGTCGATCAAGCGCTCGAAATTCTCCCCCGCGTCCATCGAGGGAAATCCCGTAGCCGCGCGGGTCGAGTCCCTCGTCCTGGTCGGGACGGCCGCCCGCACGAGCGCCGTCCTTCCTTACGACAGTCTCTGGGCCTTCGTTCCGGGCGACCAGTCGAGAGAAGCCCGCTGGCAGCTCGCAGGCAGCCTGAAGCGTCTCGAGATCGTCGCGCACGTCGGGACCGTTGCGGGCCAGATCGCCACGGTCGTCGCCATCGCACCCTCCGGCGCCGAGAAGCCGTTGCTGGCGCTGCCGGCGGGCGCCTCGCCCCAGCAGGCGAGCAGCACAGTGAAGACGGGCGACTTCCTGATTGCGGCCGGCGATTACCAGCTCGAGCTGCGTGCGGGTGGCAAGACGCTCGCGACGACGACCGTGACGATTGCCGCGGACTTCGGGAGCGCGATCGTCAACGCCTGCGACCCGATCCGCGTGCACTAGTCGGGATAAGACAGGGCCGGGACTCTCGCCCCGGCCCCCACGCGATAGCTTCGCCTCCCGGCGTTGGGGTCAGTGTAGCGCGTTCCAGGCTCTAGGCGAAATCGCGGACGTCGCGGAAGGGCGTCTCCCGGTCCCGGAAGTCCGGGCGATAGTACCGGTTGGCCGTCTCGAGCTCCTGCTGGTAGCCCCGCGTGAGCCCGTTTGCCGCGAGCGCCGTGAGCGCCTCTTCCCATTCCGCCGCCGTGATCGAGCGGTCGAGGGCGGAGTATCTCTCGTTCAACGCCGCGCGGTGGATCGGGTAGTACTGGGCCATCAGCGAGATCGCGACGTTTGGAGACAGAGTCTCCGCGATCCAGGCGAGCGACTCGGCCACACCCGCCGCGCCGTTGGGGAGAACGAGCACGCGGACCAGCAGGCCGCTCTTCAGGAGCCCGGCCTCGTCGATCTCGAGCCGGGAGCCCTTCTGGCGAAACATCTCGACGAGCGCCGCACGGGCGCGCTCCGGATAGTCCGGCACCTTGGAGTACAGCGCGCCGGCCCCCGCATCCGCGTACTTGAAGTCGGGGAGGTAGACGTCGACGATCCCGTCGAGAAGCCGCAGCACCTCGACCGAGTCGTAGGCGTTCGTGTTGTAGACGATGGGAAGGCGCAGGCCCCGGCGCGCCGCGAGGAGCACGGCCTTCGCCATCTGCGGAGCGAAGTGCGTCGGCGAGACGAAACCGATGTTGTGGCAGCCGCGCGCCTGGAGCTCCAGGGCCATCTCCGCCAGTCTCTCGACGGACACCTCGTTCCGGCGTTGCGTCGGGTAGTCCTGGCTGATCTGATAGTTCTGGCAGTACACGCACCGCAGATTGCAGTTGCCGAAAAAGATGTTGCCCGCGCCGCGCGTCCCGGAAAGCGACGGCTCCTCGCCGAAATGCGCCGTGCACGCCGAGACGACCGGGTGTTCCCCCGAGGCGCAGGAGGCGAGAACGCCCGCGATCCGGTCGTTGCCGCAATCGCGCGGGCACACGGTGCACGCGCGCAGCAGCGCGTAGAGTCTTTCGACGCGCGCGTCGAGCTCTCCGGACTCGAGGAGATGCAGATAGCCGGGCTCATGCATCGCGAGAAAGCTTAGCATTGGGGCCCATGCCGGAGTCGTGGGCGTCCCGCAAGATGCGTTGGCGATTCAACCTCTTCCCCGCATACCGGGGCACGGGCGGGCGCATCACGCACATCGCCGGGAACTGGCGAGAGGTCCGCGTTCGGCTTCCGCTCTCCTGGCGCACGCGCAACTACGTCGGAACGATTTTCGGCGGCAGTCTCTACGGCGCCCTCGATCCCATCTACATGATCATGCTCATCCAGATCCTCGGCCCCGCCTACACGGTCTGGGACAAGGCCGCGACCATCCGTTTCCGCAAGCCCGGCCGGAGCACGCTCCACGCCCGGTTCGCGATCCAGGACTCGGAGATCGCGGAGATCCTGCGCCTCCTCGAAACCTCTCCCTCGATCGACCGCGTTTACACCGTCGAGCTCGCCGATGCGCAGGGTTCGGTTCACGCCGTCGTCGAGAAGACGATCTACATCAGGAAGAATACATAAGCGCCGGCTTATGTATGGAATGAGGGCCTCGCCCTCGCGGATGCGCGGCCGGCTGTCCGGGACCGTGCCTGCCCCGTCGCGATGCCGCCTCCGTCATGCGGGCCGCCGGAAACCACTCCCCGTCGTCTACAATGGAACGACGCAATGCGGGACCTTCTGGCCTGGGCCCTCGCCACCGAGATCGTGGGCCTCGCCGTCCTTCCGCTTCTGCGCTCCTTCTTCGGCAACCGGCGCGACGCGGCGCTTCTGGCGCGGCCGGTCGGCCTCGCCGTCGTGGCCTACGTCGGATGGGCCCTGTGCCTGGCGACCTCCCTCGGCTTCTTTCGCGCGACCATGCTCCTCGCTCTCGCCGCAGTCGGGGCGGTCTCCCTCGCCCTGAGGCGGCGCTCCGCTCCCGATTCCCTCGGCCGGGCCCCCTGGTGGGGAGACGAGGAGAAGCTCGGCGCCATCCTGTTCTGGGGGGCGGCGGGCGTCTTTCTCCTCATCCGGGCGGCGGGGCCGGCCATCCTCGGGGCCGAGAAGTTCATGGATCTCGCGTTCCTGAACTCGCTCGCCCGCTACCCGGGAATGCCTCCGGCCGACCCCTGGATGGCCGGCAAGACGATCAACTACTACTACTGGGGTTACCTGCTCGTCGCGGCACAGGCGAAGCTCTCCGGCGTGGCGCCGCTGATCGCGTACAACCTCGCGATCGCGAGCTTCGCCGCCTTCTCGTTCGTCGCCGCCGTCTGCCTCGGCCTTCGGCTCTCCCGGGGAAACCTCGCCGTCGGTCTCGGCGCGGGGTTCGGCACCGTCTTCGCGGGGAATCTCGCCGGAGCCCTGGACGCGTGGAGCGCGCCCCTTGCCCGGGACTTCGACTACTGGCACGCCTCGCGCGTCATCGGCCCCGAGAATTTCAAGACGATCAACGAATTTCCCTTCTTCACGTTCTTCCATGCCGATCTGCATCCCCACCTGCTCGCGTTCCCGTTCTTCCTCGCGGCGTTCGTGGTCGCGCACCGCTGGCTCGAGATGGGAGACTCACGCAAGGGTCTCTGGCGTCGCTCTGCCTGCGTCCTGCTGGTGGCTCTCGTCGCGGGAACGGCGCGGGCGGCGAGCCTCTGGAACATGCCGGCCATGGCGATCCTTCTCGTGGGCTGCGGGGTCTTCTCCGCCACGGCCGGCCAACGCGTGCCCGGCCTGCGGCAGGCCGTCGGCGGCGCCATCGGGGGCCTGGCCGTACTGCTGCTCTCCCTGCTTCTTTTCCAGCCCTACACGGCGTCGTTCCAGCTCGAGAACAAGGGCCTGGGCCGCACGACGATGTTTTCCGGTCTCCTCGAGTTTCTCGGCGTCTGGGGAATTCTCTTCGCCGTGTGCGCGGCCGGCCTGTGGCCACGCGGCGAAGCGGGTGACGAGTCGAACCGCCGCCGCCGGGACTTCGCCGTCATCCTTGCGGCGGCGGCGTCGCTGCTCGCGGGCCTGCTCCTGCACATGCCCGCCATGACAATCGTGCTCTTTCTCGCCCTGCTCACCGCCCGTTCGGCATGGCGCAGTCTGCGGGCGCCGGAGGGAGACGCCGAGGGTGTGTTCACCGCGGTTCTGCTCCTGCTCGGCCTCGGGATGATCGGCGGCTGCGAGCTCGTGTACTTCCCCGACAGCTATGGAACCGACCTGCAGCGCATGAATACGATCTTCAAGTTCTACCACCAGGCCTGGCCACTCGTCGCGGTCGGTGCCGCGGTCTTCGCGGGGCGCTCGTGGCAGCCGGGCCGGCGCCGCCAGCCTGCGTTGCGCGCGCTGCTCGCGGTTTGCGCGGTGCTCGCCCTGCTCTGGCCACTCAACGCCACGGCATCTCGTTTGCGCCAGAAGGACGGACCGCTGTCGCTCGACGCCCGCGGGCCGCTCGGTCGCCGCAATGCCGGAGACGCGGCGGCCGTGGACTGGCTGATGCAGCATGCCGTCCGGGGATCCGTCGTTCTGGAGGCCTCGGGGGACCCCTATTCGGAGTTCGCACGGATCTCGTCGCACACGGGCGTGCCGACCGTGCTCGGCTGGGGAAATCACGAAGGTCTCTGGCGCGCCAACGACGCCGAGGTCGCGCGGCGGCTCGGATCCATCAAGCTCTTCTACACGAGCCGGGACCCGCGCGTCGGGTGGGAGACGATCCAGAAGTACGGCGTCACGCACGTCGTGGTCGGAGACATGGAGCGCCAGCTCTACCCCGGCGCCGACGCGGTTGCGAATTTTCCGTTTCTCTCCCCGGTCTTTCGCTCGGGCGGCACGACGGTCTACGCCGTCGATGTCTCGCGATGAAGATCCTGATGGCGCTGGACTATTACCGTCCCAACGTCTCGGGGCTGACCCTCTACGTCGAGCACCTGGCCGAGGGCCTCGCCGCCCGCGGGCATGCCGTCTCCGTGCTGACCCACCGGCACCTGCGCGATCTCCCGGCCGAGAGCGAAGAGAAGGGCGTCCGTGTCCTGCGCGCTGCCGTTGCTGCGCGCGTGGGGAAGGCGCTGGTGTCGCCGGCGCTGCTGGCACGGGCGCTTCGCGAGTTGCCCCGCTCCGACGTGCTCCACCTGCATGCGCCGCTGGTCAACGCCGTCCCGCTTGCCTTTCTCGCCGCCACGCTCCACGTCCCGATCGTCGTCACGTTCCACTGCGACCTGCAGCCGCCGCCCCGTCTCTCCCAGAGGTTCGTCGAGCTGCTGGCACGGGCTTCGCAGAACTTCGCGCTCGAACGGGCGGACCGGGTGATCACCTATACCGAGGACTACGCGCGCCACACGCGCGCGCTGGCGGACCGGCTCGACAAGGTCGGCTGGATTCTGCCGCCCGTGGCCGACCCGCCCGAGACCGGCAGAGATGCAGCCGCGGCGAGGGCCCGGTTCGGAATCCGCGGCGATCCCGTGCTTCTCTTCCTCGGGCGTTTCGCCGAGGAGAAGGGCTTGCCGGTCCTGCTCGAAGCCTTCCGACTGATCCGCGGGCGCTTCCCCGACGCGGCCCTCGTGCTCGCCGGAGCCAGGGACGTGCCCGGAGAGACGGTTCTCGCCGATGTGGAGCCGCTGCTCGCGGACCCCGAGTCCGGCGTCGTGGCGCCCGGCATCGTGCCGCCGGCGGAGATCGCGGACCTCTTCACGGTGTCCGACGTTCTCGTGCTGCCCTCCATCAACTCCACCGAGTCCTTCGGCCTCGTCCAGATCGAGGCCATGCTGCGCGGAGTGCCCGTCGTCGCCTCGGACCTGCCGGGCGTGCGGCAGCCCGTGCGGATGACGGGCATGGGCGAGATCGCCCCGATCGGCGACGCCGCGGGCCTGGCGGTCCAGATTCGGAAGGTCCTCGAGTCCCCGGAGCAGTACCGGCGTCCGCGCGGGGAGATCCGCGCGATGTTCGAGAGGGACCGGACCCTCGCCGAGTACGAGGCGGTCTATGACTCCGCGGCCGGAGGCTTGGGCTGACCGGGCGCGACGCGACCGAGCGCATCCTCCGTGCGCACCTCAGGGAGATGCCGTTTCACCGCGTCATCATGCGGTCGATCGAAGCGAGGATCCTCGCGGACGTCGCGTTCCCGCGCCCCATCCTCGACATCGGCTGCGGCGACGGTCACTTCGGCTCGGTCCTCTTTCCCGAAGGCGCCGACGTCGGCCTCGACCCGGGCGTGGCGGACCTCTCCGAGGCCGGAGGCCGGGGCGTCTACCGGCTTCTGACCGCGGCGGACTCCGGCGCGATGCCCTTCGGCGACGGCCGCTTTGCGTCCGTCGTATCCAACTGCGTCTTCGAGCACATCCCGAACATCGAGGCCACCATCGCCGAGATCGCCCGCGTGCTGCGGCCCGGGGGAGTCTTTGCGTGCACGGTCATCGGCGAGCACTTCAGCGAGTTCCTGACCGATGCCCGAGCCTGGCGCCGGCTCGGCCTCGCCCGGGCCCATCGCGCCTACCTCGACTGGTTCAACGAGAAGTCCGTGCACTTCCACTTCGACTCGCCCGACGTGTGGCGACAACGCTTCGAGCGCGCCGGCCTCCCGGTGCTCCGCTCCCGGTACTACCTCTCGCCCGCGGCCGCGCGGGCGTTCCACCGCAGCCACTACGTCAGCCTGCCGCACCTGCTCGCGAAGAAGGTGACGGGCCGCTGGGTGCCGGCCCCGGCACTGACCGACAACCGATTCTGGGTGGAGCGCTTCCGCCGCTGGGTCGACGAGCCCGAGCCCGAGGCCGGATCCTGCATCGCGTTCGTCTGCACGAGGCGGGGCGATTCTCCTGTAGAATGAACGGCTTAGAACGAACCGCGCAGGAGTTGGAATGCGTTTCCTGATCACCGGCGGGGCCGGGTTCATCGGGTCGAATGCGGCCCGCCAGCTCAGGGAGCTCGGCCACGATGTGGTCATCCTCGACAGCTTCGTGCGGCCCGCTTCCCGGTTCAACCGGGCGTGGCTCGCGGGGATCCATCCCGAGATCCGTTTCGTCGAGGCCGACGTGCGCGACGCCGATGCACTGCGGGCCGCCCTCTCGGAATCCCTCGACGTCGTCCTGCACCTGGCCGGCCAGGTCGCCGTCACGACCTCGATCCTCGACCCCGCGACCGACCACGACATCAACGCGCTCGGCACGTTCCAGCTCCTCGAGCAGCTCCGCCGCCGGCATTCCTCCGCGCCCGAGAAGGCCCCCCTGCTCATCTACGCATCGACCAACAAGGTTTACGGGCACCTCTCGATGGGCGAGGTCGTTCGCGAAGGGCGCTGGGATTTCAAAGATCTGCCCGCCGGGGTCTCCGAGACCGAGCCCCTGTCGTTCGAGTCCCCCTACGGTTGCTCCAAGGGTGCCGCCGACCAGTACGTCCTCGACTACCACCGCAGCTTCGGCCTGCCGACCGTCGCGATGCGCCAGTCCTGCATCTATGGGCCCCGACAGTTCGGCGAGGAGGACCAGGGCTGGGTGGCGTGGTTCGCGCTCGCCGCGTTCTTCGAGTTGCCGATCACGTTCTACGGCGACGGGCTCCAGGTGCGCGACCTCCTCTGGGTCGACGACCTCGTCGCCCTCTACATCGCGGCTGCCGGGCATCGGAGCACCGTGGCGGGCCGGGCCTACAACATCGGAGGAGGTCCCCGCTTCCGGCTCTCCCTGAAGGAGCTGATGGCAATCCTGGAGAAGCGGCTGGGTAAGGCCATCCCCATCGCGACCGCCCCGGCCCGCCTGGGGGACCAGCCGGTCTTCTATTGCAACGTGGATCGCGCCGAGAGAGAGCTCGGCTGGCGGCCGCGGGTCGGACCCGACGAGGGCGTGGACCGGCTGCTCGCGTGGATCCGCGAGAATCGAGAGGAGATCGCCCGCTTCCTCGCCCGCAAGGGCATTCGCGTCGCGGCGGGCTAGCAGGCATGCCGATGCGGATGTCCCGGGGTCGCGCCCGCGCGATCCTCCTCGGATTGCTGGCCCTTGGCGCCCTCCTTCGATTCCAGGACTTGAACTGGGACGACGGACACCACCTCCACCCGGACGAGCGCTTCATCTCGATGGTGGAGGAGAAGGTCGCGTTCCCGAAGAGCGCTGCCGAGTACTTCGACTCGTCGCGGTCGAGCCTCGATCCCTACAACAAGGGAGAGGGCTCCTTCGTGTACGGGACGTTCCCGCTGGTCCTGACGAAGGCGATCGCCCCGGTCTTCGGCCGCCGGGGGTACGACGGCGCCTACCTGATCGGGCGCGCGCTCTCCGGCGTCTTCGACCTCGTCACGGCTTGGCTCGTCTACCGGATCACGCGGCGCTTCGCGCACCGCCGCGCGGCTCTGATGGCCGCCGGGCTCTCGACCTTCTGCGTCCTGGGCATCCAGCTCTCGCACTTCTGGGCCGTGGACACCTTCCTCACGACCTTCACGGCGGCAACCCTGCTCGGCGCCGTGCGGATCGCGCAGAACCGCTCCGGGTGGGCCGGGAACCTGATGACCGGCCTGGCCCTGGGACTGGCCGCCGCCTGCAAGATCACGGCCCTCGCGCTGCTGCTGCCGGTGGGCATCGCGCTTCTCGTGGGCGCGCTGCGAGACTCCCGACCGATCGTCGCGAGGCTCGCCGGCACCCTGCCGCGGCTCGCCGCGGTTCTTGCGGCCGCGGCGGTGTCGGTTCGGGTCTTTCTCCCGCACATCTTCCGCGGCCCAAGCCCCCTCTCCTTCCGCCTCGATCCCCGATGGATCGACGACCTCAACCGACTTCGGGCCCTGTCCGGATCGGTGGCCGGTTTTCCCCCGGCGTTGCAATGGGCCGGCCGAACGATCCTCTTCCCGATCGAGAATCTCGTGCTCTGGGGGGCCGGCGTCTTCTTCGGGATCGCCGCCCTGGCCGCGGTCGCGTGGGCGGCCGCTGTGATCCTCCGGCGCAAGGCTTTCGAGCTGGCGCCGATCCTCGTGTACTGCCTCTTTCTCTTCGGGTACCACGGCCTGACGCTCGTCAAGTCCATTCGCTACTTCTACCCGGCCTACCCGGCGCTCGCGGTTCTCACGGGCGTCCTCTTCTCGACGCTGCTGACGCACTCCCGTTTGCCGCGCCTGGCCCGCGCCGTGGCCGTGGTCGTTCTCGCCGGGACCGCCCTCTGGGCTCTCGCCTTCACGTCGATCTACCGGCATACGCAGACGCGCGTCGCGGCGACACGCTGGATCTACACGCATGTGCCGCCGGGCAAGGCCTTCGGAAACGAGACGTGGGACGACGGCCTTCCCCTGCCGATGCCGGGCTACGACCCGGGCCAGTACGCGGGCCCCTCGATGCCGCTCTTCGACCCCGACTCGGCGGAGAAGGCCGAGATCGTCGTCAGGGCACTCCAGGTCTCCGACTGGGTCGCGGTCACGTCCGGCCGCGTGTACGTGAACGTGACCCGCGTGCCGGCCATCTTCCCGATGTCGGTGGCGTACTACCGCGCCCTCTTCGACGGAAGCCTCGGATTCGAGCGCGCCGGGGACTTCACCTCCTACCCCACGCTCGGCCCGTTGCGCTTCCCGGACGACAGCGCCGAGGAGACAGTTCACCGTCTACGACCATCCGCGCGTCCTGCTCTTCCGCAAGACGGCGCGCTTCTCGGCGCAGTCCGCGAAGGCGCTGCTGCTGGCGGCGATCCCGCAGACGCCGCCGACGATGCACGACTGGGAGAAGTGGCCGCGCTCGCTGCGCCGCGTCGGCGACCCGGTCCGCCCGGACCGGCGCGCGGCAACGGAGCAGAACGCGGTCGTCGAGCCGGCGGGCGGGAGCTCGGTCGCGGCGGCGATCGCATGGTACCTGGCGCTCGGACTCGTCGGCCTCCTCGCCCTGCCGCTCTGCTGGGCGGCGTTCCCGCTCCTGCAGGACCGCGGGGCCGGCTTCGCGCGGGTGCTCGGCCTCGTCGTGGCCACCTATCTCATGACGCTCTCCGTGACGTTGCGCGTCGCGTCGAACGGCCGAGCGACCGCCTTCTCCTGCCTCGCGGTTCTCGCACTCGCGTCCCTGCACGTCCTCGTGCGCGACCGGCACGATTTCTTCCGGTTCCTGCGCGAGAACCGCCGGACGCTGATCCGTCGGCGAAGCGGTGTTCGCGGCCGGCTTCCTTCTGTTTCTCGGATTCCGGGCGTTCAACCCCGAGATCTACTGGGGCGAGAAGCCGATGGACTTCTCGATCCTGAACATTCTCGTCCGCACGACCCACCCTGCCGGCCTCGGACCCGTGGTTTGCCGGAGCGCCCCTGCGCTACTACACGTTCGGCCAGGAGATGGTCGTCGCTTCTCACGCTCGTGACGACCTCTCGACGCGCTTCACGTTCAATCTGGCCTTCGGCCTGCTCGGCGGAACGATTCTGCAGGGAGCCTTTTCGCTCGCGCGCAACTGGGGCGGAACGCTGCGGGCGGGGATCGCGGGCGGCCTCGCTCACGCTCCTGCTCGGCAATCTCTCGGGACTGCGCGAGTGGCGGTTTCTGCGGCCCAAGCAAGCGCTCGACTGGGACTACTTCTGGGCCACCTCTCGCGTGATCCAGGACACCGTCAACGAGTATCCGTTCTGGAGCTTCGTCTTCGCGGACCTGCACGCACATGTCTCGCGATCCCGGTATTCCTTCTGCTTCGCCGCGGCCGCGCCCTGCGACCTCGTGCGCCTCGCACGCGCGACCCCCGACTCCGCGGGCGCGCCGCCTCGGCCGGCGCGGCGCTGCTCGGCCTTCTGCGGCGGCGGCCCAGGCCCTGACGAACGCCTGGGACGTGCCGCTGCTCGCCGGTCTCCTCGTGCTGATCCCGGTCGTGCGGCCGCTGCTGCCCGGCCTCGTCTGCGCTGCCGCGCTTCGCAGGGCGGGGCGGCCTGGCACCGTCTGCGCTCGGGGTCGTCCTGCGGCCGCCGGCCGCTGTGGCCCGTGCGCATCGGCGGCGCCCGGCGGGGCAAGAACCTCGAGGCCTCGGCTTGCCGGCGGATCAGGTCGTCAACGTCTTCGGCCTCTTTTTCTTTCTCGTGCTCGGCTGGTGGCTCTCGAGCTTCGGGCGCGCCTCGGGAAACCGGCGGCTGCGCCCGGCCCCGCGGCGGATCGCCGTCATCGCTCGGCCGCGGCGGCGATTCTCACGGCCGTCGGACCCTGTGCGCCGGATCCCTTCCTCGCCGTCGGCGTTCTGCTCTTCTTCGCGGCCTCGCTCGCGCTCGCGGAGCAACCGGAAGACCGCCTCGCGTTCGGGTTCGCTCGGCACGGCATTCTTCCTGGTGCTCTTCTGCGGAGCGCCTCTACATCTACGACCGGATGAACACGTTCTTCAAGCTCTTCCTCGAGGCCTGGCTGCTCCTGGCGATGGCCACGCCGCGTTCTCGTCTTCCGCCGGCGCGATCGCCGCGGGACCGTGGAGCACTGGCCTGCCGGCGCTCAGGCCGCTGCCTCGCGCCCTGCTCCTGGCGTTCACCCGTCACGCGGCGGGACTACCGACCGCCGGCCGTCCGCCGCCACTCCGCGCCGCTTTCGGCCCCTGTCACTCTCGACGGTCTCGCATACCTCGAGCGCATGCACCCCGGAGAGTACAAGGCCGTCCTGTGGATGCGCGAGAACATCCGCGGCACGCCGGTCGTGCTCGAGGCTCACGGCCCGAGCTACCAGGACTTCGGACGCATCTCGATGTACACCGGGTCTGCCCACGGTCCTCGGCTGGGACTACCACGTGCAGCAGCGCGGCAACTCCCGAGGATCGGAGATCGAGACGCGGCGCCAGGCGGTGCGGGCGATATCTACGATCCTCCGACGGACCGAGGGTCGAGGCATGCTCGGCCGCTATCACGTCGGCTACGTGTACGTGGGCTGGCTCGAGCGGAACACGTATCCGGCCGCCGGGCCTCGCGAAGTTCCGCAGCGACCAAGACGCCTCTTCGAGCTCGTGTACGAGAACCCCGAGGCGCAGGTCTTCCGTGTCGTCGGCGGCGACTCGCAGGACGTACTGCTGCCGACCCGGGAGAGCTGCCAGCCGCCTCCCGGAGGCCCGCCACGCAGGGGCGGAGCCGGAGGAACGCCCGTCGATTCGCGAGAAGGCCGGACGGACCGTGCCGCCTTTCTCGGACCTGAAGGAGCCCCGCGGCGCCGCGGTGGACGGCCGCGGCCGGGTCTGGATCGCCGACTTCGGGCACTCGCGCCTGCGGGTCTTCGACGGGAACGGCGGATTCCTCGGCGGATGGGGCGGGCGCGACGGCGGGAGTTCGGTTCAAGGAACTGTGCGGCGTCGCCGTCCGCGGCGACAACTTGTACGTCGCCGACACGTGGAACGGCCGCGTCCAGGCCTACACGATCTCGGGGAATCCTGCGGGCGACCGCGGGCGGCTCTACGGGCCACGCGGCGTCACGTTGCGCCGGACGGGCGCGTCTAGGTCGACCGATACCGGCAATCACCGGGTGGTTTCTACGACGCCCTCCTGCAGGATCGGACGCTCGTCGGCCACAAGGGAAGCGGCCCGGCTCGAGTTCTCGAGCCCGATCGGCATCGCGGTCTCGCCCTCGGGAGTCATCTACGTCGCCGACATCGGAAACCGCCGCGTGCAGATCATCGGATCCGATGGCCAGTTCAAGGGGGAATTCGCGTTCCCCGGCTGGGGGGAGAACGTCGAGCCCCAACTCGCCGTCGGCGGCGACGGCACCCTCTACGCAACCGACCCGCGCCCCGGCGAGGTCCTCGCCCTCGATCCCGCGGGGCGTGTCCTTCGCCGATTCAGCGTGGACGAGGCGGGCCGCAGGTTCGAGAACCCGACGGGTGTCGCGCTCGACCCCAAAGACCGTATTCTGTACGTCGTCAACTCGGGGAACGCTTCGGTCTCGCGGATTGCGCTGACGAACAGGAGGACACCGTGAACGACGCCGGGCTCGCGGCACAACCCGGGCGACCCCGGATCTCGGCCCGGACCGCCGCCCTTCTCGCGTTCTTCGCCCTGGCTGCGATCGCCACGCGCTTCTGGGGGCTCGGCGACCGCCCCCTCCACCACGACGAGTCCATTCACGCCTATCAGTCCTGGACCCTGTCCCGCGGCGGCGACTGGCGGTACGACCCCGCCTACCACGGTCCCTTCCTCTATTACGTCAACGCGCTCGTCTACAAGATCGTCGGGGCCTCCGACTTCACGGCCCGCCTGATGCCGGCGATCTTCGGCCTCATCCTGATCGGGTTCGCATGGCCCCTGCGGCGCGAGATCGGCAAGACCGCGGCGGGCGTCTACGCGGTCCTCGTCCTGACATCGGCCCACTTCACCTACTTCTCGCGCTTCATCCGGGAGGATCTCTACTCGCTCGTCTTCACTCTGGGGACGATCCTCGCCTTTCAGCGGTTCCTCGAGACCGACCGGGCGCGGTGGCTTTCCATCGCAGCGGCGTCCTTCGCCTTCGCCGGAGTGACGAAGGAGAACGCTTACATGACGGGAGTCCTCTTCGTCGTGTACGGCCTGTGGTGCCTGGTGCGCACATCCGGGTCCGCTTCGGGGCCCGGCCCCGCCACAGCCCTGCGGAGGGCTCTCGACTGGTCGCGATCGCGCCTGACCCCCATTCTCTCGGCCGCGGTTCTCTTTCTCGTCATCTGGGCCACGATGTACACGGCCTTCGGCAAGTATCCGGGCGACTGGCTCGCGATTCCGAAGGCCGTGAAGTACTGGATGGGTCAGCATTCGATCGCGCGCATCCCCGGTCCCTGGTACTACTACTTCCCACAGCTCGCGTACTACGACACCGCGGTCCTGCTCGCTGCGGTTTGTGCCTTCCGCTGGCGCGACTGGAAGGCCGATCCGTTCCTGCGCCTGCTTCTGGTGGGCGTTCCCGCGGGCGCGCTCTATCTCGCAGCGCGCGGCATTGCGCCGTTTCTCGCCGCCCGCGGGATCCTCTGGGTCGCGGTCATCACCGTGGCCGCAGCGTACGTGGCGCTGCGCGTCCTGAAGCCGCCGCCCGAGTCTCCCCTCTCGCCGTTTCTCCAGTTCGTCGCCTTCTGGGCGGCGGGCTCGCTCGCCATCTACTCCTGGGCGCGCGAGAAGGTCCCCTGGCTGACGGTCCATCCCCTGCTCCCGCTGGCCATACTCGCGTCGCTCGGCGTCGCGCGGTTGTGGCAGGAGCGCTCGCGTCGATCCGCGCGGCTGCTGCTCGGAACGATCGGGATCCTGCTCGTCGTCAACACGGGCGGGATGTACCTCGCGTGCTTCCGCTACGGCGCCCACGACCTCGAGAGGGAGCCGCGACACGCCGAGATGCTCGCGTACGTACAGACTTCCCGGGACCTCGTCCGGGCGCTCGCATCCGTGGAACAGGCCAGGTCGCGCGTCCCTGCCGGGCAACCGATCATCACCGTCGCCGGCGAAGCGGCATGGCCTCTGACCTGGTACCTGCGCGACGTCCCGACCACCTGGGCATCCCGGATCGAACAGGCCTCGACCCCGGTGATCGTCGCGGACTGGGACCAGGAAGGGGCGCTCGAGAAGCAGCTCGGGCCGAAGTACGACGCCAAGCGGGTCCCCATCCGCGCGTGGTGGTTCCCCGAGCCGAAGACCGAGGGGAACGTCACCCGGCCCGGCCTGAAGGATGCCCTGCGCTGGTGGCTCTTTCACGAGATCTGGAGCCCCATCGGATCCCAGGACGCCACCTTCTACGTGCGCAAGGACCTGGGCGGCACCGGGATGCTCGAGCCCCTCCAGCTCACCGTTCTGGATACGTCATCGAAGGACTATCCGGCCGACGGCACGGAGCTCCCGGCCGGACGCGTCTTCGGAGGCACCGGGGCGGGGCCGGGCCAGCTCGCCGAGCCGCGGGGCGTGGCGGCCGACGCTCGCGGCAGCATCGCCGTCGCCGACACGAAGAACAGCCGCATCGACCTCTTCGACGGCAACGGCGCGTTTCTCCGGTCGATCGGAGGCAAGGGTAGCGCAGAGGGCCAGCTCAACGAGCCCTGCGGCGTGGCCATCGGGCCCGACGGCGAGATCTACGTGGCCGACACCTGGAACCATCGCGTCGTGCGCTTCAAGGGCGGCGGGGAGCCGGACGGCGTCTGGGTGGACCCGGAGAAGGCATTCTTCGGGCCCCGGTCGATCGTCTTCTCACAAGGCTCGATCTACGTTTCCGACACGGGAAACAAGCGCATCGTTCGCTTCGACGTCGCCGGAAACGTGACTGCCCGATGGGGTGGTGCGGGCTCCGATCCTGGCCAGTTCATCGAGCCCGTCGGGCTCGCGGCCGACCCCGCGGGCCGGATCTACGTGGCCGACACCGGAAATCACCGCGTGCAGGTGTTCGATGCCGATGGGAAGTTCGTGCGCCAGTTCCCGGTGTATGGCTGGAAGGACTTCTACACCGAGCCCTACATCGCGGTCGGGCCGGCGGACAGCGTGCTCGTCACCGACTCGTGGAAGGGGCGGATCGCGCACTACGACGCGTCCGGCAGCCTCGTGCGCTCCTTCAAGGCCGAGGGCATGAAGCGTCCGACCGGCATCATGCTCGATCTATTCGGCCGGGTGGTCGTCTCGGACCGGGAGACGAACAAGATCTTCGTCTGGAGTCTCGGCGACTTCGTCCGCTGAGTGCACGCCGGGGGACGGGCCGGGGCCGCGCCCCGGCCGTCACTTACCCTTCGGCTCCTCGAGCTTCAACTCGCGGACGTGGACGTGCCCGTCCCCGCCCTGCAGGTTGGTGACCTCGACCTTGATCTGGCGGACCTCCTGGGTGGCGCCGAAGTCGAGCGCCAGCGTGGGATCGGGTCCCCCGTTGCGCAGCTCCTTCGAATAGACGCCGGCCCCCGAGGTCGCGCCATTCAGGGAGACCTTCAGTCCCACGTCCATCGTGGCCGTCGTCACGGCCACGCCCTTCAGCCTGCGGGGCTTCGAGAACTTCATGTCGAGCACGAACGTCTGCGCATTTTCCGTGCGACCGAGCGTGACGACGTTTCCGTCGAAGAGATCCTGGACCCTCCCCTCGTCGAGCTTCGTGTGCACGGCCTCGACGGTCGCCCCGTCGAGCTCGAAGGATTCCGTCACCTGCACGTCGCGCGGCGGCGGGACCGGGGTTGCCGCGGCCGGCGCCTCGGCAGCCGGGGCCCCTCCAGCGGCCGCCGCTTCGGGTTTTCCGGGCTCCGTCTTCTTGCCACAGCCCCCGGAGAGAATCAGGAAGGCGATGACGTAGGCAATCTCCGTACGGCGAAGCGTCCAGCGCATACTCGTCCTCCAACGATGAATGTTCCGGTCACCCGATCATAACGCGGGACCCGGCTGGCGGTCGATCGGCGGCGGTTCGGCCGGTCTCGCCGGCACGCGGAACAGGAAGCCCAGATTCTTTTTCGGATACGCCGGATGCGCGAGCGCAACGCCCCTCACGATTCCGAGATTCGTCGCCCACGCCCTGCAGCGCTCCTGGTACTCCTCGGAGCACAGGTGCAGGCCCGGCGGAAAGGACGCGGGCCGCTCCTCGAATACGTCCACCGCCTGCCGCCCCGGGAGAAGGTATCGGATGGAAGGAAATTCCCAGTAGAGAAACGGCGCGGCGTGAAAATAGATCTGCTCCGCGGCAAACGCCGGCGCCGCAACCGTCGCCGCCATGCTCTGTGCGAACGCAGCATGACGTCCGCCGGCCTCGGCGTACGGCTCCCAGCTCAGGGGAAACCCCGCAGCCTCCCTGGCAAGAAACGCCCCGATCACCAGACACCCGAGTGCGGCCCGCAGCGGTGCCCTTCCGACGCGTTCGGGCACGATAGCCAGCAAGCCCGCCACGGCCGCCCCGCCGAGCACGGCCAGCATCGGCACGAGACTCGAGGCCCGCTGCGGCTGAGGCGTGCTCATCGTCAGCGCGACACCGGCGAGGTTGCCCCCGACGACGAGCGCCGCGATGAATCCATCCGCGAACCGCCGGCGGCCGAGGAGCCATCCGAGCCCGACGATCCCGAGGGCCGGAAGGACGGCGGGCGCGATCATCGGGCGGCCCGTGTAGATATCGATCGTCGGCGCGGAGGAGAGCAGGCCGATCGTCCCGAGCCGGAACTGGTTCAACAGCACGCCCTTCTCCGAGCCCTGGCGCGCGAGCTCGTCCCGGTGCCATTCGGACGCGAACACGCTCGTCTGATTGAAGCGTCCGTTCCATTCCGAGAATCGGGAAGCCGCAAAGCGCAGGTTGGGGCCTCCCGCCGCCGAGAATCCGGCGGCGAGCGCAAGCACCAGGAGCGTCTGGCGCCCTCCCGAGGCTCGAAAACGCCAGAGGACGACCGGAAGCGACAGGACGACCACGACGGGCATGACTCTCCCGCCTCCGTAGCCGTAAAGAGCCAAACCCGCGCAGGCTCCCGCCAGGCACGCGTGCCGCGGTGACCCGGACCGGAGAACAAGAAACAGGAAGAGCGCCCCACCCGTCACGAAGAGCGAGTCGAGGATCACGTTGTTCGACGAGCGGCTGAAGTGGACGTGGTGGGGGCAGAGCGCGATCAACGCCGCCCCCGCGAGCGCCGCCCAGCCGCCGGCGAGTACTCCGGCGGATGCCGCGGTCGCAACGACCGCCAGCGTTCCGATGAGCCCGTAGAGCAGACGCGGGCCCCCGATCCTCGAGCCCCAGAGTTTCGCCCCGACGCCGGCCGGGAGCATGCCCAACCGCATCGAGCTGTTCGAGCCCGTACCGAAAACGTCGGATCGTGGGCCGCTTGCGATCACGGCGCTGCCGTCCATCGCGATCGTCGCCTCGTCGCCCGAGAAGACCGGCAGGACCCGGTCGAGCGCGACGACGTCGTGCGCCGGCCGCGATCAGGAGAATCCCTGCCAGAGCAGCGCCGAATCCGAGTCGGTTCCGGATCCCCGTGTCGGACCGAGGGGCCGGGGCCGTCGCGGGGAACGCCGCGACGGTCGCGGCCACTGCAGCGGCCCAGATCGGAAGGACGAGCAGCGGGTGGTCGGGCCGGCCCTGGAGAATCCACGTAAACACTCCGCACCCGATCGCGAGGAGCGCGGCCAGCAGTCTCGGCCACACGCTCCCGAGCAGAGCGGGGGGCGTCACGCCTCCCCGGGGAGCCGGCGTGATGACGCCGCGGACGCAGAACCCCGCCGCGATGCCCAGCACGAGGGTGCCCCAGAGAAGAAGGCCGGGGATCGCCCAGCGCTCGGGCACCCCGGGCTCCCGCCCGAGCCAGGCGACCGTCGCCGTCCCGAGTCCCGCTCCCGACACGAGCAGGACCCCGGCCGCGAACGATCGCTTCGACACTACGCCGCGCCCCGCGAGCCGGGCGCGTGGAGCGCCGGATTCTGCGCGAACCACGCGACGGTCTTGCGAAAGCCCTCCTCGAACGTGTGGCGCGGCCGCCAGCCGAGCTCCGCGCAGATCTTCCGATTGTCGGCGACCCATACCGACGTGTCCCAGAGGCGGTTGGGCATCGTTCCCCATTGCGGCTCGACCGCGACATCGAGCATCCGGCGTGCGACCTCCACCGCTTCCTGGACCGTCGTCTGCCGGCCCGTCCCCACGTTGTACACGGCGCCCGGATCGTCGCGGCTCGACCGCGCGGCCGCCGCGAGGAACGCATCGACCACGTCGTCCACGTAGACGAAGTCGCGGGCCACGGACGGATCCACCAGTACCGGGAGCCGCCCCCGCAATCCCTCGCGGATCAGCGTCGGAACCAGGCGCGACGGTTCTTCATAGGGGCCGTACGCCGAATACAGGCGCAGCGTGGGCATACGCCGGCCCTGTTCCCGCGCCGCCAGCCGGCAGAGGTGTGTGGCCGCCGCCTTCGCCACCGCGTAGAGGACTGTTGGGCTCGAGACGATCCGCCTCGCGGGGCGCCTCGTCGCGAAAGCCGTACTCCGAGGACGACCCGGCATGGACGAACGCCTCCACCTCCTCGCCTCGGCACGCCGCGACCAGGTTCGCGGTGCCGAGCACGTTGACGCCGACGATGCGCGCGACGTCGGTCTCCGACGGATACGCGCCGTGCGCGGCCAGGTGGAAGACCCAGGATGGCCGCGCCTCGGCAACGGCCCGCCGCACGGACTCGAAGTCCTCGAGATCCGCAGCAAGCAGGCGCACGTCATGGCGGATTTCGTCCACACGCCAGGTCTTGTGGCCGGCGCGCGCGAGGAGAGACACCTCGTGCCCCTCGCCCAGAAGGCGCCGCGCGAGGTTGGCGCCGACGAAGCCCGTGCCTCCCGTAACCAGAACGCGATTCACGGTTCTATGCGAGGAAGCCCTTGTAGTCGAAAGTCTCCAGGTACGGGCCTGCAGCGGCGCGGACGGCATCGCGCTCGGCGGGCGACAGCTCCCCCGCCGTCGCCCGATTCGCCTCTTCGGTCGCCTTGCGAATGGTCCCCCAGGGAAACACCTCGGTGAGCGCGTTGCCATTCCAGCTCGGCGTGCGCAGCGTGTCGCCGGCCTCGATACCGATTGCCTTGCAGACCGCGCCGAGCGACTGGACGGGATCTCGCAACGAGTCCTCGAGCCGTACGATGTGGACGCGACCCGGGGCGAGCTCCCGGAAGCGCAACGCACTGTACTGATTCACGACCCATGCGAGCATGTAGGCCTCGAGCGACATGGGGACCGGGCGCTTCTTGGTGTCGGCGTATGCCGACCAGGGGTTGCGGACGACGTGGAGCACGTGTGAGCGGGGTAGATCCGCCACGATCTTGTCGGCGTCCACGACGACGATCGGGCTGTATCCGACGTAGACACGCTCGCGGCCCGACCTGCGAAAATCCTTCCAGGCCTCGAACGTCGCGCGGTAGAACGCCGCGACGTTGTGGCCCCGGGACCGTCCCGTGCGCGCGATGTGCCTTTCGTAGAGGGCCAGGCGCTCGTCGTCGGAGAGCGCGAAGGGGTAGTGGCGGAACTTGCTGACGTCCGGCGTCCGGGCCCGCACCTTTCCCTCTTCGTCGATGATCGCCTTGTAGTCCTGCAGCGGCGTGGCGTCGAGGGCGAATACCGGCCAGCGGTACTTGACCGGGAACATCGCGGAGAGGCCGTCGGAGACCAGGCGCGTTCCGACCTGCGACTCGAACGGATACACGAACAGCTCCGGGTGCCCGTCGAGAAGGCGTTGCGTCGTATTCCCCCCGTTCTCGTACATCGCCGAGAGCATCAGGAACTCGAAGTCATTGCTCATGTGTGTTTCTCGCGATCGAAAGCATAGAACAACTCCCGGATCTTCCCGACCGGCCGCGGCCGTCCCGCGGGGATCGGAAAGCCCGACGTGAAGCGTTGCGGCACGGGCTCGATGGCGAAAATCTGATTGCCCGAGGGCCAGAGCAGGCTTCCGAGGATGCGGCCCGATCGCGTATCCACGGCATGCACCCCGCAGACGCTCTTCTCGACGTCGAGCCCCGGAGCGTACTGGCGGAATCGCGGAAGAACACGCGAAGTTCCGACGAACGCGATCCGCCCCCGGAAGGCGAGACCCCGCGTCCATCCCGGCAGTCGAGCGGCCGTGACGAGCCGCCCCTTCTCGACGAAGCCGAGGTCGCCGTACCCGCTGTCGTCGATCCAGATCTGCCCGCGAAATGCGCGCGCCGAGTGGGGTCGCGTCAGACCGCGCGCTACCGGCTCGCGCGTCGCGCCCGAAAAGAGGACGCCACGCCGATCCACCGGAAAGTCCCTGTGCCCGGGACGCCGCGCCGATACGTGGTCCGACGACGCCGTGAAGTAAGACCCGCGCAACGTCCGGCCCGCGGCGATCGAGTTGAGCTGAATGTGGTTGCGCCCGAACACGGGGCCGCGCGTGCTGTCGATGCAGCGCGGCCACCAGACGCGCTCAAAGCCCCCGGCGGAGGGCAGCCGCACGATCGCGTTCTGACCCGCGGCGGACCCGTGGAGCCTTCCCCCCACCATGGCAAGATCGTGCAGGTACAGGCAGCCAGGCAGGAAACGCGAACGCACCGGAACGAGCGGCCGTCCCTCAACATGGGAAACCCGGGCGTCGAGCCGCGGCAGCAGCCCGGCCGCCGGCGCGAAGTCGTACACCTGGTTCGGGCTGCGCGTGCTCGCGACGTGGAGGACGCCCGAAGCGGCGTCGAACGCGAGCCCCGAGGGATGGGGCAAGGGCCAATAGCTGACCGCGGGGCCTCGCGGGGGAGCCGCGATGGCCACCAGCAGGTGCTCGTACTCCCGCGTCACGACGAGCACCACCCGCTCGGAGGCGAGCGCCTCCCACCACCGGCCGCGCACGGTATACCGAAGCAGCCGCGGATCCACGTCTCGGGCCTGCTCCCAGAGGCCGGCGACTCCGGCCGGATCCCGCCAGGCCTTGTCCTGGCGCGACCACAACGGACCCGCGCTTCCCGGCCGGGCCCTCGTCATCCGCGCTCAGCGCTCCGCATGGCGCTCCTGAGCCGAAGCGCGCCCAGGTACATTCGGACCGCGCTTGGCAGGCGCGTCGTCGAGCGGCCTCCATGACGCCGCGCGGAGAGCGTGGGAACCTCGATCACCGGGTAACCTTCGCGGCGGCACACCGCATGGAACTCGAGATCGATCAGGTCGTCGTCCCGCTGCAGCGAGAGCAGCTTCTCGAACTGGCGCGGAAACACCTTCGGCGTGCCGTTGATGTCCCAATTCGACAGATCGAAGAGGGCGCGGCATTCGAGGTTGTAGATGAGAGAGCCGAGGCGCCGTGTAAAGCTGTCCCGGATCTTCCGATTCGCCTTCACGACGGTATTCGGATAGGCCCGCGCGTAGAGCAAGAGCAGGGAAAGGTCCTCGGCCCGCGTCCGGGCGCTGTTGGTATAGCAGAGCAGGTCGCCCTTCGCCGCGGCGAGGCCCAGCTTGACCGCGAGCCCCCAGCCTCCCCGGTCCGACTCCAAGACTCGTCGCGACGGTCTCGCCGCTGCCAGGTCCCGGCAGATCCTCGCCGTGTCGTCGCCGCTCGCGTTCACGACGAGCAGCATCTCGTAAGGTGTCTCGAGCCGGTCGAGCGCTTTTTCGTACTCCGCAACGATCGGCCCGATGTGGTCGGCCTGGTTGCGAACCGGCAGGACGATCGAAATCACCGAGCCCGTCACGTCCGCATCCGCGCGAGCGCTCCCTGCACGGTCGCGGCGATCGCATCGGCGGTCAGCCCATGGACGCGGTGGTGAAACTCCTGGCTGCCGGTGATCCCGTCGGAAGGCGCCCGCACCCCGCACCGGACCACCCGGCACGCGAGCCCGAGGCCCGCCGCCACCTCGGACACCAGGGAGCCGACTCCGCCGACGATCGAATGCGCCTCGACCGTAACGGCGAGCGGGACGCGCGACAGGGCCCGGGCGAGGTCATCGTGCGGGGCGGGGCTGACGCTCGCGACGATGAGCACGGTCGCCTGGATCCCCCGCGCTTCCAGGAGCGCAGCGGCGCGAACCGCCTCGATGGACACGCTTCCCATCGCGACGAGGAGCACGTCTGCCCCCTCGCGCACCGTCTGGGCACGGCCGAGCTCGAAGCGCCCGTCCAGGCCGGGCACGACCGTCTTGTCGTCCTTGCCGAGCCGGTAGTAGACCGGCCCGGCCTCGGTCCACGTCGCGCGGATCGCCATGGCGGTCTGTCGGTGATCGGCCGGAGCGATGAGGGTCAGTCCGGGCTGCGTTCTCAGCACGCCGACGTCCTCGAGCCCGTGATGCGTGGGCCCGGCCGGGCCGTACTCGAACCCGCCTCCCACACCCGCCACGCGCACGGGCAGGCTATGGAGGATCGGCCCGTTTCGCAGGAACTCGAAGGGGCGCAGGCACGCAAACGGGGCGATCGAGTATGCAAAGGGCATGTATCCCGCTTCGGCCAGCCCCGTGGCCATCCCGATCATGTTCTGCTCGGCCACGCCGACGTTGAAGAAACGGTCCGGGAACGCGTCGGAGAAGGGCTCGACGGCCATGAAGCCGAGGTCTCCCGTCATGAGCAGGACCTTCGGTGACTCGCGGGCGAGCTCCGTGAGGGTGTGGATGAAGGCGCCTCTCATGCCGGCCCGACCTCGGCGAGGGCCTGCGCGTACTCGGCGTCCGACATCGGCCAATAGTGCCACTTGATCCGGCTCTCCATGAAGGAGACGCCCTTGCCGAAGATGGTCCGCGCGATCAGGACGTGCGGCGCCCCGGTGGACGTCGAAAGCCCCTCGATCGTCCGGGTCAGCGTCTCCACGTCGTGTCCGTCCACCTCGTGCACGTCCCATCGGAACGCGCGCCAGCGATCCGCCATGGGCTCGAGGTCCAGCACGTCGCGCGTGAATCCGAGTGCCTGCTGGCCGTTCGCATCGACGATGGCCACGAGCTGCGAGAGCCGATGGTGTGCGGCGAACTGTGCCGCCTCCCAGAGGGCGCCCTCGTTGCACTCGGCGTCGCTCACCAGGACGAAGGCACGGCGAGCAGACCGGTCGAGCCGCGCGGCGAGAGCCGCGCCCGCACCGAGCGAGAGGCCGTGCCCGAGGGATCCGGTCGAGAAGTCCACGCCGCGCAGGCGATGATCGGGATGAACGCCGAGCAGTGTGCCGTCGCCGCAGAAGGTCTCGAGCTCCTCTTTCGTGAGCCGGCCTCGCACGAACAGTGCGGCGTAGAGGGCAAGCGCCGAGTGCCCCTTCGAAAGGACGAAGCGGTCCCGCTCGGGGTCCGCGGGATCTTCCACGCGCAAGACTCCGCCGTAGAGGGCCGCCAGGATGTCCGCGACCGACAGGGCCGACCCGATGTGCCCGACATGCGCCGCGTGCGAACGCTCGAGGATGATGCGCCGCAGCTGCCGGGGGTCGATGCGGGGTCGCCCCGTCATGAAGCCGCTACGAGGAACCGGCGAGCGCAAATCCCCCGACGGTCGGCCGAATCGAAGATCCACATCCCTCGAGAGAGCAACGGCCGTGCCCCAACGGGGGCTCGCACACAAATGGCTCTGCCGGAATGGGTTATCAAGAGAAATGAGAGGTTCGAAGGTCCCGCTATCCCGGCGCGAGTTACCTCCGGTGACACCGTCCCAGCTCCCCCTTCCGTTGGGAGCAATTGTGCCACGACTCTCTCGCCGTTGGGCGACGCTTCTCGAGATCGCGGATTCGAGCCTACTGCGACCAGTTGAGCCCGAGCGCCACCGACAGAAACACCGCCATCTGGCCTCGTGTGATCGTATCGTCCACGCCGAAGCGCCCATCCGGATAACCCGAAGCGATGCCTGCGGCCGCCAGCGCTTCCACGAAGCGATGGAAGGGATGGCCGACCGGAACGTCCGTGAACGTCGCCGTGGCAGGATCCGGGCCGACCTGAAGCTGGTATCCGATGGTGGCGCCGGCCAGCATCGTCGTGTCGTCGCCCGAGGAGAAGCTGGCAAAGAGGATGAGCTCCGAGTAGTTGTTGTCCACCGTGTAGTTGAGCGACGAGAGATCCACTCCGGCAAAGCCGCACTCGAGGCCGAGGGCGTTGTTTGCCGAAGACACCTGGCCGAGCACGCCGTTCCCCAGGCCGTCATAGTTGAAGCTATAGAGGGTGAGCGTAATGTGCTTGCCATTCACGTTGGAATCGCAGTCATCGAGCTCCAGCGACTTGAGCAGCGCGCCGCCGGGCAGGTGGACCATCGCCGCCAGGTTCCCGACATCCGTTGTATACCGATAGAACGAGAACCAGAGGTCGGGAGGGATATTAAAGAGAAGCGCGGTGTGGTACGAGGTAGCGCCATCCAGAGGCAGGAATTGCGGCTCCGCCACCGCATCGAGGTCCTGGGTGAGCCGCCGGCCCGGAGGCCGGCAGCTCACCCGGCGAATCGGGTGTCCTAGTACTGCCAGAACAGCCCGAGCGCCGCCGAGAGAAAGACCGCCATCTCGCCCCGCGTGATCGGGTCATCGACGCCATACGAGCCGGGCCCCTTGCCGGCCGTGATGCCCGCGGCCGCCAGAGCTTCGACGAACTTGAAGAAGGGATGGTTGGTGGGAACGTCGTTCGGGAACGTCGCAACGGCCGGCGCGGGGCTGACCTGCCGGTAGTACCAGAGGTCGACGCCCTTGAATCCCTGGTTCCCCGTGGAGGAGGGAAAAGAGACCCGTACCATGTACTGGCCACCGCCGCTCGATGGATTGTTGTTGATCGTGTGGCTGAAGACGCTCGAAGCCTTGTAACCCTTGCCGGCCGAGGAATTCGACGTGACGTTCTGAATCAGCGCGGACACGGAGCCCGTATAGCCGTCGTTGAGTACGAGCGCCGCGTCGATATCCGAGCCCACGTCGCTGTCGTCGAAATAGAGGTCGATGAAGACGACGATGACTCCGGTCGGCAGCTCGACGGGCGCCCAGCAGATGCTGGGCCCGGCCGACGGGTAAAGGTAGCCGCCGGCGGAAGCGGAGAAGGTGATCCCACCAAAGGGTTGACAGGCCGCAGCCGGGATCTGCAGGATGCTGCAGCATGAGAGCCCGAATTCCGACGGGGCGTTGCGCAGAACGGCGGCCCGACGCTCCGCCATGCTTGCCTCCGACGTCGGATCCGGGGCGCCGACCGCCTGCGCCCGGGCCTGAGTTGCGATGCCAACCACGACCGCACTGAGAGCGAGAGCTCGCGCGAAACCCCACATCGAGACCTCCTTTCGATCGGCTTCGGAGACGAGACAACCCCGTGTCGATCCTGCCTCTCAGGATCGTCGACTCACGGTCAGTCTGGCAATTCCGCAAGCGCTCCCCCGCAAAGGGAAGTAACGTCACGTCAAGCGCGGAACACCTTTTCCTCGCTGCCGTCCATCCATCGGTCTACCAGCTCGACGCCCTGCATGAGCGAGTGGTCCTGGTTGCCGATCTCGTACTTCCAGGAGCCGAAACGGCCGCGGGAATAGATGCCCCGGGGTTCGAGATAGGCGTGAATGGTCTCGAGCGCGGCGTTTCGGTCGAGCGAGGGGATCGGGTAGGAGTGGCCGGCGTGAATCAGGAACACGGTCTCGATGAGCGGGAGGTCCGAAGGCTGCAGGATCCCCTCGGCCACGAGCCCCTCCACGACGGCCTTGCCGAAGTCGCCCTTCGGCAGCGGCTTGAATTTCGAGTAGGACGTTTCGGTCAGGACGGAGAAGTACTTCGTCGTGTCGCCCCCCGGAACGATCTCGGGCGAGTAGTTGGAGAGATAGGTCATGCGGTAGAACGGGCGTCTTCGGGTTCGGAAAGTAGATCCAGTTCCTGTCGGAGGGCGACGGCCGCTTCAGGCCGACGCCCAGCCGAGAAGAGGCGGTTGAAGAGAAGTTTCTTCGAAGCGGCGCGCACGGTCTCGGGCACATGCTTCAGCCGCGACACGAAGGCCTCGAGCGGAACCGTGGTCAGCAGCTTGTCGTAGCGTCGCGTCGTCCCGTCCGAGAACTCGATCTCGCGCTTCTCCTCGTCCACGCCGATCGCGCGCTTGTGGTAGCGCACGCGGTCGCCCAGAAACGGCAGGACGCCCTTCCAGAGGCCGAGCGTGCCGCCATGGAGCGGGTACCCGAACTTGGCGTTCGGCCCCCAGTCGGTCAACTTCGGGACGACGGTCGTCTCGATGGCCTTGCGCCAGTCCACGACCGAGACCCGCTCGGCGATCCAGTAGTAGCCCATCTCCGCGAGCGGCGTGGCCCAGACCTTGAAGTTGTAGGGGTTCATGAAGTGCTTGGCCACACCCGAGCCGAACTTCGCCAGAACCCACTCCTCGAAGTTCTTGAACGCGCGGTCCTTGTCGATCGTCTGCGACTCGACGAGGCCGATGAGGCACTCGAGCATCGCCTTTTCGGGCAGCGAGGAGAGATGGTTCTGGAAGGGGTAGCGGACGTACTCGTCCTCGAACTTGATCCAGCTCTCGCGGTCGATCCAGCGAATGCCGCCGTTTCCCAGGACCTTGCCGAGGAATTCGTTGAAATAGTTGTAGCCCGAAAGATGATGTGACCCGAGACGTCCCAGGTCCAACCCTTCGGATCGACGAAGCTCGTCGCCAGTCCCCCGACGTGGCCCGACCTCTCGAAGATCTCGAAGCCGTCCTCGCCACGTTCCCGCAGGCGATAGGCCGCGCCAAGCCCCGTCGGCCCGGCGCCGAGAATGACGATGCCGCCGCTGATCTGGCGGGCCTGCCCTGCCAGCGACCAATCGGCGCAGCTGCTCGCCTCGATCGATCTCCGAGCGCAGATCGAAGAGATAACGGATGACGCGCGAGATCGTTCCGAGCATCTTGAACGGACGGTGGATCGACTGCCCGGCTTCGCGCGGGAAGTGCTGGACGATGACCTCGGTCACCTTCCAACCCGCGATCTTGCAGCGCGCGTAGATCTCGTCGCCGACGAAGTTGATCCGGTGCTTGATCTCGATCCGCCGAGCGCGACGTCCTTGCGAAAGGCGCGGCAGCCGGCGTTGATGTCATGGAGGGGTGAGCCGAGAATCCAGTGAGACAGGACACGCAGGCCCCGCGAGAGGATGAGCCGCCCCACCGGATCGTGGCGCACTTTCTTCCAGCAAAAGACGACGTCCGCGCCCTGGTCGATCGCCTCGAGAAACTTCGGCGCGTCGGCCATGGTGTGCTGGCCGTCTCCATCCACCACCATGACGACGTCGCCCGGCACGTTGCGCAGCGCGGTCTCGGTCGCGACCGCGTAACCCTTGTTCCCGTCGTGGTGCACGACGGACACCCGGGAGTCCTTCCGGGCGAGCTCCTCCGCAATCTCGCCCGTGCGGTCGCGGCTGCCGTCGTTGACCACGACGACGTGCCACGTCAGGTTCGGAATCGCCGAGAGAGACGAGACGGCCTCGGCAACGGTCTTCGCGATCAGCTCTTCCTCGTTGTAGGCGAGAAACCCGATGCCGAGGCGGACCGGTCGCTCGATGGGCGGGGGGCCCTGGGGCGCTCCGACCTCCCTGTCAGTGGCCATAGATGATCCATCCTGCTGTTGCCACCCAGGCAATGACGACGACGAGGAGCCACGGGTCGTCCACGAGGAGGGCCTGGGTGGGATTGCCCCCTCCCCCGCGGCGATAGACGAGGTGCACGTAGCGGGCGAGGCCGAGCACGACGAAAGGGATCGTCATCGCCAGCGATCGACCTCCGTAATGAGCCGCCGTCGTCGGGAGAACGCTGTACGCGCTGTACGCCGACACCGTCGACAGCCCCGTGACGATGAAGAGATAGTCGAGCCCCTCGGCCCGGTAGGACGCGAGCGCCGGCCGGTGCTCCGACGACGAGCGCTTTCCCGCGTGGTGGAACTCCCACTGCCGCTTTCCGGCGACGAGGAAGAGCGCCAGGAGATAGGCGCAGATCAACAGGAACCGCGACGGAGTGAGCCCCGCCAGTCCGGCGCCGGCGAGCGCCCGGATCGGCATTCCGGCCGCGACGATCAGGGCCTCGAGAAACGGGATTCGCTTGAGGACGATCGAGTACGAAACCATGAGCGTCGCGTAGGCGGCGCAGTACTGGCCAAATTCGGCCCGGAGCGCAAACGCCGCCGCCAGAGCCAGGCCTTCGATGCCGATCGCCGCGGCGAGCGCCACGGGAACCGAGAGCTTGCCCGAGGCCAGCGGCCGATGGCGTTTCTCCGGATGCGCGCGATCGCGCTCCCGGTCCATGACGTCGTTGATGATGTAGACCCCGCTCGCGACCGCACTGAAGACAGCGACGCCGGCCGCGGCGAGCGCCCAGCCCGATAGGCTGCCGAGTGCTCCGCCGAAGAGAAAGGGCAATGGCAGGACGAGGTTCTTGATCCACTGCTTGGGACGCGTCGTGGAGACGAGAGCAGCCAAGGATCGGCCGGCAGCCAGACTCTCGGCCGGCATTCCGTCGCCCGACGAGTTCGCTGCCATTTCTCTCATTCTAAACGATTAACGCGGCGAAGTCTCGCCCGGCCGCGCCGCTGTAGGATCGCGGGGATCCGGAGGAGGCCCCGCAATGATCGAACAGTACGTCGAACGGGTCATCGACCTGACGGACCCGAAGAAGAATCGCATTCACAACATGACCATCGAAGAAGCACGCGCTCGGGTCGGCAGCGCCGCGCCGGAAGCGGTGGGGCAGATCGACGGCTCGTTCGCGCTCGTCGCGCGCGACGGCCGTTGCGTGCGGCTCGCGCGGTCGCTCGACCGCCCGTTGCGCTATTTCCTGGCGAAACAGGCGGCGGGCCCCGCGCTCGTGGTCGCCGACCGCATCGACATCATCCGGGCCTTCCTCGAGCAAGAAGGCCTCGCGGGCCAGTTCCACCCGAGCTACACGCGCATGGTGCCGGCCCATTACGTCGTCGAGATCGAGCTCGTCGGGTGTCCCGATCCGGCTCCGACCTACGCGCGGTATTTCAACCCCGCCGCCGGGACCCTGCCGGCCGATCCTGACGAGATCGGCGCCCGGTACGTCGGCGCGCTCGCCGACGAAGTCGAGAAGCGGCTTCGCGCGATTCCGGTCGAGGAGCCGATCGGCATCTGCTTCTCGGGAGGCGTCGACAGCGGCGCGGTATTCCTGGTGACGTATCACGTGATGCGCCGGCTCGCGATGAGCCCGGTCCGTCTCAAAGCCTTCACCCTCTCCTTCGGCGGCGGAGCCGACCTCGATCAGGCGCGCGCGTTCCTTCGACCCCTCGGCCTCGGAATGTTTCTCGAGCCGATCGAGGCCGACCCGGATCGGGTCGACCCCTTCGAAGCCGTCCGCGTCATCGAGGACTACAAGCCCCTCGACGTCGAATCGGCGACGATGGCGCTCGCGCTCTGCCGGGGCATCCGGGAACGCTACCCGGCCTGGCTCCATCTCTTCGACGGCGACGGTGGCGACGAGAATCTCAAGGACTATCCGATCGAGGAGAACCCGGAGCTGACGATTCGCGAGCGTGATTCACAATCCGCTTCTCTACCAGGAGGGTTGGGGTGTCGGGCGGATGAAGCACTCGCTGACCTACTCCGGAGGCCAGAGCCGCTCCTACAGCCGCACGTATGCCCCGCTGCAAAGGTACGGGTTCGACGGCTTCAGCCCGTTCACCCGGCCGCGCGTCATCGAGGTCGCCGAGGCGATCCCTTTCATCCCGTTGACGGAGCACGACACGGACCGCTTGTACGCCCTCAAGGGAGAGGTCGTCTCCCGGGGCGTGGCCGCAATCACCGGACTCGCGATGCCGGTTTTTCCCAAGCGCCGCTTCCAGCACGGAGCGTTCCCGGCCGGCTCGCCCCCGGGGCGGCTCTCGTTCGGGGAGGCTGCCTACCGCGCTCACTTCCTTTCGCTCTACGCGTGAAACGGCGCCCGTGAGCTCCGCCTACCCAGCGGCCCCTGCCGAGCGGGACCGCTGGATCCTCCAGCGGCGCCCGTCGCGCAATGCACTCGACCCGCTGCGGGCGTATGGGGCGCAGGTCGAGGAGGAGGTTTCGGAGTCGGGAGAGATCGTCTCCGTCGCCACGATCTTCCTGACAAACCGCGAGTGTCCCTGGCGCTGCCTCATGTGCGACCTCTGGAAGAACACCCTTCCGGAGGCGGTCCCGCCTGGCGCGATCCCGGAACAGATTCGTACCGCCCTCGAAGGGTCGCCGCGGGCGCGGCAGATCAAACTCTACAACGCGGGAAGCTTCTTCGACCCCGGCGCGATTCCGACGAGCGACTACGAAGCGATCGCGACGCTCGTCGCCCCGTTCGAGCGCGTGATCGTCGAGTCGCATCCGGCTCTCGTCGGCGAGTCCTGCCTGCACCTGCAGACCCTCCTCGGCGGCCGCCTCGAGGTGGCGATGGGCCTCGAGACCGTCCATCCGCAGATCCTCGAGCGCCTGAACAAGCGAATGACGCTCGACCGCTTCCGGAGTGCGTCGGCCTTCCTCCGGGAGGCCCGAGTCGGCCTGCGCGTCTTCGTCCTCGCGGGACTTCCGTTTGCGTCGGACGAGGAAGGCCTCGAGTGGACGCGCCGCTCCATCGCGTTCGCCTTCGATTGCGGAGCGTCGGCGGTCGCCGTGATCCCGACGCGCGCCGGTAACGGCGCCCTCGATGCGCTCGCCCTCGACGGAGAGTTTCGCCCGCCGCCGCTCTCGACGCTCGAGGCTGCGCTCGACTTCGGGCTGGGGCTGCGACGCGGTCGCGTCTTCGCGGACCTCTGGGATCTCGAGCGCTTCCGGCGCTGCGGCCGGTGTTTTGCGTCCCGCCGGGAAAGGCTGCACCAAATGAATCTTCGACAGATCGTCCTCCCGACGCCTCCCTGCGACGCCTGCGGAGGCGCTTCTTGAGAGCGGCCTTCGACGTCGCTGTGGTCGGCTCGGGATTCGGCGGCTCGCTTGCCGCGCTGCTGGCCCGGCGGGCCGGCCGGTCCGTCGTCCTCATCGAACGGGGAGCCCATCCGCGTTTCGCGATCGGCGAGTCCTCCTCTCCGCTGGCGAACCTTCTCCTCGAGGAGCTTTCGGTTCGCTACGACCTTCCTCGCATCCGGCCGCTCGCGGCGTGGGGCTCGTGGCAGCGCACCCATCCCGAGATCGGTTGCGGCCTGAAACGCGGCTTCACGTTCTACGGACACCAGGCCGGCCGACCATTCGCCGCCGATCGGCAACGGCGCGACCAGCTCCTGGTCGCGGCGAGCCCGAACGACGAGGTCGCCGACACGCACTGGTATCGCCCCGACTTCGACCACTTCCTCGCAGACGAGGCAGCGCGCGAGGGCGCCGAGTACGTGGACCGCACGGAGCTGACCGCCCTCTCGCCGACGCCGACGGGTTGGCGGCTCGAGGGCTTCCGCAGGGGCGCCCGCGTGATCGTGGGCGCCCGATTTGTGATCGACGCGTCGGGGCCCGCCGGCTTTCTCCATCGCTCGCTCGGCCTCGGATCGGAGTCCTTCCCGTCGCTGCCAGCGACGACGGGTCTCTATACGCACTTCGAACATGTGCGCCGTCTCGACGAGATGGGCATCTTCCCGTCCACGGATCGTCCGCCCTATCCGGTCGACGACGCGGCGCTCCACCACGTCTTCGCGGGCGGCTGGATCTGGGTCCTCCGCTTCAACAACGGCATCACGAGCGCCGGTGTGGCGGCCTCGCCGGTTCTCGCGGACGAGCTGCGCCTCGAGGAAGGAGGGGCCGCGTGGGATCGCCTGCTCGCCCGCCTTCCGACGGTGCGAGAGCAATTCGCCCGGGCGCGCCCGACGCTGCCGTTCGTCCACGCTCCGAGACTCCCGTTTCGGAGCACTATCGCCGCCGGACCCGGGTGGGCACTCCTCCCTTCCGCCGCCGCATTCGTGGACCCGCTTCTCTCGACGGGATTTCCGCTCACGCTCCTCGGCCTCGAGCGGCTCGCGGACGTTCTCCAGCGTTCGTGGGGCCGCGATGAGTTCGACGCCCGGCTCGAGCGGCATTCGGCCCGCACGCTCTCCGAGGCCGACACGGCCGCAGACCTGGTCGCGGCGCTGTACGCCCGATTCCACGATTTTCCGGTCTTCGCGGCGCTGACCCACCTCTACTTTGCCGCGGCGAGCTTCGCAGAGGCCGCTCGCCGGCTCGAGCGGCCGGAGCTCTCCGGATCGTTCCTCTCCGGCGACCATCCCTCGTTCGGCCCCGCCCTGACCGCATGCTGCCGCATGGCGCTCGCAGACGATCCCTCGCAAAGGGAGGCTCTGCTCGCCGCGATTCGGCGCGCCGTCGAGCCCCTCGATGTCATTGGCCTCTCGGACCCCTCGCGCCGCAACTGGTACCCCGTTCTCCCGGAGGATCTGCTCGCCGGCGCCCACAAGCTCGGCGCGACACGGGACGAGATCGAAGCGCTCCTCGAGCGTATCGGCCTGGCTGCCGCCTGACTGAACTTCGCGGGCACGCTGGCCGCCATGATCACGGGGTTGACAGACGCCCCTCGCGCAAGTCGCGTTCCTTCAAAAGGGTCCAGATGACCGGCGTGACGATCAGGACGTGCAAGAGCGAACTGACCATCCCCCCGAGGACGGGCGCCGCGATCGGTTTCATCACTTCCGAGCCCGTCGCCGTGGACCAGAGGATCGGCAGAAGCCCGAGAACCACCGTCGAAACCGTCATCAGCTTCGGGCGCAGACGGAGCACGGCCCCCTCCATCGCCGCTTCACGCAGAGAATCCCTCGTCAGCGGCCCCTGGGCTGCCTTTCGGGCCAGCGCCTCCTCCAGATACACGACCATGACGACCGCCGTCTGCACGGCCGTCCCGAAGAGCGCGATGAACCCGACCCATACGGCGACGCTCATGTGAAATTCGGTCTTCCACCCGTTTGCCACGGCCAGATGGTGGAGAAGCCAGAGAAGCAGGTTCCCGCCCGTCAGGGCGAACGGGACGGCCAGGATCACGTGGGCCGCCTCCCGGGCGGAGTGGTAGGTCAGGTACAGCAGGATGAAGATGATCGCGAAGCACAGCGGCACGACCACCGCAAGGCGGTTTCGCGCCCGGATCTGGTGCTCGAACTGCCCCGCCCATTGCACGAAATACCCGGGAGGCAGCGCAACCCTCCGCTCGACGATCTTCTTCGCCTCGTCCACGAAGGAACCGACGTCCCGGCCACGCACGTTCAGAAACACCCGCTCGCGCAGGAGACCATTCTCGGCTGACACCATCGACGGTCCGGGCCGTAACTGGATCTCCGAGACCTCGGCCAGGGGAACCTGGGGCATCACGCGAGCCGACTGCATCGGTGCCGTTCCCATCGCCGGGATCAGGATCCGGCCCAGTTTGTCGGGGTCGTCGCGCAGCTCCCGGCTGTATCGCACGCGCACGGGGAAGCGGTTGCGCCCCTCGATCGTCGTCGTGAGGTTGTCGCCCCCGATGGCCGTCTCGATGACTTCGAGCACGTCCCCCACGCGCACGCCGTAACGCGCCGCCTTCTCCCGATCCACACGGATCTCGAGATAGGGCGTACCCAGGATCTGCTCGGCGTACACGTCGGCGGCTCCGGGCACGGCCCGCAGCACGTCCGCGATCTCGTTGGCCTTCTTCTCGAGAAGGGCGAGATCCGGCCCGAAGACCTTGACGCCGACCTGTGTGGGAATGCCGGTGGCGAGCATGTCGATGCGGTTACGGATCGGCTGCTGCCAGATCGTCGTCACGCCGGGAAGCTGCGAGGCGCGGGTCATCTCGGCGAGCAGCCTCTCTTTCGTCATGCCGGGCCGCCATGCGCCCGGAGGCTTGAGCTCGACGAGCGTCTCGTACATGTTGATCGGGGCCGGATCCAGAGCGCTCTCCGCCCGCCCGACCTTGCCGACGACCGAGGCCACTTCGGGAAACCCCCGCAGGACCCGATCCTGCTTCTTCATGATGTCGATGGCCTGCGTCAACGACACCGCGTTCGAGGTCACGGGCATGAACATGAGCGTGCCCTCGTCGAGCGGTGGCATGAACTCCTTGCCGACACCCGCGCCGAGGCGGCCGTTCAGCCAGCCCTGCGCCGCGGCCAGGCGGTCGGACAGGTTGCGCAGACCCGGGCTCCGCATTGCCGAGGCAAGCACCCCCGCCGGCGCCGCGATCGGCGCGAGCAGCTCTCCTCCCCCGGCGACCAGCACCAGACTGACGACGAAGAGCGCCACCGCCGTGGCGATCGTGGGCCATTTGTGTCGCAGCGCGGCAGCGAGGACGGGCTCGTAGACGCTCCGCGCCAGGCGCATGACGGGGTTCGACTCCTCCGGCCGGACCCTGCCCCGTACGAGAAACGTGGCGAGCACCGGCACGAGAGTCACCGAGAGCACGGTTGCGCCGATCATCGCGAACGTCTTCGCGAAGGCGAGCGGATGGAAGAGCTTGCCTTCCTCGCCCGCGAGCGAGAAGACGGGCAGGAACGCGAGCAGGATGATCGCCATCGAAAAGAAGATGGGCCGCCCGATCTGTTTCGACGCGTCGCGCACGATCTCGAGAATGGGCTTCTTCCCGCCGTCGGACTCGAAGTGCCGGAAGACGTTTTCCGTGATGACGATGCCGGCGTCCACGAGCACCCCGATCGCGATGGCAATTCCGCCCAGGGACATGATGTTCGAGGTGATCCCGAAGACGCGCATCAGGAGAAAGGAGCGAGAGGATTGCCAGAGGCAGCGGCAGTGTCACGATCAGGATCGAGCGGAAGTGCAGCAGGAACACGACGTGAGCCAGCGTCACCAGAAGGATCTCCTCGACCAGGGCCTTCTGGAGGGTCCCGACGGCCCGAGCGATCAGCGCCGACCGATCGTAGAAGGGGACGATTCTCACGCCCGGGGGCAAGCCCTTCGAGCGCTCGGCAAGCCTCTCCTTGACGCGGGCGATCACCTCGGGCGCGCTTTCGCCGTAGCGCATCGTGACGACCCCGCCCACGACCTCCCTGCCGTCCTTCTCGAGAGCGCCCCGCCGGAACTCCGGGCCGAGGGTGACGGCACCCAGGTTCGAGATGTAGACCGGCGTACCCCCGCGCGCGGTGACGACGACCTTCTCGACGTCCGAGACGTCGTGGATCAGGCCAAGCCCTCGCACGATGTACTCGAGGCCGCCCCGCTCGAGGACCTTGCCGCCGACGTTGTTGTTGGACATCTGGACCGCCTCGATCACGTCCCGGATGGACAGGCCGTACGCGGCGAGGCGATTGGGGTCCACGTCGATCTGGTACTGGCGCACGAAGCCCCCGATGGACGCAACCTCGGCGACCCCGGGCACCGAGTTCAACTGGTAGCGCACGTACCAGTCCTGGATCGCGCGCAGGGTCCCGAGGTCCTGCCCGTCGCCCTCCACGGTGTACCAGAAGACCTGGCCCACGGCCGAAGCATCGGGCCCGAGCACCGGAGCGACACCCTTGGGCAAGAGCGACGCCACGAGGTTCAGGCGTTCGAGAATCCTCGTCCGGGCGAAGTAGAGGTCCGTTCCGTCCTCGAAGATGACGTTGATCATCGAGAACCCGAACGCCGACGAGGAGCGGACCGCACGGACTCCGGCCAGGCCCTGCAGGTTCACGGCGATCGGGTAGGTGACCTGGTCCTCGACCTCCTGCGGGGACCGACCCGGCCAGTCGGCGAAGACGATGATCTGGGTCTCGGATATGTCCGGGATCGCATCGACCGGATTGGTCCGGGCCGCGTAGATTCCCGCCGCCGCCAGCAGCAACGTCAACCCCAGAATCAGGAAGCGATTCTTGAGCGAGAAGTCGATGACGCGATCGATCACGGCTTCGGCTCCTCGGGTCGCTCCTTCACGTCGAGGGCACCGCTGTACTGAATGGCCGCCCCGCGCGAGAGCTGCGCCTGAGAGTCCACGAAGAAGTTCGCGGCCGCCACCACACGATCGCCTTCGGCGAGCCCCTCCAGAATCGCGATCCGGTCATCCCCGCTGTCTCCCGTCCGGACCTCCCGGGCGCGGAACGTGTTCGGGGACGTCTCGACGTACACGACACGCCGGGCGCCCGTATCGATGACGGCGCTCTTCGGAATGACGAGAGCCGCAGCGGCGGGGATCTCGAGCCGCGCGTCGGCAAACATCCCCGGCTTCAGCTCGCCGCGCGGGTTCGACAGGGCGATGCGCACGCGGGCCGAGCGCGTCTCGCGGTCGAGAGCCGGATCGATGAAGGCGATCCGGCCCCGGAAGGTCTGCCCGGGCAGCGCCGAGACCGAGGCCGCCGCCTCCTGGCCGACCCGCAGACGCCCGAGCTCGTACTCGTAGACCTGGGCCATGAGCCAAACGGTGGAGAGGTCCGCGAGCAGATAGAGCTCGGTGCCCTCGGTCACGTACTGCCCTTCCAAGACCGTTTTTTGCATGACCGTTCCGGTGATGGGGGACCGAAACGTGACGGTCAGCGCAGGCTCGCGCTGCCTCTCGAGCTCCTCGATGTCGACCGGGCCGAGGCCCCAGAGACGCAATCGCTGTCGCGACGCCTGGACGAGGTCCTCGGCGGAGCGAACGGCTTCGGTCGTGGCCCCGGCCAGCCGCTGCCGGTTCTCGAGGGCCAGCAGGTACTCGCGCTCCGTCGCGACGAGCTCAGGGCTGTACAGTGCGAAGAGTGGCGACCCGGCGCGAACGGCCTGGCCCATGAAGGAGGCGTAGACCTTTTCGACGCGGCCGGCAACGCGCGCCGCCACCCGAACCTGCCTCGTCTCATCGGTTTCGACCGTCCCCACGGCGCGAATCGTGCGCGCCAGCGCCGCGCGCTCCGCCCTCACCGTAGCAACTCCCGTCGCCTGGATGTCATCCGGAGACAGGACGACCGCGGCTGAGGAGGAAGCACCCGGACCGCCGAGCTCGTCCGCGTACTTTGGCACCAGCGGCATGTCCATGAATGGCGACTGTCCCGGCTTGTCGAACTTCGAGCCGGGCGCCATCGGGTCGTACCAGTAGAGAACCTTTCTGCCGGAGCCGTCCGCAGCGGGCACCGGCGTACCGGGCGCCGCGTTTGCTCTCGAGCCTGCGTTTTGCCTGCAGCTCCCGGCGACCAGAACCGCGGAGAGCAGGGCTGCCCTCCGCACGCGGCTAGTCATGGCTTCCTTCCTTTCCCGAAACCCCCGGCAACGCCGGCAGTCCGGCCGCCGCCTGAAGCGCAGCGGCCGCCCGCCAGGCGCCGGCGCGGCGCACGGCGAGCTCGGACGCATACGCGTCGCGGTCGAGAGCCGCGCGCACGTATGTCAGGAAGTCCACCTGCCCGACGGCGTACGCCTCCTGCGCCGCCTGGACGTTCGTCTCCGCCTGCGGCAGGATCGAGCTCCGATAGAGCCGTGCCTGCTCGGTCGAGCGCTCGAGGTCCGCATACGCCTCTTCGACCGACTGCCGGATCGCATTCCTGACGGTCTCGAGGTTGGCCCTCGCACCGGAGAGTTCGGCGCCCTTCTCGGCCTGCCTCTCCCGGATCCGCTTGCCCTGGACAAAGGGCAGGCTGAACGAGACGCCGAGGCCGGCGAGGTCCTCGTAATCGATGCGATGCGCGTAGTAGCCCATGGCCGTGAAGTCCGGCCTCGCCTCCAGGCGGGCGAGCGAGAGCTCCTGCTCGGCTCGACGAATTCCCGCTGCGGCGACGGCCACCGAGGGACTCCGCTCCTCGGCATCGCGCAGGAGCTCGCCGACGGCCGGTACGGAGGGGTCCGCGGCCGGCAGGTCGACCGCCGGGACAGGATCGCCCGCAGACAGGGCCTGCAAGGAATTCCAACGCGCCACGGCCCTGCGCCGGTCCCCGCGCAGGGCGACCAGCTTTTCCTCGGCGGCCGTGACCTCGAGGTTCGCCCGCAACACGTCGGCCTGCGCCCCCTTGCCAACTCGATAACGCTCCGTCGCGGATTCGGCGATGCGCCTCAGGCGCTCCCGGCTTTGCTCCGTGATCGCAATCCGGGCGTCGATCTCGCCGAGCGAAAAGAAGACGTCGGCCACGTCCGCAGACAGCCGCACGCGGTGCTGCTCGTGCATCGCCGAGACCCCGGCCAGCTCCGCCTCCGCCGCCGCGCGCCGGGCCGGCCGCTTGCCGGCTCCCGGGAACGCCTGCTGCAGCCCGACGACCTCCATCGTGAAGTCGTCGCGGGACAGCGAGAAGTCCGTGACCGGGAAGTCCTTCAGGGCGAGATCCAGCTGAGGGTCGGGCAACGCCTCCGACTGCGCGACGCGATGATCCGCGGCCTCGATCCCGGACTCCATCGCCGCAATCTCGGGGTTGCGCCCGACCGCCCGCTCGACCGCGGCCGCCAGCCGCGCTTGCCAGCCGGCGTCGTCCGCGCGCGCCGCGACCGTTCCCATGACGACAAGCAATCCGATGCGAAACCCGCGCATGATGAGTCTTCCTCTCTCAGACCGGGCTCGTCCCGGTCTGCTCGATGCGAGAAACGAGAGGGGGACTTTAGAGGCGCAGCGGGGTCGGGAGGGCTCGCGGCGAAGAGCGGGGCCAGGCCTCGCGAACGGAGGTCCGGCGCTGGGACGGGCCGGCCGCGGCGTCTGGTGCGGGTTCGATCACGGCAAGGTCAGAATTCCAATCGATCCGGACGTCCTGGAGAAGGACCGATGCGGGGTTCGACGCCCGGTCCAGGGTGGGAGCGCAGTCGCCGCAACAGGCTCGAGCTGCGGCCGCCGAGAGTGGAGAATCGGCCCGGGGGCAGCAGTCCGCGCAGGCCATCGCCGCCGGCCCCGCGAAAAGGGCCAGACCGACGAGTAGGGCGCAGAGACCCCTGGGGAGGCGGCTCATGGTGTTTCAGTGTCTCACAACGTCGGAGCCGCCAAGCCGATTCCAACCGCCCCCGCCCCAACCTACGGCCCGGGGCCCCGGGTCAGCTTGCGGTACGTCCGCAGGTGCCGCAGGGCCGCGGCAGCCTGGCCGAGCCTTTCCGCCAGCGCGGCGGCATTGAAGTGCGCGTCGGCGTTCTCGGGGTCGTGGCGCACCGCCGTCTCGTATGCCAGCAGGGCCTCCGGCAGACGCCCGAGGTCCTCGAGGGCGACGCCCTGGTTGAAAGCAGCCGTGGCGTCGTCGGGCCGGGCTTCCAGCGCCGCCGCATAGTGCGGCTCGGCCGCCGCGGGATCCCCCGACTCGTGGAGCAGTCGCCCAAGGTTCACGTGCGCGTCCGCGTGACCCGGCTCGAGCTCGAGAGCCCGCTCGTAGGCCTTGCGCGCCTCTGAGGGCGAACCCGGCTCGAGCTCGCAGGCCCACTCGAACCAGTCGTCGGCCGAAAACTCGGGGCTCTCCTCCCGCGCCTCGCGAAACGCGCGACGGACCATAGGAGCGACCTTGCGGGCGAGGTCCGCGATGCCGAAGTCGAGAAGAATTTGCCCCGAGTCGGGCTGCCAGCGCCGCGCGCCGTCCTCCACCACGATGCGGCCACCCTCGACCGCGATCCGCATGGCCGTCAGCGGCCTTCCCTCCGGGAGCTGCTGCGAGAGCCGCCGCAGCGCGGCGCGAATCCGCCTCGGGGCGACGCGCGCCGCCGCCAGGCCCCGTGCCGTCCGTAGAAACACGAGGTCCTGGAACGAGAAGACGAGGGAGCCGCGCGGGCCTCGCCCGGGTGACAGGAAGCCGGCGCGCACGTAGCTACGGACTTGCGCTTGCGAGAGGCCGAGGAGCCTGGCAACCTCGCCGGTGGAGTAACCCTTCAACTCGGGGCGATTATGCCTTGCGGCCGGACTCCGTGCGCATCTGCGCCACGCGGGCGGGAGCGCGCTTCGCCGGCTTTCGGGCCGGCGCATCCTCCGCGCCGGGCGCGGGCTTCTTCACGCCGTCCGCCGCCGACGCAGCCTCGGGCTTCTTGGCGAGGCTCGCCTTGAGGGCCTCCATGAGGTCGATGATCTGGCCGCCCCCGGATTCGGGCGGGGCAAGCGAGATCTCCTGCCCATCGACCTTCTTCTGGATGAGCCCGAGGACCCGCTTCTTGACGTCGTCTTCGTAAGTCTCCGGCTTGAAGGCGTCGGTCGCGCGCTGATCCACCAGGAGCTTCGCGAGATCGAGCTCCTTGGGGCTGACCTCCGCGGTCTCGACCGGCACTTCCGAGAAGGCCCGCACCTCGTCGGCGTAGTAGAGCTGCTGCATCACGATTCCGCCGTCGACCGGCCGAAGCATAACGAGGTACTGCTTGCCGCGAGCAGCGTATCGGGCGAGCGCCACCCGGCCCGTCTCGCGCATCACCTCGGAAAGCAGTGCATACGCCTTGGCGCCGCCCTTGTCGGTCCCCACGTAATACGTCTTGTCGAAGTAGACGGGATCGACCCGGGAGATCGGGACGAACTCCACCACTTCGATTGCCTGGGTGGACTGCTCCTCGAGAGCCTTGAGCTCTTCCGCGGTGAAGGTGACGTAGCGGTCCTTGGCGAACTCGTAGCCCTTCACGGTCTGGTCGCGCGGAACGATTTCGCCGTCTTTCGTGCAGATGTACTGCTGCTTCAGGCGTGCGCCGTCCGCGGCGTGGAGCATGTTGAAGGAGACCCCGGCCGAGGCGTCCGAGGCCGCGTAGAGCTTCACCGGGATCGAGACCAGCCCGAAAGAGATCGTCCCTGACGCTATCGGCCTTGCGCTCATAGGTTTAGGGACCGACAAATGTAACATGGGGCGGGGACGTTGAAGCCGTGCCGCTCGAAAAATACCGGGAAAAGCGCTCCGCCGATTCGACGCCGGAACCCTTCGGCCGCGGGGAGAACCGCCCGCATCTCTTCGTGGTTCAGAAACATGCGGCCACCCGGCTCCACTACGACTTTCGCCTCGAGTGGGGCGGAGTCCTGAAGTCCTGGGCCGTCCCGCACGGGCCCTCCCCGGACCCCTCCCAAAAACGGCTGGCCATGGAGGTCGAGGATCACCCGGTCGAGTACGCCGACTTCGAAGGCGTGATCCCGGAGGGCAATTATGGAGCGGGTGAGGTGATCGTCTGGGACCAGGGCCGATGGACCCCTCTCGCCGACCCCGAGGAGGGAATGCGCAAGGGCAAGCTCCTCTTCGAGCTCTCAGGCTTCAAGCTGCGCGGCAGGTGGACGCTCGTCCGCATGAAGACCAAAGGCAAGACGACGGGCAAGGAGTGGCTCCTGATCAAGGAGCGCGATGCCTGGGCACGAAAGGGCGCCGAGGCGACCTACCCGGAGGAATCGATCTTCTCCGGCCTGACGCTCGCCGAGATCGCCTCGGGTCCCGACCGCGCCGCACAGATCCGCGAGAAACTCGAGGCGCTCTCGGCCCCCCGCCGCAGGGTCAGGGCGTCCAGCGTCGGACTGATGCTCGCCGAGCCGCGCGAGGAAGCATTCTCGAAGAGCGGCTGGATCTGGGAGCTCAAATACGACGGCTACCGCCTGCTCGCGTCGCGCGAAGACGGACAGGCGCGGCTCCTCTACCGCCGCGGCATGGATTCGACGGCGACGTTCCCGGAGATCGCGCGGGCCCTGAGGGCCCTTCCCTTCGACTCGTTCGTCCTCGACGGCGAGGTGGTCGTCCTGGACGAGAAAGCGCGACCGAGCTTCGGTCGGCTCCAGAAGCGCGCGCTGCTGCAGCGACGCCCCGACATCGCCCGCGCCTCCGTGGAGCTGCCGGCCACGCTCTTCGCCTTCGACCTCATCGCCTTCGAAGACTTCGACCTCCGGCCCCTGCCCCTGCTCGAGCGCAAGGCGCTGCTACGGCGCCTGCTCCCCGCGACCGGCCCGGTCCGCTTCGCCGACCACGTCGAGAAGAAGGGTCAGGAGCTCCTCGCCGCCGCGGCCGACATGGGGCTCGAAGGCGTGGTCGGCAAGCGAGCGGATGCGCCGTATCGGCCCGGCCGCTCGGCCGACTGGATCAAGGTGCGGCTGGACCGGACGGCCGATTTCGCCATCGTCGGCTACACGAGGCCCGAAGGGTCACGGTCCGGCTTCGGCGCGCTCCACCTCGCGTGCCACAAGGGTGGCGGCCTCGCATACGCGGGGCGCGTCGGCACCGGATTCAGCGAGCGGGACATCCGCGACATCCACGCGCGGCTGGAGAAACACGTGCGCAAGACGCCGGGCTGCACGGGAGCGCCCTCGGGGAGGGACCATGTGTGGGTCGAGCCGCAGCTCGCGTGCGAAGTCCGCTACAAGGAATTCACCGCCGACGGGAACCTGCGCCATCCGGCCTTCCTGCGGCTGCGCGAGGACAAACCGATCGAGGAGTGCACGTGCGAGGAGGCCCCGGAGACCGCCCCCGCGCCCCGCGGGCGACAGGAATCGCCGCGTGCCGACGCCCCCGCCGAGAAGACGGTCCCGCTCTCCAACCTCGACAAGGTCTTCTGGCCCGACGAGGGCTACACCAAGGGAGACCTGATCGAGTACTACCGCGCGATCTCGCCGTGGCTCCTGCCGTACCTGAAGGATCGGCCGATCGTCATGACCCGCTACCCCGACGGGATCGAGGGCAAGTCCTTCTTCCAGAAGGATGCCCCCAAGTTCGCGCCGGACTGGATCCGGCTCGAGCGCATCTGGAGCGAGCACGCCGAGCGTGAGATCGACTACTTCGTGTGCGACGACCTCGAGACCCTGCTCTACGTCGCCAACCTCGGGTCGATCCCGCTCCACGTGTGGGCGAGCCGGGTCGCCTCGCCCGAGAGGCCCGACTGGTGCATCCTCGACCTCGACCCGAAGGGAGCCCCGTTCTCGAACGTCGTGAAGGTCGCGCGCGCCATCCATGCGCTGTGCGAGGAGATCGCCCTGCCCCACTTCATCAAGACGAGCGGCGCCACCGGGCTGCACGTCCTTGTTCCCCTCGGCGGCCAGTGCACGCATGCCGAATCGCGCGCCCTCGGCGAGATCCTGGCGAAGGCCGTCGAGCAGCAGCTGCCGGAGATCGCGACCACGGCGCGGATGATCGGGGCCCGCGGCGGCAAGGTTTACCTCGACTACCTCCAGAACGGCCACGGCAAGACGATCGCCGCGCCCTTCTCCGCCCGGCCCGTCCCGGGAGCCACGTGCTCGGCACCGCTCCTGTGGCACGAGGTCGGCGCGAAGCTCGATCCGAAGCGCTACACCCTCAAGACCCTCCCCGCGAGGATGAAGCGTCTCGGAGAGGACCCGCTGGCGCCCGTGCTCACGCTCAAGCCCGACCTCCATGAAGCCCTCGCGCGGCTGACCGATCGGGTCAGGAAGTAGCGACCCGGACGACTCACATCCGAGCGAGAAACTGCGCCGCGAGCTGCGGCCCCGTCCCGCGTCTTCGTGCTTGAAGAACACGTACGTCTCGCTCCAGCCCTGGCCGCGGACGCGTTCGCCCACGCCGCCACGTCCGCCTCGTAACCCTGCCGCCGAAGACGCAGGTAGCCCCAATCCGCCGTCGCGACGAGCGGGGTCGCAGCTCCTCGGTCTCGGCGATGCAGAGCGGCGACACCGTGCGACCGCAGCAGCGCCGTAGACGTCTCTCGTCGAACCAGGACGCGTGGCGGAACTCGAAGGCCGCCCGCACGCCCGCCGGCAGAGGGCGTCGAGGAACGCATCGAGCCGCGGGAGGTCCTTCTTCAGGTTGGGCGGCAGCTGGAAGAGCAGCGGGCCCGAGCTGCGCTCGCCGAGCGTCGCGGCGACGCGCAAGAAGTCGGCGACCGCCTCCGCGGCGTCCTTCAGGCGCTTGTGATGCGTGATCCGCTGCGGGCCTTCAGCGACGAAGCGAAAGTCGGCGGGAACCTCCGCCGCCCAGCCCTCGAGCAGCGCGCGGCTTCGGCATGCGATAGAAGGTGTTGTTGATCTCGACCGCCGGAAGACGCTCGGCGTAGAAGCGGAGCATGCCGCCCGGCGGCATGGTCCTCGGGGTAGAAGGTGCCCTTCCACTCCTTGTAGCTGAAGCCGCTCGTCCCGGCCCGGACGCGCATGGCGGACACTCTATACTTTGCGACCTCCATGGACGCGCCCCGATTCGACCCGAAGCGCCGGCGCGCCGTGACGCTCGCGCTGGTGCTCGTGACGGCGCTCGCCTCCTTCGAATCCACGGTGATCTCCACGGCCATGCCCACGATCATCGGGGACCTCGGCGGGCTTCCCCTCTACTCCTGGGTCTTCTCGATCTACCTGCTCACCGCCACCGTCATGATGCCGATCTACGGGCGGCTCGCCGACATCTACGGGCGGCGGCGGATCCTGCTCGTCGCCATCTCCGTCTTTCTGTGCGGGGCAATCGCCTGCGGCCTCGCCCGGTCCATGCCGCAGCTGATCGCGGCCCGGGCGCTGCAGGGCCTGGGCGCGGCGGGGCTCGTCCCCGTGGCTCTGACGGTCTCGGGAGACCTCTACTCGCTCCAGGAACGGGCGAAGATCCAGGCGCTCTTCTCGGGAGTCTGGGGAGTCGCGAGCCTGATCGGGCCACTGATCGGCGCATGGATGACGATGTCGCTCGGCTGGCGCTCGATCTTCACGATCAACATCCCTCTCGGCCTCATCGCCTTCGCGCTCGTCGCGACGAAGATGATCGAGTCGCGCGCCACCCTGCCCGACCCGCTCGACGTCGCCGGGGCCGCCAGTCTCGGCTTCGGCGTCACGGCGCTGCTCTTCGCCGTCCTCCACGGCTCCGGTGCGAGAGCGATCTCCCTTCCGGTGCGCATCGCCCTGCTCGCCGTCGCGGGCGGTTCGCTGACGCTCTTCGTGCGCCTGCAGAATCGCCGGGAGCATCCCCTCATTCCGCCCTCGCTCTTCCGACACATGCGCACGGCCGCGCCGTACCTGGGCGGGGTGCTCCTGGGAACGACGATCTACGGCGTCGACACGTTCGTCCCGCTCTTCGTTCAGGGTGCGCGCGGTGGGACCGCCGGGGCGGCCGGCGCGGTCGTGACGCCCTCTGGTGTTGCTCTGGGCCCTCTCCGCGACCGTCGGGGCCCGCTGGATCGTACGTTTCGGGTTCCGGCGCACGGCCCGCTGGGGGGCGGTCCTGATCCTCGCCGGCCTCGCCGCACTCATCGCCGCGGCGCTCCGAAACGCCTCGGTGCCCTGGATCTCGGCGGCATGCGCCCTCATCGGCGCCGGCCTCGGCCCCTCCTCGATCTCCCAGGTCCTCGCGATCCAGAACGTCGTCGCTGAGCGCGAGCGCGGCGTCGCGACGAGTCTCGTGCCGTTCTTCCGCACGGTCGGCGGATCGATCGGGGTGGGCGCGCTCGGAGGCCTGCTCGCCGCCGGCCTCGCGATGCGTCTCGGTCCGGCCGCCGAGACCGCGAGCCGCATGCTCGCCTCCGGAGCGCAGGGGGCGAGCGCCGTCGCCCCTCAGGCCTTTCGCCTGGCCATCGAGCGATCGCTCATCCCGGTCTTCGGGATCCTCGTCGCTCTCGCCGTCCTCAATTTCTTCGTGACCGAGCGCTTCCCGGACCAGCCCGTGCAGGTGGACGACTCGGCGGCCGAGGGAGTCGCGACCTCTCCGTCGGTTGAGCTCGGCGTATCCATAGACGAGCGCGAGTCCCCGCCAGCGGCTTCCAGCGCTCCGCGAAACGACGCATCGCCTCCTCCTTCTCCTTAGCCCTCCGGCCGAGCAGACCCTGTGCGAGATATTTCACGACGCCCAGATCTCCCGCCGGAAAGATGTCGCCCCGGCCGAGGCCGCGCAGGAGCGCGATTTCGGCCGTCCAGCGCCCGACTCCCCGGTACGCGGTCAGCCTCTCGATCGCCGCCTCGTCGTCGAGTGCCGCGATGCCCGCCTCGACGAGCGCACCGTCCGAAAACGCCCGGGCGAGACCGTGAATTGCCCTCGCCTTCGAGGCGGAGAGCCGGAAGCGCCGGAGCCGGGCCGGCGTCTCTCCCGCGAGCGCCTCGGGCGCCGGGAAGGCGACGAACGCCCGCGCGCCGAGCTCGAGGCGCGGGCCGAAGGTCTCGGAGAGCTCGCGGCGAATGTCGTAGGCGAAACGGAGATTGACCTGTTGCGCCAGGATCGCCGTCACGAGGCCCTCCCACAGCGACGGCACTCCCGCGCCGCGCAGGCCGCGAAAATCGCGAATCGCGGCGCCGATGACCGGATCCCCCCGAAACGCCCGGTAGAACGGCGCCACCGCCTGGGCCGCGCCGAGCGCGACCTCCACGACGCGGTCCGCGGCGGATCGAACCGCGGGAGCCAGTGCGTCGGGCCCCTCCAGCGTCACCTCGAGAACCGCGCGCGCCGGAGATCCCTGTTGCACGACCGAGAGCACTGCCCCGCGTCGGCCAGCGGGCAGGAAACGCCGGTAGACCCCGCCGTCGAAGCGGTCGACGACCTCGGGAAAGCGAGTGTAGCGCTCGGCGGTCAGCGCGAGCGAGTAGGGCCGCTGCGGAACGACGGACCACCGCACCCGGCCTGGTGTCATCCCGAGGACCGCCGGCCGCAGGAGCCCTCTTTCGAGGCCCGCCGCGCCTCGAGACGGACTCCCCACCGGGCTCCGACTGACATGGGGCGATATCCTACGTCGTCAGGGAGGGACCCATGCGTTTCCTGCTGCGCCTCTTGATCAACGCCGCCGCGCTCTGGGTGGCCGTGCAGCTCGTTCCGGGAATCACCTACTCGGGTGGCTGGGCCCCGTTCCTCGGCGTCGCCCTCGTCTTCGGCATCGTGAACGCCTTCATCCGGCCCTTCGTCAAACTGCTGACGCTGCCGATCATCTTTCTGACGCTCGGCCTCTTTGCGCTCGTCGTCAACGGGATGATGCTCTGGCTCACGAGCTACCTCTCCGGCGCGCTCGGCATGCGGTTCCACGTCGAGGGATGCTGGACCGCGATCCTCGGGGCCCTGGTCGTCTCGATCGTCAGCGCGCTGCTGTCGATGTTTCTGGCGGACGCAGACTAGCGCGTCCCGCGAGCTCGGCCATGCGCCGCAGCCGCGTCGCCGTCTCGGGTCGAAAAGCGTCGTGCGGCGCGCGCCAGCTCCAGCTGCCGGCCGGGTGGGACGGCGTGTTCATGCGCGCCTCGCTGCCCAGGCCCAGCACGTCCTGCATCGGCACGATGGCCCGGTCGGCCACCGAGGCGTACGCCGCCCGGATCAGCGCCCACTCGATGTCCCGCCCGTCGCAGCCGAGGTAATCCCAGACGCGTTCGCGCTCCTCGGGCTTCAGCGCCTCGTACCAGCCGCGGGCGGTATCGTTGTCGTGCGTGCCCGTGTAGACGACGCTGTTCGGTTCGTGGCGGTGCGGCAGGTACTCGCTGTCGGCACCATAGAAGCCGAATTGCAGGATTTTCATGCCCGGAAATCCGAGCGCGCCGAGCAACTCGCGCACCTCCTCGGTGATGTCGCCCAGGTCCTCGGCCAGGATCGGCAGAGGCCCGAGGGCCTCGCGGGCCGCGTCGAACAGCCGGCGCCCCGGCCCGGGGATCCAGCGACCGCCCAGAGCCGTTTTGTCTACGGCCGGCACGGACCAGTACGCCGCGAAGGCGCGGAAGTGATCGATGCGCAGCAGGTCGCAGGTCCGCAGGCAGTACCGGATGCGGGCGATCCACCATGCATACCCCTCGCGCTCGAGTCGATCCCAGCGATACAGTGGGTTGCCCCAGAGTTGTCCGGTCTGGCTGAAATAGTCGGGGGGAACGCCCGCGACGGCCGTCGGCCGGCCCGTCCCGTCGAGCTGGAAGAGGTCCTGGCGCGCCCACACGTCGGCGCTGTCGTGGGCGACGTAGATCGGGATGTCGCCGATGACGGCGATGCCGCGGCCCTTCGCCGCCCGCCACAGCCGATCCCACTGGCGGAAGAACAGAAACTGCACGTACCGTTCGTACTCCATCTCCGGGCCCAGGGCCTCGTCGGCCGCGGCCAGCGCGTCCGCATCGCGAAAGGCCAGGTCCGGCCCCCAATCCGTCCAGGCGCGCCCGGAGAAATAGGTCTTCAGGGCGGCAAAGCGCCCCCAGTCTTCCAGCCACGCCGCCTGCTCCGGGCCGCTCAGGAAGGCCGACAGGTCGTCTCGCAGCGCCGGGCCGGCGAGATGACCGAATTGTTCCCACGAGAGACGCAGGAGGCGCTCCTTCCATTCGCGGACGGGGGCGAAGTCGACGCCGCCCAAAGGGAACCGCGGAGCATCTTCCATCGCCTCGCGCTGGAGCAAGCCATCTTCGACGAGCCACTCGGGCGAGATCAGCAGGGGGTTGCCGGCAAACGCGGACGAGCCCGTGTAGGGAGAGCTGCCGCCTCCGGTCGGCCCGAGCGGCAGGAGCTGCCAGAGCGTCTGGCCGGCGGCCTCAGCCCACTGGAGGAAACGTTCGGCGCTCGGCCCCAGATCGCCGATGCCGAAGGGACCGGGCAGCGATGTCGGGTGAAGCAGAATTCCGGCTGCGCGAGCCACGGTTTACGCGATGCGAGATACGAGATTCGAGTTGCGGGATTCGTGCTGCATCATCCCGCATCCCATATCCCGCATCCCGTATCCCGGATCCGGCCTAGGGGGACGGCGAGTATCGAGTCGCTTCGCGGCTCTTCGGACCCCACCACAACATCAAGCCCGTTTCGTTGGGATGCGCGAGGTGCGCATTCCAGGGGCGCAGGCGCAGCGTATAGCCGAGATCGCCGGAGGGCTTGCGGTGCGAAAGGCGGAAAACACCCGTCTCTCCCTCGCGAGCAATCGGCTCGAGGCGGATCGGCGTGCCCGACTCGAGGGTGCCGTCGGACTCGACCGCGCCCTCGAAGAGCTCGACCGATACGTCCGCGGCGTCGAGCTTCCCCAGATGGATTCGCACCGTCCCCTCGAACGCCGCCGCAGGCGGAAGCGTGGAAGGGTCCGATTCGAGCGTCACGGCCTCGAACCGGACCCCCGGCCAGGCCGCCCGGACCCGCTCCTTCCAGGCGACGAGGCGCTTGAGGGGCTCGCGGTCGACGCCCTTGAGCGCCCGCCGGTGGAAGGCTCCGGGCACGTAGCACTGCTCGAGGTACTCGGCCACCATCCTCTCGGACGAGAAGGCGCGCGCAACCCGCGAGGCCGCGACGATCATGCGGTCGATCCATCTCTGCGGGAGCCCCGAAGCGTCCCGGTCGAAGAACATCGGAAGCACCCGCTTCTCGAGCGCGTCATAGAGCGCCTGGGCGATCTCGTCGTCGCCGGCGTGATCCTTCGCTTCGCCGACGACGAAGCCGGCCTCGTCGTGCGGCGCCTCGTCCCACCAGCCGTCGAGAACCGAGAGGTTGAGCACGCCGTTCATCGCCGCCTTCATGCCCGAGGTGCCGGAAGCCTCGCGCGGCCGCTCGGGTGTGTTCAGCCACGCGTCGCAGCCGGCCACGAGAGTCCGCGCGAGCGCCATGTCGTAGTCCGGCAGGAGAACGACCCGCCCCTTCAGCTCCGGACGCTCGGCGGCGCGGGCCACGGTGCGCAGAAACTCCTTGCCGTCCTCGTCGCGAGGATGCGCCTTGCCCGCGAACAGGATCTGGACCGGGCGGCCGATCTGATGCAGGAGGTATTCGAGCCGCTTCGGCTGCCGGAAGAGGAGCGTGGCGCGTTTGTAGGTCGCGAAGCGCCGTGCAAAGCCGATCGTCAACGCCTTGGGATCGAGCGACCGGGCGGCAATCGCGACGTCTTCCTCGGACGCACCCTGCCGCCGCTTTTCCTCGACCAACCTCTCGCGGCAGGCCGCCACCAGCCGCTGACGCAGTAGCTCGTGCCACCGCCACAGCTCGGCACGGTCCACCTCGTCGGGATGGTCGAGCACGCCGGTCGCGGCGATCTCCGGAGCGGTCCAGGTCGGAGCGTGGACGCCGTTGGTGATCGGGCGGATCGGCACCTCCGAGAGCGGCAGGTCCGGCATCACGCCGCGCCAGAGCTTGCGCGAGACGCCCGCGTGGATGCGCGACACGGCGTTCTGGTGGGTGGAGAGCCGCATCGCGAGAACCGCCATCGAGAAGAGCTCGCGCGGCTGCTCCCCCACCTCGCGGCCGAGGTCGAAGAACTCGTCGAACGAGATTCCGAGCTCGCCGACGTAGCCGCCGAAGTACTTCCACAACAGCTCCGGCGTGAAGACGTCGATGCCCGCCGGTACCGGTGTGTGCGTGGTGAAGATGTTGCCGGTGGTCGCAACCTCACGCGCTTCGGCAAAGGACAGGTGCTCCTCGTGGACGAGATTCCGGATCCTCTCGAGGGAGACGAAGGCGGCGTGACCCTCGTTGATGTGGCGAATCGTCGGCGACATCCCCACACAGGAGAGAGCGCGCGAGCCGCCAATGCCGAGCACGATCTCCTGCTGCAACCGCGTTTCGTGGCCGCCGCCGTAGAGGCGCGCGGTGATCTCCCGGTCGGGCGGTTCGTTCTCCGGCAGATTCGAGTCGAGCAGGTACAGCGGCACTCGGCCGACCTTCGCGACGCGGATGAGCAAGCGCACAGTGCGCCCCGCGATGTCGACGGTGACGATGGGCGGACTGCCGTCTGGCGTTTCCGCCAGCGACAGCGGCAGCTCCTCAGGGTCGAGCACGGGGTACGCCTCGTTCTGCATCCCGTCGGCGTCGACGACCTGGCGGAAGTAACCCTCGCGATAGAAGAGCCCGACTCCCGCCAGCGGGACTCCGAGATCGCTCGCGGACTTCAAATGGTCGCCCGCCAGCACGCCGAGACCCCCGGCGTAGATCGGCAGGATCTCGGTCAGGCCGAACTCGGCCGAGAAATACGCGATCCGCTCCCCGCGGGCGATGAGCTCCCGGGCCGCCGTATGCCGGGGCTCGGCCAGGTCCTCCTCGGTGAGGCGACGCACCAGGGACAGCAGCTCCTCCTGGTAGACCGGGTCCTCCGCGGCGCGCCAGAGTCGCTCGGCCGGAACGTGCCGGAAGAGCTTTACCGGGTTGCCGCCGGCCCGCTTCCAGGCCTCCGGATCCAGGAACTCGAAAAGAGCGCGGACGTCGGCCCGCCACGTCCACCGCAGATCGTGGGAGAGGGCGAAGAGAGGCAGGAGCTTCTCGGGAACGCCGGAGACCCGAAAGGCTTTTTCGAGAACAGGTGTCAAATCAATGGGTAGTGTAGCAGACGCCGCACATCCACTAACCCCTGTGGGTTCAGACGTCTGGGCGAGGATCCGGAGTGCTCGTCCCGTTCACCTTGACCGACAGCTTGTTCCCCAGGGCGAGAAACCTCTCGACCCAGCGGCGCGCATCGTCGAAACCTCCGTCGGCCTGCCTCCGGCGAGCGGGCAGGAACTGTCGAAGAAGGCGATAGTACGCGTTCTGAACCTTCCAGAAGTCGATTTCGAAGGGCAACCGGAGCGCCAGGTCCACCACGCCCTCGAGCTCCTCGAGCCGGCCGAGGTCGGAAGGACTCGCCCGCAGTGCGTCGGCCAGCCGCTCGACCGTGTGCTCGACCGCAAGGCCCAGCCCGTCCTCATGGAGCGTGATCCCGACGTTGGCCGCCTCCTCGAGAACGGCCCCAAGTTTGGCCGCGTCCGGCGAGGCGGCCTCGAGGGCCGCGCGCAGGGTCGTGTTGAGAGCGAGCTCCGCCGCCATCCGGAAGCCACGGGGCGGCGGGATGCCGTGACTCGACAGAAACCGCATGAGCGGCGCGTGCTGCTCGTAGATCCGGCGGTACACCGCGTCGGCCTCGCCGAGCGCGGAGCGCAGAATGAGGCCGAGCACCCGCTGCTGCTCGTCGCGGAAGAGAAGCCGCAGGGCATAGACGCCCGACCCGAAGCTCCGATCGACCATGCGCAGGATCTCGGTCAGATCGGCCCGGCGAAACAGCTCGTCGGCCTGCGCCGAGAGGCTCTCGTAGACTTCCACTCCGGGAGAGGGGATCGCGCCGCCCGAGAGGTTGTGATCCCCGAGGTGCAGCACGCCGTACGCGACCTCCGCCGCATCGCCCGTAATCTCGGACTCCACGCGAGCGCGCCCGAGCGCCAGGCGCGCCCGGCCGCTCGTCAGCACGCGTTGGTCCTCCCGGCGGACCCGGTAACAGTAGACGGGAGCGATCTCGCCGTGCTCCTCGAAGAGCGAACTGACGCCGTAGTGCGCGCCGACTCTCTGCAGCGACACCATCGCCGGCCGAACGGACTCCTCGTAGATGCGGCGCCCGTCGCCTGCCTCGGGATCGTTGCTCTTGGCCCTGGCCAGCAGTTCGAGGAAGGGCGTCTCCCGTGCGCTGCCAAAGAGCTCCTCCGAGAGCTGCAGAACGCGGCCCGCGTACTGGATGATCTGGCGCGCCTCGATCCCGCCGACGTCGTCGAAGAACCATCCGCAACTCGTGTACATGAGCTGCGCGTGCCGCTGGAGCTCGAGCAGCTTGAGCCCGGCCGTCCGATCCGCTGCCGAGAGCTCCCGGCCGGCGTGTTCGCGCAGCCAGCGGCTGACGCTGTCCGGTGTGCGATCGAAAATGACCCGGATGTAGGCATCGCGGGCGGCCCACGGATCCTGGAAGACGGAGCGCGCCCTCTCCTCCCACATCGGAGCCAGCGCGTCGCGCAGAGAGTCGAGCGCTTCGCGCAGCGGCGCCCGCCAGGCCTGCGTCCACCCGGGATGCGCACCCGAGTGGCAGCCGCAATCGCTCCTCCATCGCTCCACGCCGTGGGCGCAGCTCCACGACGTGTCGTCCACGATGCGGACCTCGTGGGTTGGCGGGTGCTTCTCGAGGAATTCGCCGTAGTTTGTCAGGCGCGCACGATCGCCGGATGCGATGACATGGAGCGCGTAGGCGAGGGCCATGTCCCCGTGGCGGTGATGGTGGCCGTAGGTCTCGCCGTCGGTCGCGATGTGCACGAGCTGCGCCCGGCCGGCCTCCGCCGCGAAGGCGCCGAGGAGGCGCTCGGCGAAGCGCTCGCCCGCCGACAGCAGCCGGTCGAACGCGACCGCCCGCGAGACCGGGCCGTCGTAGCAGAAGACCGCGATCCGGTGTCCCGAGGGCAGGGCGACGAGGTAGGGCATCGTCGGGTCGATTCCGGCCGCCGGGACGGGCTCGAACTCCCCCTCTCCGATCCTGCGGACTTGGCTCACCTGGTGTGGCGCGAGGACGGTGAAGGCGATGCCGGCCGCCGCGAGCTCCTCGAGCGATGCGACGTCCACCGCGGTCTCCGGCAGCCACATGCCCTCGGGCTGCCTCGCGAAGCGATGCACGAAGTCCGCCACGCCCCAGGCCACCTGCGTGCGCCGGTCCCGAGGGCTCGCGAGCGGCAGAATCACGTGGTTGTAAGGCTGCGCCAGCGCGGAACCATGGCCCGCGAAGCGGCGCCGGCTCTCGTCGTCCGCCGTGAGGATCGCCCGGTAGACCTCGGGCTCCTTCTCTTCGAGCCACGAGAGCAGCGTCGGGCCGAAGTTGAAGCTCATCGACGCGTAGTTGTTGACGATCGCGACGATGCGGTTCTCGCCGTCCAGGATGCGCGAGTCGGCGTTGGGCGCGTAGCACTCGGCGGCGATCCGCTCGTTCCAGTCGTGGTACGGATAGGCGGACGGCTGGCCCTCGATCGCCTCGAGCCACGGGTTCTCGCGGGGCGGCTGATAGAAGTGGCCGTGGATGCAGACGTACCGCTCCATGACGCTACGTCGAAACCAGGGCCGTCACGGGTGGTTCGGGCTCCAGGCCCGCGAGTGCCGCGGCCTCGGCCGCGAGCGCCGGAGGCTCCTCGGGGGCGGGTTTCAGAAAGATCGCGCCGAGCGGCGGCAACGTCAGGGCGAGGCTATGCGAGCGGCCGTGGGCCGGGACCGCCAGGGCCACCGCACGACCCCGGTTGCCGACGCCGCCGCCGCCGTACTCGGTCGCGTCGCTGTTGAGGATCTCGGTCCACTCGCCGGGCGCATCCACGCCAACGAGATACCCGTGCCGCGGCACGGGCGTGAAGTTGAAGGCGGCCGCGATCGCATCCCCCGAACGGCGGCTCCTGCGCACGAGCGAGACGATGCTGTGGTCGGCGTCGTGACAGTCGATCCAGTCGAATCCCGCCGGGTCAAAGTCCAGTTCGTGGAGCGCCGGCTCGGCCGCGTAGAAGCGGTTGAGGTCCCGGACCCACATCTGCACGCCCCCATGGCGCGGCCGCTCGAGCAGATCCCAGTCGAGGCTGGCGTCGTGGTTCCACTCGCGCCGCTGTCCGATCTCGCCGCCCATGAAAAGCAGCTTCTTGCCGGGCTGCGCCCACATGTAGGCGAAAAGAAGCCGGAGGTTGGCGAACTTCTGCCAGTCGTCGCCCGGCATCTTCGAGAGGAGCGAAGCCTTCAGGTGCACGACCTCGTCGTGCGAGAGCGGGAGGACGAAGTTCTCGGTGAAGGCGTACATCCTGCGGAACGTCAGGCTCGTGTGGTGGAACTTGCGAAAGACAGGGTCGAGGCGCATGTAGTCGAGGGTGTCGTTCATCCAGCCGAGGTCCCATTTCATGCTGAAGCCGAGCCCCCCGACGTAGGTCGGCCGCGACACCATGGGCCACGCCGTGGACTCCTCCGCGATCGTGACGACGCCCGGGTGCCTCTCGGCGACCTCGTCGTTCAGGCGCCGCAGCAGCGAAATGGCCTCGAGGTTCTCCCATCCTCCGTGCTTGTTCGGGATCCACTCGCCGGCCTTGCGCGAGTAATCCAGGTGGAGCATCGACGCCACTCCGTCCACCCGCAATCCGTCCACGTGGTAGCGATCGAGCCAGTAGAGCGCGGAAGACAGGAGGAAGCTGCGGACCTCGTTGCGCCCGTAGTTGAAGATGCAGCTCGACCAGTCGGGGTGGTAGCCCTGGCGCCAGTCGGCGTGCTCGTAGAGGTGGGTTCCGTCGAAGTACACGAGGCCGTGCTCGTCGGACGGAAAATGCGCCGGCACCCAGTCCAGGATCACCCCGATTCCGGCCTGGTGGAGCACGTCCACGAGGTACATGAAATCCTGAGGGGTTCCGAAGCGGCTGGTCGGCGCAAAGAAGCCCGTGCACTGGTATCCCCACGAGCCCGTGAAGGGATGCTCCATCACCGGCAGCAGCTCGACGTGCGTGAATCCCAGCTCCCGGGCGTAGTGCGCGAGCGCCCCCGCGGCCTCGCGGTAACTGAGCGGGCGGTCCTTCTCCTCGGGAACACGCCGCCAGGACCCGAGATGCACCTCGTAGATCGACATCGGCGCCGCCGCGCTCTGCTTCGCGGCACGCGCCGCCATCCAGGCCCCATCCCTCCACGCGTAGCCGTCGAGGTCCCACACGACCGAGCCCGTGCGGGGGGGCATCTCCTGGCGCACGGCGTACGGGTCGGCCTTGTCCACGCGATAGGCGTCGAAGAGCGAGGCGATGTGGTACTTGTACACGGCGCCGCGGCCGACCCCCGGAAGAAACGCCTCCCAGATTCCGGACTGCCCGAGTGCCCGGAGCGGGTGGGCGTCTCTCTTCCAGCCGTTGAAATCCCCGACCACAGACACCGCGCCGGCGTTCGGCGCGAACACGGCGAACGAGGCGCCTGCCACACCGTCCACGACGCGCGGATGCGAGCCGAGGCGCTCCTGCGCGCGCAGATGTGTGCCCTCGTTGAAGAGATGGAGGTCGTCGTCGGCGAGGAGGGGGACGTCGTAGCGCGGCGTACCGGCGCGCGGGACCGGGCCCGTCCTTCGTTTCTCGGCCAGTCTCGTCCTCCCTCTTCGGAGTTTACCGTGAGAGTCGGGTTCATCGGATAATGCGCCACCATGGACGGCACCGCGATCGTCGTGTGCGACGGCCTCTTCGCCACGGCCAACGCCAAGACCGCGCATGGCCTCGTGCGAGGCACCGAGCGCTATCGCATCCTCGCCGTCATCGACGCGCCGTCGGCCGGCCGCGACGCGGGTGACGTGCTCGATGGGCGCCCGCGCGGAATCCCGGTCCACGCCTCGATCCGCGATGCGCTTCGGGCGCTCGGAGCAACGCCCGACTTCTGCGTGGTGGGCGTGGCGACGTCCGGAGGCCGGGTCACGCCGGGCCTGCGGGCACTGCTCCTGGAAGCCCTCGAATCCGGGATGTCCGTCGTCAACGGCCTGCACGAGTTCCTGTCGGACGATCCGGAGCTCATGGCAATCGCCTCGAGAAAGGGCCTCACGATCCGGGACGTTCGCAAGACGGCGCGCCGGGCCGACCTCCATTTCTGGAGCGGCAGCATCCTTCGCGTCGGCGCCCCGCGGATCGCTGTGCTCGGCACCGACTGCGCCCTGGGCAAGCGGACGACGGCGCGGTTCCTGCTCGAGGCCTGTCGCGGAGCCGGCATCCGGACCGACCTCGTTTTCACCGGCCAGACCGGCTGGATGCAGGGAGCGCCCTTCGGCTTCATCCTCGACTCGGTGCCCAACGACTTCGTCTCGGGCGAGCTCGAGCATGCGATCGTCTCCTGCTGGGAGACGGCCAGGCCCGAACTCATCCTCATCGAGGGCCAGTCGGCACTGCGCAATCCCTCCGGCCCCTGCGGCTCGGAGCTGTTGCTCTCGGGCCGTGCGCGCGGCGTCATTCTCCAACACGCGCCGGCCCGCCACGAATACGAGGGGATGGAAGGGCTCGGCATCGCCCTCCCGCCGGTAGCCGACGAGATCGCGCTCATCCGCCAGTTCGGCGCGCGCACCCTCGCCGTGACCCTGAACGGCGAGGGATCGACGCCCGAGGACCTGCGCACGGAGCAAAGGCGGCTCCAGGCCGAGCTCGGCATCCCCGTCGTCCTGCCGCTCGAAGAGGGAGTCGGAGCGCTCCTGCCGATCGTCCGCGATTTTCTCGCCCGGGAGGCGGCACAATGAAGATTCGGGCCGCCTCCAGCGCTCTCGAGACCTTCGCGCTCACGCGTCCCTACGCCATCGCCGGGCAGGATCCGATCGCGAGCGTCGGCAACGTCGTCGTCCGCATCGTGGCAGAGGACGGTACCGTCGGGCTCGGCGCCGCTTCGCCCGGCGAGCACGTCACCGGCGAAACGCTCGAGGCCTGCCAGGCCGCGATCTCCAACGAGCGGCTGGCCTGGCTCGTGGGCCGGGACATTCGCACGCTCCCCGCGCTGTGCCGGGAGGCGGCCGCCGCCACACCCGGCACCCCCGCGGCCCGGGCGGCGATCGACATCGCCCTGCACGACCTGCTCGCCCGGCGGCTGGGCGTGCCGCTCGTCGAGATGCTCGGCCGCGCTCACACCGCGCTTCCCACGTCGATCACGATCGGCATCAAGCCTCTCGCGGAGACGCTGGCCGAGGCCGCCGAGTACCTGGCCCGCGGCTTCCGAGTCCTGAAGGTGAAGATCGGCGATGCCCTCGAGGAAGACCTCGAACGGCTGGCCAGGCTGCGCGAACAGGTCGGCCCCGCCGCGGTCATCCGTGTCGACGCCAACGTCGGCTACTCGGTCGAGGAGACCGCGCGGTTCTTCGAGCGAACGCAGGCGCTGGCGATCGAGTTCGTGGAGCAGCCGGTGCGGCGCGAGACCTTCGAGCAGATCCGCACGCTGCGGCCGACCTGGCGGCGCCGGATCGCCGCCGACGAAAGCCTCCACGACGAGCGGGATGCCCTGGCGCTCGCGGCGACCGGCGAGCCGGCGTGCGGAATCTTCAACATCAAGCTGATGAAATGCGGCGGCATCCGGCCGGCGTTGCGCATCGCGGCGATCGCCGAGACCGCGGGCGTTTCGCTGATGTGGGGGTGCATGGACGAGAGTCGCATCTCGATCGCGGCCGCACTCCACGCCGCGTTCGCCTCGCCCGCGACCCGTTTTCTCGACCTCGACGGTAGTCTCGACCTCGCCCGCGACGTCGTGGAAGGAGGCTTCACGCTCGCGGCGGGCATTCTCCGCGCCACCGGCGCCCCCGGCCTCGGAGTTCGGGCACTCTAGCCGAACGCCGCTCGGGATGGCGGAGCAGAGCGAGGCCCCTCGATGACGGCCGTCGTTTCGACTAAACTCCGCACGTCTTGCGGAAGACGGCTTGATCAGCACCAAACTCGCTAGCCGCTACGAGATCCTCGGGGAGCTCGGCCGCGGTGGAATGGGCGTCGTCTACCGTGCGCGCGACCCCCTCCTGAACCGGGAAGTCGCCGTCAAGCTGATCTCCTCGACGGACCTGACCCCGGAGATCGAGGAGCGCTTCCAGCGCGAGGCGCAGGTCGTGGCCCAGATGGACCATCCGGCCATCGTCCCGATCTACGACTTCGGGCGCCACGAGGGCTCCCTCTTCTTCGTGATGCCGGTGGCGAGCGGAACGAACCTCCTGAGGCTGATCCGGGACCAGTCGCTGCGCCTCGGCGAGGTGGTGGACATCGGCATCCAGGTCGCCGACGCTCTCGACTACAGCCATTCGCGGGGCGTGGTGCACCGGGACATCAAACCCGCCAACATCATGGTGACTCGGGAGGAGGGCGCCGGGGCCCGCGTCCGGGTGATGGATTTCGGTCTGGCCCACGCCACGACCGAGTCGCGCCTGACGAAGACCGGCACGCTCGTCGGCACCGTCGCCTACCTCTCTCCCGAACAGGTCGCGTCCCGCGCTTTCGACGGCCGGTCGGACATCTATTCCCTCGGCGTCGTTCTGTACGAATGCCTCGTGGGCGAGCCGCCGTTTACGGGAGAGGTCCAGTCCATCCTCTACCGGATCGTCCACGAGATTCCGCAACCGCCCCGCTCTCTCGGAGCGGAGATCCGGGAGGAGCTGCAGGACATCACCCTGCGGTGCCTGGAGAAGGACCCCGCAAAGCGCCCCCAGAAGGCGGGCCAGGTCGCGGACGCCCTGCGCCGCCACAAGGCGAGCCTGGCGACGGACGAGTTCCGCATGTCGGTCGTCCTGTCTGCCAGCCGCGTCCTCCAGCGGCCCTCGATGTCCGTGTTCATCGGACGGGAAAGGGAGTTCGCCGAGCTCCAGAGGCGCCTGAATGCCGCCATCAGCGGCGACTGTCAATTCGCCGTCGTCGCCGGCGAGCCCGGAATCGGCAAGACCCGGCTGCTCGAAGAGCTGAAGAACCTCGCCACCGCCCGCAAGATTCGCGTGCTCTACGGGCGATTCGTCGAGCAGGACCGCTCCTTTTCCTACCAGGGATTCTGCGAGCTCATCCAGGACTATTTCCGGTCCCGCGATGCCGCCAGCTCCTCCGGCGAGCGGCCCGACTTCTCGGACCTCGCCGGCGATCTCATCGCGCTCTTCCCGCAGCTCTCCGAGCTCGGTGATCTGCGCGCCGCGGTCTCCGGCGACTCGCGCATCGCCGCGCCGGCCGAGGATCGCAAGGTCGAGGATCGCATCCAGATCTTCGAGCTGCTGGCGCGAACACTGACCCGGATCGCCGGCGGGAAGCCTCTCGTCCTGATCCTCGAGAACCTGCACGGCGCCGAGATCTCGATCGAAGCGCTCCAGTACATCGTGCGCCGCCTGGGGCCCACACCGACGCTGATCGTCGGCAGCTACCGCCAGACGGAGACCGACAAGCGCCACCCTCTCATCCGCATGCTCGACTCCTTCGCGGATGACCCCCGGTTCGTGTCCCTCACGCTGCCCCCGTTCTCCCCCTCCGAGCACCGATCCCTCGTCGAGTCCCTGGTCGGCGCGCCCCGGGTCTCCGACGAACTGGCCGGGAGGCTGCGCGACGCGACGGAGGGCAACCCCTTCTTCACCAAGGAGCTGATCCGTTCGCTCGTCGAGTCGGGTGGGATCACGAAGGACGACACGGGTGCCTGGAGCTTCTCGAAGGAGGCGGAGATCTCGGCGGACGCGATGCCCGCAACGATCCAGCAGGCCGTCGAGAAGCGGATCGAGCGGCTCCCGGAAGAGCTGCGGGAGCTGCTGTCCATCGCCTCGGTGCTCGGGAAGACCTTCGACTCGCGCGATCTCGAGACCCTGGCGGAGAGTGGCAAGGGCATCGACGACTCGATCGACCGCCTGATCCGCGAGGGCATCCTGGAGGAGGAGCGGGAATCCCGGGGCGACCGGCTCACCTTCGCGAGCGGAATCGTGCGGGACGTCCTCTACGGCGGGCTGTCTCGCCGGCGCCGCCGCTCTCTCCATCGCAAGTATGCGGAGCTGATCGAGATCCGCTCGGCCGGCCGCCTGGAGCGCGTCTACCCGGAGCTCGTCCACCACTTCTGGCAGGGGGACGTCCCCGAGAAGACCGTCGACTACGGCCTGAAGCTCGCCCAGAAGTCGCTCGACACCTTCAGCCCGGAAGACGCGATTCGCGTGGCGAAGATCACCCTGGAGTTTCTCGAGGACGAGGAATGGGCCGGCGACGCCTCCCTCGAGGGCGAGGCCCGGCTGCTCCTCGCCCAAGGCCATCGGATGGGCGGAAACGTGGATGGCGCGATCCGGGAAGCCGAGTCGGCCGTGCGGGTGCTCGAGGAGGAAGGAAGGCCCGACCGGGCCGCCGGCGCAATCCTCTTCGCCGCGGAGACCGCCTGGCAATCGCGCCGCATCGACGACGCCCGCCGCTGGGTCGAGCGGGGGATCGACGCTGCCCGCACGATCGGCGAGAGGGAGCACCTGGCGAAGCTCCTCTCGCTCGGCGCGACCGTGGCCAACCTGCGCGGCGAGTATGCCAAGGCGGCGGCATACCAGGCCGAGATGAAGGGGCTGGCCCCGGAGGAGAAGAAGGCGGAGGAGATCCCGCGCGGGGGCACCCTCATCGTCGCCCTCCCCAATCCGATCGCCGCGACGGAGCCCTCCGTCTACCAGACCACCGAGGAGCACGAGGTGTTCGCGAACGTCTTCGAGACCCTCGTCACGACGGACGCGCAGGGGAATCTCGCGCCGAGTCTGTGCGAGCGCTGGGCCCTCGAAGACGGAGGGTCCACGGCGCGCCTGCATCTGCGCCGCGGCGTCCTCTTCTCGGACGGGGCGCCGCTGACGGGCCCGGTCGTAAAGCAAGCCCTCGAGCGCTCGATCCGGATCTCGCGAGACGTGATGCCGGCGGCCTTCGCGGAGATCGAAGGAGTCCGGGACTACCTCGACGGGAAGGCCCCCGGTGTCGCCGGAATCCAGGCGGTCTCGGAAGACGAGATCCAGGTCCGCCTCCTGCATCCGGTCCCGATCCTGCCCTCGCTGCTGACCGACGGGCGAACCGCGATCGCTGCCGGAACCGGGCCCGAGGCCGGGCCGATCGGAACGGGGCCCTTTCGGATGACGCTCCACACGTCCGATCGGGCGATCCTCGAGCGCAACCCGAGGCACTGGAAGGAAGGCGGACCCCGGCTCGACCGGATCGAGTTCCGCGCCTCGCTCTCGCCGTCGGCAATCGCCGAAGGCTTGCGCTCCGGAGAGCTCGACCTGGCCCGCGATCTGTCACCCGGTGACCTCGAAGCCATCCTGCGGGAGCCCCGCTTCCGCAGTGGCCTCGTCGAGACCCCCAAGAAGAACGTCTACTTCGCCGTTTTCCACGCGCAGAGCGTGGCCGTCTCGAGCCCGGACGTGCGGATGGCCCTGGCCGGAGTCGCGCGGACCCAGGATTTCGTCTGGGGAGCCCTCGGGCGCTTCGCGCTTCCCGCGACCGGAGTGCTGCCCCCGGGGATCCTGGGCCACGATCCGGGCCGGCGCCAGCCCCACCTGCCCCGGGAAAAGGCCGCCGAGCTGATCCAGTCGGCAGGCCTGCCGCTGCCGCTGCGCCTGCGGGCCTCCGTCCATCCGATCCTGCAGAACCAGTACGCCGCGCTGACCCAGGCCCTGTTTCGGCTGTGGGCCGAGATCGGGGTGGAGGTCGAGATTGCCACCCGGACCATGCCCGCCTTCCTCGACTCCTGGCAGGAGAGCGCCGGGATCGACCTGCTCGTCGGCCGATGGATCGCGGACTATGACGACCCGGACAACTTCACGCACAATCTCTTCCACTCGGAGACCGGGCTCCTGCGCGGCTACTTCAGCTCTCCGGAAACGGACCGGATCCTCGAGGAAGCCCGGGCCGAGGCCCGCCCGACCGTCCGCGAGGCCCTCTACCGCAAGCTCGAGCACATCCTGCTCGACTCGGGGAACCTCATCCCCCTCTTCCACGACGTGGACTACCGGATCGCGAACCCGGCCGTGCGGGGCCTCCAGCTCCACAGCACGGCTCCCTACGTCAACTACACCGAGGTCGGCAAAGCCGCCACCGCGTCCGCGCCCGCCTCGACCGACCGGCAGGTCGGCGGCGGGGTCCTCCACGTGCCGATCCAGGGTGTCGTGCGAAGCCTCGACCCGTCCCTCACCGTCACCGTGGAGCAAGCCGATACCCTGCCGAGCCTTTTCGAGACCCTCACCTTCGCGGCCGAGGGGACGCGGATCACGCCCTGGCTCGCCTCCGAATTCCTCATGGAGAACGACGGGACCCGGTTCCGATTCCGACTGCGCCCCGGCGTGCGCTTCCACAACGGCCGGCGGCTGACGGCCCGCGACGTGCGCCATTCCTGGGAGCGCCTCCTGCTCAACCGCGGGAGCGAAAGCCGATGGTTCCTGGCCGTGATCCAGGGCTCCCAGCGTCTGCTGGACGGCGAGGCGACCGACCTGACCGGGTTCCACATCGTCTCCCCGATGGAGTTCTTCGTGGACCTCGACAAGCCCGTCCCGTTCTTCCCGGCGATGATCTCCTACGCCTCCACCGCGATCGTGCCGGAGGGTACGGGCTCGATCGGCGCTACCGCACGCGAAGGAGTCGTCGGAACGGGCGCCTTTCGCGTCGTCAGCTTCGAGCCGGGTCGCCGCCTCGAGCTCGAGCGCAATCCCAACTACTGGCGCGCCGGCCTGCCCCGCGCCGACGGCATGGTCTTCCACTTCGGTGTCGCTCCCGAAGAGATCCGCAACGAGTTCCTGGAGGGCCGCCTCTCCCTCGCCCGCGATCTCCATCCGGCCGACGCCGAAGCCTTCCGTCACGATCCCCGCTTCGCCTCGGGCTATCGCGAGAGCCCTCGCCTGACGACGTACTTCGTCGTGCTCAACCACAAGCGTGGTCCCCTTCAGGACGTCGAGCTGCGCAGGCGTCTGGCGAAGGCCCTCGATCTGGGGGGAACCGTCCGCCGCACGCTCGGACGACTGGCGATCCCGGCCCAGGGCCTGATCCCGCCGGGCCTTCTGGGTTACTCGGCGGCCGGCTCCTCGGGCGTCCGGTCGGGTCCGGCGGGCCCGTCCGACAGCTCGGTCGAGGCCACCGTGTCGCGCGAGACGGTCGAACTCTCCGCCGCCGTGCATCCCGTCTTTTTTGGTGAGTTCTCCACATTCTTCCGGGACCTGGTCGAGGCTTTTCGCGCGATCGGCTACGTGCTTCGTCCGGAAAACAAGACGATGGCCGAGTACTTGAAGCTCTCCGAGGCCGGCGAGACCGATGTGGACGTCGGCCGGTGGACCGCCGACTATCCGGACTCGGACACGTTCGTCTACGGCGTGATGCACTCGAGCTCGGGAGCCTTCCGCAACGCGCTGAGCGCGCCGGAGATCGATCAACTCGCCGAGCAGGCGCGCGTCGAGACGGACCCGCGCGTGCGCCATTCCCTCTACCGCCAGGTCGAGGAGATCATCGCTCGCGACGCGCTGATGCTCCCGCTCTTCCATGACCAGGTGTACTGCTTTGCGCGCCCCGAGGTCGAAGGCCTGACCACGATCGGCCAGGCCAACGCGGTCATCCCCTACGAGGATCTCTGGATCCGGCGATAGGGGCAATCCTGATCCACACGAAGCTCGCCAACCGCTACGAGATCCTCGGAGAGCTCGGCCGCGGCGGCATGGGCGTGGTCTACCGCGCCCGCGACCCGCTCCTGAACCGCGAGGTCGCGATCAAGCTGATCTCCTCGACCGACCTCACCGTCGAGAGCGAGGAGCGCTTCCAGCGCGAGGCGCAGGTCGTCGCGCAGATGGATCATCCGGCCATCGTCCCCATCCACGACCTCGGCCGCGACCAGAGCTCGCTCTTCTTCGTCATGCCCCTGGTCGGGGGGACGACGCTGCTGCGCCTGATCCGCGACCAGTCGTTGCGCCTCGGCGAGGTCGTGGACATCGGCATCCAGGTCGCCGAGGCCCTCGAGTACAGCCACGCCCGCGGGGTCGTGCACCGGGACATCAAGCCCGCCAACATCATGATCACGCGGGAGGAGAGCGCCGGAGCCCGGGCCCGGGTCATGGACTTCGGCCTCGCGCACGCGACGACCGAATCCCGACTGACCAAGACCGGCACGCTCGTCGGCACGGTCGCGTATCTCTCGCCCGAGCAGGTCGCCTCGCGGGCGTTCGACGGCCGCTCCGACATCTACTCGCTGGGCGTCGTGCTCTACGAGTGCCTCGTCGGAGAGCCGCCCTTCACGGGCGAGGTCCAAACGATCCTGTACCGCATCGTCCACGAGGTTCCCCAGCCGCCCCGGGCGCTCGGGGCCGAGATCCGCGAGGAGCTCCAGGACGTCATCCTGAGGTGCCTCGAGAAGGATCCGGCAAAGCGGCCGCAGAAGGCCGCCCAGGTCGCGGAGGCGCTGCGGCGCCACAGGACGAGCCTGGCGAGCGAGGAGTTTCGCAAGTCGGTGGTCCTCTCCGCCAGCCGAGTCATCCAGCGCCCCGCCTCTTCCGTCTTCGTCGGCCGCGAGAAGGAGTTCGCCGAGCTCCAGCGGCGCCTGAACAACGCGATCGCGGGAGAGGGCCAGTTCGCGGTCGTCGCCGGGGAACCCGGCATCGGCAAGACGCGCCTGCTCGAGGAGCTCAAGAACCTGGCAACGGTCCGGAAGATCCGGGTGCTCTCCGGGCGCTTCGTCGAGCAGGACCGCTCCTTCTCGTACCAGGGCTTCTGCGAGCTGATCGAAGACTACTTCCAGTCCCGGGACCCGGGCGGCTCCTCCGAACGACCGGACTTCTCCGACCTCGCCGCCGACCTCGTGGCCCTCTTTCCGCAGCTCTCCGAGATCGGGGAGCTGCGGACGGCCATTGGCGGCGACTCGCGCATCGCGGCCGTCAACGAGGAAAAGAAGGCCGACGACCGGATCCAGATCTTCGAGCTCATCGCCAAGACGCTGACGCGCATCGCGGGCGGCAAGCCCCTCGTCCTGATCCTCGACAACCTCCACGGCGCGGAGGTCTCGATCGAGGCGCTCCAGTACATCGTGCGCCGCCTGCGGCCCACTCCCACGCTCATCGTCGGCAGCTACCGCCAGACCGACACCGACCGTCGGCACCCGCTCATCCGCATGCTCGAGACCTTCGCGGACGATCCCCGGTTCGTATCGCTCACACTCGGCCCCTTCTCCCCCACCGAGCACCGCACCCTGGTCGAGTCGCTCGTCGGGGCGCCCAAGGTCTCCGACGAGCTCGCCCTCCGGCTCCGGGACGCGACGGAAGGCAATCCCTTCTTCACCAAGGAGCTCGTCCGCTCGCTCGTCGAATCCGGAGGCATCGCCCGGGACGACACCGGAGCCTGGAGCTTCTCGAAGGCTGCCGAGATCTCCGCCGATGCGCTGCCCGCGACCATCCAGCAGGCGATCGAGAAGCGCATCGAGCGGCTGCCCCAGGAGCTGCGGGACCTTCTCTCGGTCGCCTCCGTGCTCGGCAAGACCTTCGACTCGAAGGACCTCGAAACGCTGGCGGAAGACGCACCGGCCCTCGATGACGACATCGACCGCCTCGTTCGCGAGGGGATGCTCGAGGAGGAGCGCGAGTCGCGGGGCGACCGGCTGACGTTCTCGAGCGGGATCGTCCGCGACGTGCTCTATGCCGCCCTTTCGCGGCGCAAGCGTCGATCGCTGCATCGAAAGTACGCCGAGCTCGTCGAGAAGCGCAACGCCGGTCGGCTCGAGCGCGTCTACCCCGAGCTCGTCCACCACTACTCGCAGGCCGACGTCCCGGAGAAGACCGTCGAGTACGGCCTGAAGCTCGCCCAGAAGTCGCTCGACGCCTTCAGCCCCGAGGAGGCGATCCGCGTCGCGAAGATCGCCCTCGACTATCTCGAGGATGCCGAGGAGACCGACGACCGAAAGCTCGAGGGAGAGGCGCGTTTGCTTCTCGCGCAGGGCCACCGCATGGCGGGCAACATCGATGCGGCCCTGCGGGAGGCCGACGCGGCAGTCCGCGTCTTCGAGGCCGAGGGACTGCCCGGGCGCGCCGCCGCCGCGGTCCTGCTGGCCGCGGAAACCTCCTGGCAGGCGCGCCGCATCGACGACGCGCGTCGCTGGGCCGAGCGCGGGATCGAGACCGCGACTTCGAGCGGCGACTCCCGGCATCTCGCCGGGCTGCTCTCGGTCGCCGCAACCCTCGCCAACCTGCGCGGCGAATACGCGAAGGCTGCGGGATACCAGGCCGAAATCGAGAGGATCCTTCCGAGAGAGAAGACTGCGGAGGCCGAGATTCCCCGCGGCGGCACGCTGCTCGTCGCCGTGGCGAACCCCATCGCGGCGACCGAGCCGGCCGTCTACGAGACCACCGAGGAGCACGAGGTGCTCGCCAACGTCTTCGAGACCCTGGTCATGACGGACGCGCAGGGCAGCCTCGTTGGAAACCTCTGCGAGCACTGGGTCGTCGAGGAGGGGGGGTCGGCCCTGCGGCTCCAGCTGCGCCGCGGCGTCCTGTTCTCGGACGGCGCTTCGCTGACCGCGCCGGTCGTCAAGGCCGCGCTCGAGCGCGCGATCCGGCTGTCCCGCGACGTGATGCCCGCGGCCTTCACCGCCATCCAGGGCATCCGCGAATTCCTGGAGGGAAAGGCGGGTGCGGTCGCCGGCATCGAGGCTCTCCCCGGGGACGAGGTCCGCATCCGCCTGAACCACCCGGTACCGATCCTGCCCTCCCTCCTGACCGACGGAAGAACCGCGATCGCCGCCGGTGGCGCAGGCGCCGCGGACGGGGCGATCGGCACGGGCCCCTTTCGGACGGTGCTCCACACGCCCGATCGCGTGATTCTCGAGCGCAATCCGCGCTACGCGAAGGAGCCGGCGCGTTTGGATCGCATCGAGTTTCGTGCCTCCCTGACGGCCTCGGCGATCGCCGACGGGTTGCGGTCCGGCGAGCTCGACGTCGCCCGGGACCTTCTTCCGCAGGATCTCGAGTCGATCCTGCGTGACCCGCGACTGCGCGCGGGACTCGTCGAGACTCCGAAGAAGAACACCTACTTCGCCGTCTTCCACACGGCAAGCGCCGCGGGATCCAACCTGGCGCTGCGAACCGCCCTCGCGAGCGCCGTCCGGACCCAGGACCTGGTCTGGGGAGCCCTGGGGCGATTCGCCCTGCCCGCCACCGGCCTGATCCCGCCCGGGATCCTCGGGCACGACGCCGGACGCCGCCAGACACACCTTCCTCGCGAGAAGGCGGCCGAGTTGGTTCGCTCTGCGGGCTTGCCGTCGCCTCTTCGTCTGCGCGTCGGCATTCACCCGATCCTGCTCAACCAGTACGCGGCCCTGACGGAGGCCCTCTTCCGCATCTGGGCCGGGCTGGGAGTCGAGGTCGAGATCGCCACGAAGACCATGCCCGAGTTCCTCGAGTCGTGGCACACGGCCGGGGGTGTGGACGTCATGCTCGGGCGCTGGATCGCCGACTACGACGATCCCGACAACTTCACCTTCACCCTCTTCCACTCGGGAAACGGGGCCGCGCGCGCCTACTTCTGCTCGCCGGAGACCGACCGCATCCTCGAAGAGGCCCGCGGCGAGGCACGGCCGGCCGCCCGCGAAGCGCTCTACCGGAAGTTCGAGCACGCCCTGCTCGACCCGGCGATCCTCGTGCCGCTCTTTCACGACGTGGATTACCGGATCGCGAGCCCGAGGGTCCGCGGCCTGCGGCTCCACAGCACCGCTCCCTACGTCAACTATGCGGAGCTCGGTAAGGCCGAGGAGCTGGCCAGCCCGGCGGCGGGCCGGGTTGCCAGCGGCGGGACGCTCCACGTGCCCGTCGCCGGCGTGGTCCGGACGCTCGACCCGGTCCTGTGCGAGACGCAGGAGAACAGCGAGGTGGCGCCCAGCCTCTTCGAGACGCTCACGCGCGCGCTCGACGGAACCCGGATCGTGCCCTGGATCGCGGCGGAGGTCCTCACGGAGAACGACGGACGGCGGTATCGCTTCCGTCTGCGGCCGGGCGTGCTCTTTCACGATGGCCGGCGCGTGACCGCTCGCGACGTGCGCCACTCCTGGGAGCGCCTCCTGCTCGCGGAATCCGTCAATCGCTGGCTGCTCTCCCCGATCCGCGGCGCAAAGCGCGTGATCGCCGGCGAGACCAGCGACCTCGAGGGATTCCACATCGTCTCGCCGACGGAGTTCTTCATCGATCTGGAGAAACCCGTCGCTTTCTTCCCCGCTGTCATCTCCTACACCCCGACCGCAATCGTCCCGGAAGGAACCGGCACCATGGGCGCAAACGCGCAGGAGGGCGTCGTGGGGACCGGGCCCTTTCGCATCGTCAGCTTCGAGCCCGGTCGGCGGCTGGAGGTCGAGCGCAATACGACCTACTGGCGAGAGGGCTACCCGCGCACCGACGGGGTCGTCTTCCGCTTCGGCGTCTCTCCCGAGGAGACCCGCAACGAGTTCCTGGCCGGAAGATTCTCGCTCGCGTCAGACCTGGTTCCGCGAGACGCCGAGGCCTTCCGGCACGACCCGCGATTTGCGTCCCGCTATCGGGAAAACCCGCGCCTGACGACCTATTACGTCACGTTCAACTGCATTCGCGGTCCGCTTCGGGACCTCGAGCTGCGCCGCAGTCTCGTGCGCGCCGTGGACGTGGCCGGCTTCGTCCGGCGCACGATCGGGCGGCTCGCCATTCCGGCCCACGGCATCATTCCGCCCGGGCTGCTCGGCTACTCGGCCACGGGCGCGGACTCGGGACCGGTCTCGGGTCCGGCGAACCCTGCGGACAGCTCGGTCGAGGCGACGGTGTCGCGGGAGACGATCGAGCTGACGGCCGGCGTCCACCCCGTCTTCTTCGGCGAGTTCGCAGCCTTCTTCGGAGAGCTCACGGCGGCCATACGGGAGATCGGATTCCGCATCCGCCCGCTCAACCGAACGATGGCCGAGTACATCGACCTGCAGCGCGCCGGAGAGGGCGACCTGAACATCGGACGCTGGAATGCGGACTATCCCGACGCCGACAACTTCGTCCACACGCTCCTTCACTCCGATTCGGGGTTCCTCGGAAAGTTCCTCTCGAACCACGAGGTCGACGCCCTGGCCGAGCGGGCGCGGGCCGAGACCGATCCGCGGGTCCGCCACTCGCTGTATCGCCAGGTCGAGGAGCTGATCGCGCGCCAGGCCCTGCTCCTGCCGCTCTTTCACGATCAGGTCTATTGCTTCGCGCGACCGGAGATCGAAGGCCTCGACTCCCTCGGGTCCAACCCGGTCGTGAAGTACGAGGAGCTCTCGATCCGGCGGTAGCGGCCCTAAACGGCGGAGTGCGAGGCCCGGATCCGCAGGGCTCCTTGCTCGACCCAGTGGGCGAGCGTGCGGCGGATGCGGAAAGAGTCACTCGCGACGGCGGCTTCGCAGTCCAGAGGCGTCGCACCCTGGCTCGCCCGCTCCCAGAGCGCCTGCAGAAAGGACCCGTCCTTCTCGGCCGGGTGCGGCGTCGCTGCCATTTCCGTCCTCTCGAGAAAGACCGTGTCCGGCACGAGCACCGCGGCCTCCTGGAGCTCGTCGTAGCGGCGCATCGCCTCGAGCGTCAGCGGAAGGATCTCGCGCGGCGGGCCCCCCGGCTTTTCGGCAGCCGCGTTCTTGACGAACGCGAACTGGCCGGGCAGAGGGCGCTCGAGGAGTTGATAGAAGGCATCCTCGCCCCGCAGGCGCCCGCACTGCATCTCGGTCAGCTTGCCCCCGCGCAGGGCGAGAGTCGCAAACACCTCGCCCCCCCTCGGGCCGCGCAGCGTCAGTCCCCCGGAGGCCGAGGAATCCGCCAGGCTTTGAAGCAGGGCCGGCAGGCCGAACACCTCGAGGTCCCCCTGCAGGCTCGCGGCCGGCGTTTCGGCGGGCGCGCCCTCCGCTGCCATCGGCGCCGGCGCCGGCTTCGGCTTGTCGAATCCCGCCAGAGCCCGCGCGGCGGCCCTCCCGGCGTCCTGCCCGCTGAACCTCGCCACGATCTCCTCGAGCGCGCGACGCACCGCGGGCGCCGGCGTCGAGGACAGGGCCTCGACAATCCGAACGAGACTCTGATCGTTCTGACGCAGCGTCACGCCGAGCAGTTTGAACGGCAGGTTGGCCTTCAGAAGAGCCAGGAGTTGATCCACCGTCTCCGTGTCCTCGGACATGTCCTGCGCCCCGAGCTCGGCGATGCGGGCAATCGTGTCGCCCAGCTGCGCCTGCTTCTTGCCCGCATGCTCGATCAGCGCGCGGCGCGCCCGGGGCGCCGGGAGCTTTCCGAGCGTGGCCGCCACCCGGTCGAGCAGGGCGCGCAGGTCCTTCGCCTCGTGCGGGGCCTCCTCGGGCTTCGCGAGCATCGCCTCGAGCTCGAAGAGAAGCTGCGTGAGCCCCTGCTCGGTGCGCTCGTCCTTGTACTGCGCGAGGGTGGCGATCGCCTCCTTGACCAACAGGACCGGCAGGCCGAGCTGCGCGTGGCGCAGAACCACGTCGCTCTCCTCCTCGAAGGAGGCCTCGGCCGTCCTCGGAATCCGGCGGAGCAGGTACACGAGGTTCCTGCGAAAGAACCACTCTTGCTCGTCCACGGCGGTCCCGGGCACGCGGCTCAAGGCCTCGAACGCGGCAATCCGGGCGGGCGCGCCGTGCACTTCGAGGAGGGCGAGAATCAGGCGGCGGCGATCGCGCTTCTGCTCCCGAGGAAGCTCCTCGAGCAGGCCTTCCGGCCGCAGCGCCGTGAAGAACTGCAGGACCTTCCGAAGCAGCGGTTGCTGATCCGTCTTCTCGGTGAACTTCTTGAGCTGTTCCCCGTCGAGGGTCTCGCCGAGCCGCCGCCGCACGAGCTCGACCGTGCCCGCGTCCACCTTCTTCTCCGTGGTCAGGCGCTCGGCCAGCTCCAGCATCGAGACCGCCTGCGGCAGCGAGCCCTCGTTGAAACGTTCGATGCCCGCCTTCACCATCTCCTGGAATCGTCGCCCCGACTCGACCGGGTCCTCGACGTCCGTGATGATCCGGCGCATCGCGCCGAGCGCACCGGTTTCGGCGACCACGGGTGCGCCGGAGTCCGCCGGCATTCCCGGCGGGACCCAGCCGGGAAGGCTCTGGGCGAGCGCTCGGAAGATGTTGTCGGTCCCCGCGTCCATGCCCATTTCCTTGAGCCGGGCCAGGTAGGCTTCGAGCTCCTTCCCGGAATGCGAGCTGCGGGCCGCAAAGGCCAGGGCCTCCGCGGCAACCGGCGCCCCCGCGACGCCCGCCGCCAAGGGGCCGCCACCCGCGCCGCGGACTGAGGCGCCGACTGCGCCGGGCAGGCCGCCCTGCGCCTCGAGCCTTTCGAGGAGCAGCGAAAACCGCCGCAACCCGCGTGCAGCCTCGTCCGAGACGGCGGCCGACACTGCGCCCGCGGCGGCGGTCGCACTGGCCCGTGGGCCACTGCCTTCGGTCGGAGCCTGGCGGTGAATCGTCTGCACGGGAGAAACGGTCGCGGTCGACTCTCCGAGCCGCCCCAGGTTTTCCAGCAGCATCGCGCGGTCTTCTTCGGGGCACATCGCCAGCACGATCGGCTTCAACCCGGACAGATAGGCTTCCAGCGGCTGGATCGCCACCAGCTTGAACTCGGCCATCATGTGGATCTTCTTGAGGGCGTGGAAGAGGTAGTCGGAGATCGGGACCCCGCTGCCCGCGCCGCCGCGATACTGGGCGGCAGTCCATGCGCGGAGGGTTCCAACGATCGCTTCGGGCGGGTACCGTGTGAGCACCTCGACCGAGTCGGCGACGACCAGTGGGGGAAGGCTGTCGGACAGGTACTGCTGGAGCTCGACGAGCGCCTCTTGAAGCTCCGGATTCGGCGTCTGGCCGCTCACTAGTCTCCCGCTCTCTTCCGCGTTACGCCATAGGGTAACCCAAAGAGGGCGAAAGAGATAGAGCCTCGCCAAAACGGCCGGGGCCGACGGTGGCGCTTGCCGCTAGCCCGGCGAGATCACGAGGTCGCCGCTCGTGGTCGTCACGCGGATGTGGGCGCCCCCGTTCCCGTGGCGATAGCCAACCATACTGTCACGACGCCGCACTGCGGCTCCGTCTTCGAAGCTCACCCGCATGTCGCCGCTCGACTGGTGCGCGTCCACGTCGAAAGCGGCGTCGGCCGGAAGCCGAAGGGTGACGTCCCCGCTCGAGGTCTTGATCCGGACGTCCCGGAGGCGGGAGCCGATCGCATCGAACGAGACGTCGCCCGACGTGGCCTCGGCGGAAAACTCCTCGAGATCCGCGTCCACCAGCCGCGCGTCACCCGAGCTCGCCTCGAGCGCGACACGGGCCGCCCGAACGTGCTTCAGGACGAAGTCTCCGGAGCTCGCCTTCAGGTTCAGAGCGCTCCCGTCGAAGCCGTCGATCACACAGTCGCCGCTGGAGAAGTCCGACTTCCAGCTCCCCTTGATGTCCCGGGCGCGCACGTCGCCCGAGGAGCCGCTCACCTCGATCTCCCCGTCGAGGCGTCGCAGACGCAGGTCGGCGCTCTCGACGCCGAATCGCAGCCTGCCCTGAATTCCGGAGGCCTCGATGAGACCCACGAGGTTTCGAAACCTCCCCTGGATGCGCCCTGCCGGCACCTGCACCTCGAGATCCGCGTGCAGGTGTTTTCCGCGGCCGGGGGCGACCCGAACCGTCCGCCCGTCGTAGTCGTAGGTGCTCGCCGAGATGAAGCCGAGCAAGAACCCATCGACGTCGTTTCCGGGATCCCGATACTGGAACGTCGACACCTTTTCGTACGGATAGCGAACCCGCAGCGTCGTGGCACCTGCCTCCTCCGTCACCCGGTCGAGCCGGACGGCGTTGGCGAGGGCCTCGCTCTCGGCGTAGACCGTGGCGACCACGGTGACCGCGTTGCCCGTCCCGACGGAGACGTGCATCGCCCCGACCAGGTTCTCGACGGCGAAATTCGCGGCCTCGGTCCCGGACAGCTCGGCCCTGAGCGTGCGCACGCTTTCCGCCGCGGACCCCCTGGCGGGAGCCGCGACCAGAGCGATCCCGAATGCCGAAACGGACAGCAGGCGCAGCAATCGCATGAAACCCTCCCCGGCCGGCCGCGTGGCGGGCCGCACCAACCCGTTACGCATTCGGATCTGGAAAGGTTCCCGATTTCGGCGCGTGCTAAGCTGCGTTCATGTCCCGTTGCGCGGAATGAAGAAAAACCAGACGTTCGGGATCGTTCTCACCCGTCTGGCCAGGGTGCGCGAGACGCCGGGGCTCATCCAGATAACGGTCGGCGACTCGAGCGGTGCGAGGGCGCCGCGAAAGCTCGGCAAGCTGACGGACGCTGCCCTCCGGAGCCGGCTGGCCCACTTCGACGCCCATTCTGCCAACGAGGTCGCCGCCCTCCGGCAGGAGCTCGGAAAGGACCGGGGCCAGACGACGGTCTACGAGAGCTGGCCGGGGCTGGCCAATTGTCTCCACTTCTGGCACGGCTTCGTCGGCTCGCAGATCCGACCCATCGAGTGGGTCTGCGAGAAGTGCGGGTTGCCTCAACGGGACGACGTCGGCGCGTCGGTCGGCGAGTCGTTCCTGCGGCCCTGCAAGTGCGGGCAGATCAAGCTGATCACGGTCACCACACGCCTGGTCCCGGCGTAAGAGCCGCGGTTAGACCCAGGGACGCGCCTCGGGACTCCTGCAGAGGCCGGGCTCGCAAGCCCGCGGCCTCCGCCGGGTCCAGAAGACGACGGCGAGCATCAAGGCGCACCCGCCCGCGGTGAGCCACCCCGCTTCGATCCAGCGGCCGCCGATGATTGCAGCGGCGGCCGCTGCGGCGGCGAGGCGGACCGGGAGCCATCGCGCCGTCGCCAGGATGCCCGCGAGCCACAGCGCGACGGCGGCCGTCACCACACCTTCGACCATGGGCCCGCGCGGCAGCGCGATGCCGGCAGTCGCCGCAAGCGGGAGCAGGCATAACGGGCATTTCGGAAGGAAAGGGATCGCCAGCGCGGCCGCCGCGCCGGCGATCCTTCCGAGCCGCCCCTCCGCGCGCATGGCCCCTACTCCGCCACGCCCTTCTCCTTCAGGATCGCCCAGATTTTCTGCGGGGTCATGGGGATATCGATGTGCGTGACGCCGAGGTGCGCCAGCGCGTCCACGGCGGCGTTGACGATCGCGGGCGGCGCCCCGACTGTGGCCGACTCTCCCACGCCCTTGGCGCCGAAGGGGTGATGGGGCGACGGCGTCACGGTCTTGCCGGTCTCCCAGCGGGGGGTCTCCATCGACGTCGGCACCAGGTAGTCCATGAAGCTGCCGGCCTGGTTGTTGCCGCTCGCGTCGTAGCTGATCTCCTCCATCAGGGCCGGCGCCATCCCCATGGACAGCCCTCCGTGGATCTGTCCGTCCACGATCATGGGGTTGATGATGTTGCCGCAGTCGTCCACGGCGACGAAGCGCCGGATCTTGATCTCGCCCGTGCCGCGATCGATGTCCACCACGCAGATGTAGCTCCCGAACGGAAAGGTGAGGTTCGGCGGATCGTAGTAATTGACCGCCTCGAGGCCGGCCTCCATCCCCTGGGGATGATTGGTGTACGCGGCGAACGCGATGTCCTGGATGGTCTTGGACTTCTGCGGAGCTCCCTTGACCGAGAACTTTCCCGGCTCCCAGACGAGGTCCGCCTCGCTCACCTCCAGCAGGTGCGCCGCGATCTTCCTCGCCTTGTCGCGGATCTTGCGCGCCGCCATCGCGCCGGCGGCTCCGGCCGTGGGCGTCGAACGGCTCGCATAGGTGCCGAGGCCGTACGGCGCGGTGTCGGTGTCTCCCTCCTCGATCTCGACGTGCGCCGCCGGGATGCCGAGCTCTTCCGCGATGATCTGCGCGTACGTCGTCTCATGCCCCTGTCCCTGAGACTTCGTGCCGAAACGCGCGATGGCCTTGCCCGTCGGGTGGATGCGGATCTCGCAGGAATCGAACATCTTGATGCCGAGAATGTCGAAGTGCTTGGACGGCCCCGCGCCCACGATCTCCGTGAAGCTCGAGATGCCGATCCCCATGAGCTCGCCGCGCTTGCGCTTCTCGGCCTGCTCCCTGCGCAGGGCCTCGTAGCCGATCATGTCCATGGCCTTGCGCAGGGCCGCCGGGTAATTTCCGCTGTCGTATTCCCAGCCGAGCGCGGACTTGTACGGGAACTGGTCCGGCTGGATGAAGTTCTTCATCCGCAGCGCCGCCGGATCCATCTTCAGCTCCTGCGCGAGCCGGTCCGTGATCCGCTCGATCGCGTGCACCGCCTCGGTCACGCGGAACGAGCAGCGGTACGCCACGCCTCCCGGCGGCTTGTTGGTGTAGACGCCGTCCACTTCGCAGAACGCGTTGGGAACGTCGTAGGAGCCGGTGCAGATCGAGAAGAGCCCCGCCGGAAACTTGGACGGGTTTGCGGCCGCGTCGGCGTAGCCGTGGTCCGCCAGCGTCTTGATGCGCAGGCCCGTCATGGTACCGTCCTTCTTCGCGGAGAGCTCGACGTCCATGTGATAGTCGCGCGCGAACGAATCGGCCTGGAGGTTCTCCATCCGATCTTCGACCCATTTGACCGGCTTGCCGATGACGACCGAGGCCGCGACCGCGATGACATATCCCGGGTAGACCGGGACCTTCCCGCCGAACCCACCGCCGAGGTCCGGCGACACGATGCGGATCTTCTCTTCCGACAGCCCTACGTGCCCCGCCACCAGCGCGAAGACGGTCCGGATCGCGTGCGGTGCCTGGGTCGTCATGTAGACCGTCAACTTGCCCATGACCCGGTCGAAGTCGGCCACGCAGCCGCAGGTCTCGATCGAGGCCACGTGGATGCGCGGGATGTACATGTGCTCGCGAACGACGACGTCGGCATCGGCGACGGCCTTCTCCGTCGCCTTCTTGTCGCCGACCTCCCAGTGGAAGATGCGGTTGTCCTTCTTCCCGGGCTTGTCCGTGCGCAGCACCGGCGCGCCGGGCTCAAGGGCCCGGAACGGGTCGATGACCACGGGCAGCGGCTCGTACTCGACCTCGACCGCCGCCGCGCCGTCGGCCGCGGTGTACCGGTCGGTCGCGATCACCGCGGCGACCTCCTGGGCCTGGTACATGACGCGGTCCGTCGGCAACACCATCTGAGTGTCCGACATCAGCGTGGGCATCCAGTGCAGTTTGTACTGCTCGAGGGTCGCGCCCGTGATCACGGCGAGCACGCCCGGGATCTTCAGGGCCTTCTCCGAGTCGATCTTCAGGATCTTCGCGTGGGCGTAGGGACTGCGGACGATGTCCATGTGCAGCATCCCCGGAAGCTGGATGTCGTCGACGTAGTGCCCCTTGCCGCGGATGAAGCGGGGATCTTCCTTGCGCTTGATCGAGTGGCCCATCCCGCCGACTTCGGGCGTCGTTTGAGGTGCCATGGTTTCCCCCTAAGCCCGGGCCTTTGCGGCCGCGCTTTGTACGGACTTCACGATGTTGACGTACCCGGTGCAGCGGCAGAGGTTGCCCGAGATGGCTTGCCGGATGTCGCCTTCGCTCGGGTTCGCGTTCGCCTTGAGCAGAGCGAAGCTCGTCATCATCATCCCCGGCGTGCAGTAGCCGCACTGGAGGCCGTGCTGCTCCCAGAATCCTTCCTGGATGGGGTCGAGTTTGCCTTCCTTCTCCAGTCCCTCCACCGTCGTCACGTCCCGGCCGTCGGCCTGGACGGCGAGCACCGTGCAGGACTTCACGGGCCTTCCGTCGAGGATCACCGTGCACGCGCCGCAGTGGGTCGTGTCGCATCCGATGTGCGTGCCGGTCAGCCGCAGTGCCTCGCGGAGGTAGTGGACGAGGAGCGTGCGCGACTCGACCTCGTTCTGCTGCGCGGCCCCGTTGACGGTGACCCGGATCGTGTGTTTGCTCATCGTGACGCTCCTTGTGTCCGGGACACGGCCCGCTGGAGGGCCCGGGTGGTGAGCACGCGCGCCATTTCCGTCTTGTACTCCACCGAACCGCGCCGGTCCGCGCTCGGCTCGGCGGCGCCGGAGGCCAGGCGTCCGGCCTCGGCGATCACCGCCGCGTCCGGTTTCTTGCCCTGGAGGAATTTCTCGGCGGCCTCCGCCTTGACGGGTGTCAGGCCGGCATTGGTCAGGCCGATCCCGGCGCGCGTCACCTCTCCGCCTGCCCCGAGGGTCACCTGCACGGCCGAGGCCGCCGTCGCGAAGTCGCCCACCTTGCGCTCGAGCTTGACGTAAGCCCCTCCGCTCTTCGCCGGAGGAACCGGGATCCGGATCTCGGTCAGGATCTCGTCCCGGCCGAGCGCCGTTTCGAAGAGACCCGTGAAAAACGCCTCGATCGGGATCGTGCGCTCGCCTTTCGGACCGGTCGCCACGACGGTCGCCCCGAGGGCGAGCATGGTCGCGGGATGGTCGTTGGCCGGGTCGCCGTGCGCGAGATTGCCGCCGACCGTCGCCAGGTTGCGGACGAGGGGATCGGCGATGACGGCGGCCGTGTCGGCGAGGATCGGGTACTTCGCGCGGATGAGCTTCGACTCCTCGAGGGCCGACTCGCGCGTGCGTCCCCCGATCTTCAGGTAGCCGCCCTCCTCCTTGATGTACTCGAGCCCCGGAATCCGGCCGATGTCCACCAGGTGGCCGGCCGAACCCATGCGCAACTTCAGCAGCGGCAACAGGCTCTGCCCGCCCGAGAGCACCTTGGCCTCGTCGCGGTAGCGCGACAGCAGGCCGATGGCCTCGGCGAGCGTTCCGGGGGAGTGATAGTCGAACGAAGCGGGAATCATCGGGCCTCCTTTCGAACACGGAACGACCGTCGCAATCGCATCCTTACCACCATCAGGCTGCCACGAGCGGCAAGAGCCGCTCGAGCGACTCGAGATTGTGCGCGGGAGCCAGGACGTCGAGGAAGGGCAGCGCGGCCTCCATTCCTCGTGCGGTCGGCTCGTACCGCCGATCTCCCGCCAGCGGATTCAACCAGATCACCCGGCGCGCGCGCGCGCGGATCGCCCTCATGGCCCGGGCGAGCACCGCCGTATCCCCCCCGTCGAGGCCGTCGCTCACGATCACGACGACCGTCTTCGGGCCGACCATCTCGTCACGGTATCGTGCGACGAACTCGGCCAGACTCTCGCCGATCTTCGTCCCCCCCGACCAGCCCGGGACTCCGGCCGACAGGCGCTCGAGCGTCGGGCGCGGCTTGTGGGCCGTGATCCAGGGTGTCAGGCGTACGAGCGACGTATTGAACGCGAAGAGCTCGGTACGTCGGGCCGCCTTCTTCAAGGCGAGCAGGAAGGTCAGGAGAAATCGCGTGTGCGGGTCCATCGAGCCGCTCGTGTCGCAGAGGACGAGCAGGCGCGGCTCCTCGACCGCCCGGGCGCGGCGCGCCAGCCGCAGGAACTCGCCATCGGTTCCCACGGCCGCGCGGAAGCTGCGGCGCGGATCCACGTGTCCGCGGCCCCGGGTCGGAACCAGTCGGCGGCTCTTCCGCGTGGCGAGCTTGAGCGCGAGCCGTGCCACGAGCCGCTCCATCGCCGCGAGCTCCGATGCGGTACACGCGTCGAACGACTTCGTGCGCAGCGTCGCATCCGGGCTGTACCCGGGCGTGTCGCCCCGAGTGACCTCCCGCTCCTGCTCCGGCCCGCGGCCCCGCGCCCCCGGAAGGCCGCCGAAACGGCGCGTCGGGCCCGGCGGAGCCTCCGCCGGCCGATCGGGCGAACCGGCTCGGTCGTCCAGGCCTTTCCACCAGCGCTCGAAGAGCTCGTCGAACGCCGCCGCATCGCGCGGCCTCACCTTCAGCGCGACGACCAGTGCGCAGCGCACCTCCGCGCGGTCGGAGAGATCCACGAGCGTGAGAGACGCGACGGCGTCCACCTCGTCGGAGAGCCCGACCCGGACGCCACGCTCCCGCAGGCCGCGGCCGAGCCGTGCCAGGTTCGCAACCAGGTCCATCCCGGTCACCCCATGGGAGCCGCCTCCCCCACCAGCCCGGCGAGCTCGGCGCCGCAGACGTCGCCGAGGTCGTTGCGATCCTTCAGAATGCAGCCGAGTGTCTGCTCGACCGTCTCGAGGTCGAGGTGCTCGCGGTGCAGGCGAACCAGCGCCTGCGCCCAGTCGATCGTCTCGGCCACGCCTGGAACCTTGAGAAGCTGCCGGCTGCGCAGCGCCTGGACGAAGCGTCCGATCTCTCCGGCGAGGCGCTCGCTCGCGCCGGGCACGCGCGCCCGGATGATCCGGACCTCCTTTTCGAGGCTCGGGTGCTCGATGTAGAGGTAGAGACACCGCCGGCGCAGGGCGTCCCCGATCTCGCGCGTGCGGTTGGACGTCAGCACGACGACGGGAGGCTGCTCGGCGCGCACCGTCCCCAGCTCCGGGATCGTGACCTGGAAATCGGAGAGCAGCTCCAGCAGAAAGGCCTCGAAGCCGTCGTCGGCGCGATCCACCTCGTCCACGAGAAGAACGGGCCGCCCCGCCGGCCGCGTGATCGCCCTCAGCAGCGGGCGCTCGAGCAGGTACGCCCGCGAATAGATCACGGACTCGATCTCCCCCGGTGAACGCCCTTCCTGCTCGCCCATCCGGACGCGCAACATCTGGCGCGGATAGTCCCACTCGTACAGCGAGGTCTGGACGTCGAGCCCCTCGTAGCACTGGAGGCGGATCAGCTCGGTGTCGAGCAGACGGGCCAGCACTTTCGCAACCTCGGTTTTGCCGACGCCGGCGTCGCCCTCGATCAGGAGAGGCTTCTTCATCTCGACGGCGAGGAAAGCAGCGGTCGCGATCGCAGGCTCGGCGATGTAACCGTACTGTTCCATGGCCGCCTGCATCGCGCGGATCTCCTCCCTCACGCGGCGCCTCCGAATCCGGCCTGCGCCGCGAACTTCTCGGGAGCTGCGAGAAATCGGTCGCGGCATCCCCCGCAGCAGAAGTACCAGGTGCGGCCGCCGACCTCGGCGACGTGGCGCGCGCCCGCGAGCGCCACCTTCATCCCGCAGACGGGATCGATCTGCTCGCGCGCCGTCGCGACCGGGAGTCCCGGAGCCGCGGCCGGCTCGGCAGCGAGCCCGCGACGAACCTGAACGATCTCGGCGAGGATGCTGACGGCGATCTCTTCCGGGGTCCGCGCGCCGATGTCGAGGCCCGCCGGGTTCTTGATGCGGGCCAGGGCCTCGTCGCCGAGGCCGCGCGAGAGCAGCGTGTCCCGGATCTGGGCGAAGCGCTTCCCGCTGGCGACCACGCCGAGATAGGCGGGCGCTGCGGCAACGGCGGCGGCCACCGCCTCCTCGTCGCGCTCCCCCATGGTCGCCACGACCACGAACGCCCGGGCGCCCGCGCCCTGGCCCGGCACACCGAGATCGGTGAAGATGCGCTCGGCCCCGGGGAAGATCGCCCGGTCCGCGGCCGGATCCGCTGCATCCACGGCGAAACCGGCGGCCTGCGCCAGGCGCGCGAGTGCGCGGGCGACCGGCGACACGCCGAAGACCAGAAACCGCGAAGGCGGCAAGACGGGTTCGAGGTAGATCTCCACGGTCCCTCCACTGTGGCAGGTCATCGGAAAGACGAGAATTCCGGGCCGGCGGTCCGCACCGGGGTTCGGCGAGAGCGCAATCAGACGCGGCCGACCGTCGGCGATCGCGCGCAACGCCTCCTGCACGACCGTCGGCTGCGTGCAGCTGCCGCCGAGCCAGCCGTGAAAGGTCCCGTCGGACGCGATGAGCGCGCCGTCGCCCTGCTGCGAGGAGCTCGCCGCCTGGCGGCGCACGACCGTCGCCAGGGCGAAGGGCTCTTCGCGCCGCGCGAGGTCGGCGGCGAGAATCAGGAGGTCGGGGCGGATGGCATCCCCCTTCCCTCGAGGGCGCGCAAGCGCTCGAGGTCCTCCGGCTCGTCCAGGTCCGCGAGCCCCTCGGCCGGACAGGTCACGACCTCGGCTTCGTGGCGATGGCGGTGAACGATCTGGCGGCCGCAGCCGTCGCCCGACATCGCCCCGATCTCGTCAAAGAGCGTTCGGTCGTAGAGCGTCGGAGGCGCGTGGACGCCGCCATATTCCGAGATGACGAGCGGGGCTCCCGCGGTCCGGTAACGGGCGACGAGGGCCGCAATCATTTCCGCCGTCACGTGCGGCATGTCGGCGAGCAGGATGACCGCGGCGGGAGCGGCGTCGGGAACCGCGGCGATCCCGGCGCGGAACGAGGATGCCTGCCCGCTGGCGTGGTCTGGGTTGAAAACCGGGCGGCACCGGATGCCCGCGAGCGCGCGCGCCACGCGCTCGGCCTCGTGACCGAGCACGACCACGATCGGGTCGAGGCCGCCGACTCCGGCGCGCCGCGCCGCCCGCGCGACGAGAGTCTCGCCGTCCACGCGCAGTAGCAGCTTGTTCTGCCCCATGCGGGTGGAGGACCCGGCCGCGAGGACCACGCCGGCCACGGGCCGACCTTCAGCGGACATGGATCGTGGCTCCCTTCTCGCGCAAACGCTTCGGCTCGACCCCGGAGCTCGCCGCAAGCAGCTCTGCGACGATGCTCAGAGCAACCTGCTCGGGCCCTTCGGCGCCGAGGTCGAGGCCGACCGGTCCGAAGACCCGGTCGTCCCCTTCGGCTCCGATCTCCCGTACGATCTCCCGGGTCCGCGCGCGCGGACCCAACAGGCCCACGTGCGCGGCACCGGCTGCCAGAAGCCGCCGCGCCCACTCCCGGTCGTTCGCGATCAGGTGCGTCTTGACCACCGCAAAGGTCCGTGGCCCGATCGGGAGGCCGGCCACTCCTTCCTCCGGGCGCAGGGCGATGCGCCGCTCCGCGCCCGGGAACCTCTCCGGGGCGAGGAAGGCGGCGCGATGGTCCACGACGGTCACGCGGAAACCGGCGGCGGACGCGTAGGCACAGATTGGCCGCGCGTCGTCGTCGGCGCCGAACAGGAGCAGGTGCGGGGGTGGGATGAGAACCTCGACGAACATCTCCGCCGCTGCGACGGTCCGGAGCGTCGAGGTGCGCGCGGCGATCCAGGCGGCCGAATGGCGGGCGACCTCGCGGTCGAGCGCGGCGTCTCCGGTCGAGCCCGCGAGCGCTCCATCCGACGCGACGACCAGCATGCCGCCCGTTTCCGGCGTGCCGGCCACGACGGTGCAGAGTACGAAGGGGCGCCCGGCCTCGAAGACCTCGAGCACGCGTTCCGCGGCGTGCACGGCCTGCAACTCGGTCGCCGGCTGCACGAAGAGCTCGACCGACCCGGCGCACCCGAGGCCCAGACCCCACGCCGCGTTCTCCTCGGCCCCGGTCTCATAACGCCGCCGACGGGGTGTGTGGTCGCGGATCACACCGAGAGCGACCTCGCGCACGTCGCTCTCGAGACACCCTCCGCTGATCGAACCGAGCGTCCGGCCGTCTTCCTCGACGAGCAGCTTCGCGCCCGGACGCCGATATGCGGAACCCTCGATGCGCACGACCGTGGCGAGCGCCGCCCTCCCGCCGGCGCCCGGCAGCCGGGTGACCCGCTCGAACACCTCAGCGGTCTCTTTCCAGTGCTTCACGGCCGCACCAAGGGAAAGCCAACGTACACCGCCTCCCGCGAGGCGTCAACGGAATCCACGCCGCTCGGCCGCCTGCCTTAAGATCGTCGCCGTGCCGGACGTCGAGATCGCCGTCATCGGGGCCGGCGTCGTCGGGCTCGCGGTGGCGGAGCGCCTGGCTCCGGAGAGCCCCGGCCTCGTCGTTCTCGATCGCAACCCCCGCCACGGCATGGAGACCTCCAGCCGCAACAGCCAGGTCATCCACGCCGGCATGTACTACCCGCCGGGATCTCTCAAGGCGCGGCTCTGCGTCGAGGGGCGCGACCGCGTCTACGCCCTCTGCGCGCGGCACGACATCCCGCATCGCAAGACCGGCAAGCTCATCACTGCGACGACCGCCGAGGAACTGCCAGTGCTCGACGCGATCCGCGAAAACGCGAGGCGCACCGGCGTCGATCTCGCCCAGCTGTCCGAAAAGGAGGCGCATGCGCTCGAGCCGGCCGTCCGCTCGGTCGGAGCGCTCTGGTCGCCGGAATCCGGGATCGTGGACGTCCACGCGCTGATGGACCACTTTCTGCAGCGAGCGCTCGCGGCCGGCGCCGTGCTCCAGCCCCGCGCGGCGGTGGTCGGCATCGAGCCCGTCACGGGAGGCTACCGGATCACCGTGTCGGGCGGGGCCGGCATCGAGTCCTTCACCTCCGAGCGGGTGGTCAACGCCGCGGGTCTCGAGGCGGATACCATCGCGCAGCTGGCGGGCGTGGACCTCGATGCGGCGGGCTACCGGCTCCACTACTGCAAGGGAAGCTACTTCTCCGCGGCGACCCGGTGCTGGAAGCTGGCGTCGCACCTCGTCTACCCCGTGCCCGCGCCCGAAAGCCTGGGCGTCCACGTCGTCCTCGATACCGGCGGTCGCCTGCGCTTCGGGCCCGACGCCGAGTACCTACCCGACCGGAACACCGACTACCGCGTGGACCCCGCGCGCCGGACCGTCTTCGGCGAGGCCGCACGCCGGCTCCTGCCCACCGTGCGCGACGAGGACCTCGAGCCGGACATCAGCGGCATCCGGCCGAAGCTGCAGCGCAAGGGCGGGCCCTTCCGCGACTTCGTGATCGTCGAGGAGCGCGATCGCGGCCTGCCCGGCTTCTACGATCTGATCGGGATCGAATCACCGGGCCTGACCGCCGCGCCAGCGATCGCCGAGCATGTGGCCAGGATGATCCGCGCCTGACCGTGGCCGAGCCTCTCCTGCTCGTCTCGACTCGGAAGCCTCAGAAGTCGATGATGACCTGCGCTCCGACCACGAGGGCGTTCGGGATCTGGCCCGTCGCACCGGGCCCGTCTCCGGACTTCATGCCGCCGAAATTATGCCTCGCGCACCCCAGGGCGGGACTGTATTCTTCGCCAAACCTTCAGGAGGAGCCGATGTCGCTTCGCCGCGTCTTTCCCGGACTCGCCGCCGCGTTGTCCCTGGTCGCGCTTGCCGGCCTCGCCCCTCCCGCCACCGGCCCGAAGCTCCGATTCGCGGTGACCTACGGCGCGGACAAGAGTCGGGAGCCGCTCGACGGCCGGCTGCTCCTCATCATCTCGAAGGACGCCTCTGCGGAGCCCCGCTTCCAGGTCACCTTCGAGGTGACCAAGAGCCAGCAGATCTTCGGCATCGACGTGGATGGCTGGAAGTCGGGCGCGGAGGCGATCCTCGAGGGCGACGTCCTCGGCTTCCCGACCGAGCGCCTCGCCGACCTGCCGGCCGGCACATACCGCGTCCAGGCTCTTCTCCACCGCTACGAGACCTTTCACCGCGCCGACGGTCACGTCGTCAAACTCCCCATGGATCGCGGCGAGGGCCAGCAGTGGAACAAGGCGCCTGGCAACCTCTACTCGACGCCGCGCGAGATCACGATCGATCCCGGCACGTCCGGGACGGTAAGAATCGAGCTCGACCAGGTCATCGCTCCGATTGCCGACCCTCCGCAGACGAAGTACCTCAAGCACGAGAGGATTCAGAGCGCGCTGCTCTCGAAGTTCTGGGGCCGGCCCATGTACCTCGGCGCCAACGTCCTCCTGCCCGAGGGCTTCGATGGGCACCCGAAGGCGAGGTACCCGCTCGTCATCAACCACGGCCACTTCCCCTACACGATGGACACCTACCGCGAGGAGCCGCCCGATCCCGACCTGAAGCCCGACTTCTCGGACCGGTTCCAGCTCGAGGGTTACAACCGGATCCAGCAGCAGTACGCGCACGAGTTCTTCAAGGACTGGACCGGCCCGAACTACCCGCGTTACCTGCTGGTCGAGATCCAGCACGCGAACCCCTACTACGACGATTCCTACGCCGTGAACTCGCAGAACCTGGGACCTTACGGCGACGCCATCACGTACGAGCTCATTCCGTACCTCGAGAAGAAGTACCGGGCGCTCGGCGGGGGCTGGGCGCGCTTCCTGTACGGGGGCTCGACGGGGGGCTGGGAGGCCATGGGCGTGCAGGTCCTCTATCCCGACGAGTACAACGGGGCCTGGGCGGCCTGCCCCGACCCGATCGACTTTCACGAGTACACGGTCGTCAACATCTATGACGACCAGAACGCCTACTTCTGGCCGGGCCCCTGGGGGCAGGTCCCCACCCCCGCGCACCGCAACTACCTCGGCCACCTCCAGGCCACGATCGAGCAGGCGAACCGGTATGAGCTCGTCCTCGGCACGAAGAGCCGCTCGGGCGGGCAGTGGGACATCTGGGAGGCGGTCTACTCGCCCGTGGGGGCGGACGGATACCCCCGGCGCATCTGGGACAGGCGCACGGGTGTGATCGACAAGGAGGTCGCGGCCTATCTGGAAGGAGCACTACGACCTCGTCGACATCCTGCGGCGCAGCTGGAGCACGGGCCTCGGCAAGAAGCTCGAGGGCAAGCTCCACATCTACGTCGGCGACATGGACAACTACTACCTCAACAACGCCGTGTACCTGGCCCAGCAGTTCCTCGAGAGCACGAAGGACCCGTACTACGCGGGCGAGGTCGCGTACGGCGACCGCGCGGAACACTGCTGGAACGGTGATCCGACCCGCCCGAACGCGTATCTCGCGACTGCGCTATCACCAGATGTTCGCCCCGCGCATCGTCGAGCGGATCCTGAAGACCGCGCCCTCCGGAGCCGATGTCACGAGCTGGAGGTATTGAGGAGGCGTCGCCCTCCGATCGACGACGCTTAGACGGCCGCCTCCTCGAGCACCGCGAGATCCGGCTCCCCCTCGCCCGCCTCGGCGACCTTCGTGCGCGTCTTCGCCACGAGCACGTAGATGGACGGCACGACGAAGAGCGTGAAGGCGGTGCCGATGATCATGCCGCTGACGAGCATGATGCCGATGCTGTTCCGGGCCCCGGCTCCGGGACCTCGGGCGAAGACGAGCGGCAGATGGCCCATGACCGTCGCCGCGGTGGTCATGAGGATCGGGCGCAGCCGCGTCTCGGCGGCCTCGATCACGGCCTGCAGCTTTCCGATGCCCTTCTCCTGAACCTTGTTGGCGAACTCCACGATCAGGATCCCGTTCTTGGCGACGAGGCCGACGAGGGTGATCAGGCCGACCTGGCTGTAGATGTTGAGCGTCGTGAGGCCAAGGAACGAGAAGAACAGCGCTCCCGAAAGGGCCAGCGGCACCGAGCCTGCGAGGACGATGAACGGATCGCGGAAGCTCTCGAACTGAGCCGCCAGCACGAGGTAGATGAGGATCGCCGAGAGAAGGAACGTGAACAGGAACTTGCTTCCCTCCCTGCGCAGCTGCCGCGACTCGCCCGCGTAGTCCACCGTGAACCCCTTCGGGAGAATGCGGGCCGCTTCGGCCTCGAGGACTCCGAGCGCTTTATCGAGGGGCACGCCTCCCGGGATGACGCCCTGGATCCGCACCGCGTTCAGCTGCTGGAAGCGCTTGAGCTCCCGCGGCTCCGAAGTCGTTTGCAGCGTGGCGAACGTCGACAGCGGCACCAGCTTGCCGCCGGCCCCGGTGACGTAGATGTCGGCCAGCTGGTCTGCCGTGAGGCGCTCGGAGCGCTTGATCTGCGGGATCACCTTGTAGCTGCGCCCCTGGATGCTGAAGCGGTTCACGTAGTTCCCGCCGAGCATCGTCGAGAGGTCGCGGCCGGCCTGGCCGAGATCCACGCCCTGCGCCCTCAGCTTGTCGCGGTCGAAGACGACCCGGGCCTGGGGCTGATCGAACTTGAGGTCCGAGTCCGCGAACATGAAGAGGCCGCTCGCAAACGCCTTCTGGACGAGTTGATTGGCGAACTGTGTGAGGCGCTCCGGCTCCGCCGTTGAAGCCACGACGAAGTCGACGGGGAAGCTGCCGCCGCCCGGAAGCGCGGACGGGATGAGCGAGATCACGCGGACACCCGGAATTTTGGAGAACTTGGCGGCGGCCTCGCCCTGGAGCTGGATCGTGCTCTTCTTGCGCTCGCTCCAGGGCTTGGTGACCATGCCGCCGAACCCGCCGCTCGGCCCGGTGATCTGAAAGACGCTCTGGTTCTCGGGAAACGAAGAGTAGACGTCGTTGACCTGCGACGCGAACAGGCGCGTCTGGTCGAGCGTCGCGTTGGGAGCCGCCTGGATGACCCCGAAGACGATGGCCTGGTCCTCGCGCGGCGCCAGCTCCTTCTGCGAGAACATGTAGAACGGGATCATGAGAGCCACCACGATGGCCCACAGCACGAACACCACGGGGCGATAGTTCAGGCTTCCCGTCAGCAGGCGTCGCGTACGTGCTCCGCACCACCTCGAAGCGCCGGTTGATCCAGCCCGCGAAACCCCGCTCGCTGTCACCCGATCGCAAGAGCCTGGATCCCATCATCGGCGAGAGCGTGAGCGCCACGATGCCCGAGACGACGACGGCACCGGCCAGGGTGAACGCAAATTCGCGGAAGAGCGCGCCCGTCAGGCCGCCCTGGATCCCGATCGGCGCGTACACCGCCGCCAGCGTGATCGTCATGGCGATGATCGGGCCGACGAGTTCGCGCGCCGCGCGAATCGCGGCCGGGAACGGGCGCTCTCCCAGGTGGAGATGCCGCTCGACGTTCTCGACGATGACGATGGCGTCGTCGACGACGAGACCGACCGAGAGCACGATGGCCAGCAGGGTCAGCAGGTTGATGGTGAAGCCGAACAGGAGCATCAGGAAGACCGCGCCAATGAGCGAGATGGGGATCGCGATGATCGGGATGAGCACGGCGCGAAACGACCCGAGGAACAGGAAGATGACGACGATGACGATCAACAGCGTCTCGGTCAGCGTCTGACAGCACCTCGTTGATGGCATCCTGGATGTATGCGGTCGAGTCGTACGGTACCCCGGCCGTCATCCCCTCCGGCAGCTGCGCCTGGATCTCGGGCAGGGCGGCCCGTACCCGTCTGATCACTTCCAGGGAGTTGGCCGTCGGAAGCACCCAGATGCCCATGAAAGTCGCCGATTGGCCGTTGAAGCGCACATCGGAGTCGTAGTTCTCGGCGCCGAGCACGACGTCTGCGATCTCGCCGAGGCGGACCACGACGCCGTCCTTTTCCTTGACCACGAGCTGACGGAATTCATCCACCGTCTTCAGGTCCGTGTTGGCGACGAGGTTGACGGAGACCATCGAGCCCTTGGTCTGGCCGAGCGCAGAGAGGTAGTTGTTTTCCGAGAGGGCGTCCGGACGTCGGACGGCGAAATGCCGAGCGCCGCCATCTTCTCGGGCTTGAGCCAGACGCGCATGGCAAACACGCGGCCGCCGAGAATGTCGGCGCGCTGCACGCCGCTGATCGCGGAGAGCTTCGGCTGCACGACGCGGGTCAGATAGTCCGTGATCTGGTTCTGGTCGAGATCCTTCGAGGCGAAGCCGAGGTACATCGCCGCGAACTCGGTGTCCGCGGTCTCGAGCTCGATGACCGGCGCCTGGGACTCGGGCGGAAGGTCGTTGCGCACCTGGGCGACTTTCGCCTGAACCTGAGTGAGCGCAGCGTTCGTGTCGTAGTTGAGATTGAGGTGGACGGTGATCGTGCTGACACCCTGCGCGCTCGAGGATTCGATGTAGTCGATGCCGTCGGCGCTGGCGATGACGCGCTCGAGCGGCGTCGTGATGAAGCCGCGCACGAGATCCGCGTTGGCGCCGACGTAGGTGGTCGTCACCTTCACCACGGCGATGTCGCTGCGCGGGTATTGCCGGACCGACAGCGTGCGGATCGCCTGGAGACCGGCGATCAATATGACGAGGTTGACGACGATCGCGAGAACCGGCCGCCGGATGAAGAGATCCGTGAACTTCATCTTGAGGCGCGCTCGACGCGCGCACCTGAGCCGAGAGTGGTTCTCGTCTTCACTTTGAGGCGCGCTCGACGCGCGCACAGGAGCAGAGAGTGGTCCTCGTCGACGTCACTAGCCCTCATGTCCGGTAGCCACATTTTAACTATCCTCCGGCCGGGGAGCCGTGCTGTTGGCGGGCTGCGTCTTGTTGTCGACCTGCACCGCGGCTCCCTGGCGAAGCTTGAAGACTCCCGACGTGACGACCTCTTCTCCCGGCTTCAGCCCGGAAACGATCGCGATCTGATCGCCCCGCCCCGCTCCGAGCTTGACGAACTGCTGGCGGACTCCGCGGTAGGTCTGTCCCTTCGGGTTTTTCATCTCCTCGACGACGTAGACCGAGTCGCCATAGGGAGCGTAGTTGATCGCCGAGGCCGGCAAGGCAATCACCGTCGACGCCGAGCCGACGCCGACCGTCGCCGTCACGAACATCCCGGGACGGAGCTTTCCATCGGGGTTGGAAAGGGTGGCCTGGACCTCGATGTTGCGCGTCCCCGTATCGATGACCGAGTCGATCGCCGTCACCTTGCCCTTGTACTCGCTGCCCTCCCCCTGCGTCGCGACGCGAACCTCGCCGCCCACCTTGAGCTGTGCCAGCTCCTGTTGCGGCACGGAGAAGTTCACGTAAATCGGATCCACCAGCTGCAGCGGGACGACGGCCTTGCCGGCCTCGAGATACTGGCCGAGGTTGGCCTGCCGGATGCCCAGAATCCCCGAAAACGGCGCCCGGATGGTCTTGCGCTCGATCGTGGCACGAATCTCCCCGACCTGGGCGACCGCTTGCTTGGTCTCCGCCTCCAGCCGGTCGCGATCCGCCAGGGGCGCAACCCCCTGCTCGCTCAGCTGGCGCGTCCGTTCGAGGTTCAGACGGGAGAGCTCGAGTTGCGCCTGCGCGTACTGGAGCTGCGCCTCCTCCTGCTTGGTGTCGAGCTGTACCAGAACGTCGCCCGCGCGCACCTTCTGCCCGGACTCGAACGAGATCTTCGACACGATGCCGGGAAGGTCCGCGCTGACGACCACGCCGTGGACGGCGACTGCCGTGCCGATCGCCTTGAGCGTGGCAGGCCACTCTTCCTTCTTCGTCACGATCGTGGTGACGGTTTCCGGCGGCGGCTGGTAGGAGGCCTGCTGGGCCATGCCCTTCTTGATCTGGCCGTACTTGACGGTACCGACGGCTCCGAGGAACACCACGATCCCCGCGAGCATCAGGAGCATCCGTTTTTTCATGAGGAAGGAACCTCCAGCTCTAACCTAATTCCAGCCTCCCTGCGGGGGCCCGACTCCCGGCACCCGCGGAGCCCGGACGAACGAGTGGCCGGCGCTAAGAGAAGCGTCCGGGGCGAAAAGGGCTCAGCGAAAAGCCTACGGCAAACGAACGGACGGGTTTCGAGGCCATCAGTAACGATATAAGCCTCCTCCGGCTGCTCGGATTCCAGAAAAATCAGCGGTTTCAGCCCGGCGGCTGCAGCGCAAGTCATTGATTCCGCTGGCCTGGCGGTCACCACGTCCTGCGGAGCGGGTGGGCCTCAGTGTTGAAGACCACGTGCCCAAGATCCAGCGTTTCGTCGCCCGAGAACAAGAGGTAGAGGTATTTCAGCGTCTCAGCAAGAAAGTAGCTGGGCATGAGGTCGCCCTGCTGCTTCGTCAGCACGTTGTTCAGGATGGTGTAGCCGGACTCCGTGCGGCAATGGGTCCGGATGGTCTCGAAGAACGTCCGTCCCATCTCGAGATAGCGCGGGTCCTTCGTGGACCGATACAGGTAGAAAGCCGACTCGATGATCTCGGGGCGCAACCGGTATCCCGCCTCCACGACCCGCATGGTCTTGTAGTCGAGCACCTCGGGCTCGATGCCTCGGAGATTCCACATCTTCCAGCACGACTCTTGCAAACGCCGCGCCCGGACGAGGTCGCCCCCGAGCGCGAGCACGCCGGGCAGGAAGGCTTGCAGCGCCCCGAACTCGGTGGCGGTCCGCCTGCCCGTCACCATGTCCACCTGGCCGTACCAGAAACCGGTGGCCTCCTCGTCGGCCACGTGCTCGTTCAAAGCCCGGAGCGCTTCCTGCCACATCCGTTCGCAGTCCCGGTCGCCGAAGAGCCGTGAGCACTTGAGAAGGTACTCATAGTAGGAGTCGATTCCGCCGCCCACGTGGCTCGAGCGGCTGAGCCAATCGCCGGTCTCGACGTTGATCTGCTCGCCGACGAGGCCGAGCGGCGAGCGGCGGGCATGGAGTTGAACGAGGGCGTTGTGCGCCTTTTCGTAGAAGACCGGTTTTCCCGTAAGCCGCGCCAGGGTGCCGAACTCGAGCAGGAGGGTCCCGATCTCGGCCGGATTCGAGCGCGCGCCGCTGACCTGCCCCGTCTTCAGGTTCACGTACATGTAAGGCATCCCGGTCGGCGAGGCGAACGCGGGCAACAGCCGCGTTCCCAGATCCTCGGCCAGGCGAAGGAGGCGAGCGTCGCCGGTGGCCTGGTAGGCGGAGAGAAGGCCCCCGAGGATGCGGATCGTGATCTCGAAGTTCTTGACCGAGATGTCGCGATCGAAGGACAGCCTCTCGAGGATCAGCGCCTTGGCCCGGTCCCCTTCCTCGCGGTAGCCCATCAGGTACAGCGTGTCCAGGGCGTCCACGGGAGTCATGAGGAGGGAGTCGCGGTGCCAGTCGTGAGGGCCCCTGCTCAACGGCATCAACTCGTCGTGACCCCACGCGTAGCGCTCGTAACCTCGCCAGGCGTGCAGCAGCTCGTCCCTGACCTGCGAAGCCAGGGCGGCCCGATCCAAAGGAGCCGGAGGCGTTGGCAGGGGGGCAGGAACCACGAATCCGGCGAGGACCGAGAGAAGCGCCAGCGTCGGAGCGATGCGCCCGGCTCTCATCCAGGCGGCTGATTATCGCGGAGTCGGAGCGCCGAGTCTGCAAAGAAAAAAGGCGGGGTCCGCGGACCCCGCCTCGACGAATCGACTGAAAACGACCGGGTCAGTAGCGGGCGCGCCCGCCACCGCCGCCGCCCTCGTTCTTGGGCCGCGCCTCGTTGACCGTGAGCGACCGTCCGCCGAACTCGGTTCCGTTCAGCGAAAGAGCCTGCTTCGCCTGGTCCGCGTTGCTGAACTCGACGAACCCGAACCCCTTGGACTGGCCGGTGTCGCGGTCGGTGATGACCTTGGCCGAGTCCGGCGTGCCGAACTTGGCGAACATGTCGTTCAGCTGGTCATCGGAGATGTTGTACGGAAGATTGCCAACGTAGAGCTTCATCAGATCCATCCTTACGCGCCGGGTGAATTAAGTGAGCCGAAGCGCTGCCGGCGCAGCGATCCGCATTCTCGGGGCTTTTCGTTCGGGGTTCGTCAGACGGATCTGGCAAAAGCAGAGCGAAGCGAGAACAGGCACACCATATCACGGTTTCGGGGGCCCGGCGAGCCCGCCCGTGGTACCCTGAAGTCCTCCGGACTCCCTCCCGACAGCGCCCTGCCATGTCGCGATGGTCTGCCAGAAGGTCTTCGGGGAGAAAACGAGCTGCCATGAGCGACCTCCGAAACTGGAAATGCCGAAACTGCGGCCGGGCCAACGCGACGGCGGTCGAGCCGGACGGAACGGGCAAGTGCGAGCACTGCCGGTACGTCATGAGCCTCCAGCCGAGCCGTCTGCGCAATGGGGCGGTTCTGCCCAACAGCTATCCCACCCGCATGGGATCGCGCAGCGGCGCCCCGATCCGCTCCTTCCGAGAAGACTAGCGCCCTCGAGCCCCCGGACGCGAGGCGGGCTCAGAGCGCGCGAAAGGCGCTCGCAGGATTCGCCCGAGAAGCGCGCAGTGCGGGCACGAGGCTGGCCGCGAGGGCCGCACCGGCGAGCAGGCCGGCCGTAGCGCCGAAGATCAGCGGGTCGTCGGGCCGGACTCCGAAGAGCAGGCTCGCGAGCCCGCGCGTCGCGACCCACGCCGCGGCGAGGCCGACGAGGATGCCGATGCCCGCGAGCGCCATCCCTTCCCCCGCCACGAGCATCAGCACGTCGACCCGCCGTGCTCCCAGGGCCGCACGGATCGCGAACTCGTGGCCACGCTGGGCCACCGAATACGAAATGATGCTGTAGACCCCCAGCACGGACAGGACGATTGCCAGGGCCGCGAAGACACCGAGCAACGTGGTGTAGAACCTCGGTTCCGAGGTCGACTCCTCGACGACTCCCTCCATCGTCTTCAGGTTGAATACGGGCTGCTCCGGGTCGAGGCCGGCGACCTCCTCCCTCAGCCGCGCGCCCAGCGCCGCCGGATCGACCTTCGACCGGACGGCGAGGACCATGGAGTCGGGCGCATCCTGTTCGTAGCAGACGTAGATCTCGGGCACGGTCGCCACGTCGAGCCGCGTGTGGCGCACGTCCCCGATGACGCCGATGACCTCGTTGGATAAGGGCGAACCCTCGGTAAGGACGATCCGCTTGCCGACAGCGTTCTCGCCGGGCCAGTAGCGGTCAGCGAAGGTCTTGTTGACGACGACCACCCGCGGCGACGTTGCCGTGTCGCGCTCGGAAAAGCCACGTCCCCGCAGCAGCGGGATCCTCAGGGCCCGGAAGTATCCCGGCGTCACCGTTCGATATCCCGCCTCGGGCACGTCGGCCGGATCCGCGGGAGCCCGGCCCTCGATGACGAAGCTCTCGGTCGAATTGCTGCCGCTGAAAGGCAGGTTCGCCACGCCGCCCGCGGCCTCGACGCCGGGCACCCGGGATGCCCGCGCAACGAGCTCGCGAAAGAAGGCGGAGCGGTTCGCGGCATCCGCATACCGGGCCTGCGGAAGGACCACCTCCATCGTCAGGACCCCCCGTGGATCCAGGCCCGGCTCGACTCTCTGCAGCCGCGCCAGGCTCGACAGGAGCAGGGCGGCCCCGACCAGCAGCACGACTGCCCCGGCCAGCTCGGCGACCGTCAGCATGCGGCGGAACCGGATGTGGGCGACGCCCGACGATGCGGCCCGCCCGCCTTCCCGAAGCCCGCCCACCAGATCCACCTTCAGCGCGGAGCGGGCCGGAACGAGGCCGAAAAGAACGCCCGTCAGGATCGAGACCACCACCGCGAAAAGCAGGACTCTCCCATCCATGCCGACTTCCGCGAGTCGGGGGATGTACCTCGAGCTCCACGTCACGAGCAGGCGCAGGCACGCCTGCGAGAGCGCGACCCCGAGGAGACCTCCCAGCAGGGCCAGCGTCAGACCCTCCGCGAGCAGCTGCCGCAAGACGTCTCTTCCCGAAGCCCCGATCGCGCACCGGATCGCCATCTCGCGACTACGCCCGGCCGCGCGGGCCAGCTGGAGGTTGGCGACGTTGGCGCACGCGATGACGAGCACCAGCAGCACCGTGCCCATCAGGATCAGGAGGGCTGGCCGCACCCTGCCGACGAGTGCATCGCGAAGCGGGACCAGGCGCACGCCCCAGTCCTTGTTGAACTCGGGATACTGGAGCGCCAGGGACCGCGTCAGTCCGTCCATCTCCTGCTGCGCCGCGGACAACGAGACGCCGTCTCTCAGTCGCCCGACGGCGTACAGCCAGCGTGACTGCCGGTCCCGGGAGCGTTCGGGCGTGATCCGCAGCGGCATCCACAGCCGCACGTCGCTCGTGCCGAACGAGGGGAACCGGAACTGCGGCGGCATCACGCCCACGATCGGGTACTCGATGTCCGACAGCCGGATCACCTTTCCCACGATGCCCGGGTCGGACCCGAACCGGCTGCTCCAGAGCCCGAAGCTCAGGAGAGCGACCCGTGTCTGCGGGCCCTCCTCCTCGGGCAGGAACAGGCGTCCCAGCAGGGGCTTCGTGCCGAGAGCCGCAAGCGCGCCGGGCGTGATGACGGCCGCCTGGAGCCGCTCGGGCGAGCCCGTTCCGGTCAGGTTGACCGAGGCGGGGCCGTAGGCGCCCAGTTGCGCAAAGGACCGGCTCTCACGCCGCCAGTCGAGAAAGGTCGCCGGCGCGACCTCGGCTCCCTGGTCGTTGGGCCGATGCGCCGCGGGAAGCATGACGAGCCGGTCCGGCGAGCGATACGGGAGCGGTCGCAGCACGACCGCGTTGACGACGCTGAAGATCGCGGCGTTCGCACCGATGCCGAGGGCCAGTATTCCGATCACGATCGCGGCGAAAGCCGGGCTCTTCCGCAGCGTCCGGACGGCATACGCCAGGTCGCGTCCGATCATGCGCATCCGGGTGCCACGTCCCGGAGACGGCGTCGAAGAGCGAAGGTTACGCCCGAGCCTCGGCCGCGGCCCCCGAGACGCTGGCGAGCCGCGTGTCCCGCTCCCGGTATGCCTCGCCCATGCCGCCCACTCCGAAGGGCGACTGGATCTCGTAAGGCCCAAGACGCGTCCCGGCTGGAATCGTCATCGCACCGCTTCGATAACTCTACGCCGCGACGGCGGACCACAGCGGGGAACGCCGCGCTGCCGGCCCTTTCCCACCGCACCTGGCGTTATATGCTTCGGCGCCACGTGAGGCTCGAAGCGGGCACGCGCCTGGGCCCGACCGGGTCGCAAAGCTGGGGAAGGTTGCAACGGCAGCGCAGCGACGATCACGGGCTCACCCCTCGACGAGCTGCTGGCCGCCGTCGATGTCGAAGGTCGCGCCGGTGACCGCCGTGTTCGTCATGAGGTGGACGGCCAGCGCGGCGATGTCGGCCGGGCCGACGACGCGCCGGATCGGCAGCGTCGTGCGCAGCTGCTCGCGGCGCGTCGTCCAGCTGATCGCCGAGGATCGCCGCCGACAGCGGCGTGTCGACGAACCCGGCCGCGATCAGGTTCACGCGGATGGGCGCGAGCTCGAGCGCGAGGTTCTTCGTCATGGCGGGAAGCGCGGCCGTGAGCGCCGAGATGAGCGCGAGTCCCGCGGCCGTGCGGCGGCCACCGGTGCCGCCCATGAAGAGCAGCGTCCCGCCCGGGCGGACCTTGCTCGCGGCGTTCCGGGCGACCTGCAGCGGCAGCAAGAGATGGGCGTCGACGTCGCGGCGCGCCTCTTCGAAGTCGAACTCCGCCAGCGGCGCGTAGTAGGGACCGGGGCCCGTGACCAGCACGTGGTCGATCGGCGCGGGCAGCTCGTCGAAGAACCTCCCGAGCCGTTCGAAGTCGGTGGCGTCGAAGGCGGCGGTGCTGGCCCCGAGCTCGAGGCCGACGCGGCGCAGGCGATCCGGGTCGCGCGCGGTGAGGATCACGTCGGCTCCCTCGGCGCGGGCGCGCCGGGCCGTCTCGAGCCCGATGCCCGAGCTGCCGCCGATCACGACGACGGTCTGCCCGGCGAGCTCCGGCTCCTGGCGGGCCGGAGCATTTGTGGTTTCGGCCGTCATCGTTTCTCCTCCCGTCAAGCCGGGGACGGTTTCCGGCCTGCGCGCTTGTTCCACCCGTGGAAGCGCGAGAAGTCGCCCGCGTCCCAGGCCTCGCGGAGTCCAGGAGTGCTCAGGTCCCAGTCGGGGCGGATCTCGCTCGTCACGGCGCGCAGGTCGTGCCAGAGGTCGACGACCGACGGGCGGCCCCAGAACCAGTAGCCGTTGTAGATGCGGTGGATCACGAGGCCCGGCTTGAGCACGAGCGTGTGCGGAATCATCGGGTTGTGCTCGGGGTCGGTGTACTCCTGGATGTCGAGGTCCTTCTGAACCGTTCGGTCAGGGTCGGAGAGGAAGGTCCACTGGGCGCCGACCGACGCGCGGAACTCCTGGAGCGTGTGGTGGTCGTCGGTGGAGATCGTGGCGATCTGGGTGTACGCCACGGCGATCTTCGGATAGAACGCGGCGAGCTCCAGATGCTGCTGGTGCTCCTTCGGGCAGTAGTGGCCGCGCGCGAGCGTGAGGATCAGCGGGTCATCGCCCTGCAGCTCGCTGAGCTTGCGCAGGCGTGCCGGTGTGATCGGGCAGCTCGTAGTCGGGAAACGTGCCTCCGGGCACGATGTCAGAGCGCATGGCTGGACTCCTTTGCCGGCTGACGGCGAGCCGGGGCGGCGATCCCTACGGCTTTGCTCACGACGGCAGTTTTTCGCCGGCCTGCTCCGCCACCATGTAGCTGGCGTACCAGTCGGCCCAGTTCGCGTCTCGCTGCCCGGTGCGCTTCTCGTGTTCGCCGTGGGCAGCCTCCGCGCGCCGCATCGCGCTCGCCAGGTCCGACGCGGAGGCGAAGGTCGTCGCGTGCGGGTCGATCCGACCGGGGAACCGCGTGGTGATCTCCTGCAGCACCCAGCCGTTGCCGTCCGGGTCGCTGAACGTCACGAACGACGCGTAGGTGCGCCGTTGCGGATCGGGGCCACTGGCCCGTGCGGCGGGGTCGAAGCGATTGTAGCCGCCGCCGGCGTCGTGGAAGACCTCACTGGCGTCGACACCGTTTCGGACGAGCTCGTCGTGAGCCGCCTCGATGTCGGAGACGACGAGGTGGAGAAACTGAGCGGTGCCGGGGGCCGACGGCGTGACGCCATGACCGAAGATGATCGAGCACGGGGAGCCCGGGGGTGTGAACTGGAGGATCCGGTGGTCCGCCTTCCCGATGTCCGCATCCTTCCTCCACCCGAGCCTCTGGTAGAAATCCGCCGCGCGGCCGACGTCCGAGACGGGGATGACGACGACCTCGAGCTTCATGTCGACTTTCGCGACGCGCGCGTCGGCGGTCGCCTGGTCACCACGGATTGCGGTAATGCTCATAGCTACCTCCCTGTTTGTGTCCGGTCTGCATGCATCTCAGTGCGGCATTTGTCGGGCCAGGCGGATTGCGTGTGCCGCCCCGTCTCCGCTTTGATCTTCGTCATGGTGACCTGGGCGAGCACCGGACGGTCACGGGACCAGCAGCCGCTGTGAGTAGAATGTTGGGACGCATCATTCCCCCCACCCTGGCGGTAGACGCTACCGCGAAGCCTCCGCGCGAAGATGAAAAAACGAATCGAAGATTGACGCTGGGGACGTCCGCCCGTTCCAGGAAGCGTGACCGCGAGGCAGCCGACGCGTAGCGGTGTCGCCGCGGTGAAGCGTGAGCCTAAGTGACTCGTGGCACGGGAGATTTGCTGGAGCGGGAAACGGGGATCCGCGACTTCCACCTTGGCAAAACCCTGAACTTTCCTATTGACATGCCGTCTCCCACCATTGATGCCTTCCGCCGGCTCGTCTCATACCCCGTCGTCTGGACTACGGCGACTGCCGAGAGTCAACGAGGTGTTCCGTGAACTCCCTCGTGAACACCCAGCCCCACCTTCACCGAGTTCAAACTTGAATTCGCCCTTGCCAGCTCCGGCAGGAGTCGCAAGTGATAGATACCAGGCGCTGAAAATCCAAGAGGTTAGGCTCTCGCAAGTCTGCCGCCGAAATCATTTGAGTGCTTCTGCAAGCCGAGCGAGTCTTGACCGGCCCTCCACGCTCCCTTCGACTCCGACTCGGCGGTATATCGTTCGTTCAAGAAGGGAGGGTCGCCATGACCAGAAATGCTGGGACCCGGCGCGTTGTCGTCCTGTGCCTGACCGCAGCTCTTTCTTCAAAGGTAATCCTGACGGAGGAACTCACGTCGCCGCGATTGCTTCCGGCGGGGACGCAATCTCCCAGCGCGCCCTCGGGGTATGAGTACATCGCCACCTCGATCTCGGCGTTGTCCTTCAGTGGCAGATCCTACAACCCCGTCAGCCCTCTCGCACGAGCCAGTGTCCTAGACGTGGATCAGCACTTTTACGCCACGCTGAATATTCCGGCTGGCGCTGTCATCGACGAGATTATCCTCAACAATGCGAACGACGGCGTCACTCCTTACGTTATGGGAGTCGCCCTTTGGCTTCGGGACACCGGTTCGGCCACCTTTCTGGCTGGCTTCTCCACTTCACCCCACACCATCTGGACGAATGACGGTGCTGGTCCAGCGCTCGGGATTGTCTGGTACGGAGATTCTTACGCTTCGACCTTGATACTCGATGTTGAAGTCGCCGCCAGTTCCAATTACCAGTATTTCGGATACGTCACCGTCTACTGGCGGCGCACCGTCTCGCCTGCGCCAGCGACGGCGCATTTTACGGACGTGCCGACCTCGCACGGCTTCTTTAAGTTCGTCGAGGCTCTCTATGCAGCTGGGATCACCATTGGCTATCCTGACGGGAGGTTCGGCGTCAACGATCCGGTCACGCGCGGGCAAATGGCGGTTTTTCTTTCCGTAGCGCTAGGACTGTACTGGCCGAACCCCTGACTGGTTCTGCTCGGGTTGATGCTCGGGGCAAGTGAGAGTCCTCCCGTTTCCCCGTGCCGTCGTCGAGGTCTTGACCCGGCCCGTCAAGAGCGAACCCCTGGTCAGGGCCGTCACGATGACCGACGGCCGGATTAGGTCAGGCGGGTGGACGGGGTCCCCACGACCGCGTTCGGCTGGGGCGACATCATGTGCGGCCCACGCTGCACGCCCCCGATGCTCGCCGACTACGACGTTCCGCCCGACCAGCGGTAGACACTGACGGAGCGAGAGAAAGTAGTCGAAGATCGACAACTTTCCCCTCGCCCGTCGTCAGCGCGGGCCGCGCACCAGCGCCTCGTGCAGCCCATCTTGCCCGCAATCGAACTGATCGTCGCCCACTGCGACCCGTGTGCCGACTGCTGCTCGAAAACCAGCCGAACCGCCCGCTCCTTAACCTCCGCTGGACTACCCCGACTGTTCCGGCTGTGGGGTGCCAAAAGCAAGAGGCCAGGCAGGACGCCGGGCCTAACTCGCTTGAATTTCAGGAGTTGCTGGAGCGGGAAACGGGGATCGAACCCGCGACTTCCACCTTGGCAAGGTGGCGCTCTACCGCTGAGCTATTCCCGCTCGGGGAGGCGAAGGATAGCCGAGGAGCCGACGGGGGGTCAAGGAGCCGGGGCGAGCTCGTTGATCGTGCCGCCGCAGTGCTCACAGACGCGCACGGAAGCACCCCCAAACTTCTTCTCGGCCGCGCAAGCCTCGCACAGAGGGCGTCCGGTGTCCGTGCACTGGTAGTAGGCGAGCTGGTCGGTGTGCTTGCGGCAGACGGTCGGGGGTTCCACGCGAGAGGTCTTCCTCAACTCGAAGAGGGACTTCAATTCCGGATAATCGGCGGCCCGGCGGGCATCCCCGTCGTCGACGCGGACCGAGTCCGATTCCCCCAGCCCTCCCGACCGGATGAGGTTGCGCATTCCGCGCCGGTCGTACGTGTCGTTTTCGAAGCCCTTCTTCTCGACCCGGTAGACCTTGGTCGAAGTCGCCGTGGATTCGCCGACGGGCTCCGGCGACATACCCGCGGGGGGCGTCGTGGCGGGCGGCGGTTCCGCAGGACCAGCCGGCGGCGCGCCGCCACCGCCCTGCAGCGATATATAGACGCGCGCCTCTTCCCGCGACGGGAAGTCCATCGGCTTGCCGCACTTGGGGCAGCTGAACCGCGCCTGGACGGGCGGTATCTTCGCGAGCGCGATCGAGAAGCTCCCGGCGCAGCTCGGGCAGGAAAAACTGTAGCGCAGATCGGAATCGTTCAACGAAAGGCCCCCGAAAAGAGGGGCGATTCTAACACGCAGGCACGTTCTACCGAGACGATCCGCGCGGCTCGGGGCGCCCGAAAGCGCCGCGCAGGATCGTGACCTCGGTCCTCCCCTGCGACTCGAGAATGGCGACGACGTCGAAGCGGCACGCGGGCGAGCCGAGGCGGTGTCGCAGGAGGTACTCCTCGGCGGCCCGGACGATCCGCCGCTGCTTCTCGAGCGTGACCGCTTCCGCCGGTGCGCCAAAACCGGTGCCGCGGCGTCCCTTCACCTCGATGAAGCAGAGAGTGCCCTTCTCCTCCGCAATGAAGTCGATCTCCCCGGCGCGCGCCCGGAAGTTGCGGTCGCGGATCGAATACCCCTCGGACTCCAGGCGTCTGGCGGCCAGACCCTCCCACTCCTGTCCCCGCCCGCGCATGCCGTGGTAGCGGCGAGCCCGCGAGAGGCCGACGGCTTCGAGAATCCGGCCGAGGAGGACCCGCGGCGTCACGGGACGGGGCTACCCCATCGACCTGCGCGCCAGCTCGAGAACGTCGAAGGGCTGTGTCGCCACACCGATCTCGTCCTTCGCGTTGCCGATCATCACCATGCAAAACGGGCAGGAGACACCGACGGAGCCCGCGCCCGTGTCCGCGATCTCGCGCATGCGTGCCTGGTTGATGCGCGTGCCGAGCTTCTCTTCCATCCACATGCGGCCGCCGCCCGCGCCGCAGCAGAGCCCCCTCTCCCGCGACCGCTCCATCTCCCGCAGTTCGAGGCCCGGGATCGCGCGCAGGATGTCCCGCGGCGCGTCGTAGCCCCCGTTGTACCGGCCGAGATAGCACGGATCGTGAAACGTGATCGTGTCGGAGATGGGTGTCGTCAACCTGACCCTGCCCTGCGCGATCAGCTCCGCCACGAGCTGCGAGCCGTGCAGGACCTCGTATCTGCCGCCGAAGTCGCCGTACTCGTTGCCGAGGCAGTTGAAGCAGTGGGGGCAGTTCGTGACGATCTTGCGGACCTTGTAGTTGTTGAGCGTCTCGACGTTCTGCTGCGCGAGCATCTGGAAGAGGTACTCGTTGCCCATGCGCCGGGCCGAGTCGCCCGTGCAGGTTTCCTCCGCGCCGAGGATGGCGAACGAGACGCCGGCCTCGTTCAGGATCTCGACGAGCGCCTTCGAGACGCGCTTCGCCCGGTCCTCGTACGAGCCCGCGCATCCGACCCAGAAGAGGACCTCGATCTCCCGGTCTCCGGCCTCGGCCATCGTTGCCACAGGAAGGCCGTTCGCCCAGTCGGCGCGGGAGGACGCCGCGATGTTCCAGGGGTTGCCGTTCGTCTCCATGCCGCGGAAGGCGTTCTGCACTTCCTTCGGGAACTCGGCCTTGTCGAGGACGAGGTAACGGCGCAGCTCGGCGATCTTGTCGACGGCGGGGACGATGAAGACCGGGCACGCCGTCGTGCAGAAGCCGCACATGGTGCACGCCCAGATCGTGTCCTCCGAGATCCAGCCGCCGATGAGATCCCGGCGTGCCCCGGAGGAGCCGCCCTCGCCGCGCTCGGAACCCTCCGCGAGGATCGCCGGCGTCGCTTCGTACACCGCGTCGCGAACCTTCCCGATGAAGATCTTCGGGTCGAGGGGCTTGCCGGTCAGGGCGGTCGGGCACACCTCCCGGCATCGGCCGCACTCCGTGCAGGTGTAGCCATCGAGCATCTGCTTCCAGGTGAGGTCTTCCACGCGCGAGGCGCCGAACCGCTCGGTGTTCTCGATGTCCACCGTGCGCAGCTTCCCCATCGGCGCGAGGTTCATGAAGAAGATGTTCGGGATCGCCGTGATGATGTGAAAGTGCTTCGAGTAGGGCAGGTAGTTGCCGAAGAAGAGGATGTCGAAGAGGTGAATCCACCAGCAGGCCCCGTAGATCGCGTGGAGCCTCGACGGGGGTGCAGGCGCCAGCATCCGCGCGATCCCCTGCACCACCGGCGCCCACGGAGTCCCGAGTGCCGGCGCGAGCGCCGCCCGCGCCCCCTCGGCCACGAGGTCGGTCACCATGAGCAGGGCGATCAGGAAGAGGATCAGCCAGGCGTCCATCGAGAGGTCGAGGCGCCGGGGTCGGGCGAAGAGCCGCCGGAAGACGGCCATCGCCACGCCCACGATCACCAGGACCTCGAAGACGTCCTTGACGAGCGTGTAGGCGTTGCCCGCCGGGCCCGGCAGGAGCACGAAGCCCGGGACCAGGCCTTCGACCACGAGCTCCAGCGTGCGGACGGTCAGGACGACGAAGCCGCCGAAGATCAGAATGTGGAACAGGCCCGCGTAGAAGTCGCGAAACATGCGCTTCTGCGCGAAGGCGTACTCGAGCGTCCGCCCGACGCGCTCCCCGATCCGGGTGAAGCGGTCGTCTGGCCTGCCGGCGAGCAGCACGCGGACGCGCCGCGAGATCGAGTAGACGAAGACGACGACCGAGGCGAGAACGAGGAGCCCGAAGACGACGCGGCCGGGAAGACCGAGGATCCAGCCTTCGGTTGGAAGCGGGGGCATGCGGGCGGGAGTTTAACCCGAGGGAGGCGTCATCCTCCCCGAGGAAGGGTGGTTGCCTGTCATCCCGAGGAGCGAAGCGACGAGGGACCCTTTCGAGTCTCCATGCGGTTACGAAAGGGATCCCTCGGGCCTGCGGCCCTCGGGATGACGGGCGACGGACGCTACGCGTCTTCGCCCGTCACTCCGCCTTCGCGGCCCTCACCGCCTTTGCGAACTCGGGGACGATCTGGAAGAGATCGCCCACCACGCCGTAGGTCGCGACCTTGAAGATCGGGGCCTCGGAATCCTTGTTGATCGCGACGATCACCTTCGAGGTGCCCATGCCGGCCAGGTGCTGGATCGCTCCGGAAATGCCGCAGGCGACGTACAGGGTCGGCGACACGACCTTGCCCGTCTGGCCCACCTGGTACTGGTGGTCGATCCATCCGGCGTCGACGACGGCCCGCGATGCGCCGAGCGCGGCGCCCAGGGCCTGCTGCAGATCGCGAATCACCGGCCAGCCCTCGGGGCCCTTGATGCCCCGGCCCCCGGAGACGATGATGTCCGCCTCGGAAACGTCGAGCTCCCGGGACTCCGAGGTCTCGACACGGAGCACCTTCGCCCGCGGAGCGATGTCGCCGAGCTCGAGCGGTTCGACCGCGGGATCCGCCGCGCCGTCCTCCGCCTCGGCCGGGAAGACGTTCGGCCGCGTGGTCGCGACCTGGAGCTTCGCCGAGCCGCAGTCCACCTCGGCGCGCGCCTTGCCGGAATAAACCGGACGCCAGGCGACCAGGCGATCCCCCTCGATGCGCAGATCCATGACGTCGGCAAGCGCCGACACGTCGCGTCGGGCGGCGAAGCGCGGGGCCACGTCCTTGCCCATCGCGGTTGCCGCAATGAGGACCGCATCGGGAGCGGCCTTTTTCGCCGCGGCGTCGAGCGCGCCGACGTACCCCTTGTTCGAATAGAGGGCGAGGTCGTCCCGATCGGCAACGTACACCGTCTCGGCGCCGTACCTGCCGAGGTCCTTCGCGAGGGTCGTGACACCCTTCCCGGGCAGCACCGCCGCGACGGGCCCGCCGGAGAGCTTGCGGGCGAGCGACAACGCTTCGAGCGAGGCCTTGCGGATCTTGCCTTCGCGCTGCTCGATGAAGACGAGGAACTTCATGGTGCTTCCTTTGCCATTCGGGACCCGGCTGTCATCCCGAGGGCGCAAGCCCGAGGGATCCCTTTGAAGTCACAATGCGGCTCGAAAGGGATCCCTCGCTGCGCTCGGGACAAGAATCCTCATATGACCTTCGATTCCTCTCTGAGCAACCGCACGAGCTCCCTGCCCGCCGCCGCCGGATCGTCCGCCGGCACGAGTCTCACGGCCTGCCGCGGCGCCGGGAGCTCGAGCTTTCTCCAGCGCGTCTTCGCGTGCGCTGGGTCGGCCTCCGGGACGCCGAGCTCTCCCAGCTTCTTCTCGATGATCGGCTTCTTCTTGGCCGCCATGATCCCCTTGAGGGAGGCATACCGCGGTTCGTTCAAGCCCTTTTGTGCCGTGAGGACCGCCGGGAGCGAGCACTCCACCACCTCGTGCGCTCCCTCGATCTCACGGTGAGCCGTGACTTTCCCATCGCCGAGCTCGAGCCGAATGACGCTCCCGACGTGAGGAACGTCCATCAGCTCCGCAAACATCGGTCCGACCAGCGACTCGTCGTAGCCGACACCCTTCTGGCCGAACCAGAAGAAGTCGTACGCTCCGCCCTTCGCGGCCGCGGCCAGGGCCTTCGCCGTGCCGAGCGCATCGAGATACGGGGTGCCCGTCGAATCGATCCAGATTGCCTCGTCCGCGCCGCGCGCCAGGCATTCCCGCAGGCCCGTCTTTGCGCGCTCGGGGCCCAGCGCGACGACGGTCACGGTGCCGGCGCCCTTTGCTTCCCGTGTCTTCAGCGCCTCCTCGAGACCGAACTCGTCGTAGGGCGAGACGATCCACTTGACGTCGGCCTCGTCGATGGACTTGCCGTCGGCGCCGATTCGGATCTTCGTCTCGGTGTCGGGCACGTACGCGACGCAGACGAGGGAGTTCATGCGCCTCTCAATCCAGCCTCTTCAGGATGAGGCAGCCGTTGGTCCCGCCGAAACCGAAGGAGTTCGAGAGCACGTACTCGACCTTTTTTTGCCGGGCCGTGTTCGGCACGTAGTCGAGATCGCACTCGGGGTCGGGATTCTGGTAGTTGATCGTCGGCGGCAGAACGCCGTGGAAGACGGCGAGGGCACAGATCGCGGTCTCGAGCCCGCCGGCCGCGCCGAGCAGGTGCCCGGTCATGGACTTCGTGGAAGAGACGGCGAGCGTGCGGGCGTGTTCCCCGAAGACCTTTTTGATGGCAAACGTCTCGGCCTTGTCACCGAGCGGCGTCGAAGTGCCGTGGGCGTTGATGTAGTCGATCTGATCCGGTCGGATCCCCGCGTCCACCAGACAGTTTCGCATGACGCGGGCCGGGCCGTCGCCATCCTCGGAGGGCGCGGCGATGTGGTAGGCATCGCCGGACATGCCATAGCCCACCAGCTCTGCGTAGATCCTCGCGCCCCGCTTCCTGGCCGATTCCATTTCTTCCATGACGACGAGGCCGGCGCCCTCGGCGATGACGAACCCGTCGCGGTCGCGGTCCCAGGGCCGCGAGGCGCCCTGCGGGTCGTCGTTGCGGCTGGAGAGCGCTTTCATCACGCCGAAGCCACCCACCGCGAGCGGCGTCATGACCGACTCGGTGCCGCCCGCCAGCGCGAGATCCGCGTCGCCATACTGGATCATCCGGTAGGCCTCGCCGACGGCGTGCGCGCCGGTCGTGCAGGCCGTGACCGTCGCCAGGTTCGGGCCCTTCATCCCGTACTTGATCGAGATGTTTCCTCCCGCCTCGTTGACGATCAGGCCCGTGATGAAGAACGGGGAGATGACGCGCGGGTTGCCGCCACTCTCGACGTACTTCTTCTGCGTCTCCTCGATGATCGGCAGGCCGCCGATCCCGGAACCGACGACGACGGCGAACCGCTCGCGGTTCGCATCGGTAACGGGCACACCCGAGTCCTCCATCGCGAGATGAGCGGCGCCCATCGCGTAATGGATGAAGGTGTCCATCTTCTTGATCTCTTTCTTGTCGATGTACAGAGAGGGATCGAAGCCCTTCACCTCGCCGGCGATGCGGGAGTTGAAGCGGGAGGCGTCGAACCGGGTGATCGGCCCGAGCCCGGAACGGCCGGCCGTCAGCGCGTCCCAGTTCTCACGGTTTCCGATGCCGAGGGGCGACACGAGGCCTACCCCCGTCACGGCCACCCGGCGCGGAGAGGAAAGACGGGGCATCGGTTTTCAGTTTTTCGAGGAGTTTTTCTCGATGTACTCGACGGCGTCCTTGACCTTCTGGATCTTTTCGGCAGCCTCGTCCGGGATCTCGATGTTGAAGGCTTCCTCGAAGGCCATGACGAGCTCCACGGTGTCGAGCGAGTCGGCGCCGAGATCATCGACGAACGACGCCTCCGGGGTAACCTCGTTGGCGTCCACGCCGAGCTGTTCGACGATGATGCTCTTCACCTTTTCTTCGACGGCCATTCCACTCCCCCTTCTTGAGTCTCGAAAGACGCCGTATTCTTTCCGAGATTGCCCCCCGGGGCAAGCCCGCAGAAAACCTACATGTAGAGGCCCCCGGAGACGTTGACGACCGTCCCGGTGATGTAGGACGCCTCGTCCGAGGCCAGGAAAGCCGCGGCCGCGGCGACATCGTCGGGAGTGCCGAGACGCTCGAGGGGGATCTGACCCGAGAGCCTCTCGCGCGCCACTTCCGTCATCGTATCGGTCATCGCCGTGGCGACGAAGCCCGGTGCGACCGCGTTGCAGGTGATGTTGCGCGAAGCGAGCTCGCGGGCGATCGACTTCGTCAGGCCGATGAGGCCGGCCTTCGAGGCGGCGTAGTTGGCCTGGCCGGCGTTGCCCATCAGGCCGACGACCGACGTGACGTTGACGATCCGCCCATAGCGCTTGCGCACCATCGCCTTGATCACGGCCTGGGTCAACAGGAAGACCCCGGTCAAATTGGTCCCGAGAACCCGGTCCCAGGCGTCTTTGCCCATGCGCAGAATCAGGTTGTCCTCGGTGACGCCGGCATTGTTGATCAGGACGTGGATCTCGCCGTGCGCGGCGAGGGCCGACTTCGCCGCCGCCTCGATCGACGCGGCGTCGGAGAGATCGAGGGAGAGCGCGGAAGCCTTTCCGCCGGCGGCCTCGATGTCCGCAACCACGCGGGCGAGCGCATCCACCGAGCGCGCCGCCCCGATCACGACCGCCCCCTCGGCGGCCAGCCGCTTCGCAATCGCCGCGCCGATGCCGCGCGACGCCCCGGTGACGAGGGCAACTTTGCCGGAGAAGCGGTTCATGGTCACGGGAGTCTATCCCGCGGCCACCCGGGTGCCACGAGTCCCCTCTTTCATCCCGAGGAGCGCGAGCCCATGTCATCCCGAGGGCCGCGAGCTCTGTCATCCCCAGGGCCGTGAGGGCCGAGGGATCCCTTGCGAGTCACCATGTGACGTTGAAAGCGATCCCTCGCTGCGCTCGGGCTGACGGGCGATGGCGCTTCGCGCTTCGCCCGTCACTCCGGCTTTGCGGTGATGTCCGGCAGATCCCTGGACCAGTCATCCACGATCGCCCTGGCCAGATCCGCGATCGCGATGATGGCGGGGTGATCCGGGCCGAACCCTTCGGCCTTGCTCCCGTCGGTGAAGACGACGAGAACGAAGCGGCCCTTCCTGGTGCGGAGGATGCCCGAGTCGTTGCGCACGCCGGACATGGTCCCGGTCTTGCCGGCCCACAGATACGACGACGGGAAACGGCGCGCGATGCGGAGCCGGCTCGGGTCGTTGTCGAGATACGCGAAGATCTTCTTCGAGGTGTCCGCGTCGAGGAGCCGGCCCTGCGCGACGCGGGTCATCCACTCGGCGACGTCGTGGGGTGTGATCGTGCCGAGCCGGAATCCCTTCCAGGCCGACGGCTCCTCGTCCTTCTGCGAGAGGCGCGGGATCTCCATCCCGATCAGGCGAATGTGCGCGAAACCGAGCGACTGCATTCGCGCGTTGATCGCGTCGATCCCGAGCCGGGATATCCACGCGTTGGTCGCCGTGTTGTCGGAGGGGCCGATCATCAGCGTGGTCAGGTCGTTCCAGGTGGGGTTGAGGCCGGGGTCCATCATCAACAACACGCCCGAGCCGTCGGCCTTGTTCGCCTCCGTCAGATCCCAGCGTTGCGCGAGGTCCACGCGCCCCTCGCGCACGCCCGCCATCGCCTCCGTCAGGACGGCGATCTTGATCACCGAAGCCGATTCGAACTCGGCGTCGCCGTTGTGCTCGTAGGACCGCCCGCTCTCCAGATGGCGCGCCGCCACTCCCATCCGACACTGGCAGCGCTGCTGCGCCGACGCCACGGCCGAGTCGATCGGCGACTTCGCCGGGCCCGTCGTCGCGCACGCCGAGAGCGACAGCAAACCCGCCGCCGCCAGGGCAAGGATTCCCAGGTCCGGATTGCGGGTTCTGGATTTCGCGATCCTCATCCCCCGTACCCTTCGACCGGTATTCCCTTCTCGATCCGCTTGACCAGACCGGCCAGGACCTTTCCCGGCCCGATCTCCAACGCCCGCACGACGCCCCGACGAGCGAGCAGATGGATGGACTCCACCCACCGCACCGGAGAGTCGATCTGCCGCATCAGGGCGTCGCGCAGCCTCGCTCCGGACGACTCCGCGGCCGCGTCCACGTTGGTGACGACCGGGAGGGCGGCGTCGGCAAACGCGGCCCCATCGAGCAGCGGCCGCATCCGATCACGGGCGGGCGTCATGAGGGCGCAGTGAAAGGGCGCCGACACGGCGAGCGGCGTGGCCTTCCGCGCGCCGCGCGCCAGGCACGCCTGGGAGGCGCGCGTCACCGCCGCCGCATGGCCCGCGATCACGGTCTGCTCGGGCGAGTTGTAGTTGGCCGGCGCAACGACCTCGCCCTGCGCCGCCTCGCGGCAGGCCGCCTCGACCTCCTCCGCGGGGAGAGCGAGGATCGCCGCCATGGCTCCCAGCCCCGCGGGGACCGCCTCCTGCATCAGCCTGCCGCGCTCGCGGACCAGCCTCACGGCCTCGCCGAACGACAGGGCTCCGGCGGCGACATTGGCCGAGTACTCTCCGAGCGAGTGCCCCGCTGCGAAGGCCGCACCCTCGAGCCGCTCCGGGAAGCGCGCCCGCAGGTCCTCGAAGGCGGCGACCGAATGGGTGAGTATCGCGGGCTGCGTGTTCGCCGTGCGCTTCAGGTCCTCCTCCGGCCCATCGAAGCAGAGCCGCGAGAGCGGGAAGCCGAGCACCGCATCGGCCTCGTCGAAGACCGCGCGCGCCGCCGGCGAAGCCTCGTACAGCGCCTTCCCCATCCCGACGAATTGCGACCCCTGGCCGGGGAACAGGAGCGCGAGCATTCAGATGGCCCGAATCCCGGCTTCCGATCTCCGGATTCTCGCTCTCACCATCGCAACAGAACGCTGCCCCACACCAACCCCGCCCCGAACGCCGTCATGAGTACTATGTCCCCCTCCCGGACCTGACCCGCGCGCACGCACTCGTCGAGCGCGATCGGGATCGAGGCGGCGGAGGTGTTCCCGAATCGGTCGACGTTCTTGTAGACCTTGGCCGGATCCATCTTCAGGCGCTCGCCCACGGCGTCGATGATGCGGAGGTTTGCCTGATGCGGGATGAACAGGTCGACCTGTTCATGCGTGAAGCCCTGCTCGGTCAGCAGCTCGGTCGTCACGTCGGCCATGGCCTTGACCGCCACCCTGAAAGTCTCGTTGCCCTTCATCTTGATGTACGGCAGGCGCTCCGCGATCGACTTCGGGTCGTTGGCGGGCCGGTCGGACCCGCCGCCGGGCATGCAGATGAAGTCGTGGTAGTTGCCGTTGGACTTCATGATGCTGCCCAGGATCCCGTGATCCCCCCGGGTCGCCTGCAGCAACACCGCCCCCGCGCCGTCACCGAACAGGACGCAGGTGTTGCGATCCGTCCAGTCCACGATGCGCGAGAGGATCTCGCCGCCGATGACGAGGACGTTCTGCGCCTTGCCCGACTGGATCAGGCCGTCGGCGAGGTGCAGGGCGTAGAGAAAGCCGACACAGGCGGCCGAGACGTCGGAGGCGGCTGCGCGCGTGGCGCCGAGATTCCTCTGCACCAGGCACGACGTCGCCGGGAACGGCATGTCGCCCGAGATCGTCCCGACGAGGATCATGTCGATGTCCTCGGGCTTGATGTGCGCGCGCTTGATGGCCTGCTCGGCAGCGCGCGTGCAGAAGTCCGAAAAGTGCTCGTCTTCGCCGGCGATGTGGCGCTCGCGGATGCCCGTGCGCGAGGTGATCCATTCGTCCGAGGTCTCGACGAGCTTCTCGAGGTCGGCGTTGGACAGGATCTTCTTGGGAACGGCACAGCCCGTTCCGATGATCTTGGCGCGGATCACGACTCAGGCCTTCACGAGCCGCTCTTCGCGGGAGTGAAGATCGGCAATCTGCGCCTGGATCTTCTCGGCGAGCTTCCGGCGCGAGAACTCGGCCGCGAATCGAATGGCGTTCTTGACGGCCTTCGCCGAGGATCGGCCGTGGCAGATGATCACGCACCCCTTCACGCCCAGCAGCGGCGCCCCGCCGTATTCCGAGTAGTCCAGGCGCTGCTTGAACCGGCGAAACGCCGCCTTGGAGAGGAGGAAGCCGACCGAGGCCTGAAGTGTCCGTTTGATCTCCTCGCGCAGCAGGTTCTCGACCATCTCCGCGAGGGCCTCGGAGACCTTGAGGATGACGTTGCCGGTGAAGCCGTCGGTCACGATGACGTCCACGGCCCCGTTGAAGACGTCGCGCCCCTCGACGTTGCCCACGAAATTGAGCCCGGTCTCCTTCAGCGCCTTGAAGGCCTCCTTGGTCTTGTCCGTTCCCTTGGAGTCCTCTTCGCCGATGGACATGAGGCCGATCGACGGGGCTTTCTTGCCGAAGGCGAGCTCCGCGTAGATGGATCCCATGACGGCGAACTCGCGGAAATGCGGGGTCTTCGTGTCGGGATTGGCTCCCACGTCGAGCAGGAGGCAGTGCCCGGTCAGGTTCGGCAGGACCGTCGCCAGCGCCGGGCGATCGACGCCCTCGATCATGCCGACGACCATCTTGGCGCAGACCATGGCCGCCCCGGTGTGGCCCGCCGAAACGAGCCCCTCGGCCCGGCCGTCGCGCACACAGTTGGCCGCGATGCGGATCGACGAGTTTCGCTTCTTGCGGATCGCCGCCGTGGCCGGGTCGTCCATCGTCACGACTTCGGGCGCCTCGACGATCTCGATGTCCGTGCCCTCGTAGCCCGAATCGGCCAGGAGCCTGGAGAGCTCGCTCGACTTGCCGACGAGGAGGCAGGAGATGCCGTACTCGCGCGCGGCCGCGATCGCACCGTCGACATTGACCCGGGGGGCGTGATCTCCCCCCATCGCATCGACCGCGATCCGCACCTCTAGCCCCTCTCCCTCGAAGGCATCACGAGTGCGGGGATTATAAGTCCGGTCGTGCGAGCTACGTGTTGATCGCCTGCTTGCCCTTGTAGTACCCGCAGCGCGTACAGACGCGGTGCGGCTGCTTCGGCTCGTGGCAGTTGGGGCACTCGGAAAGGGCCGGCGGCGTCAGTGCGTCATGCGCGCGGCGCTTGTCGCGACGGGCCTTGCTGTGGCGCCTCTTTGGGTTGGGCATCGTTTCTCCTACACTTTCTCCCGAAGGGCCCGCAAAGCCTCCCATCGGGGATCGGCCGCCTCGCGCGCGCAGGCGCACGGACCGGCGTTGAGATCCTTTCCGCACTCGACACAGAGGCCCTTGCAATCCGGCTGACACAGCGGCTTCATCGGCAGGGCCATCTGGACCCGCTCCTGCGCGATGGGCGAAAGCTCGATCACCGGCTCGTCGTAATAAAAGGCATCGAGATCGTCGCGTGTCAGCTCAAGCTCGGCGTCCGCATTGGCCGGCCGGGGGTACAGCACGAGCTCGAAGTCCTCGGTGGAGGCGAAGGGATACGCCGCCAGGCACCGACTGCACTCCAGCCGCCCCTCCCAAACGAGGCGGGCGGACAGCGCGTATCCCCCTTCGATGCGGGCCACTTCGCCCGAGACCTGCAGCGGCGAGATCGCCACCAGCGGCTCCCGGTCGATGGCCTCGAGACCGATGGCCAGATCGCTCGCGAACCGCAGGGGCTCGTCGAGCACGGAGTCGAGGGAAATGGAGTCCGGCTTCATGATGGAACCGCGCATTTTACCCGGATGCCGTGGGACGTCAAATGGGGCTTGAGCCGTCGACGGTCCGCGATGGCGTCTGCGCCGGGAGGGGCCCGGGCAGGGCCCGGCTGAAGTTTGAGCGCTCACAGCTGATAGCTTCCCCACCGTGAAGATCGCCATCGACGGTCGCGCCCTCCTCGGGGAGCGCACCGGCATCGGGACCTACACCGACGCCATCGCCCGGGGCCTTTCCGGGCAGCCGGGAGCCGAGGTGGGCCTCTTTGCTCCTCGGCCCCTTCCGGCCCTCTCGAATGGATCGGGGCACGTCTCGCTCCACACCGACAACCATCACTTCGGGATCGTCTGGCTGCACACGATGCTGCCGCGGCGGATCGCTCGCTGGGGTGCCGACGTGCTCCTGGCGGCCCTCACGATCGGCCCCGCCCGGGGCGAGATCCCCGTCGTCTCGGTCGTCCACGACCTGACTCCGATCACGCATCCCGAATGGCACGCCGGCCGCACCCTCTTCGGCTTCATCCCCCTCTGGGAGCGGACTGTCGAGAGGGCGGCGCGGTTTCTCTGCGTCTCGCGGGCGACCGCGCGGGACCTCGCGTCGCGGTACCCCGAGACGGGGCCACGGATCCGCGTCGCCGAAAACGGAGTCGACCTCGGGTTCTTCCGACCCGCCGACGATCCGGCAGCGCGGGCACGCACGCGGCAGCGCTACTCGGGCGGGCAGCCATACATCCTCTATCTCGGCACTCTCGAACCGCGCAAGAACGTCGAGGCGCTCGTCGTGGCCTGCGAGCGGCTGTGGGGAAGGCGACGGTCCCGGCCCGACCTGGTTCTGGCCGGTGGCGCAGGGTGGAAGACGGCGGGCCTTCACCGGCGCATCGCACGCTCGGCCTACCGCGACAAGATCCACGTCGTCGGGTACACGGCCCGGGAAGCGGCCCGCGAGCTCTACCGCGCCGCGGAGACCTTCGTCTACCCCTCGCTCTTCGAGGGCTTCGGCCTCCCCGTCCTCGAGGCCATGGCCTGCGGCACTCCCGTCGTGGCGTCGACCGCCGAGGCTCTCGTCGAGGTCGGCGGCGAGGCCGCGCTCTACGCTGCTGCCCGCGATACCGACGGGCTCGCCGGTCAGATCGAGCGCGTTCTGGAGGACGAGCGCGTCCGACGTTCGTTGATCGCGGCCGGGCCCGCGCGGGCCGCCGGGTTCGGGTGGGATGCCACGACCGCGCGAACCGCGGCCGTGGTCTTCGAGGCGGCGGAGCAATCGCTGTGAGCGCCGGCCGGCCGCCCCGCATCGGCATCGATGCCCGCAAGCTCAAGGATTTCGGAATCGGCTCCTACGTCCGGAACCTCCTCTCCGGGATCGCGCGCCGGCCCGAGGCGGAGCAGTACCGGTTCCGCGTCTACGCTCCCGGCGCCGACCGGGACGCCGTCCCGGCGCTGCCGTCCAACTTCGAGGTCGTCGAGGAGAACTCGCCCGGCTACTCGATCTCGGAGCTGACGCGCTTCTCCTGGAGGCTCTTCGCCGACCGGCTCGATCTCTTCCACGCCACGCACTACGTGATTCCGCCGCTGGCGAGGGCCCGCGCGGTGGTCACGATCCACGACATCATCCACGTGCTCTATCCGCAGTTCCTCCCGAACCGAGCGGCGCTCCTCTATGCGCGCGTCATGATCCGCCGGGCCTTGAAGCGCGCCGACCGGATCATCACCGTCTCCTACAACAGCAAGCGCGACCTCGTCGACTACTTCGGCATCGCCCCCGCCTCGATCGAGGTCGTCTATAACGGCGTGGGGGGCGAATTTCGCGCCGACATCCCGCGGGCCGAGCGGGAGCGGGTTGCGGGCAAGTTCGGCCTTCCGCGGCCGTACCTGCTGTTCCTGGGCGGCGAGAAGCCGCACAAGAACGTGCGCAACGTGCTGCGCGCCTACGCCGCAGCACGCCGGGCGCGGGCGCTGCCCCACGCCCTCGTCCTCGCCGGCCCCATGCCGAAGAACCGCAGCCGGGTCGAGGCGCTCATCGCGGCCCTCGACATCGAGAGTCGCGTCTTTCGCCCGGGGATCGTGCCCGAGGAGGACCTTCCCGGCCTCTTCGCGGGCGCGGATGCCTTCCTCTACCCGACGCTCTACGAAGGGTTCGGCCTTCCGGTCGTCGAGGCCATGGCCTGTGGCGTTCCGGTCCTGACTTCCTCGACGTCGGCGCTGCAGGAGATCGCCGGTGGCTACGCCCATCTCGTCGACCCGATGGACGTGGACGCGATCGCCCGGGGCATCGCCGATCTTGCCACCGACGCGCGGCGCCGCGCCGAATACGCCGAGCTCGGCAAGCGCCGTGCCGGGGAATTCTCCTGGGACCGCGCGGCCGAGCACACGTTGCGTGTGTACGCCGAGGCGCTCTCGCGTGGCCATACGCCGGACCTACGACCCATGACGCACGGCTCATGACGCCCCTGCGCACCGCCGTCGTCCACGACTGGCTCAACGGGATGCGAGGGGGCGAGAAGGTCCTCGAGGCGATCCTGCCCCTCGTGCCGGACCCGACGATCTTCACCCTCTTTCACGTGCCCGGCTCCGTATCGACGGACATCGAGCGCCACCCGATCCGAGCCTCGTACCTCAACCGACTGCCCTTTTCGCGGCGGCACTACCGCCACTATCTGCCCCTGTTTCCATCGGCGGTCGAGTCGTTCGACCTCTCGGGGTTCGACCTGGTGGTCTCCTCCTCGCACTGCGTCGCCAAGGGGGCGATCGCGCCGCCGAACGTGCCGCATCTCTGCTACTGCCATACGCCCGTGCGCTACGCCTACGAACAGTTCGACCTGTATTTCCCGCGCCGCACGACGCGCTTCTACCGGGCGAAGTCCGCGGCCATCGCGCGGCTGCGCGCCTGGGATCTCGCGACCGCCGGGCGCCCCACCCGGTATCTCGCCAACTCGTCCGCCGTCGCCGACCGCATTGCGAGGCACTACGGACGCGAGGCCCGCGTCTGCCATCCCCCCGTCGACGTCGATTTCTTTCAGCCCGCCCCGGGCGGATCGCGCTCGAATTTCCTGCTCGCCGTCGGCGCACTCGTCCCTTACAAGCGCCTCGAAGTCGCGATCGAGGCCGCGCGGCAGCTCGGCCGCCGCCTCGTGATCGTCGGCGGGGGGCCCGAGGAAGCACGGCTGCGCGCCCTGGGGCGCGGCTCCGCGGAGCTCGTCGGCAGCCTCTCGCGCGAGCGTCTGCGCGAGTTGTACCGGACCTGCTCCGTTTACGTGCAGCCCGGCGAGGAGGACTTCGGCATCTCGGCCGCGGAGGCCATCGCCTGCGGCGCTCCGGTCGTGGCCCTCGAGCGGGGTGGGGCACCCGACATCGTGCGGGACGGCCTCAACGGGATCCTCTATGGCAGGCCGACAGCGGAGGCGCTCGCGGAGGCCATCGGTCGGGCCGAGCGGACGGAGTTCGACTACACTCAGGTGCGCGCCTCGGCGCTCCCCTTTCGCGGAGAACGGTTCGCCGAGCAGTTTCGCGGCGCAATCGAGGAGCTTCTGCGGTGATCCGGAAATCGACACGCCGCATCGCGGCCCTCATGCTGGTCTCCGACGTGGGCGCGACCGTTCTCGCGCTCGGCGCGGCCTATTTCCTCCGCTTTCGGGTCGAAATCGTTCCCGTGACCAAAGGGATCCCGGACGCCGCCTCCTATTACCGGCTCATTCCGCTGATGGCCGCGCTCTGGCCGCTCGTCTACTATTTCTACGGCCTCTACCAGGTCCGGCGAAACCGCTCCCGCGTGGAGGAGGGGCTCTCCGTGCTCGTGGCGACGGGCCTCGCCACGCTCCTGCTCGCGGGACTCGCCACCTTCTACAGGGGTTTCTCGTACTCGCGCCTCGTGCTGCTGCTCTTCTTCGCGCTCGACGTCCTCTTCGTCTTCGCGGGGCGCACCGCGATCCGCCGCTATCTCGAAGAGGCCTGGCGCCACGGCGTGGGGGTGCGGCGCGTGCTCGTCGTGGGCGAGGGCAGGCTCGGGCACGCGGTGGTCGACAAGTTCCTCGAGCACCCGGAGGCCGGGCTGCGGGCGGTGGGATTCCTGGACGACGCGCCCGAGAAGCAGCGGGCCGAGTACCGCGGGCTGCCCGTCCTCGGCACCACCGCGGACGCGGCGCGGATCGTGGACGAGCGTGGCATCGACACCGTCTTCCTCGCCCTGCCGCTCGAGGCGCACCGCGCGATGTTCGCGGTCCTGCAGGAGGTCGGCCGCACCATCGCCGACGTGCGCGTCGTTCCGGACCTCATGCAGTACATCACCTTCCGGGCTGGAGTCGAGGACCTCGACGGGTTGCCGGTCGTCCACCTCACGCAAGTCCCGCTGACCGGCTGGATGAGCCTCGTCAAGCGCACCCTCGACATCGTGATCTCGGGCGCCGCGCTCGTCCTGCTCACTCCGCTCATCGGCGCAATCGCCGCCGCCATTCGCCTCGCCGACGGTCCCCCGGTCTTCTACCGGCAGCGGCGCATGGGGCTGGACGGCCGGCCCTTCGACATCCTGAAGTTCCGGTCCATGGTGGTGGGCGCCGAGGAACAGTCCGGTCCGACCTGGGCGAGCCCCGACGACTCGCGCCGCACGGGGCTCGGGGCGTTCCTGCGCCGGTGGAGCCTCGACGAGCTTCCCCAGCTGGTCAACGTGTTCCGCGGCGAGATGTCCCTCGTCGGACCGCGCCCGGAGCGGCCCGAGTTCGTGCGCGAATTCAAGGAGAAGTTCCCGCAGTACATGCTGCGCCACCGCGTCCGTGCGGGAATCACGGGCTGGGCGCAGGTGCATGGCTGGCGCGGAAACACCAGCCTGTCCAAGCGCATCGAGTACGACCTCTACTACATCGAGAACTGGTCGCTGTCGCTCGACATCAAGATCCTCTGGATGACGCTGCGCCACGGCTTCCGCGACCGCAACGCGTACTGAAGCACGGAGTCCGGTTCCGATGATCGCGCGCGTGGCGGCATTCCTGCGGCGTCAGCCGCGGGCCCTGCTGACGCTCGCGGGGCTGGGTTCGATCGCCGTGCTCGCCTTCATCGACTACGTCGCGCCGCCCGACGTGTCGTTCCTCATCTTCTACGTCGGCCCGGTGCTCTTTCTCGTCTGGTTCGTCGGCCTCTGGGCCGGCTTCCTCGGGGCCGTGGCGAGCGCCGGCTTCTGGGCCTACGAGGACGTCCTCTCTCCGCACGCCTACGGGTCCGTGCCCGTTGCGGACTGGAACATCGCCGTGCGCCTGCTCTTCCTGCTGCTCTTCGTCTACGCGGTCTCGGAGCTCAAGGAGGCCCTCGAGCGCGAGCGGCAGGCCGCCCAGGAACGCCTCGAGCGGGACGTGCGCATCGCGCAGCAGGTCCAGGCCAGGCTCTTTCCGCGGAAAGTCCCGAGAGCGTCGGGCCTCGAGTGCCATGGCGTCTGCAAGCCTGCCCGGGGCGTGGCCGGCGATTACTACGACTTCCTCGAGCTCGACCCCGGGCACCTGGGGGTCGCCGTGGGGGATGTCGCGGGCAAAGGCATCTCCGCGGCGCTGCTCATGGCGAGCCTCCAGGGCGCCCTGCGCAGCCATGCCTCGCTCTCCGACGGAGGGCCGGCGGACGCGGCCCGGGACATCAACCTGCAGATCCACGCGCTCACGGAGTCGAACCGCTTCGCGACGTTCTTCTGGGCGATTTTCGACCGGGACGCCCACACCCTGACCTACGTCAACGCCGGGCACAATCCCCCCATGTTGCTGCGCGCCGGGGGATCGCTCGAACGCCTGACCGTCGGCGGCCCGCCGCTGGGTGTGTTCGCCGGATCCAGCTACGCCCAGCAGACCGTGGCGCTCGGGCCCGCCGACCTGCTGGTCATCTTCACCGACGGCATCACCGAGGCGCTGGGTGCGGCGGGCCAAGAGTTCGGCGAGACCCGCCTCGAGCGGGTTGTCCGCGAGAATTCGATGCGCTCCCCTTCCGAGCTCTGCGCGATCGTGCTCGAGGCCGTCGTCCGGTTCCAGTCCGGCGAGCCGCCGGAAGACGACATGACGATCGTCGTGGCCCGAGTGCGCTAGCCTGTCGCCATCACCGGCCCGACCCGCGCACGGGAAGGGGGCGGGCCCCTACGCCAGCTTCTTCAACCGCCGCAGCCGCACATCGAGCTGCCGCAGGGTGTCCGGTTCCGGCGCAATCCCGCCGAAAGCGCTGGCGCAATACACCGAGACGACCGCTGCCGCGTCCTCGCGGGCCTCCGGCACGGCTTCGGCGAACAAGCGCGCCACTTCCGCCGGCGGCGTCGAAGGCTCCAGGCCGCCCCTCCTCAGGACGAGCGCGCGACGCAGGGCGACATAGGCCCGCGTCGCGGGCGGCAGGGCCTCCCGCCGGCGCTGCACGGCGCGTGCGCCAAGAAGGCCGAGGAGCACCGCCACGAGTGCGCCCGCCGCCGCCCCGGGCGAGAGCACTTCCCGCGCCGCTCCACGCAGCGACGCCAGCGTCGCCGCGGCCGAGGACAGCGACTCGCGCGCCGTCTCGATGACGCCGGCCTGGTCACTCGAGTCGAAACCGAGGACGCGGCGGTCGTAGAAGAACTCGATCTCCCGGCCGAGCGCGGCAAGTCGTGAGAGGAGCGAGTACGGGCGCAGAGCCTCCGGCAGACCGCCCGGAGGCGTCGGATCGAAGATCTGGAAGCCCGTCCCGTCCAGATCCGCCTCGACCCACGCGTGGAGATTCTGCGCCCGCACCACGATGGTGCTCGAGAAGAGGCCTTCCTCGCCGCCATAGGAGCCGGTGACGAGACGGGCGGGAATTCCGCGCGCGGCGAGCATCATCGCTGCTGCCGATGCGAAATACTCGCAGTGCCCGGCCTTCGAACGAAGCAGGAAGTGGACCAGGGGGTCGCCATCGGCGCGCGGAGGGTCGAGGGTATAGACGAAGTCTCGCGCGAAGTGCTCCTCGATCCTCCGGGCGATCGCGCGGGGATCCGTGAGGCCCGCCGTCAACTGTCCCGCGTAGAGCTCGACCTCGGGCGGGACGTCGGCGGCCGAGATCGCGTCGTGCCCTTCCCCGCGCGGAGTTTCCCGCCGGACGTCGGCCTCGTAGTGCACCGGGCCGCGGCCCGACGCGACCTGAAAGACGCCGTCGGCAAGCTCCGCCGCGCGCCCGCGCTCGACACGTACCGCCGAGGTCCCATACGGCAGGAACAGGAATCCCTGGCCGTACACGTTGAGGTCGGCGGAAACGGTCGAGACCACGCGACCCGCGTTCTCGAACGCCGCGGGAGCGCTCGCCGTGCGGCCGCCCCGACGGGCGGAGACCCTCGGATCGCGGGTCCATACGCCGTCCAGGTAGTCCGTGAAGACGGCCTCGCGCAGTCGCAGGGCGCTGACCCGCGCGAGCTCCGGCTTCGCGGACAGGCGCAGGATCACCCGGTCGCTGCGCTTGGCCGCGCCGAATGACTCCAGGTCCACGCGATCTGCCGCCAGCGCCTTGCCGAACGCGTCCTCAACGCGAAAAGGAGCGAGCGCGAAGGGGCCGTGAAGGCGCGGCAGGATGACGAAGAGCGGGACCGCACACACCGCGCCGCCGATGAGCGCGACCGCGGCCAGGCCGGATGTGGGCACGGCGGCGAGCACGCGCTCGGGCGGCGCGTCGTCGAAATCGGCGAGGACGGCCATTCGGGCCAGAGCGCGAAAGCCGACCCAGGCCGCCGCACCGAAGTAGAGGACGGAGGAGACGTGCGTCGAGGAGGAGGCCGAGGCGAGCGTCAGGAGGAAGACGACGAGCAGGGCCAGGCGTGCCTCGCTCGGACGCTTGAGGGAGGCCAGCTTGGCCAGCCCCGTGAAGAGCAGCAGGTGCGCGACCGCGGGGAGCAGGCCGGGCCGCAGCGTCGCGGTCGAGACGCCGAGCCATCCGAGGTACGCGAGGCCTGCCACGTTCATCATCGCGTTGGTGATCCGAACCGGGCGGCCCCCGCGGGCCCGCGCCCAGAGAACTCCCAGCGCGATCTCGTAGGCCAGGATCGCGGCGCGGCTCGCGCCCCCGGTCCAGAGCAGAGGCAACGGAGCGAGGAAGGCGGCTGGAGCAAGAACCAGCAGGTAGGCGCGCCGCAGGCCCGACGGCATCTCGCGGGGATCGGTCACGAGACGAGCCAACGCACGTCTCCCCGGCGCATCGCCGGAAAATCGGGAGCGGCTGCCATAGGGACGGCCTCGATCCGGGCGAGGGCATCGAGGATGCGGATCCGCTGCGGCCGGCCTCCGCGGGCCGCCACTTTCGCTCCCCGCACATGCAGCCCGACCTCCGCGCCGCGGGACAGCAGGAGCAGCGCCTGGCCCGCCGCCCGAGAGATCGACCGCTCGAGCCGCTCGAGGGCAGCCGGGTCGAAGGGCTCGGTAAGGGCGTTGTCGACCGCCAGGAAGACGGCGCGGTCGCGCTCGGCCTCGCGCTCGCGCACGATCCATCGGCGCATCCGGGCGGACTGCTTCCAGTGGACGTCGCGGGGATCGTCACCCGGTGAAAACTCGCGGAGGGTCCGGATGTCCGAGCCGCCGCCGCGCGAGTGGGGGTGGGGCCGGCCTCCCCGCGCGTCCTCGGGCGGGACTTCGGGCACGCGGCTGCCCTCCGGCAGCGGGTAGACGACGACCTCGCGCACGAGCGCGGCACGGCGATACTTGCGGAAGAGCCCGAGCGGAAAGCGCGAGAGCAGCCCCGCGTCGGCCTCCCGATAGACGCCCCGTCGCGCGAAGGCGCCTTCGACGACGAGCTCCCGGGCCTCACCGGGACCGAGGGGGTCGATCCAGAGAGGACCCGGCAGGGACTCGTGGAGAAAGAAAAGCGCCTGCGCCGTCCCCGTCCGCATCCGGTTCTCCAGCCGGATCTTGAGCCAGGCCGGACGGGTCGCGACGACTTCCCCCACGGTCTCGATCCGGCAGGCCACACCGCGGACGTTGCGGCGCGACAGGACGCCGGAAACGATCATCGCCGCCAGCATGCCGGCCAGCACCAGATAGAGGCCGTTGTTCCCCGTGTTGAGCGCCGAGATCGCGACCACGAGGCACATGAGGATGTAGCCCAGGCCGAAGTTGGTGATGCGGATTTCCCAGTCCGGGATGAGGCGCGTCATGCAATTTCGAAATTCGAATCTCGAAGTTCGCCATTCACAGCGGCACCGCCACCTGAGCGAGAATCTTCCTCACGATCTCCCTCTCCCGGCCGCCGGCTCCAAACCCGTCCGACGAGATCGACAGAATGCGGTGGGCGAGGACGGGCTCGGCGATCGCCTGGACGTCGTCGGGTGTGGCGAACGCGCGGCCCTGCAGCAGCGCATGCGCCTGCGCGGCGCGAAAGAGCGCCTGCGCACCCCGCGTGGATACCGGAAGCCGCAGCTCGGCACTCTGGCGCGTGGCGCGCACGAGGGCGTGAAGGTAGTCGAGCAACGGCTCGGAAACCGCGACCTTCTCGGTCTCGTCCTGAAGCGCCAGGACCTGCTCCGGGTCGAGCACGGCCGGGATCGCGGCGAGAACGCGCTCGGTTCCCCCGCGGCGCAGCAGCATCTTCTCCTCATCCGCTGCCGGATAGCCGAGCGTGAGACGCAGAAGAAACCGGTCCATCTGGGACTCGGGCAGCGGATAGGTGCCCAGGTACTCGACTGGATTCTGCGTCGCGACGACCATGAAGGGGCGCGGAAGCTCGCGCCGCGCATTCTCCACGGTGACGCCGCCCTCGTTCATCGCCTCGAGCAGCGCCGATTGCGTCTTCGGTGTCGCGCGGTTGATCTCGTCGGCCAGAACGACGTTGGCGAAGATCGGGCCGGGATGAAACTCGAAGGCGTCGGTTCCCGCGTGGAACACGGAGATGCCGATGACGTCGGCGGGAAGCGTGTCGCTGGTGAACTGGATCCGCCGAAATGTGAGCGAAAGGCTGCGGCCCAGGGCCCGGGCGAGCGTCGTCTTCCCCACGCCCGGCACGTCCTCGATCAGGACGTGGCCGCGCGCGAGCAGGGCCGTCAGCATCAGATCGATCGCGCGCTGCTCGCCGCGGTACGCCAGGGCCACGTTGTCGCGCAGCCTCGAAAGGGAAACGGCCGAGTCGAACGTCACGCGGTCCTCACTCCGCGCTGCGCGGTTCGCGCGCTGCGGCCGGCCGCCGCCCGCGCAGCTGCTCGACGGCGGCACGGAGCTCCCCCTCCCGCTCGAAGGGCAGGACCAGGACGCCCTCGCCCCCCACGACGACGGCCGTGTCCCGCATGCCGGGCGCGAGCACCGGCACCTCCGCGAGAACGAGGTTACCCGCCGCGTCGCTCGCGCCGCGCAGCTCGCGGACCGAGCGCCACGTGCCGACGTCGCTCCATCCCGCATCGAGGGGCACCGCGCGCACTCCGGAGATCTTCTCCATCAGGGCGAAGTCGATCGAGATGTCCGGCAGGGCTTCGTAGTCTCCGGCGGCTCCGCTCCGGACGTAGCGCTCTACCCCGGCCACGAGGTCGCCCGCGACGCGTCGCGCCTCGCCGAGCAGCCGTGAGGGACGGAAGACGAAGATGCCCGCGTTCCAGGAGTGCCGGCCGGACGTCGAGAACTCGCGGGCCTTCTGCGCCTCCGGCTTCTCGGTGAAACGCTCGACCCGGCCGTCCCGGTGCTCGATGTAGCCATAGTCCGTCTCCGGCCGCGTCGGCGGGGCCGCGAGGACGACGACGCTCGCCGCATCGGCCACCTGCGCGGCCGCGGCGAGCGCCTTGCGAAAGGCCCCGTCGTCGCGCACGGTCTGGTCGGCCGGCACCGCAGCGGTGATCGGATCGCCATCTCCCGCAAAGCGCAGCGCCGCGCAGAGAATCGCGGGCCCGGAGTTGCGCCGCGCGGGCTCGGCGAAGATCCGCTCCGGAGCGACCTCGGGCAGCTCCTCCGCGACGAGGTGGGCGTGGCGCGCCGCGGTGGCCACGAACACGTCGCCCGTCAGCGGCAGGACGCGCGCGTACGTCTCGGCAAGCAGGCTCTTGTCGGACAGGAGCGGGAGGAATTGCTTCGGGCGATCCTCCGTGGACAGCGGCCAGAGACGCGTCCCACCGCCCCCGGCGAGAAGGAGGATCCTCACCCGGATGCCGTCCCGGGAGCCGACGGCTCGAGGGACCCCTTTCGAGCCGCCGAGTCCCCGGTAAGGGGATCCCGCGCTTCGCTCGGGATGACCGCAGGCCGCCTCGCGCCGGCGGTCACTCCCACTTCAGCCCCAGCATCTCCACCTCGGGAGACAGGGTAACTCCGAACTTCTCCCGCACGGCATCCCTCATTCTCCGCATCAGGACGAGCACGTCGACCGCCCGCCCCTCCCCCGTGTTGACGATCACGTTGGCGTGCCTGGGAGAGATCATGGCTCCCCCTCGCCTTTCGCCCTTGAGGCCGCAGGCTTCGATCAGCCGTCCTGCGTGGTCCCCCTCCGGGTTCTTGAACACGCTGCCCGCGTTCGGCTCGGAGGGAAGGGCCCCGCGGCGCTTCTCCGAGACGGCGCGCGTCCTCGCGTCGATCTGCTCGCGCGGGGCCCGGGCGAGCTTCAACACGGCCTCGCTGACAATTTCCCTCGTCTCGACCAGACGGGACCAGCGGTAGCCGTGCGGCACGTCGGCCGCCGCGACGGCCCGGCACTTGCCCGTCCTCGACACGAGGCGGATCGACTCCAGGGCGTCGAAGATCTCGGCGCCGTAGGCCCCGGCGTTGATGCGCACGGCACCGCCGATCGAGGAGGGAATTCCGGAGATCGGCTCGATCCCGGACAACTCCGCCCGCGCCGCGGCCGCGCAGACTCCCCCGAGCGCCGCGCCTCCGCCAGCCCGGATCCGCTCGCCCTCCACCTCGACCTTCAGGAACTCCCCCTCGAGCCGAAGCACGCACCCCGCAAACCCGTCATCCGAAACCAGAACGTTCGACCCCATCCCCAGGATGGCCAGGGGCAGGCCTGCCTGGCTCGTCTCGGCCAGCACCCGCGAGAGTGCCGCCTCGGTTCGGACGCGGCAAAGAAAGCGGGCGGGCCCGCCGATCCGCCAGGTCGTCAGGCCCGCGAGCGGCGCGTTCTCGAGAACGGCGCCCTCGCTCGGATCGAGTCTCAGATCCATCGGGCGAGCGTCAGCAGGATCGCGGCCGCCAGGCCGGCGCCGACGTCGTCCATGACGACGCCCCAGCCGCCCGGCAGCGACTGGAGCTGGCGGATGGGGCCCGGTTTCCAGACGTCGAAGAGGCGAAAGAGCAGGAACGCAGCGATCCAGACTGCCGGGGAGGGCGACGGCAGCGTCGCCAGGCCGGCACAGGCGATCGTCTGCCCCGCGACCTCGTCGATGACGATGCAGCCCGGGTCCTCGGCCCGGAGAACCCGGCAAACCGGGCCCGACACGGCCACACCGAGCAGCCCGATCAGCAGCCCGGACATCAAGAGTCCGACCGAGGGCGCGATGCTCGGCAGGTGAGAGGCGAAGGTGCGGGAGAGGATCCACGAGAGCGCCAGGCCCACCGCCGACCCCGCCGTGCCGGGGGCAATCGGTGAGAGGCCCGCGCCGAACCCCGTCGCGAGCAACGCGGCGAACGGATGCGCGGCAAATGCGCGGCGCGCGTCCGACATTGACACGGGATCGTGTCGGAGAGAAGATCCGTTCGTCCTCATCGCGTCCTGCAGCGCCCCCTCCCGAAGTCTATAATCGCGCCGAAAGCGCGGAACTTTTTCCCCGATCCAGAAAGGTGAGGACATGTCCAGCGTGAAACCCAATGAAAAGTGGCGCGCCGTCGAAACGGCGCTGACTCAGATCGAGCGCCAGTTCGGCAAGGGCTCGATCATGCGGCTCGGTGAACGGCCGGAAGTCGCCATCGCCGTCATCCCGACCGGCTCGCTCGCCGTGGACGCGGCGCTCGGCATCGGTGGCATCCCCCGCGGCCGCGTGGTCGAGATCTTCGGCCCCGAGTCGTCGGGCAAGACGACGCTCTCCCTCCAGGTCATTGCGCAGGCTCAGAAGACGGGAGGCCTCGCGGCCTTCATCGACGCCGAGCATGCCCTCGACTCCGAGTACGCGAAGAAGCTCGGCGTAGACACCGACAACCTGCTCGTGTCGCAGCCCGACAACGGCGAGCAGGCGCTCGAGATCGCCGAGATGCTCATCCGCTCGGGAGCCATCGACGTCATCGTGATCGACTCGGTGGCGGCCCTCGTCCCCAAGGCCGAGATCGAGGGCGAGATGGGAGAGGCCCAGATGGGCCTGCAGGCCCGGCTGATGTCGCAGGCGCTGCGAAAGCTCACGGCCATCGTCTCGAAATCGGGTACGAGTCTGATCTTCATCAACCAGATCCGCGAGAAGATCGGCGTGATGTTCGGCAACCCGGAGACGACGACCGGCGGCCGAGCGCTCAAGTTCTACGCCTCGATTCGCATCGACATCCGGCGGATCGCCTCGCTCAAGGACGGCGAGACGGTCGTCGGGTCCCGCACCAAGGTCAAGGTGGTGAAGAACAAGGTCGCCTCTCCGTTCCGGCAGGCGGAGTTCGACATCAACTACGGCGAGGGCATCTCCCGGGCCGGCGAACTGATCGACATGGGCCTCGAGGCCAAGCTGGTCGAGAAGTCCGGCGCGTGGCTCTCCTACGGCGACCTCCGGATCGGCCAGGGCCGCGAGAACGCCAAACAATTTCTGAAGGAGAACCCCGAGCTCGCGAACGAGATCGAGAGGAAGCTGCGTCAGAGCCTCGGCCTCGCCGCAATCGAGGCCGCCCCGGCGGCGGCCGTTCCCGCGGCCGTTGCGGAAGCGGTCAAGGAAAAGGAGAAGGCGCGGCGCTGACCGGCGGACAGAGTGAGCGGCCTGGAACACATCTTGCTCTAATCCGGTTCGCCATGATCATGAGACGCTCCCTGCGCGCCCGCCGGATCGCGGGCGCTCTTTTTTTGTCGGCCATCGTCGGCCCGGCCGGGGCGGAGCAAATTCGCCTCGCCGCCGAGCGGCCCGACGGCGCCTGCGCGGCCGGCGGCAAGATTCTGGGAATCGCGGCGGCGATCGACCCGGCCTCGCCACAGGGCTCCGATCCTTCCGGCTGCCTGTTTCGCCTTCGCCTGACCGGCTTCTCCGACGCCGAGATCGACGAGGCGGTCGCTCGCCTGGCCGCGCTCAAGGGCGCTGCCGCCACGGTGCTCGAACTGCCCGCCTCGACCGATGCCGCACGCTTCGCCTACGCGGTCAAGCGCTTGTCGTCGATCTTCCGCGCTGGTTCGGCGGACGGCCAGGTGGCCCTCGACAGCCCCGAGCCGCTCGACGCCGCAGCCGAGGACGAGCTCTCCGCGTATGTGGACGCGCTCGTCGTCCGCAGGGGTCAGAAGGTGCCAGCGGACGTCTCGCGGAGAATCTGGGTCTTCACGTCCGCCGGAGAGGGCAAGGGTCCGGTCTCGGCACTGCTCGCGGCGCTCGTCGAGTTTCCACAGTCGACCCTGGCGGGCGCCCTCGCGACCGCCGCACCGCTGTCCGGGGCCGAGCTCGAAGCCATCGGCCGGCTGGCGCCCTATCTCACCGCCGACGTCTCGCGCGACCCGACGGCCACCCGCATCGCGCGCAGGGACGGCTCGACGCTCGAGGCCCTGCGCCTTTTCGACGGCAAGAAGTTCACCCCGATCCTGCTCCTTCCCGAGGACGCCACCGGGACCGTTTCGATCGAGCTCTCGGGCGGACCGTTCGACAGCGCCTCCGTCGAGAACCTCTCGAGCGGCGCCAGGCGCGATTTCGAGGTCAAGGGCGCAAAGGTGCTTTCCCTGGATCTCTCGAGGGGCCCTCTCGCCGTGATTCTCCATCCCTCGGCGCGCGCGGAGGGCGAGACGAAGGCCGCCGTGGAGGTAGGCGCGACGCGGGGCCTCACGGCCGACGAGATCATCGCCCGCGAACGTGCCTGGGACGCCGGCCAGCGGGAGAAGACGAAGGCCTACATCGCCATGATGGACTCGTCGCTGCGGTTCCGGGTCGCGTCGCTGCCGGGGAGCCTCGACCTGACGATCCGCGGGCCCTACTTCTTCGAAAGGGGCAAGGCTCCCGACTGGGCCTGGCAGGAGTTCTACTTGAACGGCGTGAAGTGGAAAGGCCGCACGATCCCGAAGCTCCCGATCCTGCAGCCGGACAAGGTCACGACCCTGCCGCTCGACATCCGCCTGACCGAGGAGTACGACTACACGCTCGAAGGCGAGACCCGGGTCGATGAACGCCCGGCCTACCGCATCGAGTTCCGCCCGCGAGCGACCGTCGGGGACAAGCCGATCTACCGCGGCACGGCCTGGATCGACCGGGAGACCTTCGCCCTGCTGCGCCGCGAGTCCATCCAGTTGAACCTCAAAGGCGACACGCTCTCCAACGTGCAGACCGAGTACTACCGCGAGGTCCCCGGCACGGCGGGCGCCGTTCTCCCCCTCGAGATCCGCGGCCAGCAGGTCTTCTCGACGGCCGGCCGCACCACGGCCATCGAGCGCAAGGTCACGATGAGCGAGATCGTCGTGGATCCCCCGGACTTCCAGACGCGACTCAAGGAGGCCTACGCGTCCCCGTCCCAGATGGTGCGCGACACGGACGACGGCCTGCGGTACCTGGAGCCCGACCCGGCCAAGCCGGACGAGCGGCAGGTCTCGAACAAGCTCACGCGCAAGAGCCTGATCGGGGTCGCCGGAATCTTCTACGAGAGGGGCCTCGACTACCCCTTCCCGTTGCTCGGCGTCCAGTACTTCAACTTCGACCTGTGGCACAAGAACAAGCAGCTGTCGGTCTTCTTCTTCGGATCACTCCTCTTCGCCAACTACACGGATCCCGCATTCATGGGAACGCACTTCGACCTGGGGGCCGACGCCTTCGGCGTGGCGATCCCGTTCACCGAGACGGAGTACCGGTTCGGGCGCGAGTTCAAGGCGGGCTCGGTCAAGCACCTGCCCGAATATCTGTCGTTCAACCTCGGCCACCCGCTCGGGACCTACCTCAAGGTCTCGGGCGTCCTCTCGGCGCAATACGACGGCTACAAGTCCACGTCCGACACCGCGCCCGGCTTCGTCGTCCCGGTCGACACCTTCACGCTCGGCGCCGCCCTGCGCCTGAACTGGAGCCAGGACGGCTACAACCTCACGGCCAACGGCGGCTACTACTCGCGGCAGAAGTGGGAGCCCTGGGGCGACCCCGATGTCACCGTGTACGACCCGAACGCCAAGGACTACTGGAAATACGAGGTGGAAGTGACCAAGGGGTTCTACTTCGCGAATTTCCGAAAACTGCTCGTCAAGTTCGCCTATCTCGGCGGCCAGGACCTCGATCGGTTCTCGCAGTGGGACTTCGGACCGTTCACGACGACGTCCCTGACCGGATTTCCGAGCGGAAGCGTGCTGGCCGACGAGGCGATCCTGAGCAACGCGTCCTACGGCATCAACATCGAGAACGTCGTCCGCTTCGAGATCGAGTACGACCAGGCACTGGTCACGAACAAGTTTGCCGGTTATCACAACACGTATTTCTCGGGCATCGGGGTCACGACCGCCTTCAACGGGCCCTGGGACAACACGCGAATCCGGGCCGACGTCGGCTACCCGGTCGTCGCCCACGGAGTGAAGGGATTCACGATCAACGCGCAGATCCTGAAGGTGTTCTGAAGAAGTCGTAGCCGCCTCTTTCGGCTATATTTCCCCCTTCATGCACGACGCCACGCCGAAGTCCTCCGTGACTCCCATCCGTCGCGCCCTGGTTTCCGTTCACGACAAGACCGGCATCGCCGAGCTCGGCCGCGAGCTCGTCGGACTGGGCGTGCGCCTGGTCTCGACGGGCGGGACGGCCGCCCACCTGAGGGCGGCCGGCGTCGAGGTCGACCTCGTCGAAGACCTCACGGGCTTCCCCGAAATCCTCGGCGGCCGTGTCAAGACGCTCCATCCGAAGGTCTTCGGCGGAGTGCTCGCCGACGAGGGCCGGGAGGACCACGCCCGCGACATGCGCGAGGCCGCGATCGAGGCCTTCGACCTCGTCGTCGTGAACCTGTATCCCTTCGAGCGGTCGGTGGCGGCGGGCGAAGGCCGCGCCGCTGTGATCGAGATGATCGATGTCGGCGGTCCGGCCATGATCCGCGCAGCCGCCAAGAACCACGCGCGCGTGGCCGTCGTCGTGGACCCGTCGGACTATGACAGCCTGCTCTCGGAGCTCCGGTCGAGCGGAGGCACGAGCCTCGTCACGCGGGAACGGCTGGCCGCGCGGGCGTTCTCGCGAACGGCCGCGTACGACGCTGCGATCGCAGGCTATTTCGCGGCGGCGGTGCACGAGCCGTACGGCTTTCCGGAAAACCTGGTATTCGCCTTCGACCGCGTCGGGGCCCTGCGCTACGGCGAAAATCCGCACCAGCGCGCGGCGCTCTACGCCTTTCCCGCGGCACCGCCCGACGCGCTCGTGCGCTTCCGGATGCTCCAGGGCAAGGAGCTCTCGTTCAACAACCTGCTCGACCTCGATTCGGCCGTTGCCCTGGCTCGCGATTTCGACGGCCCCGCCGCCGTGATCGTGAAGCACAACAACCCGTGCGGCGCGGGAGTCGGCGACTCCCTGAGCGAAGCCTTCGGCCGGGCCTTCGCCTGCGACCCGCTGGCCGCATTCGGAGGCATCATCGCCATCCGCGGCCAGGTCGACGGCGCACTGGCTTCCCTGGTCCTCCAGCATTTCGTCGAAGTGGTCGCGGCCGACGACTTCACCGAGGAAGCCCTGTCGTTCTTCTCGAAGAAGCCCAACGTCCGGCTTCTGAAGGTCAGCGTCTCGCATCGGCCGACACCCGGCCTCGACTGGAAGCGCATCGAGGGGGGCCTCCTGCTGCAGGACGCCGACACGGAGCCGGGCCCGTCCTCGGCCTGGAAGCTCGTGTCGCAGCGGAAGCCCACCGCCGTCGAGCGCGCCGCGTGCGAGATCGCCTGGAAGGTCGTCCGGCGCGTCAAGTCGAACGCGATCGTCGTGGCCAATGCCCGCCAGACGATCGGGATCGGCGCCGGCCAGATGAGCCGGGTGGACGCCTGTCGGTTGGCCGCGACGAAGCCCGTGCTCCCGATCGTCAACTGCGGGGCGGCGTCCGACGCGTTCTTTCCCTTCCGCGACGGCCTGGACATCCTCGGGGACGCCGGCGTGACGGCGATCGTCGCGCCCGGCGGCTCGATCCGCGATCAGGACATCATCGCCGCCGCCGACGAGCGCAACATCGCGTTCCTGATGGCCCCGCGCCGGCACTTCCGGCATTGAGCGCCGCGGGCCGTCGTCGCTTGCCCGCGCTGCGCCGGCTCTCGCTGCTCGCGCTGGCGATCGGCACCACGAGCCTCGGAGTCGCGCGCGCGGCGGATGCGCCGGATGCCATGGCGCTTCTGGCGAAGGCGGCGGGCGCATACGGGGACGGCGCCGCGCATGCAGCGGCCTTCTCGCAGACCTACACGCCCTCGGGCTTCACGACCTCCAAGCGGGAGTCGGGAACGCTCTGGATCCAGGCGCCCGAGCGACTGCGCTTCGACTACTCCGCGCCGGACGTGAAGATCTTCACCTACGACGCCGGGGAGGGACGGTTCCTGTCGCCGGAGGACAAACAGCTCACGGTCCGTAAGCTCTCGCGGGACGAGCGGGCGGGCCTACCTCTCGTTTTTCTCGAGAAGCCGGAGGAACTGGCGCGCCGCTACGCGATCACCCTCGAGGGGAGCGGGACCGTGACGATGAAGCCTCGGGCGGCCGACTCCGAGCTCGCATGGTTGCGGCTCGCGATTGCGCCGACCGGAGTGGTCGACGCCCTGAGCTATCAGGACACATCCGGAAATCGGACCGAGTTCCACTTCGACGGGTGGAAGCGCGAGAACCCCCGGCCGGCCGCCGACTATCGCGTGACCGGCCCGAAGGGCACGAGGGTGGTGCAGAACTGAAGGTCGGGAATCACCCGCGTTCGGGGTCGGCTCGCTCAGACCACTCACCACCCACGACTCACGATTCATGACGTGTCCATGGACAGTCGACCCGGAGGGCCTTCCCACCTCGAATAGAATCCCCCCATGGCCCAGGAGTTCTCCTTCGACGTCGTGAGCAAGGTGGACCTGCAGGAGGTCCTGAACGCCGTCCAGCAGGCCTCCAAGGAGATTGCCACGCGCTTCGATTTCCGGGGATCGAAATCGAAGATCGAGTGGAACGAGAAGGACCTCCAGCTCACCCTGACCTCCGACGACGAGTCGAAGCTCAAATCCGTCGTCGATATCCTCGAGACCCGCCTCGTCAAGCGGGGCGTGGCCGTCAAGTCGCTCGACTTCCAGAAGGTCGAGCCCGCGGCCGGCGCCACGGTCCGGCAAGCCGTGAAGATCCAGCAGGGGATCGCCTCGGAAAAGGCCAAGGAGATCGTCCGGGCGATCAAGGACCGCAAGCTCAAGGTCCAGGCCGCGATCCAGGCCGACCAGGTACGGGTGTCGGGGCGCGCGAAGGACGACCTGCAGGAAGTCATGACGCTGCTCCGGGGGCAGGACTTCGGCGTTCCGCTGCAGTTCACCAACTACCGATGACCGCCGCACGCCTCGACAGCGCACGGTGGAAGCGCGCCTACGACCTGATCAGCGACAAACTCGTGCGGGTCGAGGAGGAATTGCTCCTGCATTTCCGATCGCCGATACCGACGATCGACCGCATCGGCGCGTACCTGGCGCAGGGCGGAGGCAAGCGGATTCGGCCCGCCCTGCTTCTGCTGTCGGCGCGCCTGCTCGACTATCACGAGGGCGACAAGGACGTACGCTATGCCGCGGTCGTCGAGTTCATCCATACCGCGACGCTCGTCCACGACGACATCATCGACGAGGCCCGCCTGCGCCGCGGACGCACTTCCGCCAACGCGCGGTGGGGCAACAACCTGACCGTGCTCTTCGGCGATTACCTCTACACGATGTCGATGGGAATCGCACTCGACGAAGGCGATTTGACCATCCTGAAGGTCCTTTCCGACACGACCCTGTCCATGATCGAGGGCGAGATCATCGGCATCGAGAAGGAAGGATCGGCCCATGTGACGCGCGAGGACTCCCTCGAGATCACCCGGCGCAAGACCGCGGATCTCTTCGCCGCGGCCTGCAGCCTCCCGGCTCACTTCGCCCCCCGGGGCGATCTCGTCGCCGCGGAGCGCCTGGCCGAGTACGGGCGCTGCCTCGGCATGGCCTTCCAGCTCATCGACGACCTGCTCGACTACACGGGCAGCGTCGAGGAGGTGGGCAAGCCGGTCTTGAACGACCTGCGCGAGGGAAAGCTGACGATGCCGCTGCTGCTCGCCATGCCCAAGGCCGAGCCCGTCGAACGCGAACGGGTGGCCGCGGTCCTGCGCGAGCGCGAATTCCGGACGGTGCAGCCGGCCGAGATCCTCGCCATCGTGGACCGGTACGACGGCATCCTCGAGACAAGGGCGCTCGCGCGCGACTACGCGGGCGCCGCCCGCGTCGCTCTCGGCGCCTTTCCGGACTCGGAAGCCAAGGAGGGCCTCCTGCTCGCGACCGAGTCCGTCATCGATCGCGTCCGCTGATCGGGCCTTGCCTTATTTAATTCGACTCAACTAAAGATTTATCTTATTTAATTAGGGCTCCGGGGGCTCTGCATCTACCCATAAAAAAGAAGGACTTAAGGCTGATCCTTCTAAATTTTTATTGAGATCTGGCCAAAACTGCGTACACTGGTCCCGGATGCCAGCAATCTCCACCAGTTGGACCGCCCTCGCCGCCACCCTGAAGAATCTCTCTCAACTTCTTCCAGGACAATCGGATCCGTCGGGAGAGGCCGACCTCTACTATCGACGTGCCCGCCTGGCGGCCGCCGAAGAGCGCTTCGACGTGGCCCTCGTATTCTGCGCGAAGGCCGTCGAGGTTTCTCCCAGGCACCTCGGGGCACGCTTGCTGATCGCCCGCATCCACGACCTGGGACTGGGCAACATCGAAGCAGCCGTGGCCGGCTATCGCAAGGTCATCGCCCTCGCCGGCTATGACGGGACGGATCCGCATTGCCTCGCCGCGCGCGAGGCCCTCGACGCGCTCGTCCAGAAGGTCTGACCGGAGCCGGACTACCGACTTACCGCCGGCATCTCCGGATACGCCCAGGGATACTGCGGCGGCTTGCCCCAGACGACCGGCCGATAGCGCGCGCCGTTGGTAACCGCGTCGGACTCGGGATCGACGCGCCAGGAACTGTCCGACACGAGGGCGTCTCGCCCGAATCCATCCACGTCGAGCGCGATCAGGATCCCCCCGACGCCCGTCGGGCTGGCGGCTTCGATCGCAATCCGGTTGACCCCGGGGCGCAGGAACCGCGCGATCGCGTAGATCGCCAGAGGGTCTCCGGGCCGCTGCGCACCCGCTCCGGCGCGCTGACCGTTGACGAAGAGCACGTGCTCCCGGTCGACGAAGAGCTTAGCGACGGCCTGGCCCGGCGCCCGGGGCAGGGAGAAATCGCGCGTCGCGTAGAAGTGCACCGGCATCGGCTGCGGAATGCGGCTCGAGTACCAGATCCACTCGGCGCTCCCCGTCGCGAGCTCCATGCGATCCGCGTGAGCCCTGTAGAGTGCGAGCCCCGCGGAGGATCCCAGAATCAGAAGCGCCAGCGCGTAGAGAGCGGCGGGCCCGGGACGCGACAGGAGCGCGGCGGAACTGGTTTCTTGACGCAACGGTTTCCTCGAGGATACTATTGAGGCCCGATGATTGCATGTTGATCGTCGGCGTGATTCCCGCGCGATTCGCCTCCGTCCGATTCCCCGGAAAGCCGCTCGCTCCCCTCGCCGGAAAGCCCATGGTGCTGCACGTGTGGGAAGCCGCCCGTGCAGCGAAGAGGCTCGATCGGGTCGTCGTCGCCACCGAGGACGCTCGAATCGCCGACTGCGTCCGCGCCGCGGGCGCAGAGGCGGTCATGACGTCGGCATCGGCGGCCAGCGGGACCGATCGAGTCGCCGAGGTCGCGCGCCGCATGCCCGCCGATGTCTACGTGAACCTGCAGGGGGACGAACCGCTGATGCCTGCCGAGAACATCGACCGCGCGGTCGCCACGCTGACCGAATCCGCCAGCCGAGCCCTGGCGACCCTCGCGTGGCCGGCCCCGGCGGGCGCCGCGTCCGACCCGAACACCGTCAAGGTCGTGGTGGCAGCGGACGGGCGCGCCCTCTATTTTTCGCGAGCGGCGATCCCGTACTACCGTCAGGGAACGCCGTCGTATCGCAAACATCTCGGCATCTATGCGTACCGCGCGGCAACGCTCGCTGCGGTCGCGGCCCTGGCACCCTCGCCGCTCGAGCGGGCCGAATCGCTCGAACAACTGCGATGGCTCGAGGCTGGTTATACGATCTGGGTCGGCGAGGCGGCGGGAGACTCGATCGGCGTGGACACGCCGGCGGACCTGGCGGAGGCAGAACGGCGTTTGCACAAGGAGGTCGCGACGTGAGCACGAAGTACGTTTTCATCACCGGCGGAGTCGTCTCGTCGCTGGGCAAGGGCATCGCGGCCTCGTCGATCGGTGCGCTGCTCGAGGCCCGGGGGTTCTCGGTCGCCATGGCCAAGTTCGATCCGTACATCAACGTCGACCCGGGGACCATGTCTCCCTTTCAGCACGGCGAGGTCTACGTCACCGACGACGGAGCCGAAACGGACCTCGACCTCGGTCACTACGAGCGCTTCACCTCGATGACGGCCTCGAAGATCAACAACACGACCGCCGGCCGCATCTACGCCACGGTCATCGAGCGCGAGCGCCGCGGCGACTACCTGGGCAAGACCGTGCAGGTCATCCCGCACATCACCGACGAGATCAAGGAATCGATCCGGCATGTCGGTACCGACGCCGACGTCGTCCTCGTCGAGATCGGCGGGACGGTGGGCGACATCGAGTCCCTGCCGTTTCTCGAGGCGATTCGCCAGTTCCGCCAGGAGGCGGGGCGGGGCAACGCCATCAACGTCCACCTGACCCTCGTGCCCTACATCAAGGCCTCGGACGAGCTGAAGACGAAGCCCACCCAGCACTCGGTCAAGGAGTTGCTGTCGATCGGGATCCAGCCCGACCTCCTCCTCTGCCGCACCGACCGCGCCCTGCCGACCGAGGTCAAGAAAAAGATCGCGCTCTTCTGCAACGTCCCGGTCGAAGCGGTCATCAACGCGAAGGACGTGCCCTCGATCTACGAGGTGCCGCTCCACTTCGCCGCCGAGGGACTCGACGAGATCCTGCTCGACCTCCTCTCCCTGCCCCATTACGACCGCGACCTCTCGAAGTGGGAGAGCCTGGTCAACCGGATCAAGAACCCGACGGGGGACGTCGACGTCGCGGTGGTCGGCAAGTACGTGGACTACGGCGACTCCTACAAGTCGCTGAATGAAGCCCTGGCCCACGGGGGCATCGCCAACAACGTCCGCGTCAAGCTCCACTACGTGGACGCCGAAACGCTCGAGGGGGACCAGTACCCGGAGGTCCTCTTCCGGGCCGACGCGATTCTCGTGCCGGGCGGGTTCGGCCGGCGCGGGGTCGAGGGGATGATGAAGGCGATTCGCTACGCGCGGGAGAAGAAGGTCCCCTTCTTCGGAATCTGCCTCGGCCTGCAGACCGCCGTCATCGAGTACGCGCGCAACGTCGCCGGGCTCGAGGAGGCCAACTCGACCGAGTTCGACGAAGAGCCCAGGCACAAGGTGATCTACAAGCTGCGCGACCTCATCGGTGTCGAGGCGCTCGGCGGCACGATGCGCCTCGGAAAGTATCCGTGCGAACTCGCGCCGGGCTCCTTCGCCGCCCGCGCCTACGGCGAGGGCATGATCTGGGAGCGCCACCGCCACCGGTACGAGGTGAACCAGGAGTTCCTGCCGCGCCTCAAGGAGGCGGGCCTCTCGTTCACGGGGATGTCTCCGGACAAGAAGTTCGTCGAGATCATCGAGCTCCACGACGACCATCCCTGGTTTCTCGGATGCCAGTTCCACCCGGAGCTGAAGTCGAAGCCGTTCGCCTGCCACCCCCTGTTCAAGGACTTCATCCGCGCGGCCCGTGCGCATCGGGGTGCGGCCAGTGTCGAAGTCCCCGTCGGCGTCGAGCGGTCGGCTCCCGAGGAGCTCGCCTGAAGTCAGCCCGGGCCGTCCAGATCGCGCCCGGGTACGTCGCGGGAGGCGGGGCGCCTCCCCTCTTCTTCGCTGGTCCCTGCGTCATCGAGTCTCGTGAGCACTCTCTGGCGATGGCCGAGAGGCTCCAGCGGATCGCCGAGAAGACCGGAGCGCGCATCGTCTTCAAGTCGTCGTTCGACAAGGCGAACCGCTCCGCGGGGGACTCCTTCCGGGGCCCGGGCCTCGAACAGGGGCTCGCGATCCTCGCCGAGGTCAAAGCGAAGACGGGCCTGCCCGTCATCTCGGACATCCACGAGCCGGCGCAGGCGCGGACGGCGGCGGAGGTCCTCGATGTCCTCCAGATCCCGGCGTTCCTCTGCCGCCAGAGCGACCTCGTCGTGGCCGCAGCGAGGACGGGCAAGCCGGTCAACGTCAAGAAGGGCCAGTTCATGGCCCCGGAGGACATGGGCCCGGTGGTCGAAAAGTGCCGCGCCGCGGGCAACGAGAAGGTCCTCCTGTGCGAGCGGGGCACGTCGTTCGGTTACCACAACCTCGTCGTGGACATGCGCTCGTTTCCAATCCTGCGCGAGCTCGGCCAGCCCGTCCTCTACGACGTGACGCACTCCCTTCAGCTTCCGGGCGCCGGCAGGGAGACGGGGGGGCTCAAGCAGTACGCCCCGGTGCTGGCGCGGGCCGCCGCAGCGACCGGTTGCGTCGACGGCTTCTTCCTGGAAGTCCACGACGACCCCGACCGGGCGCTCTCGGACCGCTCCACGCAACTCGACGTGAAGACGGTGCCCGAGCTGATTCGATCGCTCGTGGCGATCTGGGAGCTGGTCGGGAGGAGTTAGGACTCCCCCCGACCGTCCTCGAACTACTTCTTCTTCGACGGCGCCGCGGCTTTTACATCGACGGCCGTCGCCGTCATCCGGTACTCGATGGTCACCTTCGAACCGACCTTGAGGTCGCCCGTGACCTTCGTCGACGCGTCGCGAGCGATCTCCCAGCGATCCTTTCCCTTCTGGACGGCGATCATGCTGTCGCTGACCTCGAGCACCGGCCCGGTGACCTGGTACGTCTTGGTCGCGGCCCAGGCGGCCGAGGAGACGAGAAGTCCGGCCAGGAGCAGCCCCGCGATACCCAGTTTTCCTTGACGCATGCTGTGTCCTCCTCTTTCTGGCGCGGATCTTACTTCCGGAGCCGGTCGATCGTTGCCCTGTCGTACGCGCCGGATTCCCGGATCGCGATCAGGGGCTCGCCGTCGATGGCATAGCCCGCCTTGATCCAGGCCTCGAGCCCGCCGGCGAGCGGCCGCACCAGCTTGAACCCCCTGTCGAACAGCATGCGCGCCACACGGGCCGCCGAAGCTTCGTTGGGTCAAGTGCAGTAGAGGATGATCTCGCGGTCGCGGGGCAACTCCCTCAATTCCGCGTCCAGGTTGTAGACGTCGAGGACCGCGGCTCCCCGGATGCGCCGGGGGTCGACCGAACGCCCCTTGACGGTCCGAACGTCGAGCACGAGCGGGCTCTTGCCCTGGTCCATCAGCCGCTGGAGCTCCTCGACCGAGATCCGGGCCATTCGCAGCACCTTGTAGAAGCGACGCCGCTGCCACCACTTGAAGGCAATGAACGCGACGAGACCGGCGCCGAGCAGGGCGAACGCGGCGCTTCCGATCGAGGTGAGAAAGGCCAGGGCCTTGTCGATCGCCCGGTGGAACACCATGCCGCCGGCAACGCCGCACCCCGCCCAGAGCAGTGCGCCCCCGCCGTCGTAGAGCAGGAACTCGGCCCAGCCCGCGCCGGTGGCGCCCGCCATCGGGGGGGCCACGGTCGAAAAACCCGGGATGAACTTCGCGACCAGCAGCGACGGCATTCCCCATCGCTCGAAGACGGACTCGGTCTGGCGCACACAGGAGTCCGGCGACAACGAGATCTTGCAGAGGGTCTTCAGGATCCGGCTCCCCTGGGAACGCCCCAGCAGGTACCAGAGGGAATCGGCGATCAGGGACGCCGTCAGCGCAATGACGAGGACCTGCCACGCCGAGAAATCGCCCTCCATCGAGAGCGCGCCCGCGACGATGAGCACCGGTATCGCCGGAATCGGAGCGCCGAGCTGTTCGAGCAAGACGATCCCGAAGATCAGCGGGAGGCCGTAGGCGACGACGTACCGGGTCAGCGGCTCCATGAGAGACGGGATGATAAACCGACGGACGGCTGAGCATGACATGGCAGCGCATGCCTCCCGGCCGACCCGCGTCTCGCGCCCCGTCATCCCGAGCGCAGCGAGGGATCCCTGCGGCCCTCGGGATGACGACGGGATCGGACCCGCCGATCCATGCCGATCCATGAGGCCCCGGCTTAAGATAGGCGCATGAGCCTGGAAGCCGCGCGCAGGGTCCTGGAGATCGAGGCCGACTCCGTCCGGCGCCAGATCGACAACCTGGGGCCGGAGTTCCTGCACGCGATCGAGGTGATCGATCGGTCGCAGGGCCGTCTGTGCGTCACCGGCATCGGCAAGTCGGGGCTGATCGGCCAGAAAATTGCGGCGACCCTTGCCTCGACCGGTACGCCGGCCTACTTCCTCCACGCCGGCGAAGCGAGCCACGGCGACCTCGGCATGTTGATGCCGGGCGACGTCATCCTGGCCCTGTCGCATTCGGGCGAAACGCCGGAGGTCGCACGCCTTCTGGAGTTTGCGCGGGCACGCTCGATTCGGACGATCGCGATGACCGGTGTGCCTGGCTCCCCGATTGCTCTCGCCGCCGAGATCGCGATCTCGGTCGCGATTCCCCGCGAGGCCTGTCCCCTCAATCTCGCCCCGACCGCCTCGACCACCGCCATGCTCGCCATGGGCGACGCGCTCGCCATGTCGATCTCCGAGAGGCGAGGCTTCAAGGCCGAGGACTTCGCCGCGCTGCATCCGGCCGGGCGACTCGGCCGCCGCTTCCTCAAGGTCCGCGACTTGATGCGCACCGGCGAGCGGATCCCCAGTGTGCGGAGCGCAGCGCCGATGCCCGAGGCGATCCACGAGATGTCCCGCAAGATGATGGGCGTGACCGCCGTGGTGGACCGGGACGCTCGCCTGTTCGGCGTGATTTCGGACGGCGATCTGCGGCGACTGCTCGAAAAGGATCCCGCCGACCTCAACAAGACCGCCGGAGACTGCTGCCGCCGGGGTGCGCGGACGATCGGCGGCGAAGAGTTCGCCTCCGCCGCGCTCGACGCGATGCGCACGCACCGGATCACGGCGCTCTTCGTGCTCGACGCCGGAGGGCGCCTCGACGGGGCGCTGCACATGCACGACCTGCTCGCGGCGGGAATCTCCTAGAGTGGCCCCCCGGAAGCCCGCGCCCGCTCGGATCAAGGCGCTGTTTCTCGACGTGGATGGCGTCCTGACCGACGGCCAGATCTATCTCGACGGGCGCGGCCACGAGCTCAAGGTTTTCAATACCAAGGACGGCCACGGCATGCGCAAGGCCGCGTCCGCCGGGATCACGCTGTGCTGGGTCTCGGGCCGTTCCTCGCCGGCCACTGCCCGTCGCGCCCGCGAGCTCGCCGTACCCTTCTGCTACCAGGGCGTGCGGGACAAGCGCGCCCGTCTCGAGGCGGTGCGGCGCAAGCTCGGCCTGTCGCGGGAGGAGACGGCCTCGATCGGCGACGACGAGCAGGACATTCCGATGTTCGCCGCGACGGGTCTCTCCGCCTGCCCCGCCGACGCGGCTCCGGCAGCCCGCAAGGCGGCCACGATCGTCCTCAAGAGCCCCGGCGGACGAGGCGCCGTCCGGGAGTTCATCGAGCAAATCCTGCGCCGCAACGGCCGGCTCTAGGAGCGGACTCGCCCTACGGCTCCGGGGGAGCCTCCCGCTTCCGGAAGACCCAGGCGACTCCGATCCCGAGCAGGTACAGCGCGATCATCGGCAGCGCAAAGACGCATTGGGTCGCGATGTCGGGAGTCGGCGTGATGACGGCCGCCACGATGAAGATGATCAGGACCGCGTACTTGAACTTGGACAGCAGCCATCGCTCCGAGACGATGCCGATGCGCGCGAGAAAAAAGACGAGGATGGGCATCTCGAAGCAGAGTCCGAGCCCGAGGATCAGCTTCGTGGCCATCGACACGTACTCGTTGATGGTGATCACGGCCTGGAAGGGCTTCCCGACGCCGACCAGAAAGCCGACGACCAGGGGGAAGGCTTCGTAGTACGCGAAGGCGCAGCCCGACAGGAAGAACAGGGCTCCGAACCCGACGAAAGGCAGGATCCAGCGCTTCTCGCGCCGATAGAGAGCCGGAGAGATGAAGAGCCAGACCTGCCAGAGCAGCACGGGCGAGGCGATGAGCGTTCCAGCCAGCAGGGCGACGCGGAAGTACATCAGAAACGGCTCGGTCAGAGTCGTGTAGGCCAGGCTCTGGCCGGGAGGCAGGACGCGCCGGATCGGCTTCGCCAGAAAGTCGAAGATCTCGGGTGCCCAGGCCCAGGCCGCGAGAAAGCTCACGAAGACGGCGACGATCGAGACGATCAGCCGCTTGCGGAGCTCCTCGAGATGCTCGAAGAAGCCCATCCGGGGCAGCTCGTCCTCCCCGGGAGCGGATGGATGTCCGCCCTTGCCTTCGAGAAGATCGCGGGGGTTGAAGCCGCTCAAACCGGTCGAATCGGCGGCTGCGGCTCCGCTCTCGGCACTGTGGCCTCGGGGGAAGCGACCGGAGGCGCCGAGGCGACGGGGGCTGAAGCCTGAACCGTGGCACGGACCTCATCGACCTGTCGCTTGACGGAGGCCGCCTCCTGCTTGCCCTGCTCGATCTCGTCCTCGATCGTCTTCTTGAGATCCTCCGAGGCCTTCTTGAACTCCGCCAGGCCTCGGCCCAGCGACTTGCCGAGTTCGGGGAGCTTCTTCGGCCCGAAGACCAGCAGCGCCACCACAAAAATCAGGATCAATTCGGGCATTCCGATGGAGCCGAGCATGTTCTATCCCCCCGCAGGAGCGATTTTACGCCGCGCGCGCCGGTCCCGCGAGACTTTCGACGACCGGCGTGCCAGAATGTTCAGCTCGGAGGACACTTGAGCCGACAGAAGTCCCGCTTTCTCTTCGCCCTGGCCCTCGTGGCTGGCGCGACTCTGGCCGGGGGCCTCTTCGCCGGAAAGCTCGACGCGCGGCCCGAGCGCGAGGCCCCCTCCCTCGACGAATACGCCGACATACTCACGACCCTGTCGGACTGGGCGCCCGAGCCCCTGGCGCCCGACAAGGTGGTCTACGCCTCGATCCACGGAATGCTCGGCCGCCTGGACCCCCACACGGCCTTCCTCGAGCCCGACGAGTTCTCGGCCATGAAGGAAAAGCAGCACGGCTCCTTCTACGGTCTCGGCATCCAGATCCAGAAGCGGATGGGCAAGATCACGGTCATCGCCCCCATGGAGGGCACGCCGGCGTACAAGATGGGTATCCGGGCGGGAGACATCATCACCCACGTCGGCGAGGAGGAGCTCAAGGAGGACACCTCGACCGAGGACGTCGTCCGCAAGCTGCGCGGCCCCAAGGGAACCACGGTCACGATCACGATCCGGCGCGTGGGCTTCGCGGAGCCGATCCGCATGACGATCACGCGCGCCGAGATCCCGACCAGGTCCGTGCGTTACGCGTTCATGCTCGAGCCCGGCGTGGGCTACATCATGCTCTCCGACTTCACGCACACGTCGAACAAGGAGCTCTACGAGGCCATCGAGAAGCTCAAGAAGGAGGGCATGCAGAAGCTGCTCTTCGACTTGCGCGGCAACCCCGGCGGAGTTCTCGAGCAGGCCGTGGATGTCACCGACGTCTTCGTCCCGAAGGGCTCCATGGTGGTTTACACGCGGGGCCGGACGGCCTCGTCGGCGCAGGAGTATTACGCCCCCGGCGATGGCGCCCATTTCGACCAGCCGCTCGTGGTGCTGGTCAATCGCGGCTCCGCATCGGCCTCGGAGATCGTGGCCGGCGCGATCCAGGATCATGACCGGGGTCTCGTCGTCGGCCAGCGCACGTGGGGCAAGGGTCTCGTCCAGAGCGTCTACACGCTGTCCTACGGAGCCGGCCTCGCGCTGACGACGGCCCGTTACTACACACCGTCGGGCCGGTGGATCCAGAGGGACTACAGCGATCTGCTGGCCTACGTGAATCCCGGCGATCCCGACTCGGCCTCCGGCGCCCAGACCGGCGAGGAGGCACCGCACGGGAGCTCGGACGGCGGCGTCTTCTACACGGACGCGGGCCGGGTCGTGTACGCGCAGGGAGGCATCACGCCCGACGTGATCGTCAAGAACGACCGTGATTCCAAGCTGCTCCAGCAGCTGCTCTCGCGCTACGCCTTCTTCAACTTCGCCGTGGACTGGCTGGCTCGCCACCCCAACGTGACCGCCGACTTCGACGTCACGCCCGCGATCCGCGACGAGTTCTTCCGGTTCGTCGAGACGTCCGCGAAGTACTCGACGGCGGCCGAGCTCGCGAAGGCCTATGCGGATGACGCGAACCGCAGCCTCATCGACCTTGCCATCAAGACCGAGGTCGTGAACGCCAAGTTCGGACCGGAGGCCGGCCGGAGGGCATTCGCCGGTGGCGATCCGCAGATCCAGAAGGCGATGACACTCTTCGGCGAGGCCTCGCGCATCGCATCGCTTCCCAAGAAGAAGCGGGAGCTGGCGGTCAAGGCGGGAAAGTAAACGTCGCCCTCGCGGATCGCGCTGCTGCGCGACCGCTGCGGGCTCCCGCATCGCGAACCTCCTCCCTCCCTTCGGTCGGGAGACTATTCGCGATGCGAGCAAATGTCCCGGTGCCGCACAGATAGGTAGAGCGTCATCGGAGCTCGACGAGGCCGCGGGCTGTCTCGAGGTTGGCGATGAGGGCGGATCGGGGGCCCTTCGTGATGGGCAGATTCAGTCCTAAGGGGCGCAGCAGGGCCGCTACTCCGGCGGGATTCGGATGCTCCGCGCGCAACGCCACGAGGCTGGCGCCGCCGGGCGCCGAGGCGGCTGGATGCGGACAAACTCCCCAATCGATGAAGAAGGGCACGAGCCCTTCCGCCACAACCACATGGGGGTCGGTGAATCTCCAGGCCAGGAGGGCACCGTCCGGCCGCCGCCGGCTCCCCGGAAGGATCGGCCCGAGCCGCAGACCCGAAGCCGCCGCGCGGCTGGAAAGCCCTTCGAGATCCCGAACTCTGACCGCCCAGGCCGTCAGGCGCGGCCCTGCCAAGCCCTCCAGCCCGAGCCAGAGTGGCCTGTCTGGCGGCGGCAGTCCGGGGTCTGGAGCGAGAATCTCCAGATAGCACTCCGGTCCGATGGCGATCAGGGCATTTCGGGTTCCTTCGTCCAGGTGCCTTCCCCCCGCTGCGGCCCGCGCTCCCAGAACCGCCTCCAGGTCCTCGACCGCCCGCTCGAGGTCGGGCACCGCATACACGAGATGGTCGACAGGGTCCGGCACGCCCACGATTAGAACACCCGATCTTCAGGCAGGCCGGAGCGCCCCCTTCTCGCCCCGCCGAAACACCCGCTCGCATCGCGAATAGTCTCCCGACCGAAGGGAGGGATGAGGTTCGCGATGCGGGAGCCCGCAGCGGTCGCGCAGCAGCTCGATCCGCGAGGGCCACGGAAAACAAAACGCCCCGCCTCACGGCGGGGCGATGGTTTCTCGGGGATTCCCCCGCTCTGTCCCTACTGGTGGGTGACCACGTTGTTGTCGACGACGCACTTGCGCCGCCCGACCTCGGATCGGTTGCCCGATTTGTCGGTGACGTACGCCACGATGTCGTGCTCGGTGTTCGAAAGCTTGCTCGTGTCGAGCAGGAAGGAGAAGCCGACCAGCGACGTCGGGACGCGCGGGTCGTTGGCCGGAACGTCCGGGCGCGCGAGGCCGTAGGCCGCGGTCCCGACGTCCTGGCCATCCACGTTGATCTTGACGCTGACCACGCCCTGGAAGTCGTACGCCCATCCGAAGACGTCCACGATGCCGTTGATGAATTCGTAGTTCGTCGGCGTGTCGATGTAGCCGAAGGCCGGCCGGTCGCCTTTGGTTTCGTCGCAAAGGACGTCGACCGATATCTCGCCCAGAGACGTCTCCGTCTCCTGATCGTCGCCCGCACGAATGCGCAGGCTGTGCTGACCGGGAGTGGTGAAGCCCACCAGGCGCGCCTCGCCCGCGTTGGCGACCGGCAGATAGATTCCAATCAGGCCGGAGGAGTCGTTGGTGAGGTGGAGCAGGGAAAAGGCGAAGCTGAACCCGGCGATGTCCGCGGCGGGATAGCCGGAGTAGTGCTGCGCGACATCCGGCCGGCTCAGGCCATAGCAGTTCGTCAGCGCCTGGCCGACCTGCACGCAGTCGAGCGGGTTGCTCGTATTGGCGATGATCTGCCCGTCGAGCAGCAACTCCAGGTACGCGACTCTTCCCTGGTCGAGCCGGGCTCCCACGTCGAGAGCCCAGCCCTTGACCACGTTGACGACGGCGATCGTCGAACCGCACAGCTCCGGCGTGCAGGGCGACGGAAACACGTCGGTCACCACGGACGTCCCGCAGAAGAGGGACGCTTTGTCGAGCGGGAAATCAATCTGGCCGAAGGGGCCCAGATTCTGCCCGTTGTTGGCGACCTGGATTGCGCGGCTGCCGAGTCCCCGCGACGCTCCCTGGTTGTCCGTGGCGCGCACCTTCAGGAGGTGGGCACCGTCGTCGAGCTTGGTGGTGTCGATGTTGGCCTGATAGCCCGAATACAGCGAATTGGGAACGTCCGGAAAGGCCGCGGCGACGTCGGGCCGCGGCGTTCCGTAGACGGCCGGGGACGGGGCGCCCGAGCCAACCGAGCCGGATACGATCTGGCCGTCGATCAGAAAGTCGATGTGATCGACCGCGATGTCGTCGAGCGCCCATCCCGTGACGGGAAAGGAGCCGGTCGCGCCCTGGAGCCCGCCGGGCCCGGGTATGTCGATGTAGCCGAACGGAGCCTGATTCAGGGTGTTGTCGACGTTCACGTCGACCGTCGCGACGACGTGCGGAGTCGGGTCCGCCGATTCGATGACGCTGATCGAGACGGTGTGGAGTCCGTCGCTCAATCCGCGGGCCAGGAAGGAGGTCAGGAAGCCCGGCTGGGCCGTGGGGCTTCCATAGTAGGTCGGGAAGATCTCGAGAACGTCGACCCGGGGCAGGTTCATCTCCGCACGATTCGTCGGGTTGCCGTCGATCAGGAGATCGATCTCGCTGACGGCGTGCATGTCGAGCACGAAGCCGGAGACCTGAACGATCCCCGAGACCGTCTGGTTTTCCGTCGGGGTGTCGATGACTCCGATCGGCTGTGCCGCGGCGCCACGCGCTCGAACCAGGATTGCCGCGACGACGAGCGCCAGGATGCGGAGCGCCTTCCTATCCATGAACATTACTTCCCCCCGAAAATTTAAGAAAAAGAATGTGAAAAATACGCCGGAAAGTCAAGCGCTATCGATCCTTCGCCTCATTTTTAAGGCAAACGGGCCCGCGAAATGCTAAAACCGGAGGGTGATCCTCCGGGCGTTCGTGAGCCTCCGGGCTCGCTCGCGGCGAGGCGCTGCCGACCCGCGCCCCGCGGTGATCTCCGTCACTCGATGATGGGGCTGCTGCGTTCGCGCCGCTTCCAGGCGGTGGTTTCCATACTGCTCGCGGCCGGCCTGTTCGCGTTCTTTCTGTCGCGCGTTCCGCTGTCGGCCATCGCCCGCGAGATCGCCTCGGCGTCGCCGGCCTGGCTCGCGACCAGCGTCTGCCTCTCGCTGATCGTCTTCGCGCTGCGCGCGATCCGCTGGGTTTGGATCCTGCGGCCGCTCGGGCGCGTGCCCTACTTCCCGGCGTTCCGCGCGACGGCCGTCGGATTCGCTGCCAACACCGTGCTGCCCGCGCGCGCCGGAGAGATCCTGCGGCCCGCCCTGCTCGCCCGCGAGGAGGGTCTCCCGTTCCCGGCCCTGCTCGCATCCATCGTGTTCGAGCGTGTCCTCGACGCCCTGGCACAGCTCTCGTTCCTCGGTCTCGCCCTGGCGACCCAGCCCTCGACCGGATCGATGGGCTCTCTCGGCTCGAGCCGGGTGCGGTGGGTCGCGGCCGGTGTCGCCGCCGCCGCCGTGACCGTCGCGCTCTTCGCCGTTCTCTGGCGGCCGGCCACCGAGCGTCTCCTCGAGGGCGCCTTCCGGTTCCTGCCGGACCGGTTCCGGCCGATCGCCCGGCGCATTGCGCACACGTTCCTGGACGGGTTCGCGTCCCTGAAGAGGCCGCGGCTGGCCCTGGCGGTGGCCGCCGGATCCTTCGGCATGTGGTTCGTCATCAACGTCCAGATGTACTGCACCATGCGGGCCTTCGCGCTCGGGCTCCCGCTGTCGGCGGCCTACGTCGTGACCACGGCGGCGGTCCTCGGACTCGCCGTTCCCACGCCCGGAGGTGTCGGCGGTTATCACGCGGCCGTGCAATTCGCCCTCACCGATGTCTTTCGCGTGCCGGTCGCGACGGCCACGGGCGTCGCGCTCTTGTCGCATGCGATTTCCTTCGTGCCGATCTCCCTCATCGGATTCACCCTCTTCGCCACGAGCCCGCTGCGCAAGAAAGGGCTCACGGCGCTGGCAGGATCGGCCGAGGTCGAGGTGGAGGTGGAGGTGGAGCGGAAGGCTCCGAGCGAGTCCCGGGGGTCGCGACCCTGACGGCGGCCGCCGAATTCGCCGCTCGATCTCGGATAAGCTTGAGCACGATGAAGTGCCCCTTCTGCGCCGCGGTCGACGACCGGGTCGTGGACTCCCGCGAGAGCCGCGAGGGCGAGGTCATTCGCCGCAGAAGAGAGTGCACGGCCTGCGGCCGCCGCTTCACCTCCTACGAAACGATCGAAGAGATTCCCTACATGGTGGTCAAGAACGACGGTCGCCGGGAGCGGTTCGACCGCAACAAGCTGCGGATGGGCCTTTCGAAGGCTTGCGAAAAACGGCCGGTTCCCCCCATCGAGCTCGACAAGATCGTCGAAGAGGTGGAATCGCTGCTGCACGACGCGGAGGAGCGCGAAATGGCGACTTCCCGGGTCGGCGCCATCGTGATGGAACGCCTGCGCGAGCTCGACAAGGTCGCCTACGTCCGCTTCGCGTCCGTGTACCGCAAGTTCGAGGACGTGGACGAGTTCCTCCACGAGCTCAAGAACCTGATCGGCCGCGCCGACGCGAAGGTGACCTCGTGAGGCGAAGCCCCACGAGGTCATCCCGAGGGCCGCATGCCCGAGGGATCCCTTCCCGAGCCGCCACGCCGCCTTCCCGCGGATCCGTCGCTCCCCTCTGGATGACAGGGTTTTACGCGTGGTAAAGCGCACGGCCAAGTTCTACGGTCCGATCGTCGAGCTCTCGCGCCTTCAGGGCGAGCTCAACCGCCTGTTCGCGGCATTCGTCGAGACGAACAACGCGGGCGCGACCACTGCCTCATCCTGGGACCCCAACGTGGACGTCGTGGACGACGGCGAGACGATCCGCATCCTGGTCGAGCTGCCCGGCGTCGAGGCGTCCGACGTCCGGGTCACCATCCGGGGCCGGGTCGTGATGATCCGGGGCACGAAAAAGGGCCGCATTCGCGCCAAGGAAGGCATGCGCTTCTTCTGCATGGAGCGGTACTTCGGGGGCTTCGTGAAGTCGGTTCCGATCCCCCGTCCGGTCAACTCGCACCACGCCAAGACGCGCCTCCGGCAGGGCCTGCTCGAGGTGATCCTGCCGCGCGTGCCGGACCTGCGCGAAAAGGAGATCGACGTCCCGATCCATCCCGAGAACGAGGAGTAACGGGCAGCCATGGCCGAGATCGACGAAAAGGAAATCGCGACGGAGCGGGACGCCGACCTCCCGATTCCCGACATCCTTCCGGTCCTGCCGCTCAAGGACGTCGTCGTCTTCCCGTTCATCATCCTGCCGCTCTCCGTATCCCGGGAAAAGTCGATCAACGCCGTCGACGCCGCGCTCGCCGAGCAGCGCATCATCATGCTCGTCGCCCAGCGCGACGGCCAGAACGAGACGCCCCGGCCCGACGAGCTCTACGCGGTCGGCACCGTCGCGGCCATCATGCGAATGCTCAAGCTGCCGGACGGCCGCATCCGCCTCCTCGTTCAGGGCCTGTCGCGTGCGAGGATCGACTCGGTGCTCGCCGAGGACCCGTATCTCAAGGCGAAGATCACCCGGCTCGAGGAATCCGACACGCCCGAAGAGCTTCCTCCCGAGCACGAGGCGCTTCTGCGCAGCGTGAAGCAGAATCTCGAGAAGTCGGTCTCCCTCGGCAAGAACATCTCCCCCGAGGTCATGGTCATCGCGGGCAACCTCGACGACCCGGCGCGCCTGGCGGATCTCGCGGCCTCGAACCTCGACCTGAAGCTCGAGGACGCGCAGAAGATCCTGGAATCAACGGATGCGATCGAGCGCCTGCGCCTCGTCAACGACAGCCTGGCCAAGGAGATCACGGTCCTGACCATGCAGCAGGAGATCTCGACGCAGGCCCGCGGCGAGATGGACAAGTCGCAGCGCGAGTACTACCTGCGCCAGCAGCTGCGCGCGATCCAGCAGGAGCTCGGCGAAGGCGAAGAGATCTCCGAGGAGCTCGACGCCTACCGCCGCGTCATCGCCGACAAGAAGATTCCCCCGGAGGCGTCGACCGAGATCGAGAAGCAGATCAAGCGGCTCGAGCGCATGCCATCCCGACTCGGCGGAGACGGCGATCATCCGCACGTACCTCGACTGGATGACGGGGCTGCCCTGGAGTGTGGTCTCCGAGGACTCCAAGGACATCGACCGCGCCCGCAAGATCCTCGACGAGGACCACTACGACCTCGAGAAGGTCAAGGAGCGCATCCTCGAGTTCCTGGCCGTGCGCAAGCCCTGAAGACAGAGCCTGAAGGGCCCGATCCTCTGTTTCGTCGGACCGCCGGGCGTCGGCAAGACCTCGCTCGGGCGCTCGATCGCCCGGGCCCTGGACCGCAAGTTCGTGCGCATGTCGCTCGGCGGCGTGCGCGACGAGGCCGAGATCCGCGGCCATCGCCGCACCTATGTCGGCGCGATGCCCGGCCGGATCATCCAGGGCATCAAGCAGGCGGGCACCAACAATCCGGTCTTCATGCTCGACGAGATCGACAAGATCGGCGCGGACTTCCGCGGCGACCCCTCGTCGGCGCTGCTCGAGGTGCTCGATCCGGAGCAGAACTTCACCTTCCGCGATCACTACCTCGACGTGCCCTTCGATCTCTCGAAGGTGATGTTCATCGCCACGGCCAACGTGCTCGACCCGATTCCAGCCCGCCTTCCGCGACCGGATGGAGGTCATCCGTCTCTCCGGCTACACGGACGAGGAGAAGATGGCGATCGCCCAGCGCCACCTGGTCCCCAAGCAGATGGACGAAAACGGGGTGACCGAGGCAAACATCGAGTTCACGGACAGCGGCATCGAGAAGGTCATCAGGCGTACACGCGCGAGGCGGGCCTGCGCAACCTCGAGCGCGAAATCGGCTCGGTCTGCCGCAAGGTGGCGGTCTGCGGTGCCAAGGGAAAGGCGCGCCGCTACCGGGTCTCGGCGGCCTCGATCGAGAAGCTCTCGGCCCGGCAAGCACTTCCGCGACGAGCAACTCACGCAGGACGAGGTCGGCGTCGTGACCGGCCTGGCCTGGACCTCGGCCGGCGGCGACATTCTCTTCGTCGAGGCGCTCGCGATGACGCGGCAAAGGCGGCCTCCGGCTCACCGGACAGCTCGGCGACGTGATGAAGGAATCGGCCCAGGCGGCGCTCTCCTATGCGCGCGCGCACGTGGCCGAACTGGGCATCGACACGACTATTTCGAGACCCATGACGTCCACATCCACGTGCCCGGCGGGCGCGATCCCCAAGGACGGGCCGTCGGCCGGCATCACGATCGCGACGGCCATCATCTCCGCCTTCACGCAACGCAAGACCCGCCGCGACGTCGCCATGACGGGTGAGATCACGCTGCGGGGGGAAGTTCTTCCGATCGGCGGCGTCAAGGAAAAGGTGCTCGCAGCCCGGGCCGCGAAGATCACCACGATCGTCCTCCCGAAGATGAACCGTCGCGACGTCACGCAGATCTCGCCCCGGATTCTTCACGGGCTGACGTTTCGCTACGTCGACAGCATGGACGAGGTCCTCGCGATCGCCCTGCTCCCACCGGAGGACGATGCCGCGGCGGAGCCGGAGAAGCCCGGGCCGAAGGTGACCGAGACGCCGGCCCGCGAAATTCCCGTTACGGTGCCGCACCCGCGGAAGGCGCCGGCCGCGCCGCGCGCGTGAGACCCGAGGACCGGTTCGTCGAGAAGCTCCGCGCGCTCGTGCCCCGCGACGAGGCGGTCCTGCTCGGACCGGGCGACGACGCCGCGCTGCTGGCGCGCGAGGCAGGCCTGCTCGCGGCGACGACCGACCTGCTGGTCGAGGGCGTCGACTTTCTGCCCGGCGAGGACCCGGAGCGCCTCGGCCGACGGGCCGCCGCCGTGAACCTGTCCGACCTGGCCGCGATGGGAGCCCGGCCGGAGTTCTTCCTCCTATCCGTCGGCTTCCCCGCTGCGCGCGGCGAGGCCTATCCGCTGGCCGTCGCGCGCGGCGCGATCGCACGGGCCGGCCAGTTCGGGGCGAGCCTGGTCGGGGGAGACCTTTCGGCCGCTCCCCAGGCCGTGGTCTCGGTGGCCTTCTGGGGGAGGCCCGAGGGACAGCCGCTGCTGCGCTCCGGGGCAGCTCCGGGGGGACCTCGCCTACCTCACCGGCCGTCCGGGAGAGGCTGCGGCGGGCTGTTACTTGACCGCGCGCCAGCTCGCGGCGGGGGAGCCGCCGACCAGGGTGCTGCGCCAGCCGACCGCTTCCCCGAGATGTCGGTCGAGGACCCAGCGCCGCCTGGTCGATGTTTTCCGGGACCCGGTCCCTCCGGTCGCACTCGGGATCGCACTCTGCGCCGAAGGGCTGGCGAGCGCGGCGATCGACGTCTCCGACGGGCTCGGTGTGGATGCCGGCCGGCTCGCACGCGCATCGGGCGTTCGGATCGTGCTCGAACGGGAGCGGCTGCCGCTCTCGACCGCACTCCTGGCGTTCGCCGCGATGGAGAAGCTCGACCCGGTCGACCTCGCGCTGTCGGGCGGGGACGACTACGAACTGTTCTTCACCGTGCCCGCAAGGAACGCCGCGCGGCTCGACGCCACCGCGGCGGCTCTCGGCTCCCCGATCACGAGGATCGGGCGCGTCGAGCCCGGAACCGGCGCGGCGCTTTCCGGGCCGGGAGGAGACCGCAACATCGAGGACCTCGGTCACGACCACCTGGGGCGGCCGCGATGACCGATCCGACCTCCGCCAGCGGTCCGACGACGACCCGGCGGCGCAAGTCCCTGCGCCGGCGCCGGATTCAGCTCCTGCTCGAGCTGATGGGGCGCGAGGAGCCGCCGGAGCGCGTTGCTGCCGCCGTCGCACTCGGTGTGGGAGTCGGGCTCTCCCCCTTCATCGGATTCCACTTCATCGTCGCCATCGTGCTCGCCGTCGTCCTCCGGCTGAACAAGCTCGACACGGTGCTCGGCTCCTTCGCGGGCAACCCGTGGACCCTCCCGCCCGTCTATGCCCTCGGCTACCGCCTCGGACGCGTGATCCTCGGCTACGCCCCCGCCCACGTCCCGCCCCTCAAGTGGCAGCGGATCCTGCACCACGACTTCTGGGTGGCCTTCCGCGGCCCGGGCGTCGAGCCGCGACTGCTGTCATTTCTCGTCGGCACGACGATCCTCGCCGTCGCGGCCGGCCTCGGAACCTACGCGCTGGCGCGCGGCCTTCTCAAGCTCTACCACCGGCGATACCCGCGGGTCGCGGCGAGGGCCGCGCGGCGCCGGGAGCTGGCGAACCGTCCGCCGCCCGCCGAGGTCGAGATCCACCGGGACGACCGGATCCACTAGGGGGTTCGAGGGCCGGCCTGTGGCGCCGCGGACTGAAGGAGCTTCATCTTCTCCTGCGCGGGCTTGTAGCGCGGGGCCAGCCGCAGTGCCTCCCGCACCTGGGCCCTCGCCTCGTCCGGGCGCGTCGCAGCGGCGAGCCAGTCGGCGTACGCCAGGCGCGCGGGGAGAGATCCCGGGTCGATCGCGAGTGCCCGGCGCCAGGCGTGCTCCGTGCTCGGTCGATTCTGGCGGGTCAGGAGAAGCGCCATCCGGTAGGCGAGCGGCAGCGACTGCGGATTCGCCTGGAGCCCGCGGCGATAGGCCTCCTCCGCTGCGCGGTCATCCTGCCGATCCTCGCGCGCAAGACCGAGACCGTAGTAGCCGTTCTCCGAGGCGGGAGCGATCCGCACCGACTCGGCATAGGACGCCTCGGACGCCGCGGAGTCGCCGAGCACCCGCTCCATCCGTCCTCGCCCGGCCCAGGCGTCCCAGTAGGCCGGATAGATCTCGGCAGCGCGCTTGTAATGCTCGAGGGCCCGGCGCGGCGCTCCGGTCTCGGCCGACATGTAAGCGAAATCGTAGTGCGCCTTCGCGCTCGCCGGTGAAACGCGGACCATGTTGGAAAAGAGCGCCTCGTCGCTCGCCCAGACCGGATTGCGCGCGACGGACCGTGCTGCGTAGCCGAGTGCGACGGCGGCGAGGAGGACGGCGCGACCGCGGCGCAGAGAGTCGAAGTCGGCGGCGCTGCCCGCGATCCAGGTGGCCGCGATCAGGCAGAAGCCGGCCGACGGCAGATACGCCAGCCGCTCCGCGAAGATCGTCCCCGTGGGAAAGAGGAGGTTCGAAGTCGGCAGGGCCGCGGCGCAGAGAAAGAGGAGGCCCAGCGCGGCCGGCTCGCGCCGCGGCAGCCGCCACAGGGATGCGAACACGAGCGCGACGAGCAGGATCGGCGCGGCCCACGCGAGGATCTCGTGTCGCCCGACGAGGCAGATCGACCAGGCGGACTCATCCGATGTGAGGCGCAGCGGCACCGCGAGGCGGCCGAGGTACCGGAAGAAGATCGCACAGGCGTTGAGCGCCCGCTCGGGCGGCGGCAGGGGGGCGAGGGGGTTTTCGAGCTCGAAGATTCCCGTCCCGCCCCCCTTGATCGCTCCTCCGAGGACCGCGGCGCGCAGCCGGAAGACGGCGGACAGAACCAGCGCGGCGCCGAGGTAAATGGGCCATGCGCGCGTGAGCGCCCCGACGAGCCGTGCCGGGGTTGGCCCGTCCCCGCGCCAGGCCAGACAGAGAAAGAGGAGCGCCGGCGCGACCGCCGCGCTTTCCTTCGTCAGGTTGGCCAGCAGATAGAGCGCGAGCGCGGCAGACAAGGACAGCCAGCGCCGCCCGAGTCCATCGGTCCACCGCAGCCCGAGGAGCAGGAAGCCGAGCGTGAGGGCCGCCGCCTGGGTCTCTCCCCTCCCCACCACGCTCGTCACCGCCTCGACGTGAATGGGGTGGACGGCGAAGAGAAGGGCCGCCGCGAGGGCGACCGGCGGCGCGAGGCCGATCCGCAGCAACAGCCGCGCCAGCAGAACGGTAACCAGAACGTGGAGGAGCACGTTCACGACGTGAAACGGAATCACGGCGCCGCCGTGGATCCACCACTGCAGCGCGAACGAGAGCAGCAGCAGGGGCCGATAGGCCGTTCCCGTGCCCGAAGGCCCGCCGAAGTATTGCGTTGTGAAGATCTCGTCGACCCGCGCCGGCACGCGGATCCGCGGGTTGTCCCGGACGATCGCCTTGTCGTCGTACGTGAACGCGCCCGTCAGCCCGTTTGCATACGAGAGCAGGCAGGCGCCCGCGAGGAGCAGCGCGGCGCGCGAGCCCAGGCGGGCGGAGGTCACCGGATCTGGTAGAGCTCGTTCCGGATCCGGCACCCGGTCGGCGTCATCGCCAGGCCGCCGTCGGCCGTTTCCTTGAGCGAGCGGGGCATCGCCTCGCCGATCCGGACCATGGCCTCGACCACCTCGTCCATCGGGATCACGCTCTCGACGCCCGCCAGAGCCGTCTGCGCGCCGGCCAGAGCGAGCATCGCCGTGAAGCCGTTGCGCACGACGCACGGCACCTCGACGAGGCCCGCGACCGGATCGCACGCGAGGCCGAGTGTGTTCTGCAGCGTCAGGGCGGCCGCATGCACCGACATGCGCGGAGTCCCGCCGAGCAGGAATGCGAGGGCTCCCGCCGCCATCGCGGCGCCGACGCCCTGTTCGGCCTGACATCCCCCGGCAGCGCCGGAGAGCTCGGCCTTCCCCGCGACGAGAGCGCCGAATCCGCCCGCGACGACCAGGCCGCGTGCCGTGTGGGCGTCGTCGAACCCGCGCTCCTCCGCCATCGCGAGCAGCGTTCCGGGCACCATTCCCGCCGCTCCGGCCGTGGGCGCGGCGACGATGATTCCCATCCGCGAATTCTCCTCGAGGACCGCGATCGAATACGCGATCGACCGCGCGACCACCCTTCCCCCCGCGATGTCCCCGCCGGCCGAGAAGTCGATGATCTTCTTCGCATCGCCTCCGACGAGGCCCGAGAACGATTTCCCGCCTTCCAGCCCCCGGCGGACCGAGTCCTTCATGACCGACCATCGCTCGAGGAAGGTGGCGAAAAGGCGTTCCCGCGGCAATTCGCGCTCGGCGCACTCCGCGTCGAGGAAGATCTCGTCGAGCGGCCGGCCCGTCCGGCCGGCCACGTCGAGCAGATCGGCGAAGGTGTTGATCTCTCCCATGTCGTCTGTTCCCTCCCGCCTCAGGTGATCGGCGCGCCGCCGGCCACGCGATCGAGCACGTGCACCCGGCCCACCCCGGGGATCTGCTTGAGTGCGGCGACGTCCTCGTGCGGCAGCGCGGCGTCGAGGTCGATCCGCATGAATGCCTGGTCGCCTTTGCCCCGCCTCAGCACTTCCATCGAGGCGATGTTGATGCCGCGCCGCCCGATGATCTCGGAGGCGCGCATGACCATGCCCGGCCGGTCCTCGTAGAACAGCAGCAGGCACGGATCCTTCGCGGAGATCGAGACCGGAAAGCCGTCGATCTCGCGAATCTCGATCAGTCCTCCCCCGATCGAGGCGCCGAGGATCGAGATGGCATGCGTCCGCCCGGCGAGGTGGATCGCCACGCTGTTCGGATGGGCCTCGGGGCCCATGTTCTTCGGCTTGAGCGCGAAGGCGAGGCCGCGATCCTTCGCGAGGGAGAGCGCGTCCTTCAGACGCGGGTCGTCGACCTCCATGCCGAGCGCTCCCGCGACGAGGGCGCGGTCCGTGCCGTGACCCCGCATCGTCTTGGCGAACGCGGAGTGGAGCTCGAAACGCGCCTCCACCGGCTCTTCCTCGAGCAGCGCCCGTGCCACGCGGGACAGGCGGCAGGCACCGGCCGTGTGCGACGAGGACGGCCCGACCATGACCGGGCCGACGATGTCGAGCAGGGAAATCACAGCGGGAGTATACGGGTGGGCTCACACTCTCGATCCCCGCCCGGGCCGCTGCTCCGGAACCTTCAGCTCGCGGATCAGATACAGCAGCGCCTGCCGGGATAGTCCCAGATCGCGCGCGGCGCGGCTGCGGTTGCCTCCGCTGCGATCGAGGGCATCGGCAATGAGGTTGCGCCGGTGGGCATCGACGCGCGTCCGATAGTCGCTCGGTGGTCCTTCGGCCCGGCGGGCGGCGCGCACCGCTTCGGGTAGAAGCCCCGGCGTGACGAGGCCGTCCCGGTCGGCGAGGGCGACGGCCTGCGCCATGGCGTTCTGCAGCTCGCGGACGTTGCCGGGCCAGGGATGCGACACGAGCGCAGCGGCGGCCTCCGCCGACAGGCGCAGGGCTCCGCGCCCGAACTCGGCGGCGTACCGCTCCAGAAAATGCCGGGCCAGGACGAGCGCGTCGCGTCCGCGGTCGCGCAGGGGTGGAAGCCGGATCAGGGCGACGTGGAGGCGATAGTAGAGATCCTCGCGAAAGCGCCCGGCCTCCACCTCTCTCGCCAGGTCGCGGGACGTCGCCGAGACGACCCGCAGATCGACCGGCCGCGAACGGTTCTCGCCGACGCGGCGGATCTCGCGCTCCTGCAGCGCGCGCAGGAGATTGGCCTGCAGTGGCGCGGCGAGGTCCCCGATCTCGTCGAAGAAGATCGTTCCTCCGCTGGACTCCTCGAGCAGGCCCCGGCGCTCGCGCTCCGCGCCCGTGAAGGCTCCCCGCGCGTGGCCGAACAGCTCGCTCTCGAGCAGCGCCGCCGGGATCGACGGGATGTTGACCGCGATGAAGGGACCCGACGAGCGCGGCGAGAGGCGGTGGATCGCCCGCGCCACGGCCTCCTTCCCACAGCCCGACTCGCCGAGAACGAGTACGGTCACCGGCTGCGGCGCAAAGCGCGCCAACCTCCGGTACGGTTCGTCCATCGAGGCATCCGCCGTCACGATGCCGAGGCGCGCCCATCCGGCGGCTCCCTCGCGGGGAAGCGAGTCCGCCTCGGCGCGATACAGGAGCGTCTCGAGCAGCAGCGCCACCGCCCTCGCGACGTCCTCGGAGTCGGGCGGAGCGAGCACGAGAGTGAATCGGGCGCCGCCGGCGTCGAGCGGCACGCCCGGCCCTCCCACGGCCTGCGCCGGGAGCACGCCGAGATGGACGATCTCGCGACCCCCGACATCGCGCACGGAAAGGCCCGAGAGACCGAGGCTCTCGAGCGCCGGCCGGGGCGCGGCATCCTCTCCCTGCAGGGCCGAAACGACGGCCCGGCGCAGCGCGCGCAAGGCGTCCTCCGAGGTTCTGGCGCCGATCGCCCCGAAGACGCGTTCGGCGAGCGCCCTGGCCCCCGCTTCGCACAGAGTTCGCGTGGCCCGCTCCTGGAGAGGCTTTGCGACCAGGCCCCCACCGCACAGGCCGGTCCAGCGCGCGACAGACTCGGCCGCCCGCACCGGGTCGCGGGCGGCGAGCGCATCGAGCTCTGCGACGGCTGCCGGCGGAGGCCCGCCCTGCTCCCTCCACGACAGTTCGCGGAGCCGCTCGCGGGCAATGTCGTCGCTGTCGCAGCGATCCGGTGGATCCGCCGCCGCCTTCTCCCAGGCGACTCGCGCCCCGGCGAGATCGGACTCGTAGGCGCAGCGGTCCCCCTGCTCCAACCACAGCTCGCCGATCTCCAGCCGGTCGCAGAGGCGTTCGGAGAGCTCCCGCGCGGCGGCGTTGTCGCGCGCCGCGGCGGCCAGGTGCCCGCGCCGGAGGGCGAGGCGGCTGCGGTGATGCAGCGCGACGAGCAGTCGCGGTTCGTCGCGGTCGCTGCGAGCGCTCTGCTGGAGCGCGGCGATCTCCTGCTCGGCTTCCACAAAGGCACACCGGTTGATCAGGAGCTCGATCCGGTTACCGCGCGCGATCCGCGCGAGGTCCTCTCGGCCGGCGGCAGCCGCTGCCGACGCCGCCAGCTGGAGCGAGGCCTCGCTCTTCGTGGAGTCGCCGGCGTGGTAGAGCGTTGCCGCGAGGTCGAGCGAGAGCGCCGCGAGCTCTCCCGGGTCGTCGCGGGCCGCAGCGATCGCCTCTTCCAGACGGACGATGGCTCGCCGGTAGTCTCTCCTGTCGAGCAACCCGCGCGCTTCCTGCGCAAGAAATCGCGACGCGATTTTTTCGTCGGCCGCACCCAGGGCCAGTGGCCGGAGCGCCTCGTAGAGCGCGGTCTCCTCCTCGAAGCGGCCCGCCAGTGCGAGGACCTGCGCCCTCGCCAGAGCCGTCTCGACCCGCTCGGTATCGGGCAGAGCCGCGCCCCTGCGCTCCGCTTCCCGGAGCAGGTCGAGTGCCGGCTCGATTCGCCCGTCGCGAGACTGGACCGCAGCCAGCAGACGCAGGGCCCTCACGAGCTCCTGCGCCGGGGGGTGGCGGTACGTGCGCCTCCACGCCGCGGCGCGCCTCCCGCCATCCTTCGCGTCGCCGAGAAGGACGGCCACCTCCGCCGCACGCAGGCCCGCCCGCCGCCTCTCTGCCGCGCTCGGCGATGTTTCCCTCTCGATACGGTCGAGCCTCGCCCTGGCCTCCACGAGGCGCCCACCGGCAATCTCGCGCTCGGCCTCGATCGCCTCGAGCCAGGGGACGAAGGCGTCGTCGACTTCCGCGGCCAGCCGGGCGGAGAGGGAGAACCACGCTTCGACGCCGCGCTCCGGCTGGGCGAGGACCCATCGCTTCGCCCGATCCAGCGCCAGGTCCTTCCTCCCGACCTGGAGCAGGAGTTCGATGGCGCGGCCGGGATCTCCCGACGCGGCGACGGAGCCCGAGTCCACCGGCGGCCCCGGCGCTCGCTCAGGGGCGGGCTCCTGGTCCAGAGCCGGAACCGGCGCGTCGCCGGTCGGGTCGGCGACGTAACGGGCGAGCTCCGGACTGGAGAGAAACGCGCGCGCGCTCACTCTCGCGCGCGCCGAGTCCATCTGCCCGAGCTCGGCGAACCACTCGTAGAACCGGACGGATGCGGCTATGGTGCCGCACGGAATCCAGAGTGCCCGCCGCCACTCGTCCGGGCCCTCGGGCATCGGAAGGCTCTCCGGCACCGTGACCCACTGGACCTGGTCGCCGAGCGCCAGGCGCGCGGCGTCCAGGGACCGGCGCGAGAGGGGGTCCCACCGTTCCGGGGCAACGGCGATCCAGACGAGACGGCGATCGACTCCCGCGCCGGCTCGCAAGCGGCGACTGGCGTCGCCAACGCTGCGCGCGGGCGGATCCAGGCCCAGGGCCCCGCCGGGCGTCAGCGGCGACCCATCCATCCCGAAGAGTCGCGGCGCCGAACCGGAGAGAATCGCCCGGGCCTTCTCGGCAAGCGCACGCGCCCGAGCGGTTCGTAAGGCGCGCCCCGGCAGACCGAGGCAGCGCTGGCGTGCTCCGGCCGAGCCGAGCCGGGCGAGCTCGGGGAAGGCGCGAAATGCTTCGGCGACCCAGTACTCGGGGCGCCGCAACGCGGCCTCGGGCGCCGCCAGCCGCCGGGCCAGCGACTGCGCCGGCGAGCTGGCAATCCGGCCACCGTAGTCGTAGAGGCGCCGGAGCAGACTCTCGAGACCGGCGGCCGGCGACGCAGGACCTCCGGTGCGTGCGGCCTCCGGCGTCCGCGTCAGCCAGAGCCTCGGGCCGCCGCCGTCGTCCCAGACCGCGTCGTCGAGATCCACCGCTCCAAGGCCGATCCCACGCGCGGCGAAGAAGGCACCGGCCGCGGCCGCCTGCAGAAACAACGCAGCGCGACTGCTGCGGGGGACACGGCCGCCCGCGATCGGGCGGCCCTCGATCGGTTCGCGCCAGACGAGCAGATCCTCGCCCTCAGCACCGAAGTCGACCGCGGGCGCGAGCACGTCATGCTCCAGCTCCAGCAGATCGAGCCAACGGTCGCGGTATGCCGCGATCGGGTACCGTTCGGGCAGCCTTTCCCCGCTCGCGTCGGATTCGCGCGCCTGCATGGGTCTCTGTCTCTAGGATTGTCGCGAGCGGTTTCAGCGCATGGCGAGGCTCTCGAGATCCAGAAAGAAGGCCGGATACGATTTCGTGACACAGCCGGGGTCTTCGATCAGGAGCCCCGGCATCCGCAGGGCGAGCAGGCCCGCGGCCATGGCGATGCGGTGGTCGCGGAAGGTCGCGATCCGCGTGAGATTCGACGCCGCAGCTCCTGCGGGCCCGTCGACCGTTAGCGTGTCGCCCGTGGCCGCGGCGCGAGCGCCGACCGACTCGATCAGGCAGGTCAGCGCCGCCATGCGGTCGCTCTCCTTCAGGCGCAGGTGCCCGATGCCCTCGAACCGGCTCCGGCCGGGCGCGAAAGCCGCGAGCGCCGCCAGGGCAGGAACGGCATCCGGAAAATCCGTGGCGCGGGCCACGACGGGCCGCAACCCGCCCCGGTCCGCCGCGGCTGCGACGGCTGCGGGCCCGGCCGACACCCGCACCCCGAACTCCTCGAGAACGGGCAGGGCCCCGGCGTCTGCGTCCGCGGAAGGAAATCGCAGGCCGGTCAGCGACACCGCGCCACCCGCCACCCCCGCCGCACACAGCAGCGCGACAGCCGACGAGTAGTCTCCCGGCACGGTGTAGCGCTGCGTGATCCGGGCGCCTCGTCGGACCCGATACACCGGCCCGGCGTCGGCCCCGTGCCCGAAGTCGCGCAGGACCTCGAGCGTCGTCGCCACGTAGGGCTCGGAGACGACCTCGCCCGTCGCGCGCACCGCGAGACCGCCTTCGACGCCCACGGCCGCGAGCAGAAGGGCGGAGAGGAACTGGCTCGATCGCGAGGCGTCGACCGCGACTTCCGTCGCCTCGAGCCGTCCGCCCCGGATCGAGAGCGGCAGGCAACCCTCTCGGCCCCGGTAGTCGATGCGCGCCCCGGCGGCCCGCAGTGCCTCGACGAGCTCGCCCACGGGCCGTTCACAGAGACGGCTCGAGCCGCCGAGCACGAAGCGACCCGGCGTGATCGCGGCCACGGCGGCCAGAAACCGGCCGGCCGTCCCCGAATCGCCAGCGTCGAGAGCGACCTCCGTTTCGCCAGAGCCGCCCAGCGGTCCGCAGACCCGCAGGCTCGAGGGACCGCGAACGATCGAAGCGCCCATCGCGGACAGACATCGTGCCAGCGCGGCCGTGTCGTCACTTTCGAGAGGCCCGACGATCTCGACCGGCGTCGCCGAGAGTGCGGCCAGAAGCAGCGCGCGGTTGGTCGCGCTCTTGGAGGATGGGACGCGGACGGTACCGCGGACGGACCGCACCGGCGGAAATGCGAGGAAGTCGCTCACCGATCCGGAGTTCGAGTTTCGGAACCCGAATTCACAATCCCACCAGCGTCGTCTGGCCGTCGTCCCCGATCTCCATCCAGCGCTCGCCTTCCACGAAGGCCGGGACGATCTCGACCCGCCCCGCCCCGACGCTTTCGGCCCAGGACTTGTGAAAGTGCCCCAGCAGAAGCACGTCGATTCCGTGGCGGAAGCGCTCGGCCGCGAAGGCGCGGATCATCTCGACCGGAAGGCGGCTCTTGTGCTTGAAGTTCGACCGGTACAGGCGCGCCTCGGCCTTCCAGACGAGCTGGTTGGCGAGCCCCATCGGAACGAAGTCGAGCGCCGCCCGGGAGAGGGCGTTCTTCGAGAGAAAACGCCAGAAACGATACGGGATGTCCCTCTCGTTGAGCAGATCTCCGTGGATGGCAAGGAAACGCCGGCCGCCGGCCTCGAAGCGCTGTTCCTGGCAGACCGAGCCGAACGCGCTCTCGACGTACGAACCGCGCAGGAAGAAGTCCCGGTTGCCCTCGACGTACGTGACCGCAATGCCTTCGTCGCCGAGTCGGCGCGCCGTTTCGAGGAATCGCCGGATCGCCGGGGTCTCGAACTTCTTGTGGGCGATGAAAAAGTGGAACGTGTCGCCGAGCAGGGTGATCGCACGGGCCCCCCGCCTCCGGATGGTCTCCAGGGCCGCGAGAAACGGCTCCTCGTCGCCGGGCCGCCGACCCACGTGGCAATCCGCCAGAACCGCGCGCATGAGGCCTAAGATAGCCGAGATGGAGGAATTTACGGGGCTCTGGCGTGTTTTGCGCCGTATGCGTTTTTCCAGGATCCGGGAGGTCGCCCGGCAGACGCCAGCGGCCCGCCGGTGGCTCGCCGCGGCCGCCTTGCTGCTGCTCGCCGCACGGCCGGCCCGGGCGGCCGGCGCGCGCATTGCCCCGGAAGAGGCGCCGCGAGCCGATCGCTCGGTGCTCCGGGCACTGAACCGCGGCGACGAGATCCTCAACGTGATCGTCGGCGTCCGCGACGGAACGCCCTCTCCGCGCCTCCTTGCGGCGCGTCCGGATTCGTCCGGCGAGTCGGACCGGCGGGCCGCGCGCCTCGCCGCCCAGGAACGGCTGGCGCGAAGCATGAAGGCCGGCCAGTTCGAAGTCCGCAATCGGTACGAGAGTTTTTCGATGATGTCCGCCCGCGTCACGCGCGAGGGCGCCCTCGCGCTCGCCAACCGCGGCGACGTCGCCTGGGTCACGATCGACGGCGTCCGCAAGAAACAGGCGCTGGCGCCGCAGGCGGCGCAGGTGCTGATTCACAGCGACCAGACGAACTCCGCCGGATTCACGGGCGCCGGCCAGACGATCGCCGTGGTCGACACGGGAGTCGACTACACCGTCGCGGACCTCGGCGGAGGGTCCTTTCCCAACGCAAAGGTCATCGGCGGAAAGGATTTCGGGGACAACGACGACGACCCGGCGGACTGCGAGGGCCACGGCACGTCCGTCGCCGCGGTCGCCGCCGGACCTACGGGGGTGGCTCCCGCCGCGAAGATCGTGGCGCTGAAGGTCGCCAAGACGAGCAAGTGCGACGAGGCCGACGATTCCGCGATCCTGGATGCGATCAACTGGGCGATCACCAACCGGGCGACGTACGGCATCTCCGTCATCAATCTCTCCTTCGGCTCGTCTCCGACCGACGGCCTCGACCAGGGGTACTGCGACGCGGACAACCCGCAGTACGTGACGGCGATCGAGACGGCCGAGGCGGCCGGGATTGCCCTCGTCGCTTCCGCCGGCAACGACGCCCTTTCCAACGCGATCGCGACCCCGGCCTGCGTGTCCTCGGCCGTCTCGGCGGGAGCGGTCTACGCGATGGGCATGGACAGAGTCCCGTGGGCAGACGACAACGGAGGGGTCCTGTGCACGGACCAGCCCGCCGTGCCGGACCAGATCGTCTGCTTCTCGAACTCCGCCTCGAACCTGACGCTACTCGCCCCGGGAGCCTTCTGGTACGTCGCGACCAAGGGTGGCGGCGCGCCCGAGGAGTTCGACGGCACTTCCGCGGCGGCTCCCGCGGTCTCCGGAGCGCTGGCGCTCCTGCGGCAGGCGCGCCCCGAGCTCGGGCCCGCGGCCGCCACGGCCCTGCTCCGGAGCACGGGCCGCACGATTGCCGACCCTCGCAACCGAATCATCACGCCGCGCATCGATACGCTGGCCGCCGTGCAACTTTCCGGCACCCGCTTTGCGGCATCCGCCGCCGTTCCGCTCGCCGTCCCGGACGGCGTCGGTTCGGCGACGGTGACGGCCACGACCACGGGATTCTCGGGGTCGCTCGCCAGCGTACGGGCAACCGTCGAGATCACCCACAACGATCCGCGCCAGCTGCGAATCACGCTCACCGGGCCGGACGGAACGGCCGTCACGCTTCACGACCACTCCGGAGCTCCCGAGCACCCGATCAGCGGCGTCTACGGCCTGACCCTGGCCTCGGCGCAGTCGCTTGGCGCCTTTCAGGGCAAGGCGGCCAACGGCATCTGGACCCTGAGGGTCGTGGACGACGTCCCCACGATCTCCGGCAGCATTCGCAGCTTCGCGATCGAGCTCGTCTCCGGTCAGCCGTCCGAGCCGATCCCGCCGGGCGCCGACTCGCAAGTCAGCCCCATCGTCGGCCACGTCCAGGGCACGAAGCTGTTCCTCTCCGACGCGCGCATCTACAATCCCCGAGCCGAGACACAGACGTTCTCGCTCTTCTACGTCGCACAGGGCCTGGCGGGCTCGCAGGCCGTGAGATCGACCCGCAGCGTCGCTCCCGGGCAGGTCCTCGCCCTGAACGATCTGGTCGGCTCCGAGTTCGGCTACGCCAATTCCGTCGGCGAGCTCACGCTCGTCGGCCCCGACACGAGCGCGATCGTGACCTGCCGCTCCTACACGCAGGGATCCAACGGCACCTTCGGCCTGTTCGTGCCTGCCTTTCGCACCGGGGACGCACTCGCCCCGGGACAGACCGCGACCGCCAACGGCCTGGCGCGGACCCTGCAGTTCCACACGAACGCGGGGTTCACCGAAGTCTCCGGCGAGCCGGCCTCCGTGAAGATGGACATCTTCGATGCGAGCGGAACCCTGCTCGCGTCGACCACCCGGGGCACGCCCGCCAACGGCAGCGTCCTCGTCACCGACATCATCGGAGACCGGGGACTGGGAACCACGTCGAATTTCCGGATCGACTACACCGTCGTCAGCGCGACCGGGCGGGTCATCCCGTTCGCCGCGTTCATCGACGACACCACGGGCGACGGCCTCTTCGAGGCCGCCGTGAATCCGGCGCCCTCCGGCGGCGACATCGTGGTCCCGCAGGCTTCCCACGCGAGCGGTGCCAACGGCGATTTCTTCCAGACGGATCTGCACGTCAGCAACATCGGCGGGGCACCGGTCTCGGTGACGATCTCCCTGATCCCCCGGGTGCTGACGGGCCCGTCGAACCTCTCGGAGACGATCGCGATCGCGCCCGGTCAGACGGTCGAGAGGCTCGACATGCTGGCAGCGGACTTCGGGCTCTCGGACCCGTCGGCGGCCGGGCTGCGCGTCCACCCCAACGCCCCGGCGAGGCTCGCCGTGTCCTCGCGGACCTACGTCTCCAAGCAGGGCGGCACGTTTGGCTTCTCGATCGCGGGGCTCGACGCGGCTGCCGCGATCGGCGCAGGCGACGGCACCTCCACGGTCATCCAGCTCGACCAGAGGAGCTCGGCGCAGGGCTACCGATCCAATTTCGGGTTCGCGGAGGTCGGCGGCGCCGACGCCGCGGTCCTCGTCACCGCCCGCAGCGGCGATACCGGTGCCGACCTCGGGGCGCGGACCTACGCGGTCGGCGCGGGCCAGTCGTTCCAGACGAGCGTGACCGACCTCGTGGGCTCTGCCGGGGCCGACAACGTGTACCTGCGGTTCACGGTCACGTCCGGATCCGGCAAGGTGCTCGCATACGGCACCTCGATCGACAACACCTCCGGCGATGCGATCTACATCCCGGCCCAGAAAGAGCCCTAGCCCGAGAGCGGCGAACTAGAATACCGGGCTGATGTCCTCGGAGACCTCCCCTCCCGCCCGGCCGGCGGGCGTCCTGCAGCCCTGGCAACGACGCCTCTACCGGCTCCTGCTCATTCCCCTGGGCCTGATGGCCGCCAACTCCATCTACATCGCGGCCTTTACGCGCGACACGAGCTTTTTCTACGCAATGCTCCTGACACACCTGACGCTCGGAGTCCTCATCGCGATTCCGTTCTTCGTATTCGCCGTGACGCACGCGAAGCGGATGATCCGGATGTGGAACAGGCGGGCGAAGTACGCGGGCCTGGCTATCTTCACGCTCGCGATCGTCTGCGTGGGGACCGGCGTCTTCATGACCTTCCGGGGGGCCACCCTCAACAACCGGGCGGTCTGGCTCGCGCACGTCTGCGCGGTGCCGCTCGCCCTCGTTGCGTTCATTCTCCACCGCCGCGCGCACGTCCACCAGCTCCAGTTTCGCCGGCTCTTCGCCTGGGGAGGCGCCGTTGCCGCCTTCCTCGGCGCCATGGCGGTCGTCGCCAGGCTCGAGAAGCCTCCCCGCCGCATCGTCAACGTCAACGGCGATACCGTCTTCTACCCGGCTTCGAGCGAGACGTTCGATCAGGGCCTGCTCGACGGAAAGAAGCTCGCCGCCAACGCCTACTGCCGGGAGTGCCACCCCGATTCCTTTCACCAGTGGGAGCGCTCGGCTCACCGCTTCTCGTCGTTCAACAATCCGTTCTACCGCAAGAGCGTCGAGCTCATGGCCGACCAGGTGGGCCGCGAGAGAACCAAGTGGTGCTCGGGCTGCCACGACCCCGTCGTCCTCTTCACCGGCCAGATGGGCAAGGCCACGCAGGCCTCCTTTTCCTACGACTCCTGGGAGGCGCAGCAAGGCCTGACCTGCATGTCCTGCCATTCGATCGCCGAGGTCAAGGACGTGCACGGCAACGGTAGCTACGTGATCGAAGAGTCCAAGCAGTACCCGTTCGCCTTCTCGGACAACGCGGCGTTGCGCGCCGTCAACCGGCTGCTCATCCGCATGGAGCCCTCGCTGCACCGCAAGACCTTCCTGAAGCCGTTCATGCGCACACCCGAGTTCTGCTCGACGTGCCACAAGGTGGCGCTCATCCCGGCGCTGAACGGCTACCGGTGGCTGCGCGGCCAAAACCACTACGACACGTGGTACGACTCGGGCGTGTCGGGCCGGGCGGTCCGATCCTTCTACGACCCCCCCAAGCCGAAGGCTTGCCGCGATTGCCACCTGCCCGACTACCGCTCCGACGAGTTCGGCAACAAGAAGGGGTTCCTGCACGACCACGTCTTCCCGGCAGCCAACACCGCCCTTCCCTTCATCCGGGGCGACCACGAGACCCGGAAGAAGATCCAGGACTTTCTCGAGAACAACGTCCTGACCGTCGACATCTTCGCGATCCGGCGCGGCGACGAGATTCTCGTAGTCGGCGACCCGCCGCCGGCGGTCCGACCCGGAGAAACGCTCGACGTCGAGGTCGTCGTGCGCACCCGTGGCGTGGGACACCCGTACACCAACGGAACGGCCGACTCCAACGAGACCTGGGTCTCGCTCGAAGGCGCGGATGCGTCCGGAAAGTTCTTCCGCAGCGGCGTGCTCGACGAGGCCGGCCGCCTCGACGCCGGCGCGGATCGGCTCTGGACGCTCGTCATCGACCAGAACGGCGAGCACATGGACCGGCGCCAGCCCCAGGACATCCGGCTCCTGCTCTACAACAACGGCGTCGGCCCGGGTGCCGCGCGCACCGTGCACTACCGCATCACCGTGCCGAAGGAGGCGAAGGGAGCGATTGCACTGACTGCCGGCACGCACTACCGGAAGTTCTCGCGCGACTACACGACCTTCTCGCTGGGCGCCGCGCAGGAGTCCCTGCCGGTCACCACGCTCGCCCGCGACACGGTCGTCCTCCCCCTCGCCGGATCCCGCATCCCGTATCCCGCATCCCCCACCGCACGCGGCAACGTCGACCCGCCGTGGCTGCGCTGGAACGACTACGGCATCGGCCTCTTCCAGCAGGGCGATCTCAAGGGCGCCTCGCGCGCCTGGACGAAAGTTGCCGAGCTCGCCCCGGACAAGCCGGACGGACCGCTCAACCGCGCCCGAGCCGAGATCGCCGAGGGAAGGCTCGCAGACGCGAAGGCGTCGCTCGCCGATGCCGAGAGACGGCAGCCGGGCTGGGGCAAGACGGCCTTCTTCCGCGCCACGGTGGCGAAGGACGAGGGGCGACTCGCGGATGCCGAGATCGACTTGAAGGCCGTTCTCGAGAAATTCCCACTCGACCGCGTGGCCTGGGACAACCTCGGGCTGGTGTACTGGCTCGACGGCAAGTTCCCCGAGGCGATTGCCGCATACCGGAGAACGCTCGCCATCGACGCGGAGGACTTGAACGCGCACTACAACCTGATGCGGATCTACCGTGCGATGGGCGACCGCAAGAGTGCGGATCGAGAGGACGCCGCCTATCGCAAGTACAAAGACGACGAGTCGATTCGGGCGATCGCCGGCAACTTCCGCCTGGCCAATCCGTGGGCCAACCGCGAGTCGCTGCCCATCCACGTCCACGGCGAGGCCGAGCCGCCGCCTGCCATCGTGCCGGACTGGGTCTCTGCGATCGGCCCGAAGGGATACCAGACCGACGGCAGCTACCTCACGAAGCAACATCCTCCCGTGCCCAGCGAGCACGCTCAGTGGTCCTACGCCACGGCGCATCCACCACCGACGCCGGCCGCCCCGCGCCTCTCATCGGTTCCGGATTGACCTCGCGCGGCACGCGCGGCCGTGCCCGTCCTTGCCCGGTCGCCGGAATCCCAGCTCGCTCCGTCGGGCCGGGTCGACTGGAATGAGAGGGCCATCCCGGGCGCGCGAGGATCGAAGCGACATTCGGAAACCCGACCTCGTCCGGCCTCTCGCGAAGGTGGACTGGGGCCGGCGCGCCGAGAGGCTAGACTACCGCGCCGTGCGGCCTCTCCGGAAGCTCACGATTCTCCTCTGCCTCGCGCTCGGCTGCCGCCGCGCGGAGAGGGCGTCCATCGCGCCCCCGCCCACGCCCAGGCCGACGCCGCCGCCGGCCATCCGCTATGCCGAGAAGGCTGCGGCGCTCGGCGTCGATTTCGTCCACGTGACCGGCGCGCAGGGCAAGAAGTGGATGCCCGAGACGATGGGAGGCGGCGTGGCCGTTCTGGACTACGACGGCGACGGCCGACCCGACCTGCTCTTCGTCTCCGGATCTTACTGGCCCGGCGACCCGCGCGCCCGGACGCAAAAGTCCTCGCTCGCGCTCTATCGGAACGAGGGCAACGACGCCAACGGCCTGCCGCACTTTCGAAACGTCACGCGCGAGGCCGGGCTCGAACGCATCTTCTACGGAATGGGAGCCTCCGTCGGGGACTACGACAACGATGGGCGCGACGACATCTACGTCACGGGGCTCGAGGGAAACCTGCTCTTTCACAATCGCGGCGGCCGGTTCGAGGAGGTCTCGCGGCGCGCCGGCGTCTCCGACTCGGGCTGGGGGACGTCCTCGGCCTGGTTCGACTACGACGGCGACGGCCTCCTCGATCTCTACGTCGGGCGTTACGTCGACTGGAGCCCGGCCCGGGACCTCTTCTGCACCCTCGACGGAAAGACCAAGTCCTACTGCACGCCGGAGCGCTACCCCGGCAGCTCGTCGCATCTCTATCGCAACCTCGGCAACGGCCGCTTCGAGGACGTCACGCGCAAGGCCGGCCTCGAGATCGCGAACCAGAAGGCGCTCGGCGTGGCGCCCTGGGACTTCGACGGCGATGGCCGCGTGGACCTTCTGGTCGCCAACGACACCGCGCCGAACAACCTCTTCCACAATCGCGGTGACGGGACGTTCGAGGACGTGGCGATTCCCGCGGGCATTGCCGTCGACGAGGCGGGCCGGGCACGCGGAGCGATGGGGGCGTCGTGGGCCGACACGATGAACGGCAAGGGCTCGACCGTCGCGATCGGTAACTTTTCGAACGAGCTGAAATCGCTGTATTGGACGGACACGGGCGAAGTCTTCCTCGACGAGTCGCCCCGGAGCGGCGTGGGACCGACCTCCTTTCTCGACCTGACTTTCGGCGTCCTCTTCTTCGACGCCGACCTCGACGGCCGGGTGGACCTGCTTCTGGCAAACGGGCACGTCGAACCGACGGTGCAGGAAGTCCAGAAGGACGTCGCCTACCGGCAGGCGCCGATCCTGTATCGCAACGCGGGCGAAGGGCGCTTTACACCCCTCGGCGAGGGCTCCGGCGACCTCGCTCAACCTCTGGTGGCCCGCGGCGCCGCGTACGCCGACCTCGATGGCGACGGAGACCTCGACGTCGTTCTCGTCGAGAACGGCGGCCCGGCCCGCATATACCTCAACCCCACCGACTCGCCCGGGAAGAGCGTTCGCATCCGCCTCGTGGGCGCCGGCCGCTCCAACCGGGACGCCGTCGGTGCCCGAGTGGTGGCGACGATCGGAGGCCGCACACTCGCTCAACAGGTCGCGGGCGGGCAGTCCTACCTGTCCGCCTCCGAGAAGACCCTCACCTTCGGCCTCGGCGACGCGACCAGGATCGACCGGCTCGAAATTCGATGGCCCGACGGCTCGACCCAGGCGCTCGAGAACGTCCCCGGCGGGGCGCGGCTGACGGTGCGCCAGACCGCGACCCCCTGAGCCGGGCTCACCCTGCCCCTCGCGGGCGGGTGTACGATCCGCCACACCGGATTTCCGGGCGCACGGCGACACATGCGCTCTCTGCCGTCATGCCGGCTCCCGTCGCGGGGCGAAAGGATGGGCCGCGTCCGTCACATGAACGCCATTGCAAAGTCAGTCTTGCCGGGGCTCCTTCTGACGCCCGCCCTCGCGATGGGGACCAGCGTCGCGCCGCCCGAGAGCAAGGCCGTCGAGGTGGGAACGGCCCGCGGCGTCTCCGGCCAAACGGTTCGCGGATCCCTCCGGGTCGCCGAGGACGCGGATGGAACGCCCGTCACACTGCCCGTGGCGATCGTCACGGGCGCCAGGCCCGGCCCCGTCGTCTGGGTGGAAGCGAGTGCGCATGGCGACGAGTACGGGGGACCGCGCGCCCTCCAGGACGTCGTGCGCACCCTCGATCCTTCGGCGATGTCCGGAACGGTCGTGGCGGTGATGATCACGAACCCCCCGGCCTTCCGCGCCCTCCAGCGCGTCAACCCGAGCCTCGACGACCTCGCGGACATGGGGGACGCGTTCCCGGGGCGCGAGCGGTTCACGACCGAGCGGATCGCGGCCGCGGTCACGGCCGAGGTGCGGCGCGTGGCGAACTACTTCATCGATCTGCATACCGGGGGTGACCGTTTTCGCCAGTGTCCCTTCGTCTTCTACTCGTTGACCGGCGGCGTGCCCGAAGCCCGTTACGACGAGCTCGCCCGCGGCTTTGGAGTGACCATGCTTTGGCGCGACACCGAGAAGATCTTCGCGCACGACGCGGTGACGAACTTCAGCGCCGCGGGGATTCCGGCGTTCCTGCTCGAGGTCGGAGGCGGCCAGCCGCTCGACCCGGCGGACCTGAGCCTGCAGGCGGACGCGGTGCGCAACTTCCTGCGCAAGGTCGGCGTGCTGAGGGGCGACCCGACGCAACTCTCTTCGTACACCCTCGTCACGGGTTATCGGATCGTCACCAACGGCCGCGGGGGCTTCTTCGACGCGGCGGTCAAGCCCTGCGATCGCGTCCACGAGGGAAGCGTCCTCGGAACGATCCTCGACGCGTACGGCGACCTGGTCGAGACGCTGAGAGCGCCCGCCGGCACCGACATCGTTCTGGGCGTCAGCACGTATCCCGCGGCCCCAACCGGCGGCTGGCTGCTGGAGCTCGGAACGGGGCTCCACGGGACCCCGGCCGCGGCCACGCCGAGCCCGGAAAAGACGCCGACGCCAGCCGTGACTCCGCTGGCCCCGCCCGCGACGGCGGCACTCGCCGGGGCCGGCCCCCCCCGCAGCGGCGGCGGCCGATGCGGTTTCCTTTCCGCCCGCCTCCCGCGCGCCGGACCCGACGGGACGCTACGCCGTGGTCGCAGCGTCGGCCGGCGCCGGCCCCCCCGCACTCGAGCTCGAAGACCTCGCCACGAGCCGGACGACGCAGATCTCTCCCATCGGACGATCCGCGTCGGTTCTTTGGGCGCCCGACGGCAACGCCCTCGCCCTGACCGATCGCGCGAGCAGCGACAGATCGACTCTGCGCGTGTACTTCCCGGGGCGGCCGGGTGAGTCGGTCGATCTCGGCGCAGAGCTGACCCTCGCCTTTGGTCCGATGCCCGAGCGCGAAAAGAACCGCCGCGTGTATGCCGAAGCCCTTCGCTGGCTCGACCCCCGGACCCTGAGGTTTCGGCTCCGGGGGCTCGGCGACCACGATCCGGAGGGGTTCGACGAGCTCTTCGACTACGTCCTGCACGAGCGCGTGCGACGAGCCAGCAGCCTGCTTCCGAAGTAACCGTGAGCGCCTCCGAGCCACAAGGATCGGCACAGACCACCTCGCCCGTCGCAATCCGGGAGGCGATCGCCGACGACTGCCCGCGCCTGGCGGCCCTCTCGACCGAGCTCGGCTACCCCATGACGCCCGGCGAGGCAATGGAGAGCTTCGGGCGGATCTCGGATCATCCCGACCACGGACTGCTCGTCGCCGTCTGCCAGGGAGTCCCCGCGGGGTGGATCCAGGTCAGCCTGACCCGCATCTTCGAGTCCCCGGTCCAGGCTGAAATCGCCGGCCTCGTCGTGAATGCGGCGCTGCGGGGCCGAGGAATCGGCAAGCAGCTCGTCGACGCGGCGGAGTCCTGGGCCCGGCGCAGAGGCTGCGCGATCATCCGCGTCCGGTCCAACGTCGTCCGCGAGCGAGCGCACGGTTTCTACCGGCGCGCGGGCTATCGGGACATCAAGACCCAGATGGTGTTCGAGAAAGGGCTGTGACTGAGTGGGCTCGCCGTCTTCAGGCCCGTCCGTAGGACGGACGGCGATCGCCTCCGAAGGGTCGCACCAGTACGAGCCCCGCCACGAAGCCGCCGACGTGCGCGCCGTACGCGACGCCGCCCCCCGCGCCGCCGGCGGACCCCGCGCCGCTGAAGAGCTGGAAGAGAAACCAGATCCCGATGACGACGAGCGCGGGAACCTGCATGACCGAGTAGAGCCAGATCACACGCACGCGGCGCCCCGGGAAGAGCACGATGTATCCCCCGAGCACGCCCGAGATCGCCCCAGAGGCGCCGAGGCACGGGATGAGGGCATTGCCGCCAACCATCGCCGTGACCGCCACGTGGGCCAGGCCCGCGAGGATACCGGTCGTCAGGTAGAAGACGAGAAACCGTCCATGGCCGAGCGCGTCCTCCAGGTTGTCGCCGAAGATCCAGAGATAGAGCATGTTGCCGAAGAGGTGAGCGAGGCCGGCGTGCAGGAACATCGCGGTCACGAGCGTCAGGTAGACCGGGATGGGCGTCGGCTGGAGGTCGATCGAGCCGACCGCCCGGCCATAGTCGTCGCGGATCGGTATGGGCTGCGCGATGTCGCGGCCGGTCAAGATCTCGGCCGGCACGGTTGCGAACGCCATCGTGAACCGCTCGTTGCGACCCAGGCCCTGGAGGGCGACGAACACGAAGACGTTCGCGGCGATCAACAGCCACGTGACGAACGGCGTGGTCCGTCGGTCGGAATCGTCGTCGCCGATGGGAATCATGCTCGCAGGCCGAGATCATAGAACGACGCCTCGGGCCGCCGGATAGTCTTTTCGAGAACGGATTCGCCGGCCCGGCCCGGAGCGCCAACTCGCTCAACGCCGCTCTACCGGGTCGTGCTCGCAATCCCTGATCGGGCTCGCGGTCCTGCGATCGGCGATCGCAACGCGCCTCGACGGATCTCGTTGGTCCTCCGGACTCTCGTCGGCTCTGCGTTCGTCTTGCCCGAAGGACGGGATCCTTACGCCGAGTGGCCGCGGGCGTCAGCGGGCGCCGACCACCTCGAGCTCGCCGGCCGGGCGAAGGCAGTATGTCTTTCGCGCCGGAACCTCGCGAAACGTCTGGGTCCGACCATCCGGCCAGCGGACCTCGATCGCGTCGACCCTGTCCGCAGTTCCCAGACCGAAGTGGAGCGGCACCAGGGAGCCCGACGCGTACGACGGCGAGACACGAAGAGTCTGGGTCTGGGTTCTGCCACTCGCCGTGACACGGACCTGCGTCTCGATCGCAGTCGCACCGTCCGGCCCGGGCCGCGGCTCGATCGCGATCCAGCTCTGCCTGGCACCGATCTCGTTGCGAAAGATCCGCGTTCGCCCATTCACGTCCACCACGACGAGATCGAGCAGCCCGTCCCCGTCGAGATCCGCCACGGCGCTGCCGCGCGCCACCATGCGTTCGCGGCCGAGATCGCCCGTGTCGGCCCACTCCTCGAAGCGCCCGGCACCCGTGTTCCTCATCAGCACCGGACGCTGCGCGAAAGCGCGATCCCCCGCCTCGACATAGGCCGCCTCGCCGCTCTTGTAGTGCCCGAGGGCCCGCACGATTCGCGGCGCGAGGTGCCCGGCCACCGCGTAGAGGTCGGGCCAGCCGTCGTTGTCGAAGTCGGCGAAGTGCGTCCCCCACCGCACGTACGGCAGGCCGATGTCGGCCACACCGGACGCCTTGCCCGCGTCCTCGAGGAGCGCTCCATCCACGTTGCGGTAGAGGCTGTTCGGCTCGGCGCCGAAGTTGGTCACGAAGAGGCTGTCCCGCCCTCCCCCGAACGGGTCGCCAACCGCCACCCCCATGCCGGCCCGCGGCCGCTCCCCGAGGACGCCGGCCCCCGTCTCCGCCGTGACCTCCTCGAACCGGCCGTCGCCCCGATTGCGGAAGAGCCGGTTCGTCACGCGATCGTTGACGAAGTAGAGATCCGGCCGGCCGTCCCCGTCGTAGTCGAGCACGGCAATCGACAGCGTCTTGGTCTCCGAGGGCGGCACCGAGAGCCCGGCCTCCTTCGTCACGTCGCGAAACTTCCGCCCCCCGAGGTTGCGGAAGAGATGCGAGGGCTGGCCCACGTAATCCTCGGGCACGCGCAGCTCGAACTGCTTCTGGGCAGCTTCCCACTCGGGAGTCGAGTCGAGGTAGTTCGCGACCGCGACGTCGAGCCGCCCGTCGCCGTCGTAGTCGAGAAAGGCGGCGCCGACCGAGAACAGCGGATCCTCGAGGCCCGTATCGCGCCCCTCCTCGAAGGTGCCGTCGCCACGGTTCCACCACACGGCGTTCGGGCCGACGTTGGTCAGGTACAGGTCGAGCCTGCCGTCACCGTCGAGGTCGGCCCAGAAGGCGCCCATGCCCAGACCGCAGGCATGAATCCCGGACTTTCGGGTGACGTCTTCGAACCGCCCGCCGCCCAAGTTGCGAAAGAGCCGGCCGCAGTGGTCGTCGTTCGGCTTGCCCCACCGCGCTACCGAGTTCGTGACGTAGAGATCGGGCCGGCCGTCCCCGTCGTAGTCACCGACCGCGCAGCCGCCGATCATCGTCGCGATCAGCTTCAGCCGCATCAGGTCCGAGCCGACGCGCATGTCCACGCCCGAGGCCCGCGTCACGTCGCGGAAGACCCCGGCCTTCTCCGAGGACGCCCCCAGGAAGCAGAGGGCGGCGCCCGCGAGCGCCGCCGCGAGCCCTCTCCTCACTCTTTGCTCTCGCGGACCGCCTCGATGAACTCTTCGGGCCCCCCGGGACGGGTGAGGTACTCGCGCACGAAGGCCCGGTGCGCTTCGCTCTCCGGAAACACGAGCTCGCCGTAGCGCCCGTCGTCCATCCCGTGGAACGGAAACGGCAGGACGCTCTGGCCCGCGACCGTGTTCTTGTCGGCGTCCTTGTCCCAGCCATCGAGCACGATCACGTAATCGCGCGCCCAGCCTTCCGGCAGCGGCGGCAACGGCGCGGCGTCGAACGAGAGCCTCACCGCGTCGCCGCCCTTCATCACGACGTAGCGGTCGTCGGCCGCCGCGAGGAGGTCCCGGACGTTCCCGAAGCGCGTGTAGAGGCCCGCCATGTCGGACCAGCGGGGCCGCCGCGAGACGTCGTCATGCACGAAGATCTGCGGCCCCTCGGGCGACTCGCGCGTCATGCGCGAGAACCCCCGGAAGAAGAGCTCGGCCGACCGCAGAGGCAGCGCCGTCCGGCGCATCGGCGCCGGCGGTTCGTCGACCGTGTACGCGATGCGGTCCCAGTAGATCGCGAGGTTCGTGCGGATGCGCACGCGCGGGTCGGATCGGTCGAGGACCTCGGAGAGATCCACCGGCACGGTCTTGGTCTTTCCGGCCGGATAGCCCATGGACGCGATGCCGACCTTCCATCCTCCATGTCCGTCGGGTACCTCGAGGACCGGAGCCGACGGCACGACATCCTGGCGCTGCGAAAGCGACACGTTGATCGACGTGTCCGCATAGAAGATCCAGCCCGTCAGGTAGAGCATGACCCGGGAAGCGGCGCGCGCCTCGGAAAGCTCGAGGACGAGGTCGTGCGGCTCGACGAGCCCCTGGTAGCGTGTCGGGGCGAAGCCGGCCAGATAGTTGCCGTCCTCGGCCGCGATCTCGCGCGGTCCGATCGCGCCCCTGGCCGTCGATCGCCGACGGCGTGAGCGGCCGTGCGACGGTGAGGATCGCCTTGGGGGGAAATGGAGGCGGCACCATCTTCTCGTTCGCGACCAGGGAAACTCCGGAGGGGTGATCCACTGCGGAAAGCTCGGCGAGGTCGAAGTAGGCCGTCTCCCAGAGCTCCTCGGTGAAGTCGAGAGTGAGCGCTCCGTCTGCCGGTCTCAAAATTCCGCCCGGGACGACCAGCCATTCCCGCGTGTCCGCCGCTGCCTGGTGCACGCCGTCGAAGAGGAGGCCCGCCGGGGCGCGGCCGAGCACGTCTGTGACGAAGTGCCAGTGCATCCCATCGAACGCGTACAGGAAGGGGCATGAGCCCTTGAGCTGCTGGATCTCGCGCAAGACCGTCTTGACCGCCGGATCGAGGGCGTTCTGCGGAACGCCGTTGGTCCACACGATCCGCAGGACGTCGACCCTGCGCCGGGGCCCGAGGCCGAGCCGCGTGACCGGCCGCGACGCAACGCGGTAGACGTAGAGCTCCTGCGCCTTGCCCTCGATCTCCGATCCGTACCCGAGGCGATTCACCTTCGCCGAGCCGGTCGGCAGGCCTTCCAGCGCCACATCCAGCCATCCGTTGGCGTTGCCCCCCCGGTTCTCGTAGAGCGCCGCGCCTCCCGCGGGCGAAACGAGTACGAGATCGAGATCCCCATCGCCGTCGAAATCGACGGCCTCGGCGTCGCGGGCCGCAGGCAACGGGCCGACCTCGGCAGCCGCGAAGCCGCCGGCCCCGTCGTTGCGATACAGGGCGGACGGCCCCGAGGGATTGGCCAGAAACAGATCGAGGGCCCCGTCATTGTCGTAGTCGAAGAGCAGGGGCGCCGTTCCCGGCCCGACCGGATGGGCCGGAAGAAACGTCCCGTCGCCACGGTTCAGGGCCACGAACGCGCCCGCGTCGCTCGTCCACACGAGGTCGATCCGCCCGTCGCCGTTGACGTCCCCCGCCACGGCACCCCGGATGTCGCCGGACCGGGGAAGGCCGGCGTTGCGCTCGGCGAGACGCCCGCCCCGCAGGTTGTCATAGAGGACGAACCCGCCTTCCGGCCGCGCGAGCAGCAGATCCACGTCGCCATCGCGGTCGAAGTCGGCCGCGACGGCAAAGCGCGAGGCGACGCCCGCCGGAAGCCCGGAGGCCGAGGTGACGTCGGTCCAGGTCCCGTCGAGATTGTTGCGGAGCAGCCGGTCGCCGGACTTCGAGGAGACGTAGAGATCGAGATCGCCGTCCGCATCCACGTCGAACGGGACCACCCGGTCGCCCGGCGCGATGGGAGTCTTGTTGTACGCATCGCCGTCCCGGACCCAGAGCGCGCCGGGTGTAACGAGGTCGAGCTGGCCGGAATTCGTGACGTCGGCCACCGCGACGTCCGTCGACGCGGAGCCCGGGATCGCGGTGCCGAGACGATAACCGGCCGCGCCGGCTGCCGCCACGCGCAGCCCCCCCTCCCCCGCGAAGGCGAGATCGCGCCCCTCTTTCCCCGTCACCCGCACGGCGGACGCGCCGGCGACGCCGGAAAGGCCCGCGTCCGCATGGAGGGCGAAGGTCACCGGTATCGGGCCGGCGGCGCGTGTCCGCACGGCCGCCGCAATCGCCGGGCCCCATTCCTCGAGCGGCAGGCCCACGACACCGGGTTCGACGTCGTGGCGTGCCTGCTGGTAGCGGGGCACGGTGCGCAGGACGTTCTCCGCCATCCGGTACTTGAGAGACGCCGCGCGGGCATCGCCGCTCGTCAGCGCCTGCTTTCCTTCGGCGAGCGCCTGGTCGAGCTTCGCGTCACCGGCGACGAGGGCGGCGAGGTGATCCGAGACGGCGACGGCGCGGGCCTTGTCCCCTTCGGCACGCAGGAGCTCGCCGAGGCGGACGAGAAGGAACAGGTTGGCGGGGGCCTCCGTCAGCGCGGCGTCGAGGTTCCGGATCGCCGGCACCCGGCCCGCGTCGCCCCGGGCGGCCTGGAGGCGGGCCACGTTCCATCGGGCGCTGATGTCCCGCGGCGAGGCGGCGGCCGCCCTCTCGAAGTACTCGATGGCTCCGGTTACGTCACCGGCGAGCTCGCGTCGCGTCGCCTCGAGAGCGAGCACCCGCGCGTCAGCGGGCGCCAGGCGCAGGGCCTCCGCGAGAAGCCGCTCCGCGGCCGCGAGGTCCTTGCTCCGCATCGCCGCCACGCCCCCGTCGGCCCAGCCGAGCGGGTCCGCGGGCGCGAGCTGGCGGACCGTCGCAAAGCGCCGCGACGCCTCGGCGAGGTTGTCCTCCTCGAGGGCGGCGAGCCCGACGTTGCGGGCGGCCTGGAGCCTCGACACGTCGGCGACCGAGAGCGCCGGCGGAGCCGCACCGAGGGCGAGCAGGAGCGTGACGGCCGGGAGCACGGCGGGCGCGATCAGGACGGGAAATCCATAAGTGAATGCTTATGGATTCGGCTTGGCCAGAGCCTGGGCAAACGCATCGTAGGCGGCATCGTCCACCAGGCAGAACACGATCTTCGCGACGTAATCCGCCCCGGGTGCGAACGAACGGGCCGCCGCCACGGTGATCTCGGCCGCCATCTCGAGCGGGAACCCGAAGACGCCCGTCGAGATCGCCGGTATGGCCACCGACGTCGCCCCGATGTCCTCGGCGCGGCGCAGCGCCTGCAGGACCGCGGAGGCCAGCAGCATCTCTTCGCCATAGTTGCCGCCCTTCCAGACCGGACCGACGGCGTGGATGACCCACTTCGCGGGCAGCTTCCCGGCCTTCGTGACCACCGCCTGGCCGACGGCGCACGTCCCGATCTCGTCGCACTGCTCCTGGATCGTGGGGCCGCCGCTCACGCGGATCGCCCCCGCCACGCCGGAGCCCAGCTGCAGCGCCTCGTTGGCGGCATTGACGATCGCGTCCACGTGCAGCCGCGTGATGTCGACCTTCGCGAGCTCGATCGTTGCCGCCATGACGGGTCTAGGGTCGGGAGTCGATGGTCCTACACATGAAGCGCCTTCACGATCGTGTCGGCGATCCGGAGATACGCCTCCGTGACGGGGGACCCCGGTTCGCCGACGACGATCGGGCGTCCGGAGTCGCCGCCCAGAGCAACCTTCGGGTCGAGCGGGATCTCGCCGAGGAAGGGAACCTGCAGCTCGTTCGCCGTCCGGCGGCCGCCGCCGTGCTTGAAGATCTCCTCCCGGTGCCCGCACTGCGGGCAGAGGTAGTAGGACATGTTCTCGACGATTCCGAGAACGGGCACGTTCACCTTCTGGAACATGGCCAGGCCCTTGCGGGCATCGATGAGCGACACGTCCTGCGGCGTGGTGACGATGACCGCACCCGAGAGATGGATCTTCTGCGTCAGGGTCAGCTGCGCATCGCCGGTTCCCGGCGGCAGGTCGATCACGAGCGCGTCCAGTGTTCCCCACGCGACGTCCTGGAGAAACTGCTCGACCGCCTTCATGACCATCGGTCCGCGCCAGATGACGGGCTGGTCCACGTCCATCAGGAACCCGAGCGACATGACCTTCACGCCGTAGCGCTCGATCGGCACGATCTGGTTCGCCTCGTTGATGTAGGGCTTCTCGTCGATCCCCATCATCATCTGCTGGGACGGCCCGTAAATGTCCGAATCCATCAGGCCCACCCGCCATCCCACGCGCTCGAGGGCAAGGGCGAGGTTTGCCGCGACCGTGGACTTGCCGACGCCGCCCTTTCCGGAGGCCACCGCGATCTTGAAGCGGACATCCTTGAGGATCGGCGCGGCACCGGGCGCCGCGCCGCCGGGCCGGGGTGGCGCCGGAGCGGGCGCCTTCACCTCGAGGCGGATCGTCACCGCGGAAACGCCCGGGAGGCTGCGCAACTTTTCGGTCGCGTCGCGCCGGATCTCTTCGGCGGCCGCGGCGGACTCGGTCATGATCTCGAGACGGAAAGCGACGTTGCCGCCGCCGACCGAAAGGTCCTTCACGAAGCCGAAGGAAACGATGTCCCGGGACAGCCCGGGAAACCGGACCGTCCGCAGTACGTCCAGGACTCCCTCTTCCGTCAACTCTGCCGTGGCGCCCATCGTTCCTCCCCGCGGGATTCTATGTCGGCCGCCGCCTCCGCGCGCAGCCGCGTCACGCTCTCCCGCAGAGCCTCGGTCAGTGCGGCTCGGTCCTGCGCCGGCTGTCCGGCCGCCTCGATCGGCTCGCCGACCGCGACGGCCACGCGCGAACGGGCGATCGTGAAACCGCCGCGCCGCTGGATCCGGAACGTTCCGGCGATGCCCAGCGGCAACAGCGGCAGACCGGCCTTGAGCGCGAGCAGCGCGGCGCCCGACTTGAACGGAAGGAGCTCCCCCGTGAGCGTCCGCGTCTCCTCGGGGAAGACGATCAGCGAGCTTCCGTTCTGCAGCCCATCGAGCGCCGCCTCCACCGTCGCAAAGCTGCGGGAGCGGTCCGCCCGATCGACCGGAATGAAGCCCGCCGCCGCCATCGACCAGCCCAGGATCGGCAGGCGGAACAGGTTGCGTTTGGCGAGGAACCGGACCGGCATTGGCAGGACGGAGAAGAGCACCGGGATGTCGTAGAAGCTCTCGTGATTGGGCGCGATCACGAGGCTCCGGCCGCTCGCCAGCCGCTCCGGGTGCAGGATGCGCACCTGCACGCCCGAGGCCGCGAGGATGACGCGCGACCAGCCCCGCGCGAGAAGCCGGAACCAGGCTCCGCGCGGGGGCAGCAGAGCGAGCGGGATTGCGGGGACGCCGAAGAGGATCGTCGCCGAGCAGATCACGATCCAAACGGCGAGGGAACGGAGAAACTGCACGGCGGCGATGCTACCAAAGCGACAAGTCTCGACGGTTCCGGCATTTACATGACCGGAAGCGACGGCGTAGAATGCCCCGTCCCATGCCCCTGACACAACAGCAGCCCTCCGCCACGGCGATCTTCTATCGCAACCTGCGATGGCTGCGCTTCGTGGACCGCTTCGGGCGCAAGGGCTCGCAGACGCTCGAGTTCCTCGGCGGCCTCGCCGAGCTCGTCGGACAAACCCTCGTCGCGTGCGTCAGCCGCCCGTTCTATTCCTCCGAGGTTCTGAAGCAGATGGACGAGCTCGGCGTCAAGTCGCTCTCGATCACGGGCATCACCGCATTCGTGACCGGCGGCGTGCTCGCCCTGCAGACCGCGTACTCGCTGGAAGCCTTCGGCGGCAAGACCTTCGTCGGCCGGATCGTCTCCCTCTCCCTCGTGCGCGAGCTCGGGCCCATCCTGACGGCCCTCATGGTGGCCGGCCGCGTCGGCTCGGGCATCACCGCCGAGATCGGCTCGATGACCGTGACCGAGCAGGTGGACGCCCTGCGCTCCATGGCGATCTCGCCCATCCGGCGGCTGGTGGCGCCGCGCATGCTGGCGACCGTGCTCATGCTGCCGGTCCTGACGGCGATCGCCGACGTGCTGGGCATTCTCGGCGGGCTCGGGATCGCCGTCCTCGAAATCCGCATGACGGCCCAGGACTACATCACGAGCATCTGGCAGCAGCTTGCGATAGCGGACATCGGCAGCGGCCTCGGGAAGACCATCTTCTTCGGCATCGAGATCGCGGCCATCGGCTGCTACAACGGCCTGCAGGTCGAGGGCGGGGCGGCCGCCGTCGGCCGGGCCACGACCCGGACGGTCGTCCTCGCCTCGATTTCGATCCTCGTCTCCGACTTCTTTCTGACGAAGCTCTTCCTGGCCTTCTGATGAGCACGCTCGCCGCCACCTCCACCGATCGCTCGCCCGTCGCCGCGCCGCGCGGCGAGACGATCGTCGAGTTCAAAAACGTCTGGAAGCGCTACTCGGGGCGCGACGTCCTCGCCGGGATCAACCTCAAGATCCAGCGGGGCGAGGTGCTCTGCATCCTCGGGCCTTCGGGCACGGGCAAGAGCGTGACCCTGCGCCACATCAACGGCCTGACGCACCCCGACGACGGCGATGTCATCGTCTTCGGCGAGTCCGTGGTCGGCCTGTCGGAGGAAGCCCTGTCGCCCGTGCGGCGAAGGGTCGCGATGCTCTTCCAGGGCGGAGCGCTCTTCGACTCGATGAACGTCGAGGAAAACATCGCGTTTCCCGTGCGCGAGCACTCCGGAGGATCGCCCGAAGAGCTCGCCGCGATCGTGGCCGAGAAGCTGACGATGGTCGGACTGCCCGGGATCCAGCGAAAGATGCCGTCGGAGCTCTCGGGAGGGATGCGCAAGCGCGTGGCGCTCGCCCGGTCGATCGCGCTCGAACCGGAGATCATCCTCTACGACGAGCCCACGACGGGCCTCGACCCCGTGTCCTCGGAGAAGATCGCCCAGCTCATCGTGGACCTCAACAAGCGGCTTCAGACGACCTCGGTCGTCGTGACGCACGACATCGTGGCGGCCCGCACGGTGGCCGATCGCGTGGCCTTCCTCCATCAGGGCCGGTTCCAGTTCATCGGAAGCTTCGATGAAGCGGCGCGCGGGGGCCATCCGGTCCTCCTCGAGTACTTCCGAGCGATGGGCTTTCCCTGCGGGACGGGGGTCTTCCAGGCTGTGCCGAAAGGAGTATGAGGGTGGCCGGAGAGCAACAGGTCGGGCGCCGCTTCCGGGTCGGGCTCGTGGTCCTCATCGCGCTCTTCGCGACGATGATCGGGATCTTCATGATCGGGCAGCGCGCAAACCTCTTTCGCAGCAAGTTTCCGTACGAGACCCACTTCGACTCCGCCTCGGGCCTGATTCCGGGCAACAACGTCTCCCTGAACGGCGTCGTCGTGGGCAACGTCATCGAGGTGAAGCTCTCGGGCGACCCGGCCGACCGCACCGTGCGAATCGTCTACGACGTGGTCAAGCGATGGGCACCGATGATCCGCAGGAGCACTCGGGCCTCCATCAAGACACGGGGCCTGCTCGGCGACAAGTACATCGAGCTCGAGGGCGGAAAGCCCGACGAGCCGGAGGTCCCGATCGGCAGCGAGATTCCTCCGGCGGCCGGCGCGGGGCTCGAGAAGTTCCTCGAGGGCAGCGGCGACCTCTTGGCCGACCTCGGGGCAATCGCCAAGTCGCTGAAGAACATCCTCGGCCGCACCGAAAAGGGCGAGGGGTTCCTCGGAGCAATCACGTCGAACAGCGAGGAGAGCGAGCAGCTCGGCAACAACTTCAACGCCACGCTCCACTCCCTGAACGCCATCCTGAAGAAGGTCGAGAACGGCAAGGGCCTCGCGGGCAAGCTGCTGATCGACGAAAAGTACGGTCAGGAGACGAGCGAGTCGCTGGCCGGGGCGATCCGCTCGGTGCAGTCGCTCCTCGGGAAGATCGACGAGGGCGTGCGGACGGGATCCGGCGCGATCCCCGCCCTGCTCTCCGACCCCGAGGGCAAGAAAAAGATCTACGCCCTGGTGGACAATCTCGCGCTCACCGCCCAGGGCCTGGTCCGCATCACGGAGAGCCTCGAGAAGGGCGACGGGACCCTGGCGATCCTGCTCAACGATCCGAAGTTCGGCAAGGCCTTTACCGGAAACCTGAAGAGCTTCTCCGAGCACCTCGACTCGATCTCCCGCAAGCTCGACGATGGCACGGGCACGGCCGGCAAGCTGATCAACGATCCCTCCGTGTACGACGCGGCCAATCGCCTGGTCGTCGGCGTCAACGAATCCGCCATCCTGCGCTGGCTCATCAAGGACCGCCAGAAATCGGGCATCCAGAAGGAATACGAGGAGGCGCTCCGGCGGCAGAACGCCGGGGCTCCGACGCCGACGCCTTCCTCCCGGCCGTGAAGCTCCTCATCACCGGGGGCGCCGGCTTCATCGGCTCCCACCTCGCCGACCGTCGCCTCGCCCGCGGCGACCGGATCGTCGTGCTCGACGACTTCAACGACTTCTACGACCCCGCGCGCAAGCGCGCCAACGTCGCCCCGCACGCCGCCAATTCGCGTTACCGCCTGGTCGAAGGCGACATCCGCGACCGCGCCCTCGTCTGGCGCCTCTTCGCCGAGGAGGATTTCGACGGCGTTCTCCACCTCGCGGCGCGCGCCGGCGTGCGCCCCTCGCTCACCCAGGCCGCCCTCTACGAGGAAGTGAACTGCGTGGCGACGTGGCACTTGCTCGAAGCGGCGGCCGCGCACGGCAAGCCCCGCTTCGTCTTCGCGTCATCCTCGTCGGTCTACGGAGTCAACGCGAAGCTCCCCTTCTCCGAGGAGGACCCCGTCGAGAGACCGATTTCGCCCTATGCGACGACCAAGCGCGCCGGAGAGCTCCAGGTCTACGCCGCGCATCACCTCTGGGGGCTCTCGGCCGCGTGCCTGCGCTTCTTCACCGTGTACGGCCCCCGCCAGCGCCCCGAGATGGCGATCGCGCACTTCATCCGCTGCCTCGAAAGCGACCTGCCGATTCCCTACTACGGCGACGGAAGCTCGCGGCGCGACTACACCTACATCGACGACATCGCGGACGGGGTCGAGGCCGCTCTCGAGGCCGCGTTCCCGTTCGAGATCGTCAATCTCGGCGGTGCGCATCCGGTCACGCTCGGCGGGCTCGTCGAGTCCCTCGAGGCCGCGACCGGCCGGCGCGCGCGCCTCGACCGGCAGCCGGCGCAGCCGGGCGACGTGCCGGTCACTTACGCGGCGGTGGAAAAGGCCGAGCGCCTGCTCGGTTTTCGGGCGCGGGTAGCCCTCGCGGAGGGGCTCCGGCGATCCGTGGAATGGTATCGGCAATCGGAAGGCCGGGGGCCGGGACCGAGTCGCCGGAATCTCGAGCTGCGAGAGCACGCATGAACATCTGCATGGTCGGAACCGGCTACGTGGGACTGGTGACGGGGGCCTGCCTCGCCGACTTCGGCATGAACGTCGTCTGCGTCGACAAGGACGGGGCGAAGATCGCCTCCCTGCAGCGCGGCGAGATCCCGATCTACGAGCCCGGCCTCGAAGAGGTGGTCGCCCGCAACGCGCGGGCGGGACGCCTGCGGTTCACGACCGACCTGAAGACCGGCATCGAGGACGCGCTCGCCATCTTCATCGCGGTCGGCACGCCGCCGAAGGCGGATGGCTCCCCCGACCTGACCTTCGTCCGGCAGGTCGCGGAGGCGGTCGCGCAGCACATGAACGGCTACAAGGTCGTCGTCACGAAATCGACCGTGCCGACGGGCACCGGCCGGATGATCGAGCAGATCATCCAGGAAAAAAACGGCCGCCACGAGTTTTCCGTCGTCTCCAACCCCGAATTCCTGCGGGAGGGATCGGCCGTCGCCGATTTCCTGCGCCCCGACCGCGTCATCATCGGAGCCGACGACCCCCGCGCGATCGAGGTCCTGAAGGAGATCTACAGTCCGCTGTATCTGGTCGAGACGCCCTTTCTCATCACGAGCGTGGCCTCGGCGGAGCTCATCAAGTACGCGTCCAACGGCTTTCTCGCCGTCAAGATCTCGTTCATCAACGAGGTCGCGCGCCTCTGCGAGCTCATGGGAGCCGACGTGCACGACGTCGCGAAAGGCATGGGGCTCGACCGTCGCATCGGTGCCAAGTTCCTCCATCCGGGGCCAGGGTTCGGCGGGTCCTGCTTTCCCAAGGACACGGCGGCGGCAGCGGATCTGGCGCGCCAGCACGGCTACACGTTCCACATCATCGAGGCCACGATGCGGGTCAACGCGGAGACCAAGGCGCGCATGGTCGAGAAAATCGGCGAGGGCGGTCGGGCCTCTCGCCGGCAAGACGGCGGCGGTGCTGGGACTCTCCTTCAAGCCGGAGACCGACGACATCCGCGAATCCCCGGCCCTCGCGGTGGTGGCGGGTCTGCGAAACGCCGGCGCCTCGGTCCGGGCCTTCGACCCGGCGGCGATGCCCGCGGCCCGGGCGGTCTACCCGGATCTCCACTTTGCGCGCGACGCCTACGACTGCGCCGAGGGGGCGCACTTCCTTGTGCTGGCGACCGAGTGGAACGAGTTCCGCGCGCTCGACATGGAGCGGCTGGCCCAATTGCTCCGCGCGAAGACGATGATCGATCTGCGCAACGTGTACGATCCGCGGGAGATGAAAGCGGCCGGCTGGAACTACACCTGCGTGGGGCGGGGATGAGATTGCAGGACGGGTCCGAGCCATGAGAATCCTCGTCACCGGAGGAGCCGGATTCCTCGGCAGCCATCTCTGCGACCGCCTCCTCGGCGAAGGCCACGAGGTCATCGCCATGGACAACCTGCTGACGGGGAACCTCCGCAACATCGCCCACCTGCAGGAGGAGAAGCGCTTCCGGTTCGTGCGCCACAACGTCACCCAGTTCATCTATGTGGACGGGCCCCTCGACGCCGTCCTGCACTTCGCCTCGCCCGCCTCGCCGATCGACTACCTCGAGCTGCCGATCCAGACCCTCAAGGTCGGCTCGCTCGGCACGCACAACGCGCTGGGCCTCGCACTCGAGAAGAAGGCCCGCTTCCTGCTCGCCTCGACCTCCGAGGTCTACGGCGACCCTCTCGTCCATCCCCAGCCCGAGACCTACTGGGGCAACGTGAACCCGATCGGGCCGCGGGGCGTCTACGACGAAGCCAAGCGGTTCGCCGAGGCGATCACGATGGCGTACCAGCGCGCGCATGGCGTCGACACCCGCATCGTGCGCATCTTCAATACCTATGGCGAGCGAATGCGCCCCCGCGACGGCCGGGTCGTTCCCGCGCTGATCGGGCAGGCCCTGACGGGCGAGCCGATGACGGTCTTCGGCGACGGCTCGCAGACGCGCTCCTTCTGCTACGTGGCGGACCTGGTCGACGGCATCTATCGGCTCCTTCAATCGTCGATCAAGGAGCCGACCAACATCGGCAACCCCGCCGAGCTCTCGGTGCTCGAATTCGCGAAGACGATCCAGCGCCTCACCGGCACGCGGAGCGAGATCGTCTTCAAGCCGCTGCCGGTCGACGATCCCAAGGTCCGTCAGCCCGACATCACGAAGGCCCGGAAGATGCTCGGCTGGGAGCCGAAGGTAAAGCTGGAGGAAGGGCTGCGGCGGACGATCGACTACTTCCGGAGCCTCTAGACCCGAACTTACGGATTCCCGTCGCTCCCGATCGCCTCGACGGGGCACGAGTCCATGGCCTCCTGGCACTGCGCCTCTTCCTCGGGTCCCTCGGGCTGCCGGAAGACGTAGGAATAGCCCTTGTCCTCGCTGCGCTGGAAGTTCTGCGGCGCCGTCACGCGGCAGACGTCGCAATCGATGCACTGGGCGTCGACGTAGTACTTCCCGGGAATGCTCTCCGCCACCCGGTCCTTGCGATCCGCCATGGGGGCGGCAACTTAGCACGCCCTCCGCGCGGGAGGAAGTGTGGACGCGGTCGAAGGCGGACGGCCCGGCGGGAGTAGACTTCCGGGCGAGGACCTTCGCCGGAACACCATCGGATGACCCGCCGCATCCCGCTCTTCCCTCTGCCGGGCGTCGTGCTGCTGCCCGGGACGCTCCTGCCGCTCCACGTCTTCGAGCCCCGCTATCGGGCAATGGTGGCCGACGCCCTCGAGGGCGACCGGACGATCGGCATGGCGATGCTCAAGCCCGGCTGGGAGGCCTCGTCCGAAGCCCCCGGCATCTACCCGATCGGGGGCGCGGGCGAGATCGTCGAGTCCGAGGCCCTCGAAGATGGACGGTACAACATCCTACTCGAAGCGCGTTTTCGGTTCCGTGTCGTCGGAGAGACGGCCCCGGATCCGTATCGCGTCGCGCAAGTCGAGGAGGTCTTCTCGGTTCCCTTCCGCGAGCCCGCCGAGCAAACCCGCGTGCTGGGCTCGGCCGCGGCGCTCTTCGCCGACGTCGCCGCCGAGCTCGCCCTGCCTCCTCTGCCGGCCGAAGAGCTCTCCGCCGAGCGGCTCGCCTCGGAGATCGCGCTGCGCCTGCGCTACGCACCACCGGAACTGCAATCTCTTCTGGAGACCGACTCGCTGCCCGCTCGTTTCGAGATGCTCGTGAGCCGAATGCTCGACTGGAAGGGCCGTCTCGAGTTGTTGGCGCCCTTCCGGCCCGCGGAACTCGACCCGCGGCGCAATTGACGGGCGAAGCGCGAAGCGCCGTCGCCCGTCATCCCGAGGCCCGAAGGGCCGAGGGATCCCTTTCCCAGCCACAGCGCGGCTCGAAAGGGATTCCTCGTCGCTCCGCTTCTCGGAATGACAACAGGGACGCCATGGGCAAGCGCGGAGCGCCGTCGCCCGTCATCCCGAGGCCCGCAGGGCCGAGGGATCCCTTTCCCAGCCACAGCGCGGCTCGAAAGGGATTCCTCGTCGCTCCGCTCCTCGGAATGACAACAGCGACGCCATGGGCGAAGCGCGAAGCGCCGTCGCCCGCCATCCCGAGGCCCGCAGGGCCGAGGGATCCCTTCCCCAGCCACAGCGCGGCTCGAAAGGGATTCCTCGTCGCTCCGTTCCTCGGAATGACAACAGCAGCGCCATGGGCGAGGCGCGAAGCGCCGTCGCCCGTCACAAGGCGTCAGTGCGGCCGCGTCGACCGGGCGCCGAGAAACTCCGGAGTCCACGCCACGACTCTCCATCCCGCTCCGGTTTTCCGCAGGCGGGCGACGTGGCGAACGTCCGCCACCATGGCTCCGATGAGGGCCGACTCGATTCCGGGCGGGTTGAAGAAGACATACTCGCGCGCCGTCACGACCACGTCTCCCCCGGATACGCTGCGACGCGATTCGATGTCGTGCCGCGCGCCCCGCAGAGACTCCATGGGCGCCATGCAGACGCCCCGCAGGATCTTCGATTCGACGTCTTTGCGGACGGAGCCCCCGTCGGTCAGAGCCAGGGCGGCCGGCGTGTCTTCCATCGCCCAGGCATCAGCGAAACGCCGGTAGACGCGCACGGGGGCCTGCAAGACGATCTCGAAGTAGGCGACGTACCCGGCTCCGGCCACGAGAACGGCAAGAAGGAGCCGCTTCAGGCGGTCCTCGCTGGGCGGCTCAGTTGGCCGAGGCGTTGAGCGCCCGCTCGTGGGCCCAACTGCGGATCGCCTTGATCTGCTCTTCCATCGTGACGGCCAGCGGCACCGTCGCGGAGATCATCCGGTACAGGTCGTCCTCGGTCAGGGTGCGGTTCTCGGCGTACGCATCCACGACCGCCGAGACGACCGCCTGCTCGATTTCGGCGCCGTTCCAGCCCGTGGTGGCCTTCGCCAGGAACACCAGGTCGAAGAGGGCGACGTCCACCCGGTTCTTCTTCATGTGGATGGCGAAGATCTGCTTGCGCTCCTCTTCGTTCGGCAGGTCGACGAAAAAGACCTGGTCGAAACGGCCCTTGCGGATGATCTCGGCCGGGAGCAAATGGATCCGGTTGGCCGTGGCGGCGACGAAGACCAGGGCGCTCTTCTCCTGCATCCACGTCAGGAAGCCCGAGAAGATGCGCGACATCGACGCGTCCTGCCCCTCGCGGTACCCGCCCACCCCCATCTCGATCTCGTCGATCCAGAGCACCGCCGGCGAGACGGACTCGACGGCCCGCAGCGCCCGCAGAAAGGTCATCTCCGCATTCTCGGTCCCGAAGACCGCGTTCATGTCGAGCCGGAAGAGCGGGAGGTTCCAGAGCGTCGAGATCGTCTTGACGCACAGGCTCTTTCCACATCCCGAGATGCCCATGAGCAGGATGCCCTTGGGAATCGGGATTCCCGCGTCGAGCGCCTCCTTCGAGAACAGGGACTGGCGCTTCTGCAGCCAGGTCTTCAGGATCGCGTAGCCGCCGACGTCGTCGAGCGAAAAGCGCGGAGGGACGAACTCGAGGACCCCCTCCTTCTTCGACATCTGCTCCTTCTCGCTCAGAACTTCGAGAAAGGCCGCCTCGTCGAAGCTCCTGCGGGACGAGAAGATCTTCGAGGCGAGGTGACCGATCTCGTCGGCCGTCAATCCGCGCATCGCGAGAGCGAGCCGGCGCATTTCGCCCTCTTCGATGGCGACCCCGAGGCGGCGGCGCAGATGGCCGTCGAGGATCTTCGCGATCTCGCCGTCATCGGGCAACTCGTACTCGACGACGTAGATCTCCTTCTTCGCGTCCTCGGGAATGGCGAGGCGCGGCGAGACCAGCAGCACGTGCCGTCCACGATCCTTGAGCGCGCGATACAGGTCCCGGAGCCGGCGAACGATCTCGGGGCGGCCGACGGTCGGAAAATCCTTGAGGAGGTAGAACCCCTTGCCCGAGGCCGAGAGGATCGCCTCCAGCGCGCGCACCGGATCGCGCGTGTCGGGCAACGGAGTGCCGTCGACCACGAGCCCTTCCACGACGGACCAGACGCCGTACGGGCACGGGGCGCCGTAAAACGTCTTCGCGAGGTGCTGCGCGAGGCGCTCGACGCGCGTCTCTTCCCACGTCAGAACGTAAATGAGCGGATGGCCTCCGAGGAGGGCCTTGCGGATCCGCTCCATCGCCCGATTAGGCACGGCGACCGGAGCGGGCGTTGTCGTGACGGTGCTCACCGCCTGATTGTAACGCGCCTTCCCCCTGCGGGCGGTTACAATGCCGGGCGATGGCAAATCCAGAGCACGGAAAGCTCCTGCTCACCGCCGAGTGGAACCCATGGCGCGCCCGCAGCGCGAACGTGACGCCGGATCTGACCGGTGCCGACCTCTCGGGAAAGGACCTCTCCGGGAAAGATCTCAAGCGCGCCGACCTGACCCGCGCCGACCTTTCGGGCGCGACCCTCGCGGGGACCGATTTCACCCGCGCGACCCTGCGCCACACGAAATGGGCAGGCGCGTCCGCGCCGGGGGCAATCTTCGAGCACTGCGACCTCGACTTCCTCGACTTCACGAAGGTCTTCTTCGCGGGAGCCCGGCTGCGGTCGGCCTCACTGCAGAGCTGCGGCCTCTCCGGCGCCGACTTCGCCGGGGCGGACCTGTCTTTCACCCGCCTCGAAGGCGCCGACCTCTCCGGCGCGAGCCTCGCCGGGGCCATCCTGAAAGACGTCAACTTTCGCGGCGTGAAGCTGGTTGGTACGCACTTCGACGGGGCGGATCTTTCGCGGGCGGTGTTCGAGGGCATCGCCGCCCTGAGCGGCTCCTTTCCGAACGCGAACTTCTCGGGCGCCAACCTGAAGACGGCCGACCTGACCGGGGCCGACCTGCGGCGCGCGAACTTCGCCGGGGCGATTCTCCGCCAGGCCTCACTGAACGCCGCCGACTGCGAGCGGGCCGAGTTCACCGACGCGGACCTCGAGCTCGTGACGGCTGTCGAGGCCAACTTCACTGCGGCCGGCTTCGATCGCGCCCGCCTGCGCAAGGCGGACCTGCGCAAGGCCGTGTTCCTCGACGCCGGCGGCACGGACGTCAGCTTCGCGGAGGCCAAGTTGACCGAAGTCGACCTGCGGTCGGCCCGCTTCGAGAAAGCCAACTTCCAGGGCGCCGACCTCTCGAAGGCGATCCTGCGCCGCGCCAACCTGAAACCCTACAGCTTCGTCGGCGCCTCCTTCTCGGGTGCCGACCTGTCCGAAGTCCAGGCCGAGGGTGTCAACTTCTCGCGGGCGGACCTCTCGCTCGGCAGCTTTCGGCTCGCGAACCTGAAGCGTGCCGACTTCTCGGAGTGCCGAGGCTTCGATGCGGACCTGTCGGGCTCGCTGCTGATCGGGGCGAACTTCCAGGGCGCGAGCCTCCAGGACGCCGACCTGCGCTTCGCCCGGGCCATCGGCGCAGACTTCACGGGGGCGGAATTGAAGGGCGCGGACCTCGCCAATTCCGACTTCACTGAAGCCATCTTCAAGAAGACCAAGTTCTGGGGCGCGACGGCGCGGCGGGCGAAGCCTCCCAAGGGAAAGGGGCTTCTGTTTTCGCTCTCCACCAGCTTCTTCAAGGTCAAGGAGAAGAAGACGAAGGCCGCCGACGACAAGGAAGCCAAGCGCCAGAAACGCATCGCCGAACTCGAGGCGGAAGCGTCGAAGAGGCCGCCTCACAGGACTGGCAGGCGCTAGTCGGAGAGGGCCCGGTCTCCCGGCTTAAGGTTTCGCCTTCTTCGTCGCCGCCGGAGTCGGCTCCGCGGTGGCGCGCCGCAGGACGTCCTCGAGCTTCTGCGGGGCATCCCGTTCCACCGCGAAGCCGCCGGGACGCCCGGATACCCGGGCGACCGTGTCCGCCGCTCTCGCCGCGATCGACAGGGTCCACGGCGAGCCGGATTTCACTTTCACGGTCACCGCCGCGAGCGGCGCTCCGAGGTCCTTGATCTCGGCGTCGTCCAGGAAAGACTTGCTCTTGAGATCGAGCAGTGCGGCGATCACGTCGTCGGCCGCGGCGGCAAGGACCGGGCGGCCTTCGAACATCCAGCCGCCATCCTTCTGGCTCAGCGCGTACGTCCGCTTGCCGACGGTCGCCTCGAGACCCGAAACTTCGCCCCGCGGGAATCCGAGCAGCGCCACGCTCCGGAAGGCCACCGCCTCCTTGGAGAGCTCGTCCACGATGTCGCGCTCGACGGTCAGGACCTGGCTCTCGCGCTTCGCGTACACGCTGTTCCCGTCCGACCGCGTCGCGCCGAAGTCCACGATCGTCGGCGCGCCCTTGGGCCCCGCGAGTGTCACGCGAAAGAGCGGAGGATTCAGTCCGATCGTCGCCAGGTCCTCCTCGTGCACGAAGTCCTTGGCGCGAAGGGCCGTCAGCTGCCCCACGAGCCGGTCGACCGCGCCCGCGTCCGCGAGGTCTGCGACCGGCTCCGAGAGCCACCAGGCGCCATCCTTGCGCGCGAGGACGAGCCGCGCGCGGCCCCTCAGGATCTCCACCCGGGCCGCGTCCGTCGCCGACCCGCCGAAGACCTCCCGGCTCTCGAACTCGTCGGCGTGCTTCTTGAGGGCGGCGAGGACCGACGAGGGAACGAAGAGAACCTTCTCCGTGCCCTCGACCCGCGCCGCCACGACGTCGGTGCCCGGGATCTCGATGCCGAACTCGATCGTCCGGGTCTTCTTGGATTTCGTGTCGCCGGGATCGGCCCACACGAGCGTTGCCCGAGCAACCGGCTTTTCCAGCCCGTAGTCGGCGGGCCGAGCCTCGCTGGCGTCGGTGCCGCCGGCGCGCTTCAACTCCCCGAGCTCGCTGGCGACGCCGTTGACCGCGAAGGAATCGGCCGGGTACTTCTCGGGCCGGATCATCTTCCAGGCCGTCGCGTCTCTCTGGAACTCGAGCGTCTCGCCGGCCCGGACGAGCTGGATGCGCTCGATCCGGTCCGTCGGGATGTCCCAGTACAGGTCGCCCTTGCGCTGCCGGTCCTCGGTCGTCGGCATCTTGCGCTCGACGAAGAAGATGAAACCGAACAGCGCGGCGACGACCGCTGTCAGGACGAGGATTTTCTTCGGCGACACGGGCGTTGGTCTCGCCGGCCTAATCCCGGCGCCGGTACCAGACCCAGATGCCGAGCAGGATCGCGAGCCCAGGCATCCCCAGGACCGCGGCAAGGCCGATGCGGCGAACCTGGCTGTCGGTCAGGGACAGGGAGGCCTGCTCGGGAGTCTTCGGCGCGATCCCGATCTGCTTCTCGCTGCCGGCCAGCCAGTGGACGGCGTTGGCGAAGAACATTCCGTTGGCGCCGTTGCCCAGCGCGCCGTTCGAAGCAAACCGCGAATTGCCGACGACAACCAGCCGCGGTGTCTTCGCGTCGGGCTTCTTCTCGTCCGCCGGCCCCATCGCGACGGCGAGGGAAACGGGCCCCGGCGTGTCGCCCGGATCCTTCTTGATCCCCGCATCGAGCTGCTTCAGGTTCGTCTCGCCCCACCCGTCGGCCGAGGTCTCGACGAGCATCGTCTCGGAGAGCCCTTCGGGAGGCTTCTCCGCCTTCGTCACCGACCGCACGAGCGGAAAAATCACCGGGAGCCCCTCGGCCGAAAGAGAGGCCACGATCGGCTGGTTGCCGTACCGATTCGCCAGCACGGTCTCCGCGCCGACCATCGGCAGCGCGTTGGCCGGATCCACGACGAGATCGTCGCCGAGCTTGATTCCGTACTTCCCGAGCAGGCCGGCGAAGCCCAGATCCGGCTGCGGAGCGCCCGGGCCCGGCAGGACCGGATCGAGCAACAGGAGGGCGCGCCCTCCGCCAGCGAGGTACTTCTCGAGAGCCCCGGCCTCCGGATCCAGGAAGGCCGTACGCGGGCCGGCGACGACCACCAGGTCGGCGTCCGACGGCAGGTCGCCCTTTCCCAGACAGTCCCAGGTCCCCACCGTCATGTTGGCGCGCTCGAGAAGCTGCTTCGCGTCCGCGTAACCCCGGCCGCGCTCGGCCGAGTCGAGCGGGGCCTCGCCATGGCCCTTCGAGAAGTAGACACGGGGTTGACGCTGCTCGGTGACCGAAAGGATGGCGGACGTGAAGGCCTCTTCGACTTTCAGGGTCTTGATGTTCGGGGCCCCGCCCATCCCCGCCGCCGCGAAGTCGAAGTCGGCGAGCTTGTCTTCCTCGACGTACTTCTTGCGGTCGCCCGAGCGGAACACGATCGTGTTCTGCCGGATCCCGAACTCCTTGACGAGCGCTTCGGCGCGCGCGGGGTTGCGGCGCGGGTCGAGGTACTCGACCTCGATCTGCGGAGAGATGGCCTGGTAGCGAGACAGGATTTCCTTGACGGGCTGGAAGAGGCGGCCCTCGTTGGTCATGAAAACGGTGACGCGAACCGGCTGCTTCAGGCCCGCGAGGATCTTCTTCGTCTGCTCGGAGAGCGAGTAGATCCTGGTCTTCGTCCAGTCGGCCCGCTTCCAGTGGCGCGCCGACAGGTAGTTGACGCCCACGAGCAGGGCCACGCCCAACAGGATCGCGGCTGCCGAGGATCCCGCGCGCGCCGAACGGGCGCTCATGGCGTTTCCTTCTTGGTCGACACCGACACGGTCGTCAGGAAGAGGAAGAACGCCGTGGCGGAGAGGTAATAGACGATTCGGCGCGTGTCGACCACGCCCTTGGAGAACTCGTCCATGTGGTCCCAGAGGTTGAGGTAGGCGAAGACGTCGCGCTTGGCCGGGTCATTCATCATGGACTCGAGCAGCCCGCCCGAGAAGATCGGGATCAGCATGGCGAACGTGAAGATCGCGGCGACGATCTGGTTCTTGGTCAGCGTGGACGCGAAGATGCCGACCGACAGGAAGTAGCCTCCGATCAGCGCCACGGCCAGATAGGCCGCTGCGACGGGACCGAGGTCGATCGGCGTCTGCCATCGCAGGACCGCGACGTACGCGAGCGTCGGGAACCACAGCGTGAGAAAGAAGCCGAGCGCGCCGAGGAACTTCCCGAACACGACGGTCGCCTCGGAGACCGGGGCAGTCAGCAGCAGCTCGAGCGTTCCGGACTTGCGCTCCTCCGCGAACAGGCGCATGGCGATGATCGGCACGATGAAGAGGTTGAAGATCCAGAAATACGTGTTCGTGAAGAGCAGCGGGAAGGCCTGGCCCTTCGGGGCGGTGGGCGAGTTGAGGAAATTGAGGATGGCCGTGAAGATGAAGCCGTTCATCAACAGGAACGCCGCGAGGATCACGTAGGCGAGCGGCGACAGGAAGTAGGCGCGCCACTCCCGGCCCACGATGGCGAAGAGCTTTCTCATGACGGGGCCACCTCGCCCTCGCCGGCGGGGCGCTCGGCGGCCGCAGGGGCCGCCTCGTCGTGGCGCGTCAGCCGGACGAACACGTCCTCGAGCGTGAGGGCCTCGCGCGAGAGCTCGCGGAGGACCCAGCCTCGCTCGACGGCCAGGCGAAAGATCGCTTCGCGGGGGTCGCTGTCCTTTGCGCAGTGGATCCGGGCGCGCGTCTCCCCCGGCGTGTCCTCGATCTCGACCGACGCGACGCCGGCGAGGCCGGCGAGGCCGTCCCGTGCCGGGACGTTCCCTTTAAATGCCGCGTGCACGATGGGCGAGCCCGCCAGCTTGGAGCGAAGCTCCGTAGGCGTGCCCTCGGCCACGATTCGCCCCCGGTCGATGATGAGGACCCGGTCGCACACGGCCTCGACCTCCGGCAGGATGTGCGTCGAGAGCAGCACCGCGCGGTCGCGGCCGAGCTGGCGGATCATCTCGCGGATCTTGATGATCTGGACGGGGTCGAGCCCGATCGTGGGCTCGTCCAGGATGAGCACCCGCGGCCTATGCACGAGAGCGCCCGCCAGGGCCGTGCGCTGGCGAAACCCCTTGGACAGGTTCTCGATGCGGCGGTCGGCCACCTCGCCGAGCAGGCACTGCGCCAGCGCCTCCTCGACGCAAGCCCGGACCTGCTTGGGCCCGATGCCCTCCAGACGCGCGCGGAAACCGAGGTACTCGCGCACGCGCATCTCGGGATACGTCGCGGCCGACTCGGGCAGATACCCGGTCGAAGCGCGGGCCGCTTTGGACTGCGTCACGACATCCTGTCCGGCGACCCGCGCCGAGCCCGACGTCGGTGGCAGGAAGCCGGTCAGCATGCGCATGGTCGTGGTCTTGCCCGCCCCGTTGGGGCCGAGGAAGCCGACCACTTCCCCTGCCCGGACGGAAAACGTCACGGCGTCGACGGCCAGGCGCGTCGGGTACCGCTTCGAGAGATTCTGCGCTTCGATCATGAAAAACCGCGTTTCGAAATCGCGGAAATATAGAACATATTCCCGAAAAAAGTGTAGGGCGCACGATTCCGATCGCGTGAACGCGAGATCCGGGATGCAGAATGCAGGCTAGGGGATCTCTCGCCCCTCATCCCGCATCCCGCATCCCGCATCTCGTATCTCGTATCTCGTATCCCCCGCGCCCTGTATCATCCCCGCCGTGATCCGCGTCGAGAACGTCTCCAAGACGTACGGCCGATTCGGCCGCGCAACCCGCGCGCTGGACGACGTATCGCTCGAGGTCCGACGCGGAGAAACTCTCGGCCTCATCGGCCCCAACGGAGCGGGCAAGACCACGCTGCTCTCCTGCCTCCTCGGATTTCTTCGTCCGGACTCCGGGCGCATCCGGGTCGCCGGGCGCGATGTGGACGACCTCTGGGTCCGCGCGCGAACCGGTTACATGCCCGAGCGTCTCGGCTTCGACCGGGACCTCTCCGGCGCCGCCTTCCTCGCCTTCCACTGGCGCCTTTCCGGCGGAGACCCGGCGACGACCGCGACCGAGGTGGCCGCCGCGGCCGAGCGGGTGGGCCTGGATCGGGCCGCGCTCTGGAAGAAACTGCGCACGTACTCGCGAGGCATGCTGCAGCGCATCGGAGTCGCCCAGGCCACCCTCGGTAGCCCCGAGCTTCTGTTTCTGGACGAGCCCGCATCCGGGACCGACCCGCTCGGCGTGGCGATCGTCCGCGACCGGATCCTCGAGGCCAAGGCGCGCGGCGCCACGATCGTGCTGAACTCCCATCAACTTCCGGAGGTTGAGCGCGTCTGCGACCGGGTCGTATTCATCGAACGCGGCCGCCTCACCCGCACCGAGACCCTCCAGGGCGACGCCGCGTCGCGCCGCCGAGCAGTCGTCCGGGTGCGTCCGGAACGGCTGGCGGAGGCCACGGCGCTGCTCGCCCGGGCCGGGATTGCCGCGGAGACCGAGCCCGACGGCTCGATCCGGCTCGCCGGGGCCTCCGAGGCCGACGTCGCCGGAGCCGTCAAGGCTCTGGCACTGGCCGACGTGGCCGTCCTCGAGGTGCGCTCCTCGGCCGAGCTCGAAGAGCTCTTCCGCAAGGGGCCGCCCTCGTGATCGCGATGGCGCACCGCTTTCTGCGACAGAAATTCTCGAGCGCGGGAGTGGTCGTCGCGCTGTCGGCCCTGGCCCTGCTCTCGGCAGCGCAGGCAGCTGGCAGCGGCGGCCGGGCGGGGCTGGAGACCGCCGTCCTCCCATTGCTGGTCCTGGCGGCGGGCTGCGTCTCGAAGGACTCCGCGAGCGGGGCGCTGCAGATGATCCTCTGCCGCCCGATTCGGCGCAGCGACTACCTGCTCGGCCGCTACGTCGGAATCCTCGCCGGGTTCGCCGCCTTCCTCGCGGTGGCGGCGGCGCTCGCCGTCCTGTTCTCCCGGGTGCTCCTGCCACTCATGGGGTCTCTGGCCCCGCCGCTGTCCTTTCCGGCGCTTGGCACGCAGCTACTCGCCACCCTGCTCGGCGGCACGGCGACCGCGGCGACGATCCTGCTTCTCTCGACGTTTCTTCCCGGATACGGCGACGCGCTCGGCTACATCCTCCTGACGCCGATCTTCGCGCTGCCCGAGCTCGCCGGCCAGATTCTGAAGGCCCCGTGGCTGGGCAAGCTCGGAGGCTCCCTGCGCGAGAACCTCCTCCCCACTCTCGACTGGAGCGCCGTGCTCCAGGGCCGCAACGCCCTCGGCGAGCCGACGGGACGGTGGGTGCTCGCGCTCGTCCTCGACCTCGTCTTTGCGCTCGCGATCTTCAGCCGGAAGGAGTTCGCCTATGGACAGGACTGACGCCGCCGCGGCTCCGATCCCTCAATCGCAATCGAGGCTGTCACCCGTACTGCTGTGGGTGCTGCTCGCCGCCGTGTTGCTGCGCATCGTGACCGCCGTCATGGATCGGGCGCCCAAGGAAGGCGGCACTGGCCTGGTGCAGTGGCAGCCCCGCGAGCAGGCGGCCGCTCTGGCGCGGGCCGGCGGCAAGGTCGTGCTCTACGACTTCACCGCCGCCTGGTGCGGCCCATGCAAGATGCTGGACCGCGAGTGGAACGACCCGGCGATCGCCGACATGGTGAACGCGCTCACGGTGCCGACGCGGGTCGTCGATCGGGAGCGCGAGGACGGGAAGAACCCTCCGGAAGTCGCGGAGCTCCAGCGCAGGTACGAGGTGGCGGGATTCCCTACCCTCGTCGCGGCTACGCCCGACGGGCGGCTGATCCGAAAGATCGAGGGCTATCCCGGCCGGGATCGTCTGGAGCAGTTCCTCGGGGGGTTGAAGGGAAAGACGACCATCCTGGAGAACTAGGAAGGCCGACTCACTCTTCCTCGTTCGCCGGTTCCCTTCCCGTCCGGATCGTCACCGGCCCGTTCTCCGTCGAGAGACGCAGAACCGCCGGCCCTTCTCCGAGCTCGATGCGCTTTCCCTCGTCGTTCCAGTCTCGCCGGGCGGAGGCACAGGCCTCGCCCCGGCACTGGAATGGCGAGTGGCCGAGAGACTCGACGACGGTGCCGGAGAGGTACCCTGCAGGGATCGCGAGACTCAACGGGCCGTTGACCGCACGCGCCTCCATGCCCTCGCCCTTCCAGGACGAGCCGGCGAGCGACACCGCGATCGGACCGTTCTGGGTGTAGAGACGCAGGTGGCCTCCGGCGCCGCGGAAGGAAATCGGACCGTTCTCTGCCTCGGCCTGTACGTCCCCGGTGCAGTCGCGAACGGAGACCGGGCCATTCTCCGCGTGCGCCGTCACTTTTCCGGAGAGCCCGGACAATGAGACCGGCCCGTTGAATCCCGACACCTCGATCGCCGCCGCCCTGGGCGCAGCGACGATCATGTAGCCCACCCAGTCACCGCCCGAGGGGCCGTGGACGCTGACGGTGTCGCCGTCGTGGGTCAGCGAGATGTTCGCGAGATCGGGCGCGGAGCGAGCGGCCTTGCAGGCGAGGACCTCGAAGTCCCTCCGATCCGAGCCGTACACGCGCACGCCCGAGTTCTCGGCCGCCACGATCCGCAGGGCCTTCCCGGACTCGGCGGCGATGATGAGCCGTTCCTCGGCGCGCGCGGCCGGCCGGTCGCCGATCTGCACGGCGATCTGGTCGCAGCGCTCGGGGTCCCGGCCTTCGTCGATCGACACGTTGACGCCGTGATGACCGGCGCGCGCGGCGGCGGGGCCGAGCAGAATCGCTACCGTGAGGGTGACCGCATGCAGACCGCGTGGGCTCGTCATGTCTTCCTCCCGGACCGGATACGCCGGGCCGCGGGGAAGGTTCTGCCCGGACGCTGGCAGCCGGCTAGTCTTCCGAGACCTGGACGGGCCCGCCCGAGCGCACGAGCGCTACGGCCGTCCCCTCGCATTCGGTCAGGGGCTTCTCCCACCACTCGCCGTTGCGCCCTCCGAGCTCCGCATAGAGCCCGGCCGGAAGCACACCGACCGATCGGTTGCGCCCGGACTGCTTCGCCAGATACATGGCTCGGTCCGCGAGCTTCAGGACCTCCGTGAAGGCGAAAGTCCGAGTCGAGTCCGGGTACCACGGAAAGGGCGCCCACCCGACCGAGCACGTGCGCCGCACCCTCTGGCCGCCCCCGAGGTCGAAGGGCTCGGAGCCGACGGACTGCATGACGCGGCCGGCCAGCACGTCACCCCGGGTCCGGTCCGCATCCCGCGAAATCAGGAGAAACTCCTCGCCGCCCCACCGAATGAGCCGGTCCGAGTCCCGCACGACCTGCGTCAACCGCCGCGCCACCTCGGCCAGAACGCCATCGCCCCGATCGTGGCCGTACTCGTCGTTGACTTCCTTGAAGTGATCGATGTCGACGATGTAGAAGATCAGGTCGCAATTGCGCGGCCGATTCTGCGCGGGCGTCGAATGGACGCGCAGCGTCCGATTGACGTCGTCCTCGATCACCGTGGAGAAGAACCGGCGGTTCCTCGCTCCCGTCAGAGCGTCCGTGAACGACGCCTCGCGCAACTCCCGGTTGGCGGCCGCGAGCTCGGCGCTGCGCGCCGCGACGGCCTCCTCCAGGCGGCGACGCTCGGCCTCGAGGTGGCGGGTGCGCCAGCGGACGACCGCCACGATCGCCGCGGCGGCCACGAGCGACCAGAGCAGCCGCGCCCACCAGCTCTCCCACCAGGCCGGCCGGACCTGCAGCGTGAACACCGCGGGGCGCGAGGTCTTGCCCGACGCCGCGATGCAGACGACCTCGAACCGATACCGGCCGCTCGGCAGGGCGGGGAAGCGCGCCTCGGTCAGGTCGGTCTCCGTGTCCTGGTCGACCAGACCCACCATCCGGTGCCGGAACCGCACACGGGAGGGCTCGATGAAGGTCAGCCCGCACCACGAAACGCTGAAGTTGCGCTCGCTGGCATGCAACACCACCGGCGCGGCCGGATCCAGGGAGCGGTCGCCCGCCCGCACGTCCGTGATCACGACGGTGGGCGCGGGTTGTGGCGCCGGCGGCACTCCCGCCTGGTACCGGACGAGGCCGCGGCTCGAGCCGAGCCAGACGGTTCCGTCGGGCTCGGCGAGAAAGGCGTTCTGGTCGAGGTCATCGCTGATCATTCCGTCGGGCTTGGCGTACCGTGCGGCGACGGACCAGTTCGTCCCGAAGACGTCGGCCCCCGACCCGGTGCCGATCCAGATCGCGCCCGACGCGTCCCGCCCCGCGAGCACGACCTTGTTCGACACGAGGCCGTTGGAGGTGTCGATCGGCCGCACGGTCAGCCGATCGCCCTGGAGGATCACCTTTGCCGCCCCGATCGACTCGCGGTAGGCCAGGACGAGGCTACCGTCGGCCGCAACCGCGATCGACGACACGAAGTCCTCGCGCAGCCCGTCCGCGCGCCCGAACCGCCGCGGGGACGGGCCCGTCACCCGCAGGATGCCCTGCTTGGAGGCCGCGTACAGGATCCCGGACGGATCCTCGGCGAAGCCCCGGACGCCGTCGGGCTTCTCCTTGCCGATGGCGACGCGCTCGAATCGGGCGGAGCCCGATCCTGCCGGCAGGCGGTAGAGCCCGTTGACCGCGCCGACCCAGACCTCGCCGTCGCTGCGCAGGAAGATGGCTGCCACCCGAAACTGGTCCGGCGGAGTGTCCTCCGCGTCGTAGCGGCGCATCCGGCCATCCGGAAGGACGCGGGTCACCCCGCCCGGCCAGGAGCCGACCCAGATGCTGCCGTCGTTGCCGGCCGTCAGGGCGTTGATCGTGTTGCCACCCAGCCCGTCGTGCTCGTCGAACGAGCGCACGAGACCCGTCGCGCGGTCGATGCGGTTCAACCCCTGTTCGGTTCCCACCCAGAGCGCGCCCGGGCCGGCCTTGCCGGATTGCCGGGCGATGGCCCAGACGACCTCGTGAGACAGGCCGTCGGACCGGGTCCAGTTCGTGAACTCACCCCGGCCGAGCCGCTGGGCGAGACCGCCTCCCAGCAGGCCGATCCAGAGCGAGCCTTCGCGATCCACGAGGGCCGCGAGTGCCGTATCGGAGCCCAATCCCTCGCGCCGGCCGATCAGGCGCCAGAGACCGCCGTCCTGGGAGGCAAGACCGCGCACGGTCGGGACGAGAAGCTGCCCGCGGTCGTCGAAGCCGAGGCGGCCGACCTCGCTCGACTCCGGCAGGCCGGCGTCGTCGCGCTCAAATTTCTGCCCACCCTTCGGCAACAGGTAGAGGTGCTTGACGGTCCGCACCCAGAGACGGCCGACCCTGTCCGAGAGCACGGCGTCGAGCGTCTCGTCGGAGGGAAGTGCGCGGGGGCGTCCGAACTCCACGACTCGCCCGGACTCCTTGCGAAAGAGCAGTCCGTCCCGGGCGAAGTAGAGCGCCCCGTCGGCATCGACGTGCACCGCCGAGACGGCCCCCTCGCCGACCGAGTTGGCCTCCTTGTCCCACTCGAAGTGATCGTCCTTGCCCGAGAAGAGACCGCGATCCGTTCCCACGTACAGGGTCCCGTCCGCGTCCGCCGCGATGCCCTGGTGACTGATCGCAAACGGCCCGAGGCCCGCACTCTCTCCGATGACCGCGAACTTCGCCCCCGTATATCGCGCGAGCCCCGCACCCGTGGCCGCGTAGAAGCGGCCGTCGGCCGTCTCGTACAGCTGGTAGATGCGCGTGCGGGGCAGGCCTTGCTGCCGGCTGAACTTGACGAAGTGGCGGCCGTCGAAACGGAAGAGTCCGTCATCCGTGCCGGCCCAGAGAAAGCCGCGGCGGTCCTGCAGGACGCACTCGACCGAGGCATCGGTCAGGCCCGACTCCTCCGCATAGGTGCGAAACACGAAGCGGCCGAGGAACGGAGGCTCGGGGACGGAGGGCGGCTCCGCCCGGGTCGACGCCCCGACCGTCAGCAGGCATGCGCCCACGAGCAGGCGCCCCGCATGCCGGGACCAGCCCGCGCGACGCGGGCGTGTTCGTTGAAGTGGCCTTCGCACGGCGATCAGTGAGGCAATCGGGAGCTCACCGGCATTATAGGGGTTCAGCCCCGCCGGCCCGGCGAAGATCGGCGACCTAGCCGCGGTCCATCTCCCGCCGAGGCGCGGAGGGCGCGACCTGGAATCCCATCGCCCGGGAGTCGGACAGGAATCGTCCCGTCAGGCTCGCCGGATTGGCGCGGAGATCGCCGGGCGTTCCCTCGCCCACGATCCGCCCGCCATCCTCGCCGCCGCCCGGGCCGAGATCAACGATCCAGTCGCATGCGTCGAGAAACCCGAGGTGATGCTCGACGGTCAGGACCGAGTGGCCCCGCGCGATCAGGCGCCGCAGCGTCGCCAGAAGCCGCTCCACGTCGCGCGCATGCAGCCCGGTGGTCGGCTCATCGAAGAGGAACAGCGTACCGCGCGCCGAGGCCGGCCGGATGCCGAGAAAGGCCGCGAGCTTCAGGCGCTGGGCCTCGCCTCCCGACAGGGTCGCCGTCGGCTGGCCGAGGCGCACGTAGCCGAGACCCGCCTCGATGAGCGGCTCGAGTCGACGCACGACCTTCTCGTCGTCTCCGAAGAACGCTGCCGCGTCCTCGACCGTCATCTCGAGGACGTCGTCGATATTCTTGCCGCGCAGACGCACCGCGAGCACGCGGCCCTGGAAGCGCCGGCCGTCGCACGCCTCGCAACGCACTGTGACGTCGGCGAGAAACTGCATGTCGATGGTCTGCCACCCGGTGCCGCGGCACGCCTCGCAGCGGCCACCGACCGAGTTGAACGAGAAGTCCCGGGCCGTGATGCCGCGGGAGACCGCGCGGGCCGAGCCGGCGAAGAGCCGACGGATCTCGTCCCAGGCCTTCGTATAGGTGACCGGATTGGACCGCGCCGAGCGCCCGAGCGGTGCCTGATCGACGAAAACCAGATCGGCGACGGCGTCGAAGCCCTCGATCCGGTCGTGGGCGCCGACCTCGTATTGCGCCTCCCCCTTGACGCGCCGCGCGTACGCGTGGTGCAGGATGTCGCGAACCAGGGTGGACTTGCCCGAGCCCGACACGCCGGCGACCGCCGCCAGCCGCCCGAGCGGAAAGCGGACGGTGATGTTCTTCAGGTTGTGCTGCCGCGCTCCGACGACCACGATGGCGCCCTCGGCGCGCCGGAAGGGAACGACACGGGAAGACCCGCGGCCCGAGCGCGTGCCCGCATCGTGCATCAGGGAACGCGCGTCGTGCGCCGGCTTCGCGCGCCGACGCAGGAGCTCGCCGGTTGCGGAGCCGCGTACCCGCGCCAGGGCCGCAGGGGATCCCGCGAAGAGCACCTGTCCCCCGCGGCTTCCCGCCCCCGGACCCAGGTCGATGACGTGGTCGGCCGACTCGATCGCCTCCGGGTCGTGCTCCACGACGACGACGGTGTTGCCCCGGTCCGCGAGCCGCCGCAGGATCGCGAGCAGCCGCCGCGTATCCACCGCATGCAGTCCGATCGTGGGCTCGTCGAGCACGTAGAGGGTTCCGGTCAGCGACCCCCCGAGCGCCGCGGCGAGGCCGATGCGCTGAGCCTCGCCTCCCGAGAGCGTCCGCGCGGGCCGGGAGAGCGTCAGGTAGTCGAGCCCGACGTCGTTCATGTACCGCACGCGGGCCCCGAGCTCGGCCAGCACCGACCCCAGTCTCTTTTCTTCCGCGGCAGTGGGCACGAGGCCGTCGAGAAGGGCCTGCAACTCACCCAGAGACAGATCCACCAGCTCGGCAATCGTCTTGCCCCGAAATCGGACCCAGAGTGCGGGCGGCGCGAGCCGGGCACCCCGGCAGGCCTCGCACAGCGTGTAGGCGCGATAGCGCGCCAGCAGCACCCGGACGTGAATCTTGTAGCGCTTGGTCTCCAGCCAATCGAAGAAGCCCTTGACGCCGTAGAAGTCCCCGCGCCCCTGAATCAGGACCTCCCGCTCGTGCGCCGAGAGACGCGAGACCGGCACGTCCGTGCGCACCGAATAGCGGCGGCACGCGCGAAAGAGATCGTCGTACGCCGACTCGTAGGCCGGCGTGTTCCACGGCGCCACGGGGCGCTCCGCGAGCGTCAGGCCGCGCTCGGGAATGGCCTTCTCCAGGTCCACCCCGATGACGCGCCCGAACCCCTGGCAGACCGGGCACGCGCCAAGCGGAGAGTTGAACGCAAAGAGCGGCGGCGTCGGATCCCGGAACTCGCGCCCGCACCGGGGGCAGTGCAGGCCGCGCCGGAAAGTCCGCACGCGCCCGTCCATGCGCGCTTCGAGCGACCCGGCCAACGCAAAGGCCGTCTCGACCGCCGCGGCGATCTCCGGCCGCGCGGGCGCGCCGATGACGAAGCGCCCGACGACGATGCGTAGCCGCCCTCCGGCGTCGAGCAGGCCCGACACCTCTTCGCCGATCTCGACGGTCTCCCCTTCCGTGGAGATGGCCCGGAAAAATCCGGCGCGTTTCAACTCCGCCAGCCGCGCTCCGTCGCCGGGCCCCTTGCGCCGGCGCGGGCCCGGGGCCGCCCCGCTGCGCCAGTCGACCGGCGCGACGAGCGTGGCGCGGGCACCCTCCTCGGCCTCGCAGAGCTCCGCGACGGCCCGGTCGACGCCGCCCGGCACCGCCTCGACGCCGCAGTCCGGGCAGAACGTCGTCCCGCCGTGCGCGAACAGCAGGCGCAGCGAGTCGTGGATCTCGGTTTGCGTGCCCACGGTCGATCGGGCATTGCGCACGCCGTTCTTCTGCTCGAGAGCGATGGCCGGAGGCACGGGCTCGATGGAGTCCACGTCCGGCCGGTCGAGCCGCTCGAGAAACTGCCGCGCGTACGTCGACAGCGACTCGGCGTACCGGCGCTGGCCCTCGGCGTAGAGCGTGTCGAACGCCAGCGAGGACTTGCCCGATCCGGAGACGCCCGTGATGACCGTCAGGCGTCCGAGCGGAATGTCCGCCGCGATGCCCTTGAGGTTGTGGGTCCGCGCGCCGCGGATGCGGATCGATGCGGGCCGTGGCGGTTTCGACTTCTTCACACAGTTACCGAACCGCCAAATCTATCAGACCGTCCGGCGGTCAACCTCCGCCATGTTTGGGACAGGGCGTCGTCGGTGCCGTGCCCTCGATGAAGAATTCGGCTGCCGTGTGCGGGCAGCCCGGGGTCGCGAGAAATCCGGTTTCGGTGTCGATCTCGGCGGTGACGACGTCGGACGGCACGGGGAAGTCTTCCGCGAAGAGCTGGGCGGGCACCGACCGGGCGAAGTCCGCGAAGATCGGCGCGGCCGCCTGGCCGCCCGAGAGGTTCAGTCCCCGGTTGTCGTCGTAGCCGACCCACACCGTGGCGAGAAAGCGCGGCGAGAATCCGACGAACCAGGCGTCGCGCCCATCGTTGGTCGTTCCGGTCTTGCCGGCCAGCACCCCCGTCAGCCCGCGCGCACGGGCCGGCGCGCCCGTGCCCCGGTTGACCGCACCTTTCAGGATCGCGTTGACGAGGAAGACGGCGTCCGCCGGAAGCGCCGGGGCCAGAACCGTCGCCTTCCGGTCGAGAACGGTGCCGTCGCCCGTCAGGACCCCGACGATGGCATTCGGCGCAACGCGCACGCCGCTGTTGGCGAGGGCTCCATAGGCCCCGGCGATCTCCATCGGAGAGATCTCGAACGCCCCGAGGGCGACCGACGGGTACCCCCGGAGGCGGGAGGTGATGCCGGCTCCGCGGGCAGCGCCGAGAACGAATGGCAGCCCTGCCGTCAGGGAGACACGAACGGTCGGAATGTTGATCGACTGTTCGAGCGCCTGCCGCGCCGACATGCGGCCGCGGTACTCGCCGTCGTAGTTGCGGGGCGTCCACTGCTCCTCGTCCGTCTTCTCACCCCACTCGACGATGATCGGGGAGTCCATCAGGATCGTCGCCGGGGTGACTGGCGGATCCAGGTCGCCACGGGCGAAACCGGCCAGGTAGACGAAGGGCTTGAAGAGGCTCCCCGGCTGCCGGTGCGCCTGCGTCACCCGGTTGAACTGCGAGAGCCCGTAGTCCCGGCCTCCCACCAGCGCCCGCACGCCGCCGGTCTGCGGCTCGAGCACGATCAACGCGCCCTGGAGGGGCGCATGCTTCGAGGCCGTCGCCAGGCGCCGGTACGTCTTCTCGAGGTTCTCCAGGCCCAGGCTGACGGCACGCTGCGCGGCCTGCTGCAGATCCACGTCCAGCGTCGTGTAGATGTGGAGCCCCTCCGTCTGCAGCTGCCGGCCATAGCTTTCGGCGAGCTCCCCTTTGACGAGGTCGACGAAGTGGGGCGCCTTCGTCCGCTCTTCGACACGGGTCTTGGGCGTCACCGGCTGCGCCATCGCAGCGCGCATGGCGGCTTCGCCGATCTTGCCCTCCTCGAACATCAGGCGCAGCACGAGGTCGCGCCGCTGCTTCGCGCGGTCCGGGTTGCGCAAAGGCGAGTAGGCGTTGGGCGCGCGAATCATGCCCGCCAGCGTCGCCGACTCGGCGAGATCCAGGTCCGAGACTTCCGTGCCGAAGTAATACCGCGCCGCTTCGTCGACACCCGTCACGGCGATCGCCCCCCGGCGGCCGAGATAGATCTCGTTCAAGTAGGCCTCGAGGATCTCGTCCTTCGAGTAGCGCGCGTCCAGGATGACCGCCATGATGGCCTCGGTGGCCTTCCGGCGAAGCGTCCTCTCCGGCGACAGGTAGAGGTTCTTGACGAGTTGCTGCGTCAGGGTCGATCCGCCCTGCTTCATTCCTCCGCGCATCGTCGCGAAGATCGCTCCGAAGAGCCGGCGCACGGACACGCCCGTGTGGCGGTAGAAGTCCCGGTCCTCGGTCACGAGGATCGCGTCGATCAGGGATGCCGGCGCGTCCTTCAGGCGGATGACGGTCCGATCTTCGAGCTCGGCGCCGAAGACCGAGCCGAGCAGCTCGGGCTCCAGAATCAAGGCCGCCACCGCGTCGCCTCCCAGATCGGTCAGGGAGCGGACGCGACCTCCTGAAAAGACGACGCGCACCCCGAGCGCCGGGAACTCGCGGCCCGGGTAACGGAAGCCGCGCGTCTGGATGGCGAGGGCATCCTTCTCCCGGTGGAAGTGGCCCGGCCGGTCGGGCGTCCCGTCGACCTCCTGGTAATAGAGCCGCTGGAGCTTGGCGGCGAGCCCCGTCACCGAGGCGGCATCCCCCGGCCGCAGGACATAGAGATCCGAGTAGATCCGGGACGGAAGGTTCCAGAGCCGGCCGTCGAAGCGCCCGACGACGAGGGCCGTGAAGTACCCCAGGACGAGGACACCGGAAAGCAGGAGCCCGCCGAGCACGGCGAGGATCGGCATGCGATGCCGGTACACCCAAAGGGGCAACGAGACGAGGCGCGCGGGGTTGGGCTCTTCGTCCACGACAACCCGGATTATTCATGATTGTCGGGCCACACCGCCGGTGCGGATAACATCCGTCCGCTTGACCAAGAAAAGACGGGCCACGGCGCAAGAGATGCCCCCGCCGCATCCCGGCAACCGGACAGCCGTCGCGATGCTCGTTCTGGTGCTCGCCGGGACCGCGCTTGCCGTGGACGCGGGCGCTGGTGCGGCCTTCGACGCTCCCAAGCGCCTGATCGCCCTTTGCGGCACGGCCCTCGCAGCCGCTGCGGCCCTTGCCGTGGGCCGGCGCCGGCCCGACGCTGCGCCAGCGGGCCTGGCCCTGCGCGAGGGGCCGGCGTCCCGGCGAGCCGCGCTCTTCCTCACCGGGGCGGCATTGTTGATCGCGCTCGGCGCCGCCGTCCTCTCGGCGCGCCAAGCCGTCTCGCTCGACGCGATGCGCTCGATCGCCCTGTACGCCCTCCTTCTTCCGCTCGGCGCATCGGAGGCGCTGGCGCCCGGCCGCCGATGGCTCGCCGGTGCCTTTCTTGCGGCGACCGGCGTCAACGCGGTCGTCTCGATTCTGCAGAGCCGCCGCCTCTATCAACCGTTCGCGCTCGAAACCTTCGGAGGCCGCCAGGGAACCGGAGCCTTCGCCGGCAACGTGGGATACCTGGCGATCACACTGGCCCTCGCCGGCGTTCTCGCCTTCGGCATCCTGCTCACCGCCCGCCATGCGGCAGCCCGCCTGGCCGCCGGAACCGGGCTCGTTCTCTTTGCGATCGGTCTGCTCGTCAATCAGAACGTGACCGCGCTGACCGCCGCACTCGCCGGCGCCGCCGTACTCCTGATCGCACGCTTTCGCCGGCGCTCGGTGCTGGCGATCGCCGCGGCGGTCCTGCTCGGAGCCCTGGCAGTGGCGGGCTATGCGCCGCTGCGCTTCCGCGCGCGCGAACTCGTCCGCGCGGTTCGCGTCGGAGACTGGGATGCGCTCGTCTCCTTCCGCGGCGGGCCCTGGGCGGCGGCGGTGGAGATGACGCGCGAGAAGCCGCTGACCGGATTCGGACCGGGGACCTTCGGGGCCGAGTACGTGCCGCACCGGCTGGCGGCGGAGATCCGGTGGCGCCATCGCTTCGTGAGCCCTCTCCTGACGAGCTCGTACGCGGAGGCGCACTGCGACTACCTCCAGGTCTTCTGCGACGCCGGGGCCATCGCGGGCGCGCTGGTTCTTGCGGCAATGGCCTGCCTGCTCTTCGCCGCGGGGAAGGCGGCATGGCGAAGCCGCGACCCCGAAGCGATCGTCCTTCTCGCGGTACTCGCGGCCGGAGCCGCGGCCGCCCTGACCTGGTTTCCGCTCCAGCGGCCGGTCACGGCGGTGCCGCTGCTGCTGACGGCCGGCAGAGCCTGGAAGATCTCGGCGCGTTCCGGGGCGGGGGCGACTCCGTGAGGACCGTCGCCCGCCTGGCTGCGGTCCTGCTGCTGGGAGCGCTCGCCTGGCCCGAGATCCCGCGCTACGAGGCCGAGCGGCGGGTCGGATTTGCGACGAGCGCTTTCCGAGATCTGCTCGACCGGATCGGCGAGCCCGGAGCCACACCGGAGATCCTCGAGGTCGGATCGCTCGCTCTCGGCACGGCCGCCCGCCTGCCGGGCGATCCCCGGCCGCTCATCCTCGCGGCCTCCTCGTTCCTCGTGACTTCGCAGCCCGAGCGCGCTCTCGAGCTGTATCGCGACGCGCTCGGGACCGGGGAGCGCGCCGAGATCGATCTGAACCTCGGCCGCTCGTACGCGTTGCTCCGGAACAAGGAGAACGCCGATGCGGCGTTCCTGCGCGCCGGATGGGTGAGTCCCGAGATCCTCGCTTCCCTGCCTGCGTCCATCAAGGATCCCTTCCTGTTCGAGGTCAATCGCCTCGCCGAGGAACTTCGCGCCGGTCGCCTCGCCGCGCCCCCGCCCCTGCCGTCCGGCGGGCGGTAGCCGTCACCGATCCCGGAAGATCCGGCTCGAGTAGATCCCCCAGGCGTGCAGCTTGTAGAGCAGCATGGTCTTCAGGATCGCGAAGCCGTAGCGCACGGACGGGCCGAAGGCGATCTGCGAGGCCTCGTCGAAGTACCGCGTCTCGATGGGAATCTCGCATATACGCAGTCCCTTCGCCATTCCCTGCGCGATGATCTCGGTGTCGAAGACGAATCCGTCCGAGTTGGCCTCGAGATTGACCGACTCCAGGTACTTGCGCGTGTAGGCCCGAAAACCGCTGTGGTACTCGGTCAGGTAGATGAGAAACGTCGCGTTCTCGATGGCCGTGAGCAGGATGTTGCCGAGATATTTCCATTTCGGCATTCCGCCCTGGATCGGGCGGCCTCCGAGCATCCGGCTGCCGAAGGCGGCGTCGTAACGACCGTCGCTGAGCGCTTCGAGCAGATGCGGGATGACCGTGGGGTCGTACTGGTGGTCGGGGTGGACCATGACGACGATGTCCGCCCCGCGTTCGAGTGCGGTCTGGTAGCAGGTTTTCTGGTTGCCGCCGTAGCCCCGGTTCTTCGGATGGACGACGACGTGAATGCCGAGGGACCGTGCGATCTCGACCGTCCGATCCCGGGACCGGTCGTCGACGAGAATGACGTCGTCCACGTGGTCCCGAGGCACGTCGGCGTACGTCCGCGCAAGCGTGAGCTCGGCGTTGTATGCCGGCATCACGACGGCGACGCGGCGCCGGCCGGGCGCCTCAGACGCCACGGCGCGTCAGGACGACCGGAAGGGTGCGCAGCAGGATTGCCAGATCGAGACCGAACGACCAGTTGTTCAAGTACGCGAGATCGTAGCGCAACTTGATCTCCGGCTCCGTCGAGTATTCCCCCGAGACCTGAGCGAGTCCCGTGAGGCCGGGCCGGGCCGCGTGGCGCAGCGTGTAGCCCGAGATCGTCCGGGCGAACCGCTCGGCAAACTCGGGCCGCTCCGGCCGCGGGCCGACCAGGCTCATGTCCCCGCGCAGAACGTTCCAGAGCTGGGGAATCTCGTCGATGCGCGCGCCGCGCAGCGCCCGGCCGATGCCCGTCACGCGTGGATCGTCGGGGACCGCGAGCACGGCGCCGGTCTCGACCTCGGCACCGCGATGCATCGTGCGCAGCTTCCAGAGCGCGAATGCCTCGCCGTCCCGGCCCACGCGGGTCTGCCTGTAGAAGACCCCGCCCCGCGAGGTTCCGGCGACGAGCAGGGCCGCCAGCCCGAGACCCGGCGCCAGCAGGAGCAGCGCCGCGCCGGCGGCGACGACGTCGAACGAGCGCTTGGCGAATGCCGCGGCGCCGTCGAGCGGCCGCACGCGCGCCTCCAGCAGCGGGAGATCTCCCACGATCCGGAAGCGCAGACGGCCGATCATCGTCTCGAAGGGCGAGGGCCAGACGAGCAGGTCGGCAGAGAATCCCGGCGGGATCGTTTCGGGAAGGCGATCGCGCCAGGACGGGGCCTCGGGGGTGAGGATCACCTCCTCCACCCCGAGCGACTCCACGATCTCGACCAGGCGTTCGGGCGGCCCCAGAACCGGCAGGCCATGCGATCCGCCGGCACCGTCCCCGAGCACCCCGACCAGCTCCACGCCCGTCCAGGTGTGGCGGCGGACCGTGTCGGCGATCAACGCGGCCGCGGGGCCGCCTCCGACGATCAACGCCCGCCGGCGGGGCTGCGGAAAGGCCCGATCGAGGACCGCTCGCCACGCCCCGAGTACTGCGCCGTTCAGGACGATGTAGAGAACGAGGACGGAGCGCGGAAACGAGTACGGCTGCGCGAGGAAGTAGATCGATGCGAGCGTGAGCAGTTCGACGAAGAGCGCGGGCAGGAGCCGCCGGGCGAGCGGCTCGCGGAAGCGCTCGTGGTCCCGGTAGAGACCCAGGAACCAGAGCGACAGCGCCTGCACGGCCGCAACGATCACGACGTTCCAGAGCGTGAAGCGAACACTGTGAGCGGGCAGCAGCTTGAGTGTGCCCGGGATCGCCACGTGGGTGCGCAGAAAAAACGCCGCGTACAGCATCAGGGCCGCGATCGCCATGTCGCCCGCCGCGGCGACCGCCCGGAACGGAGAAGGCCGGCGGCGGGCGTTCAAGAGCGCGCGGTCCGCTTCCACACGGGACGCGCGTAGCCGCACAGGCCGGCGGCCACTCCGAGCGCGAGCGCCACGTTCAACACGCCGAAATAATAGAGCCTCCCCGCCATTCCGTGCAGGCGCGGACGGGCCCGGCTCGCCACGAGAGAGGCCAGAGCGAGCACGAGCACCGCCGCTCCCGCCGCGCGCCAGGCCGGCACGCCCAGGGCCGCCACGGCCGCGGCGAGCGCGAGCAAGGGTGCGAGCCATCGCGCCGCCTTGCGCGAGGCGAACGCGAGCGTGAGCAGGGGGTGGCTGGGAAAGTTCCAGAGCCACGGCTCGCGGCGCAGCACCTGCCCCGCGCCGATCCCGATGCGCAGGCGCCGCGCCGTCTCCGCGGCGACGTCCCGCGCTGCGTCCTCGCGGGCGACCGCGTCGCCGGCGAAGACGACCTTCCCCCCATAGCGCGCGACGCGGACCGGAATGAGGAAGTCGTCCATCGAGGTCGTGTCTTCGGGCAGCGCAACGACGAGCTCGCGCCGCACTGCGTAGATCGCTCCGTTGGCCCCGACGCAGACGCCGAGGCGCCCCTCCGCCTCCTTCGACCGCGTCTCGAGGTCCCACAGAGCCGACTCCGGGGTCGCCCGGGCGCCGGCCCCGGTCTCGAACACCAGCCGCCCGCAGACGGCCCCCACGGCAGGATTCGCGAAGGCCCTGGTCAGGCGGCTGACGGCGTCCCGGTCGAATCGCGTGTTGGCGTCCGTGAAGACGAGAATGTCCGCCGTCGACGTGCGCACGAGGTCGTTGAGGACGGACGCCTTGCCCCGCCGGGCCGCGAACTCGACGATCCGCACGGCCGCGGGCCTGGCAGCGTTGCGCGCGCGCTCGGCGGTCCGATCGGCGCAACCGTCGCACCCGATCGCAATCGAACCGACGCTCTTGTCTCCGAGCAGATTCGCCACGCGGCCCGCGATGACGTCCTCCTCGTCGGCCGCGGAAATGATCACCTCGACGGAGGCGGGCACCGCGCTGCCCGGCGACTCGCCGCTGCTCCCGGATCTTCGGGCGAGCCGGAGGACGAGCGCGGGGTACACGCCGTAGGACCATGCAAACAGCAGGAGCGATGCGAGCGCGAGCCCGGCCGTCAGGGCCGTCACCGGGGCCCGCCCGAGCGCTCGGAGAGCGCCCCCGCAAACTCGCGGCCGATTCTCTCCCAGTCGTAGCGCGCCTCCACGCGAGCCCTTGCTGCCGCGGCCTGACGCCGCGCCGCCGGCCGGTCGTCGAGCAGCAACGCAATGGCCGCCGCGAACGCCGCCGGCTCATCCCGGACGAGAATCTCCGCGTCGGCCGCGAACTCGAGTCCCTCTGCTCCGACGGACGTGGAGACCACCGGAGCCCCGCATGCCGCAGCCTCGAGGATCTTCAGACGCGTTCCTCCTCCGGAGGACAGCGGAACGACCGCGACGGAGGCGCGGGCCCAGTAAGGCCGCGTGTCCTCGCCCTCGCCCACGAAGACGAAATCGGGCGAAGCCAGGCGAAGCAGATCGGCCGGTGCATCCCTTCCGAGAACTTCGACCCGGGCTCCCGGGCGCAGGCGCCGCAACCGGGGCCAGACCTCGCGCCCAAGCCAGCGCACGCCCTCGGCATTCGGAGGCCAGCTCAGGTCCCCGACGAAGAGCACGAGATCCTCGTGCCGCGGTCCGGGCTCGAACGCGTAGCGAGAGAGGCTCACACCGTTGGGGACGACGAAAGGAGCCGAGCCGGCGCCGAGGCCCGAGAGCAACCCAGCGTCTCGTTCGGACACGCACGAAAGGCCCGCCGCCCGGCGGACCAGATCCCGCTCGAGCGTTCGCACGCGTCGGGCCTGCGCCCGCGCAAAGAGCCTCACGGCGCTCGACGACGCATGCTGGCCGGTACGAGCCCAGATCTCCGAGTCGACGTTATGGAAGTCGATCCACACGGGCCGGCCCGCCGTCATCGCGAGGGGCGCCACGTGGTACGAGTGCGCGATGATCCAGCGGGGGCTTCGGGCGCGGGCTTCCTCGGCGATGCGTCGCGCCATCGCCGCCGAGCGGTACAGCAATTCGGAATAGGCGCGGCCCGTCAGCACGCTCACGGCCGCCGCGACTGCGCGCCGCGGCCCGCGCCGGAGCTGGGCAACGAGCTCGACCTCCACGCCCGGGGGTGCCTGCCCCCCGCCGTAGGCGCGCTCGGGGTCCACGAGGCACAGGACGCGCACCTCGAACCGCTCCGCGAGCGCCTTCAGGAGGTGGTAGTTGCGTATGGCCAGACCGTCGCGCGAGGGATGCGGCGGGCGGGGCAGGATCGAGAGGATGGTGGGTTTCATCGCGTCCCGGCGACGCCCGTGAGCGCGGACCGGTACCGCGCGCGTCGCACCCGACCCCGCTCGCCCGGCGTCAGGAGCGCGAGCCCGTAGCGCAGTGCCGCCCCGCACGCGAGCACGGCGCGGACGAATGCCGCCGCTGCCCGGCCGTGGTGCTTTCCGGTGAAGAGCACGAGCGAGGCGTGGAGCTGCCCGAAGAGCCGGTCTCCGCCGGACCGGCCGCCCTCGTGGACGACGCGTGCCGCCGGCTCGTAGAGGACCCGCCAGCCGCGTGCGCTCCACCGTGCCATCAAATCGGTCTCCTCGGCGTAGAGAAAGAAGGCCTCGTCGAAGCCCCCGACCTGGTCGAACGCGTCGCGCCGCACGAGCAGGGCCGCGCCCATCAGGGCCTCGGCCCGGCGGGCGATGGCGTGGTTCTGCCGGGTGGCGGTGTGCCCCTCCAGCGGCGGCCGCCCTCCCGAGAGAAAGGCCAGGCCGGAGCTCTCGCAAAAGATCCTCCAGGGGGTGGGAAACCGGCGAATCGATCTCTGCAGCGAGCCGTCGGCGTTGAGCAGCTGCGGCCCCACCGCCGCGGCACGAGGCTCCCGGTCGAGCGCCACGGCCATCGCCTCGGTCGCCCCCGGCTCGAGGACGGTGTCCGAATTCAGGAACAGGAGATAGGGTCTTGCGGTCTCGCGTGCGCCCCGGTTGCACGCCGCGCCGTAGCCTCGATTCGCGCTCTCCCGGACGAGCCGGGCACCCGGGGCCCGGCGTGCCAGCTCCGCCTCGATCCCATCGCCCGAGGCGTTGTCGACCACGAGCACCTCGGCCCCGGGCGAGGTCTCCACCACCGCCCGCGCAGCCTTCGCCGTCTCTTCCGGGGTGCGGTAGTGGACGATGACGGCCGAGATGCGATCGCCGGCTGCCACGGCGCTCACTCCCCCCACAGCTCGCCGCTCCAGAGCCGGTCGAGAAATACCCGCCACGGCAGGATTTCGATGCCGTCCTCGGTCAGGCGGGGCGAAGGCTCGAGGGAGACGACGACCCGCCGCCGCACGCCCGGCTGATCGACGACGAGCTGTCGCAGGCCCTTGAGGTGGTCGGAAGTCACGCGGGACGTAGCCTTCGCCTCCAGGGCGCAGCGCATGTCGCCGATCACGAAATCCACCTCGATGCCGCTCGCCAGCCTCCAGTACGAAAGCTCCATGTAGCGCTCCCGGTAGTGCGAGGCGGCCGTCAGCTCGTGGAAAATCCAGTTCTCGAACGCCTTGCCGAAGAGCGCGGACCCGGCGGCGAGCGTCCCTCGTCGGGCGAGCGTATTCACGATCCCGACGTCCGCGAAGTAGAACTTCGGCGCGGTGATCACGCGGCGTCGCGGGCTCTTCGTGTACGCCGGCAGATAGCGGCCGAGCAGCGTGTCGACGAGGATCTGGAAGTACTCGCGGGCGGTCGGCGCCGAGACGCCGCACTCCCGGGCGATCGTCGCGTACCCGGCCAGCTCGGTGTCCGCGAGCGCGGCCGCCGTCAGGAACCGCGAGAACGCGGGCACGTTGCGTGTCAGGCCGCCGAAGACGACCTCCTCCTTGAGATATGCCTGTACGTAGCCCTTGAGCGCGCGGGCCGGCGCCTCGGCGAGGTAGTGCCGCGGCAGGTAGCCCTGGTTCAGCATCCGGCACAGATCAAAGGCACGGCCGATCTCGGCCGAGGTCAGGCCGAACAGGTCGAACCGCGCCACCCGTCCTCCGGGCAGCGCCGCGGCCGACCGACGCACCGAACGGGCGCTCGAGCCCGCCATCGCGAAGATCCGGCCCCGGTTCTCGATCATCCAGCGAACCTCGTCCAGAAGGGCCGGCACCTTCTGCACCTCCTCGATGACCACGAGGGGCTCCCCCGGGCGTGCCTCGAGTTCCTCGCGCAACAGGCCCGGCCGCTCGGTGTACCGCACGAATTCCTCGGTCCTGGAAAGGTCGACACGAATCGCGTGCGGGTAGAGTTCACGGAGCAGAGCCCGCTTTCCCGTCTGCCGCGGCCCCCAGAGGAAGAAGGATTCCCGCGGACGCTCCGGCAGGCGTACCAGGCGTCGAAACATGAGCTTTAGATTATCATGACAATCGAAGGTACTGATTTGCGTTGTTGCCCAATCCTCGGAACAACGAAACTCCTCCGGACGCCCGGTATATAAACACCCGATGCGCTGGGAGGACGGTCGGGAGAGCGACCAGGTCGAAGACCGCCGCGGCGGATTTCCGGGAGGCCGGCTCGCCGTGGGCGGCTGCGGAACGCTCGTCCTCGCGGTCGTCATCTCCCTGCTGACGGGCACGAGCCCCGATCGCATCCTCCAGCTCCTCACCGGGTCCTCACCCTCCGGAGGAACCGTCGCGACGGCTCCAGGTGGACCCCCGGCCTCGGGACCGGAGGACCGCGACAAGAAGTTCGTGTCGGTCGTCCTCGCCGACACCGAAGACACGTGGAGCAGGATCTTCACGGCGTCCGGCCGGCGGTACGAGCTGCCGAAGCTCGTCCTCTTCACCGACGAGACCCCGACGGCGTGCGGGTACGGGTCCGCGGCGGTAGGCCCCTTCTACTGCCCCCTCGACCAAAGGGTCTATCTCGACCTCGGCTTTTTCGACGAGCTGTCCCGGCGATTCGGCGCACCCGGGGAGTTCGCGCGGGCCTACGTCGTCGCGCACGAGATCGGCCACCACGTGCAGCAGCAACTCGGCGTCGCGGACAAGGTCGACACGCTGCGCCGGCGCGGCTCGCAAGAGCTGTCGAACCAGCTCTCGGTACGGCTCGAGCTCCAGGCCGACTGCTATGCCGGTGTCTGGGGCAACCAGGGAGCCCGCAAGGGCCTGCTGGAGCCCGGCGACGCGGAGGCGGGCCTGCGCGCTGCCGCCGCAATCGGCGACGACCGGCTGCAGCGCATGTCCACGGGGATGGTCCAACCGGAGTCCTGGACGCATGGCTCGTCGCAGCAGCGTGTCGAGTGGTTGCGCCGGGGGCTGCAGTCGGGCGATCCCGGCGCCTGCAACACGTTCCAGGGGGTGTTCTGAACGGGAATCCCTTTGTCATCGAAGAATCCCTTTCGAATCTCAACGTGGCCGAGAAAGGGATCCCTCGCTTCGCTCGGGATGACACCCACCGGGCAGGCCAATAAAAAAGCCCCGGCTCTCGCCGGGGCTTCGAAACGAATCCGATTCCGGGCCGAGATCAGTACATGCCGCCCATGCCGCCGGGCATTCCACCGCCACCGGCCGGGGCCTTCTCCTTCTCCTTGATCTCGGAGACGAGAGCCTCGGTCGTGAGCATCAGGCCGGCCACCGACGCCGCGTTCTGCAGCGCGTTCTTGGTGACCTTGGTGGGATCGATGATCCCGGCCTTCAGCATGTCCTCGATTCTCTCGGCGTTGGCGTTGTAGCCGAAGTTCGCACCCTTGGACTTGAGCTCGTTGATGATCACCGAGCCCTCGCCGCCGGCGTTGGCGACGATCTGGCGGGTCGGCTCCTCGAGCGCGCGGATCACGATCCGCGCCCCGATCTTCTCGTCGCCCGTGAGCTCGTTGGCCCTCTTCGTCACGGCGTCGATCGAGCGCAGAAGCGCCACGCCACCGCCCGGGACGATCCCCTCCTCGACGGCGGCCTTGGTCGCGTGCATCGCGTCCTCGACACGCGCCTTCTTCTCCTTCATCTCGGTCTCGGTGGCGGCGCCGACCTTGATCACGGCGACTCCCCCGACGAGCTTGGCCAGCCGCTCCTGCAGCTTCTCGCGGTCGTAGTCCGAGGTGGTCTCCTCGACCTGCGCCCGGATCTGCTTCACGCGGCCCTGGATGGCTTCCTGCTTCTTCTTCGAACGGTCATCCACGACGATCGTCGTGTTGTCCTTGTCGACGGTGACCTTCTTCGCGTCGCCGAGGTCCTCCCACTTGACGTTCTCGAGCTTGATGCCGAGGTCCTCGGAGATGAGCTTGCCGCCGGTCAGGATCGCGATGTCCTCGAGCATGGCCTTGCGGCGATCGCCGAAGCCGGGGGCCTTGACGGCCGCGACTTGCAGCGTTCCGCGCAGCTTGTTGACGACGAGGGTCGCGAGAGCCTCGCCCTCGATCTCCTCGGCGATGATCAGGAAGGGCTTGCCCTGCTTGGCGATCTGCTCGAGGATCGGGAGCAGGTCTTTCATGTTCGAGATCTTCTTCTCGAAGAGGAGGACCTTGGCGTTCTCCAGGGTGACCTCCATCCGCTCGGCGTCCGTGATGAAGTAGGGCGAAAGATAGCCGCGGTCGAACTGCATGCCCTCGACGACCTCGAGGGTCGTCTCGAGGCCCTTGGCTTCCTCGACCGTGATCACGCCGTCCTTGCCGACCTTGTCCATGGCCTCGGCGATGATCTTCCCGATCTCGGAGTCGTTGTTGGCCGAGATGGTGCCGACGTGGGCGATGTCCTTGCCCTCGACCGGCTTGGAGAGCTTGTCGAGCGACTCGACGGCGGCCTTCACGGCCTGGTCGATTCCGCGCTTGAGCTCCATCGGGTTCGCGCCGGCCGTGACGTTCTTGATGCCCTCGCGGTAGATCGCCTGAGCGAGCACCGTCGCGGTCGTCGTGCCGTCGCCGGCCACGTCCGAGGTCTTCGAGGCGACCTCGCGGACCATCTGAGCGCCCATGTTCTCGAGAGAATCCTGGAGCTCGATCTCCTTGGCGACCGTGACGCCGTCCTTGGTGATCGTGGGGGAACCGAACTTCTTCTCGATGACGACGTTGCGGCCCTTGGGACCGAGCGTCACCTTCACTGCATCGGCGAGCTTGTTGACGCCGTGGAGGACGCGCTGGCGCGCCTCCTCACCGTAAATGATCGTTTTCGCTGCCATTGTGATTACTCCTTACTTCCCTTCGACGACCGCGAGCACTTCGTCCTCGCGGAGAATGAGGTGCTCGACGTCGTCGATCTTGATTTCGGTGCCGGCGTACTTGCCGATGAGGATGCGGTCGCCCTTCTTGACGTCGAGGGGAAACTGCTTGCCCTCTTCGTTCACCTTGCCCTTGCCGACGGCGACGACCTCTGCCTCCATCGGCTTTTCCTTGGCGGTATCCGGGATGATGATCCCGCCCTTTTTCATTTCGCCCGTCTCGAGTCGCTTGACCAGGATCCGATCGTAGAGTGGCCGAATCTTCATGAAACTACCTCCTAATGACCTCGTTGCGTTGTCGCTCCTCAGGGCACCCATGCGGCCTCCGCGAGCAGGGGCGATACTAGCACTCATCTGCGAGGAGTGCTAGCAGCGTTTCGAGGTCGGTACCGGCGAGAAGACTAAAATATTATAGGTCAGTTATTTGCGACGCGGATTAAGGCCCGCTCCGGGGGGAAGACACTGCGCAGCGGCGGCAATCAGCAGAGATAGAGCCGGCTGCGAGATTCGGGGGATCTCCCATGAGATGCGGATCGCCTGACTGGTCGTCTCGTGCAGATAGATGAAGACGAAGAATGCGAGCAGACCGCCCGCCGTCAGGAGTCCCGGTAGCGCCTGACCGTAGCACTGCCGCCTCGCGGCGGCGAGAATCATGAGAATCGGGACAATCCAGGCGAGCCACCAGGTTCCCGCGCCCAGACTCTCGATCAACGGACCGACGAGCTCCCCGAGTCTGCCCCAGTGGACCTCTGCGAGCCTCCCCTTCGCACTGTAGTTGGACGGAATGCCGAAATGTCGCAGATAGCTCCACCAGAGTAGACCCGCCACTAGCGGCGGAATCACCAGTCCGGCCATCTCCCGCCGAAGCGGCCGCCTGTTTTCGACGACGAGATCCCTCAGCACGGTTCCCAGAATCAGCAACCCCGATCCCACGGTTCCTTCGATCTTCGTCAGGACAGCCCCCGCAAGAAAGAGCCCCGCCAGGAATCGGCGGCCGACGCCGGGATTTGGTCTCTCGGTCAGGAGCAGCATTCCCGCCGTCGTCTCATAGAGCAGCAACGGCGCCTCGGCGTTGGCGCCGGAGAAGGAGGTCACCAGGGACGCCGACAGCGCGGCCATCCAGAACGCGGCGACCAGTATGGAGTCTCGATCCCCGAGGCGGCGCCGCTGGATCTCGAGAACGAGGACCGCCGCGGCGAGGAACCACAGCAGCGCCACCAGGGGCGCGGTCCTCCAGGGCATATGTCCTGCGGCGAGAATGCCCCAGGAGTCCAGCGTCGGCACCAGAGGGGGGTAGAAGGGCTGCCCGTGGCCGAACCAGGGATGGCGCAGCAACGCCGGATCCAGGCTCCTCGTCCCCGCGAAGTGCACCGCCTTGACTCCCCAGAACAGCAGGAAGTCAGTCGACGTCGCACGAGCGGTCGCCAGCGACAGCCCCAGATGCCCGACGGCGGCGCCCCCCGCGAAAATCCCGAAGGCCGCCGCCCCCCTTCCGGGCCGGAAGGCAGAGCGAGCCGTTCCGGCTCTCCCCCTCGCGTTTCGCGCCAGCAGAACCGCCAGGAGCAGCGGCGGCGCAAGGACGATCACGGGGTTCCACGCCACACCCAGCAAGGTCGAGAGCGTCGACTCGACGGCAAGAACGATCGCCCCGACCGCGAAGGCCGCCGCCGCGCGAGCAGGCCGGCTCCAGCTCCGGACCTCGCGCAGCCAAAGGACCGGCAATCCCAGAACACCGACCAGAACGTGCGCGAGGAGGTAGATGGCTCCGGTTTTCATCGCACCGGGCCCGGCCTCTCCCAGACACAGCCTTCGGGAAAACGCCTCACGAGACGAGCGGCGCCCGAGGGCTCGATGCACTCGTACGACACGACGTACCGCGCCCGGGCGCCTTCCGCCACAGGCCTCTTCCAGTAGGAGGCGGGCACGGGGAATCGGTCGCGGAGGACCCCCAACGACAGAATGAAGAGGAGCATCTCTTCTTCTTTGTCCCTTGCGATCGTCGTGAAGCTCTGCCCGGCCGGAATGGTCTCGCGTGCCGCCTGAAGGAGGATCCACTGGCGCGCATAGAGCCCGTTGACCCGATCGACGGGAGTCACTGGAATGGCGACGGAAACGGGCGAAGCCATCCAGCCAATCCATGGAGGCGCGAGGAGCGACAGAGTCCCCGCGATCCACAGCACGGACGACACGTGCCACGGTGCGCGGGTGGACTCGCGTCGGACCATCATGCCCCTGGCAATCTACTCCATGAACAGAAAGGACCGCATGGCCCCTGCTCTCGCGAGGATCGGCCCCGAGCATCGTGATCCACCCGGACTGGGATACCCTCGCGGTCGAGGCTCAGCCAACAATCACCAGGCTCCGCAATGCACGAGGTCATGAATCGCTCATCGGTCTCCATCTCGGACGGCGTCGGCTCGCCGGACCTCTGTCGGATTCGCCGAGCATGTGCCGGGGTGCTGGTCTGCTTCGCTTTCGTCTGCGTGTACTTCGTCGGACTCTACCCAGGCGCCGCGGACTCGAATCAGCGGAGCCACTATCAGCTGTTGCGTGCGCTCGGAGAGCGCGGCAGCGCGGAAATCGAACCTGAGTTGCGCGACCTCGGCTCGCATACGGATGTCGCCGTCCACGACGGGCGCCGGTTCTCGAACAAAGGACCCGGCCTATCCGTCGCGGCTCTGCCCGCGTACTGGGTGCTTCGTCGGTTTCTGCCGGCACCTTCCTCGCTGCAAGACTGGCTGGTTTTCTACGGGGCGCGAGTCTTTTCCGTCACGCTCGCGGCCGTGCTGGCGGTGGTCGTATTCATCAGGCGGGCCCTGAGGCGGACTCCCATTCCGCCCTTCCTCCCGCTCTGGCTCTTTGCCCTGCTCTTCGCGACCCCATTCCAGGTCTACGCCCGGTCTTTCTTTTCTCACGGCTTCGCTGCGGCCATCCTGTTCCTCAGCTTCACACTCGCGGTTTACGACCGCGGGCTGACGTCGGCGGCGCTCGCCGGATTCCTGGCTGCGGCGGCTGTCGCTACGGAATACCCCGTCGCGGTCATCGCACTCTGTCTCCTTGTCGCAGTCGCGCTCCGGGGGCCCGGAGCCCGATTGGTGGCCTTCCTCGCCGGTGCCGCCGCTCCGACCCTGGCGCTCGCCTGGTACCACGCCCACTATTTCGGTGGAGTCCTCAACTCGCCGCCCGCAGCGAGTGAGAGCTATTCGTCGCTCGCCAGGCGCGGCTTCGCGGGAATTTCCTGGCCTCTGCCCGGCGCCGCCGTCGGGCTCTTTCTGGATCCCGCGCACGGTTTGCTGTACTTCTCCCCCTTCATGATCCTGTGGCCCATGGTGGCCCTGGCCTCTCTCCGAAGACTGAGAACCAATCCGTCTCTACTCGTACCCGCGCTCGGCCCGCTTCTGCTCCTGCTCGCGATCTCCGGGTACGCGCCTCCTCACTGGCGAGGGGGCTGGTGTCTGGGGCCCCGATACCTCATCGGAGGGTTTCTGCTCGTATTCTGGCTCTTCGCCCTCCGCGTCCCGAACGGAGCCGCGGGGCGCGGGCAGGCCGCGCTTCTGGCCGGCCTGGTCTACGGCGCAATCATCCTGGCCATCTCGGGGTCGACCTACTGGATGATTCCCTACGAGGCCTGGAATCCCGCGCGAACCGTGTCGCTCCACTTTCTTCGCCGCGGACTCGTGGAATTCAACCTGGGAGTGGCGGCGGGCCTGCCGCCCGCGGCATCGGTCGCCCCTCCTCTTCTCGCCTGCGCTGCGGCGTTCGTCTTTGCCGTCCGAGGGGCAAAGATCCCTCCCCGCACGGCTCTGGCCGGAACTCTCGCGGGCCTCCTGGCGGGGGCCGCCGTCCTCTGGATCCCTCCGTCGCCCCGGGCGGTGGAACACAGCCACCGCCAGGACCTCGAAGGTGCGCTGCTTCCGTCAATGCGTTCCGGCTGGCGCTGAGATGACGACGCAAGCGCGCGCCGACGCGGCGCCGCCGATTCCACGACGTGCGGGCGGCCTCCGCGGGCCGAGGGCGGTTGCGGCTCCGCGTCGGCCTCGCTTCCCGGAATGTTCGCGCCAGCGTTGAACTCGGGTACCGGATGTCGCAAGATCGCCAGCGGATGAGCTCTTCGCACAAACGCGTCCTCGTCACCGGAGGTCTGGGGTTCATAGGCTCGAACCTCGCCCGACGCCTCGTCGCCGAGGGCGCGCGCGTCACGCTTTGCGACGCCATGATCGCCGGCTACGGGGGCAACCTCGCCAACGTGCGCGAGATCGCCGGCCAGGTTGCGATCGATCCGTCGGACGTCCGTGACGAAGAGGCCATGGGGCGCCTCGTCGCCGACTGCGACATCGTCTACCACCTTGCGGCACAGGTCTCCCACGTCATGTCCCTGTCGAATCCCTATCCGGACATCGACATCAACATCAAGGGCACGGCCGCTCTGCTCGAGGCCTGCCGCAAGAGAAACCCCGACGCTCTGGTCATCCGCTCCGGCACGCGCGGGCAATACGGTCCAGCCGTCACGCTTCCCGTCTCGGAGACGACTCCTTCCGACCCGCGCGGCATCTACGAGATCTCGCAACTCTCGGCCGAAATGATCTGCCGCACGTACACCCGGATCCACGGCATCCGCACGGTGCCGCTGCGCCTGACGAACGTGTACGGCCCGCGCGGCCAGATGCGGCATTCCCAGTTCGGAGTCGTCAACTGGTTCGTGCGCCTCGCGCTCGAGGGAAAGCCGATCCCGATCTTCGGCTCCGGCAAGATCCTGCGCGACTTTCTCTACGTCGACGACTGCGTCGAGGCCCTGCTCCGGGCTGCCGGCGAGCCGCGGGCGATCGGCGAGGTCCTGAACGTCGGCCACGACCGGCCTTCCACGTTCCTCGAAGTTGCCGAAATCCTGGTCGAGCTCGTGCCCGGTACCCGCCTCGAATTCACCGATTTCACGCCCGAGCGCCGGGCCCAGGAGCCGGGCGATTTCGTCTCCGACATCACGAAGATTCGCAGCCTCCTCGGCTGGGAGCCCACGACCGACCTGCGCGAGGGCCTCGCCCGCACGGTCGAGTTCTACCGGGAGCGGCGGTCCGACTACTTTTGAGGCGCTCCCTCATCCGGTAAGCTAGGGCCAGTCCATGCCCTCCATCCACCCCACCGCGCTCGTCGCTTCGAAGGACGTGGGCGAAGGGACCCGGATCTGGGCCTTCGTCAACATCCTGGCAGGCTCGAAGATCGGGCGCGACTGCAACATCTGCGACCGCTGCTTCGTCGAGAACGACGTCGTTCTGGGCGACCGGGTGACCGTCAAGTGCGGCGTGTCCCTCTACGACGGCCTCGTGCTCGAAAGCGACGTCTTCGTCGGGCCGGGCGTGATCTTTTCGAACGATCCGCGGCCGCGAAGCGGCGTTCACCTGGCGGCCCATCCGCGCACCCTGGTGCGTCAGGGCGCGAGCCTGGGCGCCGGTGCGATCCTCCTGCCGGGAATCGCGGTCGGCCGCTACGCCATGGTGGGCGCGGGGGCCCTGCTCACGCGCGACGTCCCGGACTTTGCGCTCGCTTACGGCAGCCCGGCCCAGCTCCACGGCCATGTGTGCCGCTGCGCGAAGACACTGCACTTCGAGAACGGAAGCACGACCTGCTCCTGCGGGCGCCGCTACACGCGCGGCCCTGCGGGCGACGTCGCGGAGGCCGCGTGAGCACAGGCGCCGCCGGTCTCTCGCCCCGGGTTGCCTTCGGCGCCCTGGCCGACGACTACCGCGAGAAGCGCGTCGCGATCGACGCGGCCGTCGCGCGCGTGCTCGCCCGCGGCTCGTTCATCCTCGGGGAAGAAGTCCGTCGGTTCGAAGAGGAGTTCGCCGAATGGCTCGGCGTGCGGCACGTCGTCGCCTGCGCCAATGGCACGGAGGCGATCGCGCTCGCTCTCCAGGCGGCCGGCGTCGGAGCCGAGGACGAGGTGATCCTTCCCGCGAACACCTGCGTGCCGACCCTGGCTGCCGTGCGCCTGGCGCGCGCGTGGCCGCGCCTGGCCGACGTCGATCCCGAAACGCTGACCCTGGATGCGGCCGGCGCCGAACGCGTCCTCACGCCGTTCGTCCGGTGCGTTCTGCCGGTCCACTTGTACGGGGGCGCGGCCGACGTCGAGGGGCTGTCCTCCCTGGCGCGCCGCGCCGGCATCGCCCTCGTCGAGGATTGCGCCCAGAGTCACGGCGCCAGCGCCGGCGGGCGCCTCACCGGAGGCTTCGGGCGAACCGCGGCGTTTTCCTTCTATCCCACCAAGAACCTCGGCGCATACGGCGACGCCGGCGCGGTCGCGACGGACGAGTCCGCCCTCGCCGACCGCCTCCGGCAGCTCCGCCAGTACGGCTGGAGCCGCCGGGACTATGCCGAGACCGAGGGCTGGAATTCGCGCCTCGACGAGATCCAGGCCGCGATCCTGCGCGCGAAACTTCCGTATCTGGCGAGCGAGAATGCGCGGCGGCGCGAGATCGCCGAGCGCTACGACGCCGCCTTCGCCGGCCTTCCCCTGCACCTGCTCCGCTGCCGGCCCGGCACCGTCCCCGCCCGCCACCTCTATCCCGTGCGGGTCGAACGGCGCGACGCGTTCCGGGGAGTCCTCGCGCAGCGCGGCATCGAGACGGCGATCCACTACCCGGTGCCGCTCCATCTGCACCCGGCCTATGCGTTCCTCGGCCACGGCAAGGGGGACTTTCCCGTCGCGGAGGCCGCGTGCGAGACGGTCGTGTCCCTGCCGATCCATCCGATGCTCGCCGATGCGCAGGTGCTGGAAGTCATCGAGGCCGTCCGACAGGCGTGCGAGAGGACGCAATGACCCGTGAGCTCGTCTCGGTGGTCGTGCCGGTCTACTTCAACGCTTCGAGTCTGCCGCGCCTGGCCGACCGCCTGAGGAAGATCGCCGACGCCGCGGACTACGACCTGGAGGCCGTCTTCGTGGACGACGGGTCGGGGGACGACTCGTGGACGTGCATCGAGGAGATCTGCCGGGCCTGGCCGCGGGCGCGGGGCCTGCGGCTGACGCGCAACTTCGGATCGCAGATGGCGATCGCGGCAGGCCTCGCCGAGGCGCGCGGGCAGGCCGTGGCGGTGCTCTCCGCCGACCTCCAGGAACCACCCGAGCTGCTGCCCGACATGGTCGCCGCCTGGCGCAAGGGAACAACCGCCGTGCTCGCGGTGCGGCGCAGCCGGCCCGAGGGGTGGACCGCGCGGGCGGCGGCAGGGTTCTACTACCGGACGCTGCGGCGCCTCGGACTCTCGCAGATGCCTGCGGGCGGCTTCGACTGCTTTCTCATCGGTCGCGAGGCCGTGGACTTTCTGGTCGAGGGCCGCGAGGTCCACACCTCCCTGCCGGGTTTGTTGCTCTGGGCCGGCTTCCCGGCGGCGCTCGTGCCGTACGACCGCGTGGCCCGCGAGGAAGGCGAGTCGCGCTGGACGATCGCCAAGAAGCTGAAGTATTTCATCGATGCCGTCATCTCCTTCTCCTACGTGCCCCTGCGCTGGATGTCGGTCGCGGGCGCCATCCTGGCCCTGCTGGCATTCCTCTACGCGGTCTTCCTCGTCGTCTACAAACTGCTCCATGGGCAGCCGATCGCCGGCTGGACCTCCTTGATGGTCGCGGTCGCCTTCTTCTCGGGCGTGCAGCTCGTCTCGCTCGGCATCCTCGGGGAATATCTCTGGCGCACGCTCGACGCGGCGCGAGCTCGCAAGGGCTACCTGGTGCGGGAGACGACCTCGCCGCCGCCCCCCCAGCGCAAGTCGGACTGAGGATGGCAGCCGCTGCGCGCCATGCGCAGGCTTCTACGTTCTGAACGGCCCGGTCGGCGAGCCGGAGCGGCGCAACAAATGGGCGGTGAAGCCATCCGTGCGGTCGTCGGGAAAAAGGCGGAATCGCGCCCCGCTTGCGAACGGGCGCAATTCCGGCGGTGGATCGATCGCGGACGCGGCCAGTTCCGGCGCCCGCTTGAGCACACGGGCCACGACGCGCTCGTTCTCCTCTTCCTCGAGGCTGCACGTCGAGTAGAGCAGATAGCCGCCTGGAGCGAGAAGACGCGCTGCGTGCATCAGCGACTCTTCCTGCGTGCGGGCGAGCCGCTCGATCGCCGCGGCGCTGACGCGGTACCGGATCTCCGGGTTCTTGCGCAGCGTCCCCGTCCCGCTACACGGCGCGTCGAGCAGCACGCGGTCGAAGCGGCCCTCGGGAAGAGGGAGTCTCGCGAACTCGGCGGCCACCGGGTGGATCTCCGAGTCGCCCAGCCGCCGGACGTTCTCGGCGACGAGCCGGAGCCGCCCCAATGCGTGGTCTGCCGCGACGACTCCTGTCGCGCGCCGATGCGCGAGGGCGGACAGGGATTTCCCGCCCGGCGCGGCACCGAGATCGACGAGCCGACCGCCTTCCGGGAGCAGTAAAGGCAAGACCTGCGACCCGACGTCCTGCACGCTGAAGTGGCCGGCCGCGAACAGCCCCGAGCGAAGCGGATTTCCGGAGGTGACCGTCAACGCGAGAGGCGCGAGCAGCGAAGGCTCCGTCGCGATCCCCTCGGAGGCCAGGGCGGCCCGGAGCGCGTCCCGGCTCGTGCGCCGAGGGTTCGTGAGCAGATCGAGCGAGGGCGACACGTTGTCCGCAGCGAGAATTCGGCGGGTCGTCTCCGGGCCGAAGCGCGCGAGCCAGCGCTCGACCAGGAAGAGCGGATGGGAAAAGGAGCGCGCGAGAGCAGGAGCCTCGGCTGCCCGGTCGGCCCCCGCTGCCGGGAGAGGGGACGCGAGCACCGGCGGCGGACGGAGCAGGATGTTGCGCAGCACGCCGTTGACGAGCTTCGCGGCGCCCTCCCCGCCGCTCACGCGCGCATGGTCGACGGCCTGGCTGACGGCGGCGTACTGGGGAACGCGGTCGAGGTGGCGCAGCTGGTAGAGCGCCACCTCCAGGATCTCGCGCAGATTCGGCGCCAGTTTGGACATGGGCACCCGGCAGACTCCGGCGATCTCGTCATCCAGCGCGTCCTTCCATCGGAGCACGCCCAGAACGAGCTCGCGCGTCAGCCCGTGGTCGGCCGCGGGAAGACCCTGTGCAAGCTCGCCCGCGACCGGAGCGGCGTTGCGGCCCTTCTCGAGCACCTGGCGAAGTGCCTCGACCGCCCGCGTGCGGGCCGTCGCAGGGCGCCGCTTCACGGAGTCACCGCAGGCCCTCGAACCGGCCGGGAAGCGACACCCTCCCCGCGAACTCCGCTCCGGCCACGGGCTTTCGGCCGGCTCGCTGGAGCCGCCGGATCTCCAGCGCGCTGCCGGCGCCGGCGGCGACGAGGAGGTGGTTGCCCTGGAGCCAGAACGCGCCAGGTTCCGCCTGGCTCGAGCCATTCCATTCCTGGGCCTCGAGGATTTTCACGCGCTCGCCGCCCAGGAATGTGTGAAGCCCCGGCCAGGGGGTATAGGCGCGCAGGCGTCGGGCGATCTCCGGCGCGCCGCGGCTCCAGTCGACCCGCCCGTCTTCCCGGCGGATGGGCCGGCAGAACGACGGCTCTCCACGCTGGGCCACCGCGGGGAGGGTTCCGGCATCGAGACCGCGCAGAGTCTCGACGAGCAGGCCGCCGCCGAGCAAGGCCAGTCTCTGCGACAGCTCGCCAGCCGTCTCCCGTTCGCCGATCGAGACCCTGCGCTCCGCGTAGATCGGGCCCGTGTCGAGGCCTTCCTCCATTCTCATGGTGACCACACCCGTCTCGGAATCGCCGGCAACGATGGCGGCCTGAACGGGCGACGCCCCCCGGTACCTGGGCAGGATCGAGGCGTGCACGTTGATGCAGCCGAGTCGGGGCAGCGCGAGAATCTCCGCCGGGAGAATCCGGCCGAACGCCACGACCGCGATTGCCTCGGGGCGAATCGAGACGAGCCGCTCGAAAAACGCCGCGTCGCCACGGACCTTCTCCGGCTTCGCCGTCGGGATGCCCTGGCCTGCGGCAACCTGGGCGACCGCCGATGGGCTCGAGACGGCATGCCGGCCCACGGGCCGATCGGGCTGGGTCACGACGAGGGGGACCTCGTGTCCCGCTTCGAGAAGCGCCAGGAGCGAGGGCACCGCGAAGGCGGGCGTCCCGAAGAAGACGACGCGCAGAGGAGAGGTCATGAGTCGTGAGTCATGGGTTGCGGGGCGGCTCGACCAGTCAGGTGAGTGGCTTTTCTCCGACGTCCTCCCGTGGATCCTGACGCAGGGCTGCCGCGGGCCCAGAGCGCGCCGGGTGACGCATCTTCCAGAGGCGCCGCGCGGCGACGATTCCGAGGCCCGCGAAGACGAGGAGCGCGATCCCGTTGACGACCCCGAAGATCGCCCAGACGCGGGGCCACGCGTTGGCGTAGCCGAAGAGGAAGATGCACAGAAAGAGGAGAAAGGCGTACAGGGCCGCGATGATCGTGCGGCGCTCGCCGTGCTCGGGATTCCAGGGTGGATCGAGAAAACCGAGGCCCTTGGCGAGACGGTGGACGTAGTACGCGACGAGCGGCGCGGCCAGCAGCGCCAGCAGAAGAAGGCGCCTGGCGCGCGTCATCGCGGCTGCCGGTCCACTTCCGCGAAGTAGTCATCGGCGACCAGGACCTCGCGGGGCTTCGAGCCGCGCGGCGGGCCGAGCAGGCCATCCCGCGCCATCATGTCGATGAGCTTGCCGGCGCGCGAAAACCCCACGCCCATGCGCCGCTGGAGGAAGGAGATCGACGCCATCTTCTCCCGCACGACGAGCCGAGCCGCCTCGTCGTAGAGCGGGTCCGTCTCGTCGCCGGCATCGTCGCGCTGCAACGCCTCGGTGCGCTCCTTCGTGATCTCCTCGTCGAAGAGCGGCTTGGCCTGCTTCCTCAGGAACTTCATGAGAGCCGCCGTCTCCTGGACGGACACGAACGCGCCGTGCACGCGCTTCAGGCGGGAGGTCCCGGGCGGCAGGTAGAGCATGTCGCCGCGCCCGAGCAGCCGCTCGGCACCGTTGCCGTCCAGGATGACGCGCGAGTCGATCTTGGACGAGACCTTGAACGCGATGCGCGAGGGCAGGTTCGCCTTGATGACTCCCGTCAAGACGTCCACCGACGGACGCTGCGTCGCCACCACCAGGTGGATTCCCACGGCGCGCGCCTTCTGGGCGATCCGGACGATCGACTCTTCGACTTCCTTCGGCGCCGTCATCATGAGGTCCGCCAGCTCGTCGATGACGATCACGATCAGGGGCATCGGCTCGAGCTTCAAGTCGGGGTCGTCCGGGTGCTGCGCGCGCACGCGCGCCACGGCCTCGGGGTCTTTGATCGCCGCGTTGTATTGCTCGGCGTTGCGGACCTGGCCGAAATCCGAGAGCGTCTGGAACCGCTCCTCCATCTGCGCGACCGCCCACCTCAGGGCGTTCGACGCCTTCTTCGGGTCGGTGATGATCGGTGTCGCCAGGTGCGGCAGGTTCTCGTACATTTCCAGCTCGACCATCTTCGGATCGATGAGGATCAGCTTCACCTTGTCGGGCGGGGCCTTGTACAGGATGGACGTGATGAGCGCGTTGATACCGACGCTCTTGCCCGACCCGGTCGTGCCGGCGATCAGCAGGTGCGGCATCGCCCGCAGATCGTCGACGACCGGCTCCCCATGGATGTCCTTGCCGAGCGCGAGCGTCAGGGGCGAGCGCGAACCGAGGAACCGCTCGGACTCGACGACATCGCGGATGGCGATGATCTCTCCGCCCCCGGGGTTCGGGACCTCGATGCCGACGCTGGCCCGCCCCGGCAGGCGCTCGACGCGGATCGACTCGGCCGAGAGCGCGAGCGCCAGGTCCTCCGAGAGACCCATGACCTGATTGACCTTGATCCCCGCGGCCGGTCGAAACTCGTACGTCGTAACAACCGGACCGGGGTGATACTCGGTGACCTCGCCCTCGACGCCGAACTCGGCGCACTTGGCGGCGATCACACGGCCGGTCTCCGCCAGCGCCTTGCGGTCGATCGCTCCCGACTCGGCGCGCCTCTCCAGCAGCGAGACCGGAGGCAGCGCATACCCGTCGAGCGTCAGAGGCAGACTCTGCTGGGGCTCCGGCCTCTTTTTGGGCGCCGCCGGCTTCGGCCTCGGCGCCGCCGTCGTCTTCTTGATCGAGAACTTGCCCGGCCCCGGAACCTCGCGGACGATCGGCGGCGCGTCCTCCGGGGCGAACGGGATGTCCTCGAGCGAGACGTCGTCCTTCTTGACCCTCTCGAGGTGCTTCGAGACGACGGTGCGGCGCAGACGCTCCTTGGTGCGGCGGTCGCGATGCCGCGCCCAACCGACCGTGAGGCGCCCGAGGAGCCCGGCAAACCGGACCCGCACCTTCAGGAAGACGTCGGCGAGCGAGACCTGGGTGGCCAACGGCACGGCGAGAAGAACGAAGGTCATCGCCAGCAGCACCGCGCCCGCGGTTCCGATCCGGCCCCGGAAGGCGTCGGCGAGCGCGCGGCCGATGAGTCCCCCGGTGTCCATGCTCTCGCCATAGAGCTGTCGCTTTCCGAGCACCAGCGCCACCAGCATCGGCAGGAAGAGGACGAGCAGGGCGAGCCCCGCGGCCTTGGTGGCCGGGTTGGCCAGCGGCCGCGCCCAGAAGCGCCTCCAGCCGAGCAGGAAGAGCAGCGCCGTCACACCCCAGGCCGCCAGCCCGAAGAGGGCATAGAGCGCCGCCGCAAGGGAGGCCCCGAAGCCTCCGATCCAGTTGGTCGGGCTCGTGGCCTCCCCCCCCGCCGTCCACGAGAAGATGTTGGGGTCCCGCGGGTCGTACGAAAAAAGAGCCAGGACGGCGAGCAGGCCGGCGAGCAGCAACAGAATGCCGATCGCCTCGCTCGCGAGGCGGCTCTTCCAGAAGGATCCTTCGCTCAATCGTTTTCCATTATCGAACGGAAACGCCGATATTGGTACTGTCTCGGGTCCCGGGCCGGCCGGCTGTGGTGTAAGAATCATTCCGGGCAGCGAGGCCGGAACCCGTGCCACGGATGCGATGACCGACAAGACGAAGATCCTCTTTCTGTGCACCGGCAACGCCGCGCGCAGCCAGATGTCCGAGGCGCTCGCGCGGATCGACTACGGCGACCTCGTCGAGCCGCTCTCCGCCGGCTCGCGGCCGGCCGGATTCGTGCACCCCTTCGCCGTGCAGGTGATCGAAGAGCTCGGATTCCGGATGGCAGGGGCCCGCTCGAAGTCGGCCGAGGAGTTTCGCACGGCGGCCCTCGACCTGGTCGTCACCGTTTGCGACTCGGCGGCCGCCGACTGCCCGACCTGGCCTCTCGCACGGCACATCGTGAACTGGTCGATCGAGGACCCCAGCTTCGGCCCCGGCGACGACGAGCAGCGCTTCGCCGCGTTCCGCACGACGCGCGACGAGCTGCGCCGGCGGATCGACGGCCTGATGGAGGCGCTGCGACGCGCTCAGCCCCGGCGATCCGATGCCGAACTGCTGGCACAGGGCTCGACGATCATCGAGGGGCTGCTGCGGGAACACGGCTTCAAGTCGGCCGGCGTGCGCGAGGAAAAGACGAAGGGCAAGAGCGTGGCGGTCGTCGACTTCGAGCGGCGCGGCCGCGCCGTCGAGCTGCAGGTGCGGTCCGGCGTCGTGATCGCCCTCTACGCGGCGGGCGAGCGCCGCCTGCTGCACCCGGACTACATGGAATGCCTGGGGGCAACGAGCCTCATGCGCTACCCCGGCCTCTCCAAGGACCCCCTCGACGCTTTTCGCCGGTTACGGGCCGACATCGTGCGCTTCGCGGTACCGTTCCTCACAGGGAGAGGAACGAAGGACTTCGAACGATTCGCCGACACGCGCAAGGGCGCCCGCGCCCCCGACAGCCCGGCGTAGCCGGTCCTCGGCTACTTCGGCGGGGCCTCGTCGTAGGCGGAGGCGCAGTTGTCCCGGAAACGGCTGTCGTATCCCGGGTAGGCCTTGTAGGCCGGCAGATCCACGGTCCGGACGAACTCGTCCTTCGACTTACCGGCGATCCGGGCCGCCCGCGCCGCGGAAAGGACGTCGACGATGTACTGCCGGAAGGCCTTCAAGCCCGCGATGTCGGTCACCTCGCCGTGCCCCGGGATGACCGTCACGTTGGCCGGCACGCGGGCGACGACCGCGTCGATGGCCGAAAGATAGCCGAGCACCGAGCCGCCTCCCTGGATGTCGATGCGCGGGATGATCTGGTGGAAGAAGACGTCGCCCATGTGGAGCACGTTCGCCTTCTCGAAGAACACGACGCTGTCCCCGTCGGTGTGCGCGGGCGGCGTGTGCCATACGCCGATCGTCTCGGCGCCGACGTGGATGCGCAGCTCGGAGTCGAAGGTGAGGACCGGCGCCGCGATCTCCTCGACCCTGACCTTCCGGGCCCACTCGATCTGCTCGGACAGGCTCCTGGCTGCCTGTTCGTCGCCCTTCTTCTTCGCCTCGTCGAGCCGCGCCGGGTAGTCGCGCAGGATCTCCGCGGGCGAAGCGAGCATGCGTTTGCGAACGTTGTCGTGGGCGACGATGACCGCGAACTCGCGAAAGACCTCGTTGCCCCCGACGTGGTCGCCGTGATGGTGCGTGTTGACGAGGTACTGGATCGGCTTGTCGGTGACCGTGCGGATCTGCCGCACGACCGCCGGCGCAACGTCCTGGAACTGCGAGTCCACCATGACGACGGAGTCGGGGCCGACGTAGAACCCGATGTTGCCCCCGCGCCCGTAGAGCACGTACACGTTGCCTCCGAGGGGTCTCAGGGTGAAGACGTCCTCGGGCCTGCGGTCGTGATGATCCGGGGTCGGAGCGGGCGTCGGCTGCTTCTGTGCCAGGCAGAGCGACGCCATCAGGAAGACCCCTGCGCCGCAGGTCAGATTTCGCATCGGGGCGGCTCCGTTCTCAGGCTGGGAACTCTATACTCTCGCGGGATGCCCCGCCCGGTCTCCAACCCTCCGAACCCCTGGCAGTCGGTCCACGCCGAGTGGCTCGGTGAGCCGCCCGCGGCCGAGCTCGAAGTCTTCGAGGAGGAGGCCCGCTCGATCATCGCCGAGAACGAGAGCCCCGACATCGGCTTTCGCTTCAGCATCAATCCGTACCGCGGATGTTTCCATGCCTGCTCGTACTGCTATGCACGCCCCACGCACCAGTACCTCGGATGGGGCGCCGGCACGGACTTCGACCGCAAGATCGTGGCGAAGGTCAACGCGCCGGCACTGCTGCGACGGGAGCTCCTGCGCCCGTCCTGGAAGGGCGACACGATCGTCTTTTCCGGAGTCACGGATTGCTATCAGCCCCTCGAAGCCGTCTACGAGTTGACCCGGGCCTGCCTCGAGATCTGCCGGGAGTTCCGCAATCCCCTCGGCATCGTGACCAAGGGAGCGCTCATCCGGCGCGACCTCGACGTCCTTTCGGCCCTCGCGCGGGAGGCGGAGACCACCGCGTACGTCAGCATTCCCTTCGCCGACGACCGCATCGCCCGGGCGATGGAACCGAACGTGAGCCCTCCCTCGCAGCGCCTCGAAACGATCGCCGCACTCGCGGGCGCCGGTGTGCGCACCGGTGTCGCCGTCGCACCCGTCATTCCCGGCCTGAACGACAGCGACATTCCGAAGGTGCTCGCCCGCGCACGCGAGGCCGGCGCCGAGAAGGCTTTTCTCACCCTGCTGCGGCTGCCCGCGGAGGTCCTGCCCGTGTTCGAGGAGCGCCTCAGCGAGGCCTTCCCCGACCGCGCCGCCCGCGTCTGGTCCAGCCTGCGCCAGGCCCGCGGTGGGAAGCTCAACGACAGCCGGTTCGGATCGCGCATGGAAGGCGTGGGGCCACGCTGGGAGGCAATCGAGACCCTCTTCGAGGTCGAGTGCCGGAGGCTAGGGTTGAATCGCGGACTGCCCGCCGGCGCCCGGACGAGCACGTTCCGGCGGCCGGCCCCGCGTCAGAAGAGCTTTTTCGAAGGCGCATGAGCCGCGACGCGGGGCTTCGCGCGCACTTCCGGCAGGCGCTTCGCGAGGACCCGAGAGGTGCGTACCGGGAGTGGTTCCGGGCGCAGGACGAATTGCGGGAGAAACGCGACGCCGAGGCCGCCCGCGCCCTCGCGGATGATCTCTGGGAGCTCCTGCCCGCGCTGCCTTTCACCCAACCCGAGGAGCGCGCCCGATTCATCCACAACGCGGCCGTCTTCTACGGCAGCCCGGGCCCCGCCGCCGACCTGGCGCGGGCACGCTCGCTTTTCCAGGACGCCCTCGACTCGTTCGCAACCGATGACGATGGCGGATGGAGGGCGCGAGCCCTCCACAACTACGCGACCGCGCTGTCGAATCTCGGCACGACGCCCGCAGACCTCGAAGAATCCGTGGCGCTCTTCGAGCGCGCACTCCAATGGCGCACTGTCGAGCGCGAGATCGCCCGCGCCGTCACCCTCCACAACCTGGGCCTCGCCCTGCGGCGCCTCGCGGAGCTCGACCCGGCCCGCGCTGCCGGCCATCTCGATTCGAGCGCCGCCGCATTGAGAGAGGCAGTGGCCATAAGGGACCGTATGGGGTTGGCCGAAGGCAGAGCCCTGTCCGCGCGCCACCTCCAGGTCACGCTCGACCGGATGAGGGCCGAGACGCGATAGATTTCGGACTCATGACGCCGCGCCGCTGGGCCGAATACCTCGTAGCGATTCTCGTGGGCAACGGGATCTACTTCCTCGTCCTGCACCCCAACCTGCCGCCGGCGCTGCAGAACCGGCCGTACCGCTTCGATGCCGGGCTCGCGATCGACTTCCTGTGCTGCGTGCTCGTGTACGCCGCGATCCGCCTCGGTTCGCGGCACGCGCGGCGAATGCAGGCCGCGCCTAACGCGGGAAAAGGAAGATGAGGACGAGGCCGAAGACGAAGCAGTAGGCCGCAAACCAGCGGACCTTGCGGGTCGAGACCATGCGGATCAGGAAGCCGATCGTCATGTAGCCCACGACACCGGCAACGGTGGCGCCGAGGAGATATCGCGCGAAGTCGGGCGTGGCGAAAAATCCGGCGCCCTCGTGGCGCAGGGCCGAAAGGATTTCGACTCCGGCCGCACCGACGATTGCCGGGATCGCCAGGAGAAACGTGAACTCGGCCGCCCACGGGCCCGTGAAACCGAGAAGCAGGCCGAAGCCGATCGTGGACGCCGAGCGGGAGAGGCCCGGGAGGACGGCAAAGCCCTGGACGGCACCGATGATGAATGCGTCGAGGTAGGTCATCGTCTTCCGGTTCTTGGTTCCGTTGCGCCGCAGGTAGGACGCCGCGAGGTACAGGCCGCTGACGATCTCCATGGCTCCCACGAACCGCGGATCCGTCTTGGTCTGTTCGACGTAGTGCTTCATCAGGAGTCCCGTGATCCCCGTCGGGATCGTCGCCGCGAGCAGGAGCAGGGCGAGCCGCCATGCGGTCCGGCGCTCCCCCGCGTCCTTCGACACGAGCCCGACGACCTCTTCCCGGAGGAGCCTGCGGTAGTAGACGACGATCGCGGCCAGCGTCCCGACGTGCACCATGACGTCGAAGAGAAGCCCCACCTGTCCGAAGCGCGGCATCAACATCTCGGCCGCCGAGAGGTGTCCGTCGGACGAGACCGGGATGAACTCGGTCAGTCCCTGGATGACCCCGAGGACGATGGCGTCGAGCCAGGTCACGCGCTCACACTACCACCGGCACGATGACCGGCCTCAGTCCCAACACGCGGCGGCACCCGCGCTTTGCGGCGATCGCGATTTCCGCGCGCAGCCACTCGGGATCGGCCATCTCCTCGCGGGTCGCGCGGGCCAGCACGGCGCGCGCAGCGCGAGAGACCTCGCCCGCAAGCTGCTTCTCGTCGGCCGCTACGCCGCGCGAGACCACGTCCACGTCGTCGCCGCGAACGAGAACGACGACCACGCCCTCCTCCGCCAGGTGGCGCCGCTCGCGGACGATCTCGGCGTCCACCGTCTCGGGGCGATCGTCGAGGTAGACCGTGCCACACGGAACCGCCTTCGGCTCGACGCGCGCGCCCTCGGCCGACAGCGTCAAGCGATCGCCGTTGTCGATCAGATGCACGCGGTCGCGCGGGATTCCCTCGGCCACGGCGATCTCCTCCACGGCCGCCAGCATGCGCCGATCGCCGTGGACCGGGAGCACGGCGCGGGGCTTGACCATCCGGAACCACTCGGCGATCTCGTCGCGATGCGCGTGGCCCGACACGTGGATGGGCGGCTCGCTCTCGCGCACGACCCGTGCGCCGCGGCGCACGAGGTGGTCGCTCATGCGATTGACCGAGCGCTCGTGCCCGGGGATGGTTCGAGCGGACAGCAGGACGAGGTCCCCGCGGGTGAGCTCGAGGTCCCCGTGCTCGCCGAGCGCGAGACGGTAGAGAGCCGACGAGGGCTCGCCCTGGCTTCCGGAAGTCAGGCAGAGAAGGCGCGAAGGCAAGACCTGCCGCAGATCGCTGGCCGCCGGGCGGGAGCCTGCAGGCAGCCGCAGCCTCCCGAATCGCTCGGCGATCTCGGCCACGGCCCGCATGCTGCGGCCGAGCAACGCAACGCGGCGGCCCATCGAGAGCGCCGCCTCGGCAGCCCCGGAAACCCGCGCGACGTGACTCGAGAAGGTCGTCAGGATGATCCGTCCGGGCGCGCCCGCAAATGCCCGGCGCAGTCCCTCGCCCGCCACGCGTTCGGACTGCGAGTGCCCGGGCCGCTCGGCGTTCGTCGAGTCGACCAGAGCGAGGTCGACGCCCGCACCCACGACCGCGGCGATCCCTTCACGATCGGTCCGCTCCCCGTCGGGCGGATCGTCGTCGAGCTTGAAATCACCCGAGTGGAAGATGCGGCGACCGCCCGCCTCGATCAGCATGGCCGTCGAATCCGGCACCGAGTGGGAAATTCGAAAGAACGTGACGGTGAACGCGCCTGCGCGGATGGGCTCACGACCCTTCGCGTCCACGAGGCCGTCGAGGGAGACCTGGGCTTCCTCGAGCCTGCGCCGCGCGAGCGCGAGCGTGAAAGGGAAACCGTACACGGGGGCGGAGCACCACTCGCGCACGAAGGAGAGGGCACCGATGTGGTCCTCGTGGCCGTGCGTCAGGAAGATCCCGTCGATGCGCTCCTGCCGCACCGCGGTCAGGTCGGGTGCGATCCGGTCGATGCCCGGAAAGCTCTCGTCCGGAAACGACACGCCGACGTCCACGAGGATGGACGATTCCCCGGAGCGCAGCCAGAGGACGTTGCGACCGAACTCCCCGACACCGCCGAGAGGAACGATTTCGAGCGGCGCCGTCATGCGAGCGTTTTCCATCCGCGCGCCAGGGCCAGGAAGTCCTCGAGGGAGAGTTCCTCGGCCCTGGCCTGCGTGCTCTTGCCGAGAGCCTCGAGGGCGCGTTCCCAGTGGGCGCGCGGGGCGGCCGGCGACAGGGCATTGGCCAGGGTCTTGCGCCGCGCATTGAAGCCGAGCGACGCGAGGGCGAGCGCGCGCCTCCGCTGCCCGGGCTCGATGGGCTCGAGCCGCGGCGTCAACTCGAGCACGCTCGAAACGACCTTCGGCCGCGGCCGAAAGGCGCCCGGCGGCAGATCGAAGAGGATCCGCCCCGAGGCGTAGGCCGCGGCGCGGACGGAAAGGTATCCGTACGCGTCGTCGCCGGGGCGCGCGATGAAACGCCGCGCCACCTCACGCTGCACGGTGGCGACGACGCGCCGGATCGTTTCCGGAGCCTCGATCGCCGCCGCCAGGATCGGCGTCGCCGCGTTGTACGGCAGGTTCGCCACGAGCGTCGCCGGCCCGTCGCAGCCGGCCGCCGCGAGCCACGCGGAGAACGGCCGCTCGAGAGCATCCCCGCAGAAGATCGTGACGCGCGCATCGGCGCCGAACTCGCCGGCGAGCGCCTCGGCACGCAGGGGATCGATCTCGACGGCGACGACCCGGCGGGCCCTTTGCGCCAGGGGCCGCGTCAGTGCGCCTTCCCCGGGCCCGATCTCCAGGACCACGTCCTCGGAACCTATGCGGGAGGCCGCGACGATCCGTTCGGCGATCGCAGGGCTGGCGAGGAAGTGCTGGCCCCAGCGCTTGCGAACCGGAATCCCGGCGCGGGCCCGGCGGGCCCGGCCCTCATGCTGCGGCGACATGGCATCGCGTGACAGAGACCACCGGCCCGCAGGCTATCAAATGGTAAACTTTTCGCGGACCAGTACGCCGTGTTGCAGGTCTTCACGCTCGAAAACCGTCGCCTCGAGAATTTTCTCGAGAGGCACAAGGCTTACTACGCGTACACCGGCGAGATCGAGATCGACCGGTTCCTCCGCGAGATCCTCCAGAAGGCGAACGAGTTCGTGCCCTCCGAGGCCGGATCGATCCTCCTCGACGATCCAATGACCAAGAATTCCGACGACCGCCTCGAGAACGAGCTCGTCTTCATCGCGACCTACGGCGCCCATGGGGAGGCCCGCCTCGGCAAGCGCATGAACGCGCGCGTGGGGATCGTGGGCCACGTCTATGCCACCGGCGTGGCCTACATGACGGACGACGTGGTGGACGATCCGTTCTTCTACCCGACCCTCGACCTGACCGACGGCTTCCAGACGAAATCGGTCCTCTGCGTTCCGATCCGGATCGAGGCCTCGGTCTGCGGCGTCCTCGAGCTCGTCAACAAGTCCGGGCCCGGCGGATTCCGCGAGAAGGACCGCAGGCTGCTCGAGATCTTCGCCGATTACGCGTCGATCTCGATCCAGAATCTGCTCGACGCACGACGCGCCTACGAGGTCGCCAAGCGCGACGGCCTGACCGGCCTCTACAACGAGCGCTATCTCCATCTGCGCCTGACGCAGGAGCTCTCGCGCATCTCCCGCGACGGCGGCGACTGCTGCGTCATCTTCCTCGACCTCGACAACCTGAAATCCGTCAACGACCGCCACGGGCACCTCGCGGGCAGCCAGGTGCTCCGGGAAGTCGGCTACCTCCTTCGCCGCACGGTGACCGACGAGCGCGCGACCCTGACGCGCTACGGCGGCGACGAATTCGTCCTGATCCTGCCGGGCCACAACCTCAAGGAGGGCCTCGAGGTTGCCGAGGCGATCCGGAGCTCCATACGCAGCGCGACATTTCTCTTCCGGCCCTACGGCTTCAACGAGCCTGCCCTGAACCTGCAGGGCGTGATCACGGCGTCGCTCGGCCTGTCCTCGATCCGCTCCCACGCCACACCGGGCTCTTCGGTCGAGCAGCAGAAGAACGAGCTCCTGCGCGCCGCCGACACCGCCCTCTACCGGGCCAAGGAGCACGGCAAGGACCGCTGCACGGCGGCGAGCCTCGAGGATGCCCGCATTCCCGCGCTGTCCAGTTAGCGCGCTCTAAGCCCTCTGCCCTCTGCGGTCTACCGGCCGCGGCCCCGGGGGTTCCTTTCCGATCCCGGAAATGCTAGCTTTTCGCCTTCGCGGCCCGGTTTTCGCCCGCTTTTCGCCTGAGGGGGATCTCATGTCGACCGTCGCCAAAGAACAGCTGTCGCCCAAGAACGTCCTCGACGTCCTCTCCCGCCACATCCTGGTGGACGGGTACCACGTCGTGATGGACATGGAGCGCAGCAAGGGCTCCTACCTCTACGACGCGCGCAGCGACCGGCCGATCCTCGACTTCTTCTCGTGCTTTGCGACGATCCCGATCGGGTACAACCACCCGAAGATGCAGGACCCGGAGTTCCGGGAGGCCCTGATGGAAGCGGCTCTGACGAAGCCCTCGACGAGCGACATCTACACCGAGCATTTCGCCCGCTTCGTCGAGACGTTCTCGGCGCTCGCCGTCCCGAAGTCGCACTCGGACCACATGTTCTTCGTCGAGGGCGGAACGCTGGCGATCGAGAACACGCTGAAGACGGCCTTCGACTGGAAGGTCCGCAAGAACCTGGCGCGCGGCAAGGGCGAGAAGGGCACGAAGATCCTCCACTTCCAGAATGCCTTCCACGGCCGTTCGGGGTACTCCCTGTCGATGACCAATACGGCCGACCCGCGCAAGACCCAGTACTTTCCGAAGTTCGACTGGCCGCGCCTCTCCTGCCCGCGGCTCTCCTTCCCGATCACCGACGCCGTCACCCGGGACGTCGCGGCGGCCGAGGACCGGGTCGAGCGCGAGATCCGCGCCGCGTGCGCCGCCAATCCGGACGACATCGCGGCGCTCATCCTCGAGCCGATCCAGGGCGAGGGCGGCGACAACCACTTCCGCCCGGAGCTCTTCCGCCGCCTGCGGTCGCTCGCCGACGAGCTCGAGTTCCTGCTGATCTTCGACGAGGTCCAGACCGGCGTCGGCCTCACGGGCTCGATGTGGTGCTGGCAGCAGATGGGTGTGGAGCCCGACATGTTCGCCTTCGGGAAGAAGACGCAGGTCTGCGGCTTCGCCTCCAACCATCGCATCGACGACATCCCCGACAACGTCTTCAAGGTCTCCTCGCGCATCAACTCGACCTGGGGCGGAAACCTCGTCGACATGATCCGCTGCGCGAAGTACCTCGAGATCATCACCGCGGAGAACCTGCTCGAGAATGCGCGCCTCGTTGGCGAGCACCTGCAGGCGCGCCTGCGCGAACTCGCGCTCGAGTTCCCCGGAGTCATGACGAACGTGCGCGGCCGCGGCCTCTTCATCGCGTTCGACCTGCCGGACAAGGAGACGCGCGACCGCACGCTCGCGGCATGCCTCGAGAACGGGATGATGGGACTCGCGTCCGGCGCCAGCGCCGTGCGCTTCCGGCCGCACCTCGTTTTGTCCAAGGACGAAGCGGACGAAGGTGTTCGAAAGCTTCGGAGGGCGATGACGGCTGTGCGGTCATGAGCGGCCCGAGGCACTTCTTCGCTCCCGTCCGCGCATCGAGCGCGGCTCCAAGTGTCCGGAAGCTGCGGGGAGCCATCACGGCCGGCAAGAAGTAGCTCGCACCCGGCCCTCGTGATTCGGCGCGCCCTGCTCGCCTCTCTGGCAGCGGCCCTCGGGGCCGCGGTTCTCTTTTGGGCCACCCTACCCGACGTGCGGCCCCTCGCGAAGGCCTGGCCCGCAACGACCGCTTTCATGGAACGTCGCAAGGCCGCGCTCGCCCGGGACGGTCTGAACACGCGCCTCGACTGGACGCCCGTCCCGTTGTCGCAGGTCTCGGCCGCGATGCAGCGCGCAGCCGTCGTCGCCGAGGACGCCCGCTTCTGGGAGCACGGGGGTGTCGACTGGGAAGCCATGCGCGGGGCGTTCGAGAAGAATTGGGAGAAGGGCGGGGTCAAGGTCGGCGGCTCGACGATCACCCAGCAGCTCGCCAAGAACCTCTACCTCTCCCCCGCCCGCACGCCCTGGAGGAAACTGCGGGAGATCGCGATCGCCAGGCGCCTCGAGCACGCGCTTTCGAAGAAGCGCATCCTCGAGCTCTATCTCAACGTGATCGAGTTCGGGCCGAGGACTTTCGGCGTCGAGGCGGCGGCGAGGCGCTACATGGGCAAGCCGGCCCGCGACCTCACGCGCGAGGAGGCGGCGACTCTCGCCGCCGTCATTCCGTCGCCGCGCATCTACGACCCGATCCGGCACAAGGACCGCGTCGCGCGAAGGGCGCAACGCATCCTGCGTTGGATGTAGAGAAACGGTGCTATCCTGAAAACGATTAACTCCCGGGAGGTAAAGGGGATGCGTTCATCCTGGAGCGGGATCCGATGGCTCGCTCTCGTCCTCGCTGCCGCGGCGTGCTCGCGGGGCCCGGCGTCCATCGACATCTCCCCGAAAAAGGTCAAGATCTACGGCATCGAGCGATCGCAGCGCCTGACGGCCCACGTGCTCGACAAGAGCGGCCAACCCGTCGAGCTCGCCACGCCGGGCTGGTCCTCCTCGAATGCGGGCAGTCGTGTCCGCCGAACCGGGCGGCCGCCTCGTCGCGAAGAAGGCCGGCAAGGCCATGGTGACCGCCACCTACGAGTCCATTTCGGCGCAGGTTCCCGTCGAGGTGATCGACGTCGCCACGATCGAGATGAGCCCCCCGTCGCTCTCGCTCGTCGGACCCGCCGGCACTTCGATCCCCTTGTCGTGCGCGGTCAAGGACTCCCAGCAGCGGCGCGTCGATCTGAAGCCGGCCTGGAGCTCGTCGGACCCGAAGGTCGCCACCGTGTCCGACGAAGGCGTCGTCACCTCGGTGGGGCCGGGCAAGACGACGATCCTCACCAAGGTCGGAGACGTTCAGGGAGGCTGCGAGGTGGCGGTGAGCCTGCGACCCATAGCGCGGATCGAGATCCGGCCCGCGACGGCGCTGGTGCGCGTGGGAGACTCGCAGCATTTCGCGGTCATCGCGTACGGGCCCGACGGCCAGCCGATCGAGGACATCGCGGTCGTCTTCACATCCTCCAACCCGGCGGTCGCAACCGTGGACGGGGGAGGCGTGGCCTCCGGCAAGAAGGCAGGCGGAGCGGTCATCCGCGGGGAGATCGCCGGGCAAAAGGCCGAGGCGACGCTGCTGGTGAACTGAGGGCCGGCCGGGAACGCCATGGCTGCCCTCCGCGTCCGGCTCCCCGCGGTTGCGGGCATCTTCTACGAGGCGCGGCCCGATCGGCTCGCGCGAGAGCTGCGGGGTTACCTGCCCGAGGACGCGGTCCCCGCCGCCGCATTCGGAGCCATCGTTCCCCACGCGGGTTACGTCTACTCGGGGCCCGTCGCAGGCGCCGTGTACGCGAGCCTGCGCATCCCCGCGACGTGCGTCATTCTGTGCCCGAATCACACGGGCCAGGGCGCCGCGGCCTCCCTCGAGCCCTCGGACGCGTGGCGCACTCCGCTCGGCGATGTGCCCGTGGACCGCCGGCTCGCCGAGCACTTGCTGGCACTGGCGCCCTCCCTCCAGGAGGACGCCGAGGCCCACCGGCGCGAGCACTCCCTCGAGGTGCAGCTGCCCTTCCTGCAGACGCTCAACCCCCGGGTTCGGATCGTTCCGATCTGCATCGGCGAGCCGAGCCTGGCGCTCTGCCGGGAGATCGGAGAGGCCATCGTCGCCGTCGCCGCCGACGAGACCGAGCCGCCGCTCGTGCTCGCCTCGTCCGACATGAATCACTACGAGAGCCGCGAGGTCGGTGCGCGCAAGGACCGCATGGCTCTCACCCGCGTCGAAGGCGTCGATCCGGAGGGCCTCTTCCGCACCGTGCTGACCGAGTCGATCTCGATGTGCGGATTCCTCCCCGCGACGGCCCTGCTCTTCGCGGCGCGCCAGGCCGGCGCAACGCGGGCCAGAGTGGTCGCCAGGCGCGACAGCGGAGATCAGACGGGAGACACCACGAGCGTGGTCGGCTACGCGGGAGTGATCGTCGAGTGAGATTGTGGACGTCGGAATTTCGGAGACGTGGAATGCCATTGCGGAGAAGGATTCTCCTTGGGATCGCGGGAATCGTGCTGGCGGGCGCAAGCGTCGCGCAGACCGACAGAGCGCACGTGGACGTCGCGACGATTGCCCCGCGGCTCGGGGACGTCTCCACGATCGACGGGATGATCCAGGCTTACTACGAAGTCGTCTCGGGCCCCGCCGGGAAGCCCCGGGAGTGGGCGCGCGATCGCACCCTGTACATCCGGGACCTGCGCTTCGTCGCCGTCGGCGTCGGGAAGGAGGGAGGAATCGAGCCGCGGATCATGGATCATCAGGCCTACGTGGACGCCTCCAGCGGCATCGCCGAGCGCGGGTTCTTCGAGAGGGAGATCCACCGCGTGACGGAGCGCTTCGGGCCCATCGCGCACGTCTGGAGCACCTACGAATCGCGCTGGGCGGAATCCGGGCCGGTGATCGCTCGCGGCATCAACTCGATTGAGCTCTTCTTCGACAGGAAGCGCTGGTGGATCGCCAACGCCATCCGGACCGACGAGACGAAGGACACGCCGATCCCCAAGGAGTACCTTCCGAAGTAGGCCCCGCAGTCAGGCAGAGGTGGCCGGCTCGGCGACGACGACGGCATGGCTGGCGTCCACGCCGATCGTGCTCGAGACGATGCCGTTCTCGACGAGGCTGCGCTCGAGATGGCCCACCCCGCACCCGATGCTGGCCGCCCGCCGAAAGGGAGCCCGATCCGGAACGAGAGTGGGCAGCCACTGGATCGGCCAGCGCGCCGCATCGCCCGTCACGCGCTCGTTGATGCGGGCGCGCACCGCCGGATGATTCATCCAGATCCCGTCCCACGCGTGCCGCTCGAGGCGGGACCAGTACGAGCGGTCTTCCAGGTCAGCTCCCCGGCGCCCCCGGCAGGAGCCCGTCGACCGGGATCGATCGCGGGCCATTCTCGTCGCAGACGGCGTAGCGCACCGCGCTGGTCGTTCCGCCCGCCCACCCGATGTCCTCCGGGTCCTCGGCGTACATGGCGACTCCGGCGTACTCGCCCCGGGCGTTCAGGGCATAGAAGTTGATGTTGAAGTTCGGGTCACCGTTTTTCTTGCGCAGGCGCTTCTCGACGGTGTTCGCCCGGATGCGCTTCAGGGCCTCCATGCCGGCGTCCTTGGGATGCATCCCGCGTCGCATGGCGTCCACGATGAAGAAGGACGACAGATTGTAGAGATTGGCCTCGCCGCGGCCGGTGGATCCCGCGGCGCCGACCGCGCCATCGACGTACAGGCCGGCGCCGAGAATCGGCGAATCCCCCACGCGTCCGGGGATCTTGAAGAAGAGCCCGGAAGTCGTCGTCACGCCGCAGATCTCCCCCTTGGGGTTGATCCCGTCGCAGTTGATCGTCCCGTACATCTGGCCCCCCGCGAGCAGGCCTTCGCGCGCCATGTCGCGCCGCACGCCCTGGTACGCGATCTCGCGCTCCTTCGGCGTCAGGTAGTGCTTGGGGTCGGTCCGCTGCTTCCACTCGAGCCACAGCTTGAGCGAGAGCGGCGTGTTCAGGTCGTCTTCGATCCTGAACCCCATGTTGCGCGCGAAGTCCTGCGCGCCCTTGCCGACGAGCAGGTGGTGGTCGGTCTCGTTCATCACGGCGCGCGCCACCTTCGACGGCGTGCGCACGCCCTCGAGGGCGGCAACGCCTCCCGCGCGCTTCAGGGGGCCGTGCATGCACGAGGAGTCGAGCTGCACCACCCCCACCGCGTTCGGCACGCCGCCGTAGCCGACGGAGTAGTCCTCCGGATCGAGCTCGACGATGTTGACGCCCTCGATCAGCGCGTCGAGCACATCGGCGCCCTGCGTCATGAGCATCCACGCCTTCTCGACACAGGTGAAGCTGCCGCCGTTCTTGAACCAGTTGCCGTTGGCCGAGGAGATGACGACCGGCCGGACTCCCGCCGTGGCGATCGCCGGGGCCTTGCCGAGCAGGGACCGGGAAGCCGCGGCCGCGATGCCGGCGGCGGTGCCGGTGCGCACGAAGTCGCGGCGCGAGAAGCCTCGACGCATGGAGAGCCTCCTTCTTTGCGCGGCAGTCTACCCTTGCCCGGGTGGCGCAGGGAGGATTACTCTGCCTCCCCGTGGAGTACCTCGGCCATGCCCTCGTCGACAAGGCAACGACGCTGCCCGGCGAGTACTACTCGTCCGTGGAGATCTTCCGCGCCGAACGGCAGCGGATCTTCTCGGAGCGGTGGCTCTGTGTCGGCCGCGCGGACGCCGTTGCCGGACCGGGGGATTATCTCCTCGTGGAAGTCAGCGACGAGAGCCTGATCGTCGTCCGCGGCAGGGACGGCCGCGTTCGGGCATTCTTCAACGTCTGCCGGCATCGCGGCACGCGCCTGTGCGAGCAGGAGCGGGGCCGGTTCGCCGGCGGCATCTCCTGCCCCTACCACGCCTGGACCTACGGCCTCGATGGCGCCCTGCTCGGCGCGCCGCACATGGCGGACGTGCCCTGGTTCGACAAGGGCGAGTACCCGCTCCAGGCCGCCTCGGTCGGCGAATGGGAGGGATTCCTCTTCCTGAGCCTGGCGGCACAGCCGCAGCCGCTCGAGGAGGTCCTGCGCCCCCTGCTCGGCCGTTTCGCCCCGTGGCGGATCGGGCGCCTCAAAACCGCGCGCTCGATCACCTACGAGGTGCGCGCGAACTGGAAGCTCATCTTCCAGAACTTCTCGGAGTGCTACCACTGCCCCCCGGTCCACCCGGCGCTCGCAAGGCTCTCGCACTACCGCAGCGGCGCGAACAACCTCCGGGAGGGAGGAGTTCTCGGCGGATACATGCTCATCAACGAAGAGGGCGGCAGCCTGACGATGAGCGGGCGGCTCTGCGGGGCACCGCTCGGCGACCTGCCCGAGGACGAGCGCCAGCGCGTCTACTACTACTCCATCTTTCCGGCGGCCTTCCTGACGATCCAGCCGGATTTCGCGATGGCCACGCGGCTCGCGCCGCTCGCAGTCGACCGAACGCGCGTCGTCTGCGACTGGTTGTTCGCCCCCGAGACTCTCGAAGGCTCCGGGTTCGATCCCGCCGACGGAATCGAGATCTGGGACGTCACGAACCGCCAGGACTGGCACATGTGCGAGCTTGCCCAGCAGGGCGTCTCTTCGCGGGCGTACCGGCCAGGCCTCTATTCGAAGGAGGAAAGCCTCCTCGCGGCGTTCGACCGGGAGTACCTGGGGAGCCTGGGGCGGTAGCACCAGCGTGTCATCCCGAGCGCAGCGAGGGATCCCTTTCTTAGCCGAACCTCGGCTTGAAAGGGATCCCTCGTCGCTTCGTTCCTCGGGATGACAAACGAGCCGGAGGCCGCTACTTCGGCACCAGAATCGGACTCGCGCCGGCCGCCTTCGCCGCCGCGTTGAACGCTGCAGAGTCCTCCTCGAGGACCCGGCGTAGCCTCGCGAGCACGGCATCGAGCTCGCCCCGGAGGTCCCGGACCCGCTCGATCTGGCCGGCTGTCGGCTTCGCGTCCACCTCGCCCAGCAGGCCGTAGACGTAAGCAAGCTGATTGTCGATCTTCGTCGGGAAATTCTCGACGTCCTGGTCCGCCTCGTTCTTCGTCTGCATGAGCTCGTTCTCGATGTCCGTGAGCTTGCCGGCGAGAGACTCCGCAGCGGGCCCGAGGGCGGACGCATTCGCGCCGGCCTCCTGCATCCGCAGCACGACCCCCCGGGCCTGCTCCCGGACCGATCGCGCCGTCCGGACCCCATCGTAGGCATCGTCGAGCGCCTGACGGATCGCGAACATCAGCGCGAGCTGCCCGGCGTAGTCCTCGGCCGTCAACCTCAGCCGCGGGTCGGGCAGGATTCGGAACGTCCGGCTCTGCGACACGCCGCCGACGGTCAGCGTCGCCCGGTACTCGCCCGGGACAGCGGCCGGCCCTCCCGTGAAGCCCCAGACGATGGCATCCGGGACGACGTTGACGACCGGGTATCGGAGGTCCCAGGCGAAGCGGTTCAATCCCGGCTGCTTCGTGAGCCGCTGGTCCCCCTTCTGCTGCGCGGTCATGACGAATACCTCCGGGGGATTCGGCTCGGCGTCGTGCTCGCTCGAAAAGCGCTGCACACGCTTCCCGTCGGGGCCCGTGATCTCGAGTGCCACTTCCCCCGTCACGGCCGCCGGAAGCGAGTAATAGAAGATGGCCCCGTAGGGCGGGTTCTCCGCCAGCGCTCTTCGCGATGGCCGCACCACCTCCATCGCCGCCCGCATGGCCTCGCGCGGAAGGAACAGATGCGGTGCCGCTATGCCTCCCGCCGCGAGCTCGTGCAGCGGCGAGAGGTCGTCCAGGATCCAGAAGCTGCGGCCCTGTGTCGAAACGACGAGGTCCCTGCGGTGGACCCGGAGGTCGGTGACGGGGACGATCGGGAGATTCAGCTGCAGGCTCTGCCACCGCCCTCCGCCGTCGAACGACACGTACATGCCCCGCTCGGTCCCGGCGTAGAGCAGCCCGGCGCGGTCGGGGTCCTCGCGCACGACCCGCGTGGGCGTCGACGCAGGAATGCCGTTTTTCCCGTCGGTCAGCAGCCTCCAGGTCTTCCCGTAGTCGTTCGTCTCGTGGATCAGAGGCCGGAAATCGTCGAGCTTGTACCGATGCGCCGCGACGAGGCATCGGCCCGGGTCGCGTGGCGAGGGCTCGACGGATTGAATCGTCGTCCATTCCGCGAGCCCCGGCGGCGTGACGTTCTGCCAGCTCCTGCCGCCGTCCCGCGAGACGTGAACGAAACCGTCGTCGCTGCCGGCCCAGAGCACGTCGGGCGTGGTGGCGACTCCTCGAAGGCAAGGATGTTGGAATTGTTCTCGACACCCGTGTTCTCGTAGGTGATGGGCGCGCCCGAGTAGTCCTGCTTGTCCTTCTGATTGCGTGAGAGGTCGGGCGACACGATCTGCCAGGTCTCTCCCCCGTCCGTGGAACGATGCACGAACTGCGAGCAGTGATAGAGCACCTTCGGGTCGTGGTGGGAGATCCGGATCGGCGCGCTCCAGTTGAAGCGGTAGCGCAGGTCGCGCGGCGCCCTTCCGATCTCCATCTCGGGGTACTCCATGACGTTTTTCCAGAGGCCCGTCGAGACGTCCTTGCGCGTGATCTCGCCCCCGTAGCCGCAGCCGGCATACACGATGTTCGGGTCCCGCGGGTCCACGGCGATGTTGCCGCTCTCGCACCCTCCCACGTCGCGCCAGCTCTCGTACGGAGTCAGCCCCGCAGGGATCCGGCTCGGGATCGAGAACGTCGTGTTGTCCTGCGACGCGCCGTAGACGCGGTAGGGGAATTGTTCGTCCACGGTGACCGCGTAGATCTCGGCGGTCGGCTGATTCAGCTGGCCGGACCACGTCTGGCCGCCGTCGAGCGAGACGGTCGCGCCGCCGTCGTTCGACATGGCCAGGATGGCGTCGTCGTTCGGATTGATCCAGATGTCGTGGCTGTCCCCGTGCGGAAGGTTGCCCAGCTCTTCGAAGGTCCGCCCTCCATCCTCCGACCGGAAGCTGTCGACGTTCATGACGTAGACGCGATTGCGGTCACGCGGATCGGCCACGATGTGCTGGTAGTACCAGGTGCGCTGGTAGAGGCGGCGGCGCGCGTTGGTCTTCAGCCGCTCCCAGGTCTTCCCGGCGTCGTCGGAGCGGTAGAGGCCCCCGGAATCTCCGGACGCCTCGACGAGGGCCCAGACGCGGTCCGGGTCGGCCGGTGAGACGGTAACTCCGATCTTGCCGACGACACCCTGCGGCAGCCCGCCGCCGAGCTTTCCCCAGTGATCGCCGCCGTCCGCGGTCCTGTAGAGCCCGCTCTCGGCGCTGCCGGAGTGAATCGTCCAGGGCTTGCGCTCACCCGTCCACGCTGCGGCGTACAGCACGCGCGGGTTCTTCGGGTCCATCGCCAGGTCCGTGGCCCCGGTCCTCGGGCTGATCGACAACACCTTCTCCCACGACCGGCCGCCGTCCTTCGACCGGAATACGCCGCGCTCGACGTTCGGGCCGAAGGCGTGACCGATCGCCGCAACGTAAACGAGGTCGGGGTTCTGCGGGTGAATCCGGATCCGCGCGATCTGGCCCGCGTCGCGCAATCCCGCGCCGCTCCAGGTCCTCCCGCCGTCGGTCGACCTGTACACGCCGACGCCGGCCGACACGTTTGCCCGCAGAGGGGCCTGTCCGGTTCCCGCGTACACGACGTTGGGGTCCGACACGGCGACGGCGACGGCGCCGATGGAGCCTGACTCGAAGAAGCCGTCCGAGACATTGAACCAGCTCGTCCCGGCGTCGTCCGTCCTCCAGAGCCCTCCGGCCGTGCCCGCAAAGAACGTGTGCGGCCGGCTCGGGACGCCCTCGATCGCCGTCGAGCGGCCGCCCCGGGAAGGGCCGAGCAAGCGGTAGCGCAGAGCCTGGTACTGCGCCGGATCGACCGCAGTGGCGCCATTCGTCTCGCCCGTGAGAGCGAGCGCGAGAACGATCGAACCGATCCAGCGTCTAGGCATCCGAGTTCCTCTCGAGAGCCCGAGGCATTGTCATCCCGAGCGAAGCGAAGGATCCCTTTGACGTCAGAGTGTGCCGGTGAACGGGATCCCTCGTCGCTGCGCTCCTGGGGATGGCAAACAGGCTGCGCCCCTCCTTCTTCTAGATTGTCCGTTCGTCGACGATGCCGCGTGCCACGCCTCGCAGGCCTTCGGCGACACCCGGGGCGCCGGCGACGACGTTGCCGCGCTCGAGGTATCCACGGCCGCCGTCGAAGTCGGTGAGCTGCCCGCCTGCCTCCTCGATCAGCAGGGCCCCTGCCGCGATGTCCCAGGGTGCGAGCCGAAACTCGAAGAACCCGTCGAAGACACCGGCCGCCACGTACGCCAGGTCGAGCGCCGCCGAGCCCGCACGCCGAATTGCCCGCGCATGGACGAAGACCGCCTTGAACAGGGCCAGATAGGCGTCGATCTTGTGCCGGTTGCGGAAGGGAAACCCCGTCGCGATGAAGGCGCCCTCGAGGTCGGGCCGGCCGGTCACCGCGAGCCGCGTCCCGTTGCGCCAGGCTCCGGCTCCCCGCTCGGCGGCGTACATCTCGTCGCGCAGGGGGTCCCAGACCACACCCGCGACGAGCTCGTCGGCTTCCCAGGCGGCGATCGATACGCACCAGAATGGAAATCCCGAGACGAAGTTGGATGTGCCATCCAGGGGATCGATGATCCACACGCGCGCGCCGTCGCGCCCGCGCCGGGAGCCGCCTTCCTCGCCGAGGAACGCGTCGTCGGGAAACCGCTCCCGGATCGCCGAGACGATCCGCTCCTCGCTGTCGCGGTCCGCCTGCGTCACGAAGTCGTTCTTGGTCTTCTCTTCGACGGAGCCGTGCGGAAGGTTGCGCCAGTTTGCCAGCAGCACCTCGCCGCCGAATCGCGCGGCGGAGACGGCGACGTCGAGCAGGTCGCTCATGCGCTCACGGGGTCGGGCGCGGCGCCGCGCCGCCTGCCGGAATGGCGCGGAAGCCGTCCGCAATCGCCCTCTCCGCCGGGGTCCCGACGAAATTGAATCCCCGATCGCCCGGCCGCGCCGGCTTTCCATCGGAGAAGGCCTTGCACCAGTAGACCCCTTTCCACCAACTCTCCCGGGCTAGAGCCCGGTAGACCGCGGCGATGGCGCGCGCGGCGTCTTCGCCCGTGGCCGGCCGCGGCGCGTCCTCGTCGCGCGGAGCGATCCACGCGCTGCGCAGCGCAGCATAACCGGCCTCGGTGAAGATCACGGGCTTTCCGGCCCTCGATGCGAGGTCGGCCACGGGCCGGACCGCCGCCCGGACGCCCTGCTCGAGCACCGCATCCGACGCCTTTTCGGTCCGTGCGAGCGGATCGTAGAAATCGACGCCGATCGCGTCGAGCGCGTCCCAGAACGTGGCGCGCGGGGCATTGGCAGCCCAGTTCGCGGCGTAGAGCAGCGGCGCCCCGGTCGCCAGGCGCACGGCGGCGAAGGTCTCGCGCCATTCCTTCTCGTGCGCCTCCGTGGAGACGAGCTCGGAGCCCGCGCAGAAGAGGTCCGACCCGGCGGCCTCCGCCACGACCGCATGGTGGACGATGAATCGCCGGTAGGAGGCGAACCAGGCGGGCCACGCCCGCTCCTCCTTCATCGCGAGATCGCCGACGAACGCCCCGCCCCCGACCCAGATCAGGGGCTTGACCATCGCCGTCATGCCGAGGGCCCGGGCATCGCCCACCGCGCGCACCGTGCCTTCGTCGGTCTCGCCCTGGGCGCTGCGGTGGACGAAGAGAACCTCCTCGCTCGAGCCCTCGCGCGCGAACGCGTAGGGAACCACCGAGATCGAGTCCGCCCCGTCGTCGCGAAGCCGCTTCAGGGCCGCGCGGGACGGCGGCGCCACGTAGGCGCCTTCGATCGAATTGGTCATGGCGTACGAGACACCCCGAAGAAACCCGGCCGGGAGCGCTCGCCGCGCCGGGGGCTTCACGCTCTGCCGCAGCGCCACGGTCCGCCAGCGCGACAGCTTTTCTCGCAGCCCGCCCTCGGCAGAGCCGAGCGCCTGGTCGACCGCCTTCTCGCTCTCCAGCCGCGCACCGGCGTCGAGCCATGCCGCGGCCGAACCGACGGCGAGCACCGGGGAGACGTCCTCCGACGATTGGATCACCTCGTCGAGCGAAGGCTCCACGCCTGCGGCGCTCGTGAAGGCCGCGAATCCCTTGACCTCGCGCCCCCACCATCGTCCGAAGCGCCGCGCCCCGGCTGCGAGGAGCAGAGTCCGGTGCTCGAGCAGCGCGGGCTCCGCGGCCGCGAGCGCCGCGGCCGCGAGCACGGGAGACACGAGGTCGGGCTCCTCGGGCGAGGCGACGTCGATGTCGACGCGGACGCCACCCGGCACCGCGGCGAGGTCGGCGGGTCGCGAGGACCCCGTGTACAGGCCCTTGGTCACGGCGTCGGGAAAGAGGCGCACGGAAAAGGGCCGCTTGCCCGCGAACCGCGCGGCCGCTTTCTCCCACTTCGCGACCGCGGCGGACTCGGACTCGCGAAACTCCCACTCGACGACGCCCCGCTTCTCACGTCGGAGCGCGCGAAAGAAGTCCTCCCTGGCGGCCAGCCGGTCGCGGTCGGACGCGCGGTCGATCGCGAGCCGGCCGTCTTTCGTGACGAAGCGGCCCTCCTTCGACAGGTCTCCGGAGACGGCCTCGTAGTCCGCAGGGTCCGCCTCCCGCCAGAACACGCGCCGGGACGCGAGCTCTACAGCCGGGTGTTCCGAGATGCCGATCACGAATGTCTCGGTCGGCTTCGTCGGATCGGCGAGAAAGATCGCATCGGCCTTGCCGTCGTAAGTCCGCCCGTCGAAGACGAAGGCCGCCTCCTCGAAGGTCGCCGGAAACCGCGCGAGGGCCGTCTTCGACCGATCGCTCAGGGGGACCAGCGCCAGATACACGGCCTCCCATCCCTTCGGCACGGGCACCGCGTCCGGGCGGACGTCGACCTCGAAGCCGCGCCGCTTGGCCCACCCGGTCACCCGCTCGAACTCCGGTCCGAGCACGAAGCCCTCGGGTATCCGCACCGCGATGCGCCGCAACTCGGGAGTCTTCGGGGACGCCGCGAAACTCGCCAGCGTCGTCCCGAGGAGCGCGGCGACGAGGGAACTCCTTAACAGTCGCACAAAGGCTCCAACGGGACCCCTCCCTTCGCTCGGGATGACGGGCTCCAGCCGGAGCCTACAAGTCGACCCGCTGCCACACGACCGCCCCCGCCACGATCGTGGCGGCGGGGGCGCCGACGAGCTCCCAACCCGAAAACGGCGTGCTGCGCCCCTTGGAAGCGAAGCGTTGCGGATCCACCTTCCAGCGCATCTGCGGGTCGAAGAGCGTCACGTCGGCCGGCGACCCGGCGGCCAGCGTCCCTCCGGGAAGGCCGAGGGCGCGGGCGGGCCCGGCCGAAAATAAGGACGCGAAGCGTTCGAAGGAGAGCTTGCCACGCCCGACGAGCCGGTCGAAAACGACGGCTGCGGCCGTCTCGAGGCCGACGACCCCGAAGGGCGCGCCGTTGAAGTCGACCGCCTTCTCGTCGGCATGGTGGGGCGCGTGGTCGGTCGCGATGGCGTCGATGGTCCCGTCCTTCAGCCCCTCGGTGAGAGCCGCAAGGTCCGAGGCTTCCCGCAGCGGAGGGTTCATCTTGGTGCGCGTCGAGAACCCTGAGGCAGCGACCTCCTCGTCCGTCAGGGTCAGGTGATGCGGCGTGACTTCGCACGTCACCGCCACACCTTCGGCCCGGGCGCGGCGCACGAGATCGAGGGCCTTCGCCGTCGACAGGTGCGCCACGTGGAGGCGTCCGTTGGTCAGCCCGGCCACGAGCAAATCGCGCGCCACCGCCACTGTCTCGGCCAGCGCCGGTTGGCCCGACAGCCCGAGTCGTGTCGAAACCGCGCCCTCGTGCATCGGGGCGCCCTCCGAGAGGCTGCGGTCCTCGGCATGCTGGATCAGGGGAAGGCCGATGAGACCGGCGTGCTGGAAGGCCCGGCGCAGGAGACCGCCGTCCTCGAGCCACTTGCCGTCGTCCGACAGGGCGACGGCCCCGGCCTCATGGAGCTCGCCGAATGCCGCCAGCTCCTCGCCCTTCTGGCCGAGCGTGATTGCGCCGATCGGGTAGAGGCGCGCCGCTCCGGCATGTTCGCCGCGCGTCCGGATGAACTCGCAGACCTCGCGGCTGTCGTTGACCGGGCTCGTGTTCGGCATCGCGCATACGGCCGTGAACCCCCCGGCGGCCGCGGCCGCAAGGCCCGTGCGGATGGTCTCGGCGTATTCGCGACCGGGCTCGCGCAGGTGCGCGTGCAGATCGATGAAGCCCGGAAAGACGACGAGGCGTGAAGCGTCGAAGACCTCCGCATCTCCCGCTTCGACGCGGTCGCCAACCTCCGCCACCCGGCCGTCCTTGAGGAGGACGTCGGCGCGGCCGTCGCGCCCGGCCACGGGGTCCACGACCCGGCCGCCGCGAATCAGAAGCGCGCGGCTCACGCCTCCCCCTCCCACGGATGCCCGCCGAGAAGCAGGTAGAGGACCGCCATGCGGACGGCCACGCCGTTGGCGACCTGATCGAGGATCACGGAACGGCCCGAGTCGGCGATGTCCGACGCGATCTCGACCCCGCGGTTCATCGGGCCCGGGTGCATGACGATCGCCTCGGGTTTCGCGCGGGAGAGCCTCTTCGCGTCGAGGCCGTAGTACCGGAAGTATTCACGCGTGGACGGGAAGAGGGACTTGCCCTGCCGCTCGAGCTGCATCCGGAGCATCATGACGACATCGGCGCCCTCGAGGGCTGCATCGAAATCCGTCGTCACCGAGACTCCCATCTCCTCGATCCGGGGCGGCAGCAGCGTCGGGGGCCCGCACACCGTGACCCGGGCGCCCATCCGGGTCAGCAGCCAGATGTTGGAACGGACGACGCGGGAATGCGCGATATCGCCGACGACGGCGACCCGGAGCCCCTCGAGCCGGCCGAAGCGCTGCCGGATCGTGAGCGCGTCGAGCAGAGCCTGGGTCGGGTGCTCGTGCGCGCCGTCGCCGGCATTGACCACGCTCGCCTTCAGGTGGCGCGCGAGAAAGTGCGGTACACCCGGCGAGCCGTGCCGGATGACGATGAGGTCCGGGGACATGGCCTGGAGGTTCTTCGCCGTGTCGAGCAGCGACTCCCCCTTTTCGACCGAGCTCCCCTTCGCGGAGAAGTTCAGGGAGTCCGCCGAAAGCCACTTCTCGGCAGTTTCGAAAGAGAAGCGAGTCCGCGTGGAGGCCTCGAAGAAGAGGTTGACGACCATCCGGCCGCGCAGCGCGGGAACCTTCTTGATCGCCCGCTGGCCGATCGCGCGCATGGACTCGGCCGTGTCGAGCAGAAGCGTGATTTCGTCGGGAGTCAGAAGCTCGATCCCGACCAGATCCTTGGAGCGAAGGTTGGAGACCGTCAGTGGGGCCTCTCGAGAATCCAGACTTCGTCGGCGCCGTCGGTCTCCTTGAACATCACCTGGATGACCTCGCGGTTGGCCGTCGGAACGCTCTTGCCGACGTAGTTCGCCTCGATGGGGAATTCGCGGTGGCCCCGATCGATGAGGACGGCGAGGCGGATCGCCCTCGGACGCCCGAGGTCGATGACCCCGTCCAGGGCCGCACGGATCGTCCGCCCCGTGAAGAGGACGTCGTCGCAGAGCAGCACGGTCCGCCCGTTCAGGTCGAAGTCGATCTCCGTCTTCTTGAGAAGCGGCTGGGGAGCCACCGTGGAGAGATCGTCCCGGTAGAGCGTGATGTCGAGCGTTCCCACCGGAAAGCTCTGCCGCACCAGGTCCGAGAGCCGAGACGCCAGCCGGGTTGCCAGCGGCACCCCCCGGGTCCGGATCCCGACCAGGGCCAGGCCGGCCAGATCCTTCTGGCGCTCCGCGATCTCATGGGCCATCCGGTCGACCATGCGCTGGATGCGGTCGGCATCGAGGATCTTGGCCTTGCGGACGAGCTCTTCAGTCAAATCCGCGCGAGTCTATGGGGTCGACCGCCCCCGGTCAAGAACAGGCCCGAAAAGAGGTTCCGGCGGCTCCAAACGGCGTTAAAATGACTGAACCAAAAGCGTACACCGATGGTCATCTACAACGCAGCCACGCGGGAGCTGACCGCCAAGATCGTCTACTACGGCCCCGGCCTTTGCGGGAAGACGACCAATCTGAAGGTCCTGCACGATCGGCTCGAGCCGGGCACCGCCGGCAAGCTCCTGAACCTTCAGACGCAGACCGACCGCACGATCTACTTCGACCTGCTGCCCGTCGAGCTCGGAGACATCAAGGGCTACAAGATCCGTTTCCAGCTCGCCACGGTGCCCGGCCAGACGGCCTTCAACGAAACGCGGCGCGTGGTCTTGAAGGGCGTGGACGGAATCGTCTTCGTCGCCGACTCGCAGTGGACGATGCTGCCCAAGAATCTCGAGAGCTGGCAGAACCTCAAGGACAACCTGAAGTCCAACGAGATTTCCTTCGAGAAAATCCCGGTCGTCGTCCAATACAACAAGCGGGATCTTGCCGACATCCTCGCGGTAGACGCGATGCAGGAGGCGCTCGGGCTCTCGTCCTATCCCTTCGTCGAGGCGGTCGCGAGCGCGGGGCGGGGCGTGACGGAGACCTTCAAATTGATCTCGAAGCTCACCTTCGTGGACCTGCTGCGACGTCTCCAGGGCCGCCGGGCCGAGGAGGCGAGCGCGGCGACTGCGGCGGCCGTCCCGGAAGAAGCCCGACCCGACGACCTCCAAACCTGGAAGGACTCGCTGTTGAAGCGTGAGTCGCAGGCGGCAGCCGCGGTCGCACGCCCGTCCCGTCCGCTCGCCCTCGTGCCACCCGTCTCGGACGAAGCGCCGTTCGACACGACCGAGCTCGCGCGCGAGGCGGAGGCCGAGGACTCCGACAACGCCTCGCCGTACGCGGTTCCGGAGCCGCCGGGGATGGGAACGGGAGCGCCGATCGACCTGGCCCCGCCTCCGGTCGAAGCTCCGATCGACGCGATCGAGATCGAGATTCCGACCGACGAGCCCGAGGAGCCGGAAGACGCGCCGGAAATCCTGTCGGAGGCGGACGCTGTCGACGCGGCGGTCCCCGCGGAGCGGGGATCGGTCAGGGACCCCGCTTTCCTTTCCTCCGAGGCCGTCGCGAGCGGCGAGCGGATCGCCCTTCTCGAGGAGCGCCTGCGCGAGGCCGAGGGCCGCGCCGCCCGCGAGCGCGAGGTGGCCGAGCGGCTCGACCGGTCGATCGGATCCCTGGAAGAGCGCGCCGCGCAGACGCAGAACCAGATCGCGGAAATCGGAGGTCGCTGCCGGACGATGGAGAACAGTCTGGTCAGCCTTCAGGAGGCGCTGGGCTCGTTCATGGAGCGCCTGGGCCAGGTCGAGCAGGCGGCCGAGCGGCAGTCCTCGGCGGAGGCGAGCCTCCGGAATCTCGAGGCCGCGGTGCAGAGCCTGGACGACCGGGCCCGCGGGGAGACGAACCGGCAGCGCAAGGACGCCGACGACGTCGCCATGGCTCTGTCGAGCCTGACGGAACGGGCCTCGCAGTTCGAGGCCCAGATTGCGGCCGTGGTCGGGCACGTCGGATCCCAGAACGACCAGCTCTCCTCGGTCCGACAAGTTGCGGAGGCCCTACCCCGCCTCGAAGACCAGGTCCGGGCGCTCGTCGCGGTTGCCGAGCAGGTCCCCGCGCTAGGAAGCACCGTCGAGGCCGTCCTGCGTCAGCATCGCGAGCTCGAGACCATACTCGAGGAAAAGACCCAGCAGGGCCGCCGCGAGGCCGAGGACATCCGCTCGCAGATCGCCCCTCTGCTCGAGGAACGCGTCCGCCGGCACGAATCGGACGCGCTCCTCTTCTCGGAGATGGAGCGTTTGCGCGAATCGCTCGCCGAGTCGCTCCACGACCTGGCCGAACGCCTGCGCAACGCCGTCCGGGAGTGACAGGCGAAGCGTAGCCGTCGCCTGTCATCCCGAGGGCCGGAACGCCCGAGGGATCCCTTTCTGACCGGCGAAGCGTAGCCGTCGCCTGTCATCCCGAGGGCCGAAGGCCCGAGGGATCCCTTTCTTAGCCCCACCAAGACTCGAAAGGGATCCCTCGCTGCGCTCGGGATGACAAGGACTGCGCTACCCGCGCTCTCCCCCTCGCAACTGCGACAGAAACCGCTCGTCGTTGCGCCAATCGGCCTTCACGCGTACCGTGAGATCGAGGAAGAGCCGGCGGCCGAGCTGCTCTTCCAGATCCTCGCGGGCAGCCGCGCCGATGTCGCGGATCATGGAGCCGCCTCGGCCGACCAGAATTCCCTTCTGCCCTTCCCGCTCCACGATGATCGACCCGGTGACGACCAGGATGTCCTTGCGCTCGCCCTCGCGGACGGCCTCGATCAGGACCGCGTGGGCAAACGGCAGCTCGTCGCGCGTGCGTTCGAGGAGCTTCTCGCGAATCACTTCGCCGATCCATTCCGTCTCGGGGGTCTGGGTCAGGAAGTCTTCGGGATAGGCGGCCTCGCCCTCGGGCAGAGTGGCGGCGAGGACATCGAACAGGCGATCCACGTTCTCGCCCGTCCGCGCGGAGACCGGCACGATCTCGCGAAACGCCTCCTGCCGTGGCAGCCCGGCCAGCAGAGGCAGCAGGTGATCCTTCCGAAAGAGGTCGATCTTGTTGACCGCGAGGACGGCGGGGACCTCCGCCTTCGAGACGAGATCGACAATGAAGGCTTCGCCCGGCCCGCGCTCGTCGGCGGCATCGATGACGACGAGGATCGCGTCGGCCGAGGAGAGCGCGTCGGTCGCTTCCCGCACCATCGCGGCATTCATGCGGTACCGCGGCCGGTGGATCCCCGGCGTGTCGACGAATGCGATCTCGCATCCCGGCCGCCGTGCGACGCCGAGGATGCGCCGCCTCGTGGTCTGCGGCTTGTCGGAGACGATCGCGACCTTTTCGCCGACGAAGGCATTGACGAGCGTGGACTTGCCGGCGTTGGGGCGACCGACGACCGCGATCTCGCCGACCTTCACGAGCCGTCAGCCGTCGGCTTTCAGCTTTCCGGAGCCGACCGCCGAAGGGCCCGCCTGAGAGCTGACAGCGGACAGCGCGGAGCTACCCGTCGGCTCGATCTTGACGCGGTAGACGCGACGCCGGTCGGCCTCCTCCACCGTGAAGCGCAGCTCGGCCTCGCCATACGACTCGCCCGGCTTCGGAATGTGGCCGAGCCGGCTCGCCAGGAAGCCGCCCACGGTCGTGAACTCGTCCTCCTCGGGCCCCTGCCCGAACAGATCCCGGATCACCTCGATGTTGGCCTTTCCGGACACCGAGTAGGCTGTATCGCCGATCCGCGTCACCGGCTCGCGCTCGTCTTCGTGCTCGTCGGAAATCTCGCCCACGATCTCCTCGAGGAGGTCCTCGACCGTGACGAGGCCCGAGACCCCGCCGTACTCGTCCACCACGATCGCCATCCAGAGGTGGCGGCGCTGGAACTCGCGCAGCAGCTCCGACACCTTCTTGGTCTCGGGCACGAAGTAGGGCTCGCGCAGCACGTCCGCGATGGATCGCCCCGACCCGGCCCGAATCGCCTGCAGCGCGTCCTTCACGTGCACGACACCCACGACCGAGTCGATCGAGCCGCGGACGACCGGAATCCGGGAGTACTTGGACTCGACGAAGAGGTCGAAGAGGACCGTCATGGAGGAGGCAACGTCGATCCACACGATGTCGGTCCGCGGCGTCATGACCTCGCGCACCCGCGTGTCGCCGAAGTCCACGATCGAGAGGAGCAGCTTCTCCTCGTCCTTTTCGAGAATCCCCTCCTGGCGGCCGACGTCGATGTAGGCCCGGACCTCCTGCTCGGTCGCCTCGGGCGGCTTCTCGAAGGCCGGAGCGCGGCCCGCGAAAATCCGCCGGATCAGGAATGCGATCGGGAGCAGGAGCCACGAGGCAGCGGTGATCACGGGCAGCAGCCGCTCGACGATCCTTTCGGGATCGCGATTGCCATCCCGCCGCAGGAGCCCGATCTCCGTCAGCAGCCAGCCCACGACGAAAAACGTCCCGCCCCAGAGCCAGGGCCGCGGCACCTCGAACGTCTCGAGGGCCGACACCGTCGTGAGCAGGCCGGTCAGAAGCAGTGCCTGGACGACCACCTTCGTCGTCGTACGCACGATCTCGACTTCGCCCGCGCCCGACAGGATTCGCGCCCTTTCGGGGTGCTCCTCCAGGAGGCCGCGGACCTTGATCGGCGAGAGGCGGTCGAGCGCGAGGGCGAACGTCTCGAAGAGCAGAAAGGCCGCGTAGCAGAAGCCGGCCCAGACGAGGGCGATCATCGGGCGCTCCCGCGCGGGCCCGTCCGCGCCGGCGTTTCGGCGAGGCCGAGCCTGCGCCGCAGCCGCCCCTCGAGCGCCTCCATCTCGCCGCCGTCCGTCTCGTGGTCGTAGCCCATCAGGTGGAGAAATCCGTGCACGAGGAGTCGGTCCATTTCGCGGGCCGGAGGCTCCGAGCGCCGCCGGGCCTCCCGCGAGGCGTAGGGCACCGAGATGACCACGTCGCCGAGGAAACCGTCCGCGGGAGCCGCCGGAAACGCGAGCACGTCGGTTGGACGGTCCTTGCCGCGGAACCGGCGATTGAGCGTGCGCATGCGGCCATCGGCGCAGAAGAGCACCGAGACTTCGCGCGCCCGCGAGCGGGTGGCGCGGGCCACGCGCGCCAGGGTGCGTCGCACCCGCGCGGCCGTCGGCGCGCCCGACACACGAGCCTGCACGTCCACGCGCATCGTCAGACCGCCCTCGGCCCGGGCGCCCCGCCGGAGGCCACCGCCTCCGCAGGCCGCCTCCGCGTGCGCTCGCGGTTGAAGTCGAAGCCGGGGTAGTCGATCCGGTGGTGGAAGACGGTCGACACCGTGTGCTCGAGCGTGTCCACGATGATCGAAAGGTCGCGCATCGTCAGGTCGCATTCGTCGAACTGTCCGTCCCGCAGGCAGTCGTCCACGATGACCTGGACCATCGCGCGGATCTTCGCCGAGGTCGGTTCGATGAGAGTCCGCGAGGCGGCTTCCACGGCATCGGCGATCATGAGGATCCCGAGAATGCGGGTCGAGGGCTTCGGCCCGGGATAGCGATAGTCGATCTCCTGCACCGTGGTCTGCGCGGGCTCGGCCTTCGCCACCGCCTTCTGGTAGAAGTAACGGATCAGCTTCGTTCCGTGGTGCTCCCGGATGGCGGTGACGATCGGCTCGGGCAGGCGAGCCTTCTCGGCCATCTCGACACCTTCCTTGACGTGGGCCGCGATGATGAGCGCGCTCATGGAGGGCTCCAGCCGGTCGTGGCGGTTGAAACCCTTGGGTTGATTCTCGATGAAGTAGTCGGGCATCCGGGTCTTGCCGATGTCGTGGTAGTAGCCCGACACGCGGGCGAGCAGGGAGTCCGCGCCGATGGCCTCGGCCGCCGCCTCGGCGAGATGGCCCAGCATCAGCGAGTGCTGGTAGGAGCCGGGCGCCTCGAGGGCCAGGCTGCGCAGCAGCGGAAGGTTCTGATTGGACAGCTCGAGCAGCCGGATGTCCGTCACGACGGAGAAGACGTGCTCGAATACCGGCAGGAACAGGGCGACGGCCATCGACACGGTCAGGCCCCCGACCACCCCGGCGACCCCATCGTAGAGAAAGTCCCAGCCCCAGGGCCCGGCGTTCAGGAAGTGGATGGCCACGATGGCGACGAGATTGCCCGCGGCGACGATGCCTCCCATCGCCAGCAGCACGCTGCGCGCGCCCACTTTTCCGAGCCCGTAGATTCCGGCCAGGGATCCGACGATCGCGAAGAGCGCGAACGGGAACGAGAGGCCCATCAGCACCCCGGCGCCGATCGAGAAAACCAGGGCAACGAGCAGGGCCGGCCCCATCCCGGCCACCAGGCTGACGACGATGGGCCCGGCGGCAAACGGAATCGCGTAGTTCACGGCCCCCGAGGCGCCCTCGAGGGACGGCGAGAGGGCCTGCGCAAGGGCGAAGAACCCGCGAGTCACGATGGCGAAGAGGATCCCGGTCGCGAGCACCGAGCCGTACACCACACCCGTCGAGCGCTCGCGCTTGCGCCGGCGCTGCCGCCGGGCGTCGAGCCAGAAGGCGCTCGCCGAGAGCACCTGCAGAATCAGGATCCCGGTCACCTTGACCCATGACGAGGGATCGGACGCCGACGCCCGTACGGCCGCGATCCACTGCGCGGTGCGTGGAGTGATCTCGTCGCCGCGCCGCACGATGACCTTGCCACGCGGAATGCGCGTGAAAACGCTCTCGACAGACCGCGCGGCCCCGGCACGCCGCTCCCCCGTCTGCGCCGCGTCGTAGGAAAGGTTCGGACGCAGCGTCGCGGCCAGAAACGCGGCGACCTCGGTTCGTTCGCGGGGAGAGAAGGAACCCTCCGCCAGGCGGGCGGCCACGGCCGAGCGTGTCTCGGTGCCATACTCCACGGCGCCGAGCTCGCGCCGCTTGGACTCCCGGCCCGTGGCCGTGTCCCTCACCTGGAGCCCGCGGCTCCTCGCCTCCGGGCTCAAGTCGCGATGATCGGCGATTCCACCCCGATAGAGGTCGAGCCCGACCGCAACGAAGCGATCCTCGAGCTCCTTCGAGAAACCCTGGCGCGCCAGGGCAGAAAGCGCCTCGTCGCCAATGGGCAGAGTGAACGCGTCGCGCAGCTCCGGAGTCACCGTGCCGCGGGGCCGCGCCCGCGCCGCCGCCGGACGGGCCCGCTCGAAAGCCTCGCGCAGCTGCTCCTCGAACCGTCCGGCAGCCGGCGAATCCAGTTCGTAGAGCGGCAGGACTTCCGCTGCGGCCTCAGTTCGCCGGCGCGCCGTCGCGTCCGGATCGGGCACGATGAGCTCGCGCGGCGCGACGACATCGTGGGCGGCGACGGTGCCGGGGCCCATCGGCGTATCCCGGAAGGACAGTGCCGGGGCGAACGCCAGAGTCGTCACGATCACGTACCCCGCGGCCCACGCCAGCGGTCGCAGGCGCAGCCTCCCCGGCGCACTTCGCGCAGGAGTCGGGAGCCTCTGAAAATCGATGGTGCCGCGCCCGGGCGGCGCTTCGTCAGGCATGGCGTGGTCTCAGCGGGAGGCGGTCGGAGGCTCGGAGGACCGCGCGGCTCCCCGGGCGGCTGCACTGGCAGCGCTCGCCACCTCCCGCTCGCGGTCGAGCGCCTCGTACGCCGTGATGATCGACTGGACCAGGGAATGCCGCACCACGTCCCGCTCGTCGAACAGCACGAAGCGGATCCCCTCGATGCCCGCGAGGACCTGTCGCGCCTCCCGCAGGCCGGACGTCTTCCCCTGGGGCAGATCGATCTGCGTGACGTCGCCGGTGACGACCGCCCGCGAGCCGAAGCCGATGCGGGTCAGGAACATCTTCATCTGCTCGGATGTCGTGTTCTGCGCCTCGTCGAGGATGATGAACGCGTCGTTCAGCGTGCGTCCGCGCATGAAGGCGATCGGCGCCACCTCGATGATCCCGCGCTCGAGAAGCTTCGCGGTCTTCTCGTAGCCGAGGATGTCGTACAGCGCGTCGTAGAGAGGGCGCAGATACGGATTGACCTTCTCCACGAGGTCGCCCGGGAGGAACCCGAGCTTCTCCCCCGCCTCGACGGCGGGCCGCGCCAGCACGATCCGCTTGACCTTCTTCTCCAGAAGGGCGGCGGCCGCCATAGCCACGGCGAGGTAGGTCTTGCCGGTGCCGGCCGGCCCGATCGCGAAGACCAGGTCGTGGCGATCGATCGTCTGGACGTAGATCCGCTGCTTGAGATTGCGGACGGTCACGACCGACTTCAGGGTCGGGCCGAAGGGGCTGTCGGTGAAGAACTCCACGAGCGAGACGCCCGGGTCCTCCTTGACCACGCGGATCGCGGTCGCGACGTCGCTGCCGCGCAGCGGATAGCCGCCCGCGAGCAAGTCCGAGAGCCCGGCCAGCAGGCGTCGGGCGGCCTCCTCGCCCTGGCCCTCGCCGATCACGGAGATCTCGCTACCGCGGGACTGGAGGCGGACCCGGAAGGCGTCCTCGATGGCCCGCAGGTTTTCGTCGGCAATTCCGAAGAGCGCGGTCAGCCCGGTTTCGGGCAGGACGACCGCGTGGCTTGGCTCAGAAATGGGCACAGCTCCTCGAGGCAATAAACGGTACCACGGAGGAGGGTGGCGCGGTCCGCCGCCCCTCCCCGTTAGCCTCTAACTTGTTTTGTGACAATTGCTTAGGCTTTGATTGCCCTGGCTTCTACTTACCCTTGGCGATGGACTTGGCGCAGTCCTCGAGGCCATTCTCGACGGCGTCGCGCAGGGTGGACCCCCGGGCCTTCTGCCGGACCTCGCCAACGACCTTGCCCCCCGCCTTGAGGATGAGCTCCAGCCCGACCCCCGGGTTGGCCGCGCCCCAGCCGCCCCAGACGCGGGCCGCGCCCCCTGGCTCCCAGGCATTGAACACGTTGCCCTCGACCTGCAGTTCACCGCCCGACTTGACCACCTTGAAGCCCTGCTTTTCCAGCCATTGTTCCATGTAGTCCTTGCCCTCGCGCGCCGCCTGGCGCGACTCCGAGCCGTGCCCGGTGTGGTCAAACTCCGAGACCGAGACCGTCTTGTACTTCGTCAGCGCCCCGTCGGGGAAATACACCCAGTCCGCATCCTTGCCTTTCACGAGCTTGTCGTAGTCGGGCAGGAAGCTCTGGGGCTCGTCCTTTTCCTTGGCGTCGGCCGAGTCGACGAACTTCTCGGATGCCCGAGCGGACGAGACGACGAGCAGAAAAAGGCCAGCCGAAGCGACGACGAGCAGTCTGCGCGAAAGATGACTCATCTTGGCTTTCTCCTTGCGGCCCAATTGTATCAGGACGGCGGCCGCCGGATGGGGCCCCGGTCAGACCTACCGCAGGCGCGTGCAGACCGCGTCGCCGGCGGCAGCGGTCGAAAGCGAACCGCCGACATCGGCCGTTGCCTGGCCTTCCCGCACACAGGCGCCGACCGCCGCCTCCACGGATGCCGCCTCCGCTGCGTGCCCGAGATGATCGAGCAGGAGCGCCGCCGTCAGGATGGCCCCGAACGGGTTCGCCTTGCCTGTTCCGGCGTACTTCGGCGCCGAGCCATGGACGGGCTCGAACATCGAGACGCGCCCCGGATGGATGTTGCCCGACGCGGCCATTCCGAGCCCCCCCTGCAGCGCGGCGCCGAGATCGGTCGCGATGTCGCCGAACATGTTGTTGGTGACGATGACTTCGAACTGGCGCGGGTCCTTGATCATCTGCATGCAGAGGGCGTCGATGTACAGGTGCGAGCCCTCGATGTCCGGGTATTCGCGCCCCACGTCGGCGAACGTCCGCTGCCACAGGTCTCCGACGAAACGCATGGCGTTGGACTTGTCGGACATGACGACCCGTTTGCGGCCTCGCGCGCGCGCATATTCGAACGCGTACCGGATGATTCGCTCGACGCCCTTGCGGGTCGAGACGTCCTCCTGGACGGCGACTTCGTCCGCCGTGCCCTTCTTCAGATGACCGCCGGCCCCGACGTACGAGCCCTCGGTGTTCTCGCGGAAAACGACGAAGTCCACGTCGCTGGCCGAGAATCCCTTGAGGGGGCAGAGTCGGTCGTCGAGGCAGCGCACCGGCCGGTAATTGACGTACAGATCGAGCTGGAAGCGGGCTCCGAGAAGGATGTCGGCCGCGTGCTTCATGTCGGGAACCCGCGGATCGCCGAAGGCCCCCATGAAGATGGCGTCGTAGTCGCGGGACAGGCTCAGGAAAGCCCCGGGCGGGACCGTCTCGCCGGTCTTCAGGTAGCGGTCGGCACTCCACGGAAGAAAGATCGGCTCGAAGGGGATCGATCGCAGGCGGCAGACCCGATCCAGCACCTTGACGGCCTCGGCTGTGACATCGACGCCGATGCCGTCGCCCGGCACGACCGCGATCTTCATTGCGGCGGGGACGATAGCACGCCCCGCCGGCCCGGCAGAAAGACCTCCACGGTCGCCCGGGGACAGCGATAGAATCCTCGCAGTGACCTTTGCCGACACGGTCCGGGAAGTCATTCGGGAGGCGTCGATGCAGCCTCAGCGGCTGACCCCGGGGCGCCTGTGCGAGAAGGTCGCCCTCGAGACCGAGCGTTACCTCGACCGCGTGCAGTTTTCGTCGGAGCGCTACGTGCGCCATCCGATTCTGCTCTGGGACGACTGGGAGATCATGCTGATCGCCTGGCAGAGCGGTCAGATGACGCCGATCCACGACCACCGCGGCGTGATGGGCGGAATGCTGATCCTGTCCGGAACGCTGGCCGAGGAGCGTTTCACGACGCCCAACGACCGGCCCGAGCTCTCCGACAATCGCGCGCGGCCCGAGGGAGATCTCTCCGACATCGGGCCGAGCGCCCTCCACCGTCTGGCTCCGACGAGCGCCCGCGCCATCTCGCTGCACATCTATCGCCCTCCGCTGCGGACCATGGGCATCTGGGACGCGAGCGGGCTGCTCGCGATCATGCCGTCCCAGTTCGACGTCGGCGAAGAGGTCCTGGCGCGGGCGAATCTGATCCCGACGGCCTAGCTGCGCCGGGCGAGCACGACCGCCCACGATCTGCCCCGCCCGTCCCGCACGCGCTCGACGACGCGCTCTCCCGCTTCGGGCTCGAGGTCCGGAGCCACGATGCGTACGCGGAACCGTCCCGGCACTTGCGGCACGGGGCCCGGGTCGGGATCCAGCTCGTAGCTCCGAATGGCCGTGATCGCGAGCTCGGACCGGCCGAGGCCGGGAGACACTGCGACCCGACCGAATCGGCTCCATCGAACGGCCGCCCGGCCGATGAGCGTGTCCTGACCGTGAAACCCGTCGAAGGTCGCAGCAGACGCAGGCCAAACCACGAGCGCATCCCGGGCGCCGATCGCGCCTCCCACGGCCAGCGCGCCGATCGCCGCCAGCGCCGCCGCGCGCCGCCAGCCCGTTGCGGACAGTCCGACGAGCCAGAGCGTTCCGGCCGCCGCCGCGACCGCCGTGAGCGATGCCAGGTACACGAAGCGCGATCCGTTCGGATTGTCCGCCTGGCCGCCCGCAACGGTCGAGCAAATCGCGGCGAACGCCTGCGTGAGCAGGATCCCCGACAGCGCGTCGCGCGGCCGCAGCAGAGCGCGGCCGAAGGCAATCGCCACGGGGATTCCCAGCAGCCAGCCGAGCCGCATGCGGCCGGGCAGGTCGTGCCGTGCCGTCGGGTCGGCCAGGAACCAGGGCGCCGCCAGGGCGTCGGCCGCGGCGGCAAAGGGCGGGAGGATGGACTTCATCCGGGACATCTCGAGGAAGACGTTGTGGTCGGCGGCCCGAGCGAAATAGGGGGCCACGCGGCCCTCGCGGAAGAGGAAGAGGGGCGCCGCCAGCAGCGCGAGTCCCACCACAAACGCCGCGGCCCGGGCGACCCGCACGGCGAGCCGCTCGGGCGGGTCGGCAGGCCAAAAGCAGAACACGAGGAGCGCGGCGGCGGCCGGCCAGGCCGACAGGTAGATGTGGGCGCCGAGGCCGGCGAGCGCTCCCGCGAGAATTGCCGGGGCCAGGGTCCGACGGCGGCGGGCCATGACCAGCGCGAGGGCTGCGAGATCGACGACCGGGGCCAGCGCGATCATGGCCCAGCCCCATCGCGACAGGATGAGGTGCCACCGCATTCCGGCGAGGATGAGCGCCGCCAGCGCACCGCCCCCCGCCGGAAGCAGGGCGCGCCCGAGAAGCACCGCGGTCACGAGGGATGCCGCCCCGGCCGCGGCCGATGGGAATCGAACGCCGAAGACCGTCGTCCCCCACAGACGCAGCGCCGCGCGATAGCCCTCGAGGTAGAGCACGCCGATCGTTCCGTACGGCTTCGCGACGCCGAAGGGAGCGGGCCGGATCGTGTCCGAAAAATCCCCGGCATTTCCCGCGAGCGCGAGCGCGGGATGAATCATCGACAGATCGTCGACCCAGAGCGCGGACGGAACCCGCGCGAGCGCGGCGAACCGCAGCGATGCCCCGCCCAGGATCACCATGGCGGCGATGGCCGTCAGAATCCCGGGGCCCAGAGGCAGGGGCTCGAGCGGCTCTGCCGCGCGGGGCATGGCGCTCCAGAGACGAAAGGCGCCGCCTGCGAGAACTCCCGCCGCACCTGCGCCGGCGGCGACGGCCAGGCCGAGCAGCAAGCGTGCCGGGGCCCAGTCGAGGGCTTCATCCAGGAGCAGGCCCGGCCTCGCCCAGCGCACGAGGTCCACCGCCGCGACAAACGCGGCAACCAGACCGACGAGGAGCGCCGCTCGATCCCCGGTTCCGGGACGCGCCCGGGACGGCGTCACTTCTGGAAGAAGAGGAAGAGATTGACGGCGGACGGACCGAGCGAGAAGAAATCTCCGGACTTGAGCGGCCGCGCGCAGTCGTCCTCCGAGACGCCCGCGAGGTCGTCCGGCGCCGGAATCGGATCGCCGTTCAAATAGGTCCCGCAGGTCGACCGCATGTCCACGAGCCGATACGCCGCACCATCGGCGATCGGGTGACGCGTGACCTTCGCGTGCAGCCTTGAGACCTCCGTGTTCAGGAAGGCGTCGGGCGAAGAGACTCGAAAGCCCGTCACCGGCATGCCGATCCCGATGTACTCCGGCACCTCCCGCCCGATCAGCAGTTCGTCGAAATCGAGCTTGACGAGGCCCGCGTTGTACGGACCGAGGCCGAGCAGGAAATAGCCGGCAGGCAGCCGCAGGAGCGTCTTTTCGAGACGGCTCGACATGCCGACCATGCCATTGTCGACAAAGGACGTCAGGTCCCGCTGGCGCGATTCCAGCGCCTCGCGGCAGATCGCCGAGTAGACGTCATCCATGGCCCGTATTTTAGCGCGTTTGGGGCGGCGCGACGCGCCGTGTCAGTGAACGGGCTCGCCGGGGGCGGCCGCCTCGGCCTCATCGGGGGACGCTTCGCGCTCGATCGTCCAGCGCTCGAAGACCCCGTCGGGAAGCTCGGTCAGGAACCGCGAGGGTTCCAGAATGACGTCCACCCCGTAGCGGTCGCGCGCGAGCATCGGGTATACGAGGGCGATCTCGTTCTTCGCGCGGGTGACCGCGACGTAGAAGAGCCGACGCTCCTCCTCGAGGCCTTCGTCGGTCGCGATCGATCGGTAGTTCGGGAAGCGGCCCTCCGAGAGGCCCATCAGGATCACGCGGCTCCATTCCAGCCCCTTGGCCTGGTGGATCGAGGACAACACGACCCGGTCGTCGTCGGGCTCGCCCGCGACGACGTCCTCGCCCGAGAGCTCGTTGAAGAGGGTGACCTCCTCGAGAAATGCGGGCAGCGACTCGTAGGTCTGGGCGAACTGGGCGAACTGCTCGAGGTCGTCCAGACGCGCGTCTCCGTTCGGGAACTTCGCACGCGCGTAGTCGCGGTACACGTCCTCGACGACCGAGCGAATGGCCTCGGCCGGCGTGGACCGCAGGGACGGCGAGTCGAGCCGCGCGAGAACCGAGCGAAAGGGGCGGAGCGCCGCGTCGGCGCCACGGCCGAGCTCGACGGCCTTCGTGTCCAGCGCCCGGAACGCGGCAAGCGGGTCCGGCCGTGTTCCGATCGCCTCCCAGACCGCGGCAGCCGAGCGCTCCCCGATGCGCGGGAAGATCTTGAGCGCACGCTTCCACGACAACTCGTCCTTCGGATTCACGATGATGCGCAGGAAGGCGAGCACGTCCTTGACGTGCCTCTGCTCGAAAAAGCGCGTTCCCGAGCGAATCTCGTACGGGATGCCGCGCCGTGTCAGCTCGATCTGGAGCTCGAGCGCCTGGTAGTGGGCGCGGTAGAGCACGGCCAGGTCCGCGAGCTTTTCGCCCTCGTCGTGCCATTCGAGAAGCCGCTGCGCCACGAAGCGCGCCTGGTCCGGGATGTCCGGCAACGCCACCACCGCCGGCAATGGCCCGCTCTCCCGCGAGGCGACGAGCTCCTTCGGAAACTGCCGCTCGTTATGCACGATCGAGGCGTTGGCGAGGGCCAGAATCTCGGGCGTCGACCGATAGTTCCGGGTCAGCCGGAAGGTCTGTGCCGCCGGGTACCGCCCCGGGAAGCCGAGAATGTTCTCGAAGGACGCGCCGCGGAAGGAGTAGATCGCCTGCGCGTCGTCGCCGACCACCGTGACGTTGCGCCGCACCTTCGCCATGCCGTCCACAATCTCCCCCTGCAGGCGATTTGTGTCCTGGTACTCGTCGACGAGGACGTGCTCATAGGACCCGGCCAGCTGCGCCGCAGCCTCGGGAACCTCGTCGAGGAGCCGTTTCCAGTGGAGCAACAGGTCGTCGTAGTCGCAGGCGTTGCCGAGGCGCTTGCGCTCGCGGTAACGCTGGAAGACCGAAATGATCTCCGCCTCGAGCTCGGCGAAATGCGGGGCGTGCTCGGAGAGGACCTCGAGAAACGGCCGTCCCGTGTTGATCGTGAACGAGTAGAGGTCCAGCAGCACGTCGCCCTTCGGAAAGCGCCGTTCCAGCGTCGGTATCTTCCGGTCCGAGGTCGCGGCCTCCAGCATCTCGCGGGCATCCTCGGGGTCGAGGATCGAGAAGTTGGCCCCGAGCCCCAGACGACTCCCGAAGCGGCGCAGCAGCCGGTTCCCCACCGAATGGAAGGTCCCGCCCATCAAGCGGCGCATGTCGACGGCGAGCAGCGCCTCGACGCGCCGCAACATCTCCCGCGCGGCGCGGTTGGTGAAGGTCAGCAGCAGGATCCGCGACGGGTCGCAGCCCGACTCGATGAGCCGCGCGACCCGGTAGACGAGCGTGCGCGTCTTGCCCGAGCCCGCCCCAGCGATGACCAGGATGGGCCCTCCGCCGGCCAGCACGACGTCCCGCTGCTCGTCGTTGAGCTCCCGATCGTAGTCGACCCGATAGGTCTTCAGCCGCGCCGGCGCTCTGAGGACATACTTGCGGTCCACGGCCGCAGTCTAGTCCCGATCCGACGGGAGTAATCTTTCCCTGGCGGCAGTCGTTTATGAGGTGGAACAGGAGGATTTCCATGAGCATTCGACACATTCGCCGATCCGTACTGGTGGCTGCCACGATCGGCGCGCTTGCCGTCGGCGGCGTCCTTGCGGGCCGGCTGTTTGCCCGCCAGATGGGCCCCGACGGCCCGGGATGGATGCGCGGACCGATGGCCGCGCGTATGTTCGACCACATCTCCCGCGAGCTGGATCTCTCCGATGCGCAGCGCTCCCAGATCCGAGCGATCCTCAAGACGCACGCCGACGAAATCCTGGCGCAGGTCCGGGCCGGCATGGATGCGCGCAACGCGCTGCACGCGGCAGTCATGGCTCAGCCCGCCGACGAGGCGTCGATCCGCCAGCTCGCAGCCCAGGTCGGCGCGGTCCACGCGGACGGCGCTCTTCTCTTCGCAAAGGTCCGCGGCGAGGTCTGGCCGGTCCTGACGGCCGACCAGCAGCAGAAGTTCACGAGCTTCCACGATCGGATGGGGCAACGCAGCGACCATGCGCTCCAGTCGCTCGACGCGTTCCTGAGGGGAACCAACTGAGTCCGAGGCCGTTCCCCCTCGCGGCCGTCCCCGACCTCGCGGCCTGCGCGGACGAGGAAGACACCCTCGTCCGCCGGGCCCGCGAGGGGGACGAGATCGCGATCGCCGCGCTCGTTCGTCTGGCGGCCCCGACGGCCCTCGGCGCCGCTCGGCGGGTGCTCAGCGACTCCGGCCTCGCGGAGGATGCGGTCCAGGAGGCGTTCCTCCGTGCTTTCCGCGCGCTCGACCGGTACCGTCCCCAATCGAGCTTTCGCGCCTGGGTTCGGACGATCGCCATTCGTTGCGCGATCGACCTCGTGCGCCGGCGGCGGCCCGAATCGCCGCTTCCGGACACGCAGGCCTCGCCCGGAAACGAGGAGACACGTCACGAAGACTCGGATCTGCTCCACGCGGCCCTGGCACAGCTCTCGCCACTCGACCGCGAGATCATGCTGGCTCGCGAGATCGAGGGAGCACCCGACCGCGAGATCGCCGAACGATTCGACATCACGGTGCCTGCCGTGCGCGTCCGCATGCACCGCGCACGCAAAAAACTTCGCGCCCGATTCCTGGAGGAACGACCATGAGCCGCAGCAACTGCCTCGCCAACCGCCGTGACGCCAGCCACCTGTTCGTGTGCACAGCCTGCCGTGCCGACGCACGCATGGCCTCCGCCTGGAAGGGCTTCTCGGCCCCCGAGACGCCGGTGGCAGTCGACGAGCGCTTCGTGTCGGGGGTCCTCGAGGGCCTGCGGCGCGGCCGCGCGCAACAGGAGCGGCGCCGGTTCTGGGTCGCGGCGGCCGCCGCCGCGCTTTTCTTCTTCTTCGCCGGCCTGGCCCACGAGCGCGCTTCCCGGACGGCGACCCCGACGCCCGAAGAGTCCTACGCGAAGCTCGCCTCGCCAGACGCCCTGGGGGGCCTGATTCCCAACTGACGCGCGAAGCGAAGCCATCGCGCGTCATCCCGAGGCGCGCAGCGCCGAGGGATCCCTTTCCTAGCCACACCGCGGCTCAAAAGGGATCCCTCGCTTCGCTCGGGACGACATGGATACACTCCGTCCGTGCCTCTACGCCTCACCACCGCCGGCGAGTCCCACGGACCGCGACTGACCGCGATCCTCGAAGGGATGCCCGCCGGCCTCTCCATCGACGCCGCCTTCGTCGCGGCCGAGCTCGCCCGCCGCCAGCACGGCTACGGACGGGGCGGTCGGATGAGGATCGAGAAGGACGAAGCGCTCTTCGAAGCCGGAGTGCGCGGCGGCCTCACGCTCGGCTCTCCGATCGCGATCGGCATCCTCAACTCCGACTTCGCCAACTGGGAAAAAGTCATGGGCCCGCTCACGGTCGACCCCGACGCCGCTGCCGCCCGGCGGCTGACGCGGCCTCGACCAGGCCACGCGGACCTGGCGGGCGGAATGAAATTCGGAGCCCGGGACCTGCGCGACGTGCTCGAACGCGCTTCGGCCCGGGAATCGGCCGCGCGGGTCGCCGCCGGCGCGGTCTGCAAGCTTCTCCTGCGCGCCTGCGGCATCGAGGTCGCGAGCGGCGTGCTCTCGGTCGGCTCGGTCCACGACGAGCGGTCGCCGCGCTCCTTCGCGTCCCTGGAGAAGGTTCGACAGGACTCGCCCCTGCGCGCCGTGAACGCCATCCTGGAACCGCGCATGGTCGAAGCCGTGGACGCCGCGAAGAAGGACGGCGAAACACTCGGCGGAACGGTCCTCGTCGGGGCGCGCGGAGTGCCTGCGGGCCTCGGCTCCTATGCCGCCTGGGACCGCAAGCTGGACGGCCGCATCGGCCAGGCGCTCCTGTCCGTGCCCGCCGTGAAGGCCGTCGAGTTCGGCTCGGCCATCGAGGCGTCACGAGGCCCCGGGTCCTCCGCCCACGACGAGATCGAACGGGGCATCACCGGGACGCTTCGCCGTCGCACCAACCGGGCGGGCGGCCTCGAGGCCGGGGTGACCAACGGCGAAGAGGTCATCACGGTCGTGTACATGAAACCCATCTCGACGCTGGCCCGCGGGCTCGATTCGGTGGACCTGGAGACCGGCGAACCCGCGCGCTCGGCCTATGAGCGCAGCGACGTCACCGCCGTGCCCGCCTGCGGCGTCATCGCCGAGGCCATGCTGGCCTTCGTCCTCGCCGACGCCCTGCTCGAGTCGATCGGCGGCGACCGCATGGAAGACGTCCTTGCCCGCCTCGGCGCGCACCGCGAGCGGGTCGGCCGCTACCCCGACTGACCCGCAGCCGCCGCGGAGCATTCGGGCCTCGGATTGGCTAGCGCTGCCGCGCGATCTGGATCCGGCTGTATTCGGAGAGCGCCTTGCGCACGATGCGACGGAGGCTCTTCATCCGGCGCTCTGCCCGCGTGCTCTCTTCCAGCCGGGCCTGCTGCTCGCGGCGGCGACGGACCATCTCCCGCACGAGCAAATCGACGGCCCGCTTCCATCGGGCATAAGCGACGGCTACGTCGAACGTCTCGGTCATCTCCGGCAAGAGCATAACGCCGGCAGGTGAAGCGGGCCATGAGACAATCGCACCACGGCGCACGAGGCTGGTCCGACCGAGATCCGCGCGAGGGATCCGAGCGTTCCCGGAAGCGACGCGTTTCAGCTCGAGCTCCCGATCGAGCTCCCGGAGCCCCCGGGAAACGACTCCGGCCCTTCCATTCCTCTGGCTGGACAATACGCGGTCCTGGGCGCCGTTCTGGGCGTCGGAGCCCCGGCCGGCGCCTTCGCGCTCCGGGTCCTTGCCGGCGTCCCCGATCCCTTCGCCGAGCTGCGCGCGAACGCCTTCTTCTACACCTACGAGCTCGTCGGCTCGTGCCTGGTCTTCGCGATCGCTGGCTTCGTCGTGGGACGGCGCGCCGACCGCCTGCGGCGCGGCCGGGACCAATACCGTGACCTGTCGGAGCGCGACGCGTTGACGGGTCTCGCCAACGCACGCAGCTTCCTCGGCAGATACCGGCGGGCGATCGAGCACTCCGCGCGATTCCAGGAGCCGATCTCCCTGCTCGTCATCGACGTCGACCGGCTCAAGGCGATCAACGACCGGCTCGGTCACACGTGCGGCACCGCGGCGCTCGTCCACGTGGCAAAGGTCCTTGCCGGATGCAAGCGCGAGGACGACATGGCGGCGCGCTGGGGCGGCGACGAGTTCGCGCTCCTGATGCCGGGAGCGGACGCGGACGCTGCCAGCCGCCAGGCCGAGGCGATCCTGCGGCGGCTGCGCGAGGAGCCGGCGGACAAGGCCGGCGAGCGCTACGAGGTTTCCGTCACGATCGGTGTCGCGACGTCGGCCGGCTACCCCGCGGACGACCTTTTCCAGCGGGCCGATCGCGCGCTGTACGAAGGCAAGCGCGGGGGGCGCGGCCGGGCGAGCGCCGCCCCGTAGGGGTTAGCGAGCCAGACCCGGCAGCGGCTCCACCGGCCCGGGTGCAGACGTGGCCAGCATCTTCTCGAGCGAGACGTCGCGGCCCGCCAGAGGCCGGTCCAGTATGGCGAATCGGGGGTCCGTCGGGGCGAGCTCCTCCGCGCCGCGCCTCCAGTACTCGTAGTGCAGCGTCGGCGACATCGCCCAGCCCGTCGTCCCGACCGAGCCCAGGCGCTCGCCCCGCCGAACGTGCGATCCGCGGCGCACCTCGATCTTCGCGAGGTGTCCGAAGAAGGTCGCCCCGGCCGCGCCGTGCGACAGGACCACGCAATTACCGAAACGCCAGAGCCGGGAGCCCGGGGAGGGGGCGATTCGCCCGGCGAATACGACGGTCCCCGCCGCCGGTGCGATGACCGCCGACCCCGCGGGCGCCGCGAGATCGAGCCCGGTGAAGAACTCCTCGGATCCGGTCCACGGTGAGACGCGCGGGCCAAAGAGCGCCGACGGCTCCACCAGGTCCGTCGCGAGCGGGAGAATCGACGGGGTCGAGGCAGCCAGGGCGGGGTCCGCGGCTTCCCGCTCTTTCATCAGCGCCAGCCCGCGCTCGAGACCCGCGAGATAGCGCCCGAGGCCCCGAACGATCGCCTCCGGCTCCTGACTCGCGAGCACGGCCGTCTCCGGGTTCAAGCTCTTCGGCCACGCGGCGGGGGTTGTGCCCGAGAGGAAGGCGATGCGACTGACGAGCGTGCCGGAATCCAGGGCCCGGTCCCGCAACGAAGCGGCCCGCGCTTCGAGCTCGCTCCACCGCCGTGTGACACCCGCCGACTCGGCTAGGATGGCGCCGGATTGTTCGCGCCGCGCGGACCGCAGCACGAAGGTCGGTACCGTCACCCAGAGCGATACGGCAGCCGCACACGCGAGCCCGGCAAGCACGACCACGGCGCGCTTCCCGCGCGCATCGAGCACGAAGCTGCGCACGCGGCCACTCGGTGAGGCCGGGTGGAACTGGACCTCCATTACCAACTGCCCGGAGGAAACACGGCGACCAGGCCGAGCTCCCGGCGGTCTCCCGACAGCCCGAGTCGCCGCGGCACGAAGGCCCGCGAGACGGTGAATCGGACGACCCGGGGGCGCGTCGCACCGCCGCGAAGGCGAAGCGCGACGCCCTGGCCCGGCTCGAGCGTGCGGGCGAACTCGGTCTGCCCGTCGCACTCGGCCGTCAGCTCGACCCCCTTGCCCTCCGGCGTGAAGTGCGCCAGCTCGAGTGGCAGCGTCTCCCCGGGGCCCACGCGGATCGCGAAACGGCGGGCCGTCCAATAGAACGGACCGGAAGGCCCGCTCTCCCTTGCATAGAAGCCGACGCCGCGGCGGTACCGGAAGGAGTCGTCCGGCCCGTCCCCTGCGAGAAGTCCGGCCAGAGCCGCCGCTGCATAGCCCATGACCAGCAGCGCCCGCGCCCGCCGCGGCCAGCCTGCCGGCTCGCCGGTCGGTCCGCCGCAGGCGACGGCAGCGAGGCCGAAGAAGAGCAGAGCGACATCGGGCGCGAGCCAGTGCGACCCGCCGAAGAGCACCACGAGCATCCCCAACACGGCGGCGCCGGCTCCAGCCGCGAGGGGCGAGCTCTCGAGTCCGCGGAGCGCCCGCCACCCCTCCCGCGCCAGAACCACGGCGAGCGTCGCGGTTAGAAGGAACCCGATGGCTCCGGTCTCCGCCAGTGCCTGCAGATACCCGTTGCCCGGATTGTCGTGGACGTGCAACGCGCTGCCGCTCTCGGCCAGCAGGTTCGGCAGCTCCCACGAAAAGGCGCCCAGACCGGCGCCGGCCAGGGGATGGCGCTCGAAGAGTCGCAGGGCACTCTCCCAGAGAATCGGGCGTCCCGATGCACGGTATAGGGGGGGCACGTGCGCGTCGAAGAGCTCCATCACGCGGGCGCCGACGCTGCCGCGCCCGCCGACGAAGAGCCAGGCCGCGATGCCGAGCCCAGCGACGAGGGCTGCGACGGCGAGCCGCTTTCGCCCGGAAAGACTCGATCCGACGAGGAGCAGTGTGAGACCGATGACGGCCAGCGCGAGCCCGCTTCGCGAACCTGAAAATACCAGACCCGTCACCAGGGCGGCGCCCAGCGCCGCAGCGGCCGGCCGGCGGCCTCGACCGGCCATGATGAGGGCCGCGCCGACCACGACGCCGAGTCCGCAGAGGATGCCGAGGGCGTTGGGGTCGATGGCGCCACCCGACAGGCGCCCCGTGATGCGCCAGAAGTCGCTGGTCTCGCCCGGGGGCAGGCCCAGGCGCTCGCCCAGGGCGGCCATAGCGGAGAGCGCGGTCCCGGCGAGCGCCGCACCGAGCGCCCGCTCGCGCAGGGCCCGGTCCGACCAGCGCAGTATGAAGAAGAACCCGATCCCCGCCGAGAGGCTTGCGAGCGCGAGGAGGCTGTCGCGGATCGCCGCGGGGTCCAGCAGCCCCTCCACGTTGACCGCGCGCAAGCGAAGGCGATGGACCAGAGCCCAGGGCGTCCGCGCCCGAAGGGCGGCGGCGACGGCTGCCAGCAGCCAGAGCGCGGCGACCGCTCGCAGCGCTCCATCCGCCCTGGACGGGTCGGGCTCGCTTTCGAAATCGTATAGAAATCGAAAGGTCCATCCCGCGGCGAATCCTCCGAAGAGCAGGATCGGCCACGCGATCGCATCGGAGCCGCCGAGCGCTCGATGACCGAGGCCCGCGAGGGGGAAGAGAAACGCAAATGCGACGAGGCCCGCGCGAGGGCGCCACGCGGTGGCAAGCGCGAGGCCGAGCGCCAGAACGAGGACCGGAAGACGATCGCGAGCGGCCGGAGGGAACCCGGCGGAAAAGACGGCGAAGAATCCCGCGGCGACGGTCCCGAGCAGCGCCAGGCGAGCGAGCCCCCCCGGCCGCCGCGCCCGCTCGTCGTTCATGCCCGGGCCGGCGGCTTCGGCGCGTTCATCCGCGGTGGTACTCCTGCAGCGGCGCGACACCAGTCGCCTCTTCCTGTCGGGCGCGGATGCCCTCGACGGCCGCCGCGGCCGCCGAGAGCGTCGTCAGACACGGGATCGACAGCCGCAGCGCCGCGGCCCGGATCGCCGCGTCGTCGAACCGCGAGCCTCGCCCGAGGGGAGTGTTGACCACGAGCTGGATCTCGCCGGCCTCCATCCGATCGACCGCGTTGGGGCTGCCCTCGTTGACCTTGTACACGCGCTCGGCATCCACGCCCGCCTCGCGCAGCGCCTGGCTCGTGCCCTCGGTCGCGCACAGCGCGAACCCGAGATCCTTCAACTCCCGGCCGATGGGAACCACCGCCGCCTTGTCATACGGATTGACCGTCAAGAACGCCCGGCCCGAGAGTGGCAGGCAGGAGCCGACCGCCTCACAGGCTTTGGCGAAGGCGTCCCCGAACCGCGGCGAAATGCCCATGACCTCGCCGGTCGACTTCATCTCCGGGCCGAGCAGCACGTCCTCTCCCGGGAACTTTCGAAAGGGGAAGACGGGCGCCTTGATGAAGAAGTCCACCGGAACGCGCTCGGCGGGGAGGCCGAGCGATGCGAGGCTGCGGCCGGCCGCGAGAAGGGCCGCGGCCCGCGCCATCGGCACACCGATCGCCTTCGAGACGAAGGGCACCGTGCGCGAGGCGCGCGGATTGACCTCCAGGACATAGAGTTTGCCGTGCTGGATCGCGAACTGGATGTTGACGAGGCCGCGCACTGCGAGGCCCAGGGCCAGCCGCCGGGTGGCCTGGCGGATTTCTTCGAGCAGTGCCGGCGGCACCTTCCAGGGCGGCAGGACCGAGAACGAGTCGCCGGAATGGATGCCGGCCTCCTCGATGTGCTGCTGGACTCCGCCGATCCAGGTCGAGGCGCCGTCGCAGAGGGCGTCCACGTCGAGCTCGACGGCGTCGTCGAGAAACCGGTCGATGAGGACGGGGTGCTCCGGGGAGCTCTTCACGGCTTCCTCCATGTAGGCCGAGAGGCGGGACTCGTCGAAGACGATTGCCATGGCCCGCCCGCCGAGGACGTAGGACGGCCGGACGACGAGCGGGTACCCGATGCCGCGCGCCGCCGCGACGGCTTCCTCTACCGTCCGCGCCTCGGCATGGGGAGGCGCGGCGAGGCCGAGCTCGTCGAGGAGCTGTCCGAAGCGGCCGCGGTCCTCGGCCAGATCGATCGATTCCGGCGAAGTGCCCCAGATTGGATAACCGGCCGCCTCGAGCCGACGGGCGAGCTTCAGCGGTGTCTGCCCGCCGAACTGCACGAGGACGCCGTCGGGCCGCTCGTTGTCGAGGACGGCGGAGACGTCCTCGAACGTCAGGGGCTCGAAGTAGAGCCGGTCGGACGTGTCGTAGTCCGTGGACACCGTCTCCGGATTGCAGTTGATCATGATGGTCTCGAACCCGGCCTCGGCGAGCGCATAGCACGCGTGCACGCAGCAGTAGTCGAACTCGATGCCCTGGCCTATGCGGTTCGGCCCGCCGCCGAGGATTGCGACCTTGGGTCGCGGGGTGCGCAGGGATTCGTTCTCGTCCTCGTACGTCGAGTAGAAGTACGGAGTCTCGGCCTGGAACTCGGCCGCGCACGTGTCGATCGTCTTGTAGACCGGGACGAGGCCGAGCTCGCGCCGCCTCGCGGCGACGGATGGTTCGTCCACGCCCACACGACGGGCGAGCGCGCGGTCGGAGAGCCCGAGGCGCTTGGCCTCTCGCAGCTCCTCCCGGGACACCGCCGCCAGGTCACGGCCCGTGAACGACTCCTCGGCCTCGACCATCCGCCGCACGCCGTCGAGGAACCACGGATCGATCCGGGTGTGCGCGGCGACCTCCTCGACACTCATCCCGGCGAGAAAGGCGTGGCGGAGGTAAAAGAGGCGTTCCGCCGTCGGCTCCTCCAGCCGAGCCAGCAGCTCCTCGCGCGGCGGCGCGGGTCGCCCGTCGTCGAGACCGTCGCGGTCGATCTCGAGCGAGCGGATCGCCTTGCCGAGCGCTTCGGGGAACGTGCGTCCGATCGCCATCGCCTCGCCGACCGATTTCATCTGGATCGTGAGGCGCGCGTCCGCGCGGGGAAACTTCTCGAAGGTCCAGCGCGGGATCTTGACGACCACGTAGTCGAGGGACGGCTCGAAGCAGGCCGGCGTCTTCTTCGTGATGTCGTTCGGGATCTCGTCGAGGCGGTAGCCGACGGCCAGCAACGCGGCGATCTTGGCGATCGGGAACCCCGTGGCCTTGGATGCGAGCGCGGAGGACCGCGACACGCGCGGGTTCATCTCGATCACGACTCGCCGCCCCGTCTTCGGATCCACGGCGAACTGGATGTTCGACCCGCCCGTGTCCACGCCGACCTTGCGGATGACGGCCTTCGCCTCGTCGCGCATCGCCTGGTACTGGCGGTCCGAGAGCGTCATCTGCGGCGCCACCGTGATCGAGTCGCCGGTGTGGACGCCCATCGCGTCGAAGTTCTCGATCGAGCAGACGATGATGACGTTGTCCGCGCCGTCGCGCATGACCTCGAGCTCGAACTCCTTCCAGCCCTCCACGGACTCTTCGATGAGGACCTCGTGGGACGGCGATTCGGCCAGACCGTTCTTCGCAATCTGGCGCAGCTGCGCCTTCGTGCGGGCCACTCCACCGCCCGATCCGCCGAGCGTGAAGGAGGGGCGGATGACCACAGGAAGGCCGATCTCCGCGGCGAGCGCCTCGGCCTCGGCGAGCGAACGGGCACGGCCCGACTCCGGCACCTCGGCGCCGATCTCGAGCATGGCCTTCTTGAAGAGGTCCCGGTCCTCGGCCAGACGCATGGAGCGTTCGTTGGCGCCGATGAGCAGGACGTTGCGCTTCTCGAGCACGCCCCGCTCCGCCATGGCGAGCGCGAGGTTGATGGCAGTCTGGCCGCCGACGGTCGGGAGGATCGCGTCCGGGCGCTCGCGATCAATGATGCGCTCGAGGAAGTCCGGCGTCAGTGGCTCGATGTACGTCGCGTCGGCCAGCTCCGGGTCCGTCATGATCGTGGCCGGGTTCGAGTTGACGAGCACCACGCGGTAGCCCTCGCCGCGCAGGGCCCGAACGGCCTGCGTCCCGGAATAGTCGAACTCGCAGGCCTGGCCGATCACGATCGGCCCCGACCCGATGACGAGGATCGACCGGATGTCGTCGCGCTTCGGCACCGGGGCGGGAGTATAGCGGGGCGCGGGCCACGAGCCCGGCCGTGATCCTCGGCTCAGCCCCCGAAGGCGGCGATCGCGATCGGCGTCAATCCGGGCGCGCGACCCGACGCAGCCCACGGGTCGCGGCTTCGCACCCTCCATCGAGGATCGCGCCGCCTTTGCCGAGCGCGAGCAGGCGGGAGCCAGCCCATGAAACTGCGTAGAGCGAGTCCGCGGCTCCCGATTCGTGCAATTCCCACTGCCGGCCGTCGGCGCTCTCGGCCGCGACGCCGCCTTCGCCGACCGCCTCGTAGCGCGCGCCAGTCCAGGTCACGGAGAAAAGGGCGCCGGCAACGCCGGCGGACCCCGTCTCCCAATTCTCTCCGTCGCCGCTGGCGGCCACGCTTCCCTGCCCGCCGACCGCGAGGAACTCGCTGCCGTTCCAGGTGACGTCGTAGAGAGGCGCTTCGCCTCCCGCTTCCTGCTGGACTGCCCACGCAGCGGCGTCCGAGCTCGTCAGGATGAGCCGAGCCCGTTCGCCGCCCACGGCGACGTACCGGGACCCGTTCCACGCAATCGAAAGGAGGCTGTTGTGAATGCCCGCCAGTCCGACCGACCATCGTGCACCGTCGGCGCTCGTCAGGACGACTCCACCGCTTCCAACGGATACGAATCGCCGGCCGTCCCAGAGAACGCTGTACAACACTTCGTTCACCCCGGGCGACTGAGCGGTCCAAGTCATGCCGTCCGGGCTCACCAGCACCGTGCCGGCCTCGCCGACTGCCACGAACTGGCGATCTCCCCAGGCCACGCCCAGGAGCCAGCGGAAAGAACCCGAAGTTCGGGGCGTCCAGGCCACCGCGTCCGGACTGGTCGCGATCGCGCCCTCCGCGCCCACGGCCACGTACAGGTGTCCATTCCAGGCCACATCCGAGAAGGCGGCTCGCGGGCCGGCCGCGCGATTCGACCAGACGAGGCCGTCGACGCTGGTCAGCAGCGAACCCCGCTTGCCCACCGCGACGAAGCCGCCGGGTCCGTCGGCGACCCCGTGCAGGTCCATCGCCGTTTCCGGAGCCCTGGCGACCCACTGCTGCCCGTCCACGCTCGTCGCGACCATGCCAAACCCGCCGACCGCGAGGAACTCCGACCCCGTCCAGTTCAGCCGATGCGGAGCCCCGCCGGGCGGGAGCGCGACCTGCTGCCAGGACGCGCCGTCATCGCTCCAATAGGCGCGCGGAACGTAGGGAAATCCGGCGCCGGCCGCAACGTACCGCGAACCGTTCCACCCGATCGCAGTGAGATCGTCGACGGAGCCCAGATCGACTCGATTCCAGCGAACTCCGTCCGAGCTGCGGACCATGGTGCCACCCTGCCCGACCGCGACGAGCTCGCGACCATTCCAGGAAACGTCCTGGAGCGAGGCGGACACTCCCGAGACTCGCGAGGTCCAGGTATAACCGTCCGGGCTCGAGACGATCGTCCCACCGTCCCCCACCGCGACGAACTGGAAGCCGGTCCAGACGACTCGATGCAGAGCCGCCGTGGGGGCCATCCGGCGGGGGGACCACGTCTGCCCGTCCGCGCTCATCATCACCGCGCCGCGGCCACCGACGGCCAAAAACGTCGAGCCGTTCCAAAGCACGTCGAACAGGTCCACGGACGAGCTCGCCACGCGCGGCTCCCAGGACTGCCCATCGCGGCTCGCGACGATGGCCCCGGCTCGGCCGACCGCGAGATATTCACCGTTGCCGAATACGACTGCCTCGAGGTTGTTTCCCTGCGGGAGAGGGTTGAGCCATCGCCACTGGTCGCAGGTCTGTCCCGAGAGCGAGGCAGAAACCAGAAGGAGAAGGACGATGGCGGGTTTCACGATGGACCTGGGCATTGGCAACCTCGTTGAAAGAGTGGGGCCTCATTATAGCGGTTAGAATCCGAGCCGAGGGCTCCCACACTCCTCCTCTCGACACCGAACGATGATCGGCCAGACCATCTCGCACTACCGCGTCCTCTCGAAGGTGGGCGGCGGCGGCATGGGCGTCGTGTACGAGGCCGAGGATCTCAAGCTCGGCCGACGCGTGGCGCTCAAGTTCCTTCCCGAAGAGCTCGGGAGGGACCACCAGGCGCTCGAGCGCCTCCAGCGCGAGGCGCGGGCCGCTTCCTCGCTCCAGCACCCGAACATCTGCACGATCTTCGACGTGGACGAGCACGAGGGGCGACCGTTCATCGCTATGGAACTGCTCGAGGGCGAAACTCTGCGCGATCGCCTCGCCCCGGGCCCCCTCAAGCTCGAGGCCCTTCTCGAATTCGGGACCCAGATCGCGGACGCCCTCGAAGCCGCTCACGCGCGCGGCATCGTGCATCGCGACATCAAGCCCGCGAACATCTTCCTGACCAGGCGCGGCCAGGCCAAGCTCCTCGACTTCGGCCTGGCCAAGCAGGCCGGGGAAACCGAAGCCGGAAGCGCCGCCGGGAACACGGCCCAGCCGACTGCGATGGCGCAGGAGCACCTGACGAGCCCGGGCATGGCGATCGGCACCGTCGCGTACATGTCCCCAGAGCAGGCTCGTGGCGAGGCGCTGGACGCCCGAACCGACGTCTTCTCCTGCGGCGCCGTGCTCTACGAGATGGCGACGGGCCGCCAGCCGTTCCCCGGGAGCACCTCGGCCGTCATCTTCGATGCGATCCTCAACCGCGCGCCCGTCTCCCCCGTCCGCCTGAATCCGGACCTGCCCCCTGAGCTCGAGCGCATCGTCAATACGGCCCTGGAGAAGGACCGTGACCTGCGCTACCAGAGTGCGGCGGAGCTAAAGACGGACCTGAAGCGCTTGAAGCGCGACTCGGAGTCGGGACGAACCGGGAAGGCCGCGGCGGCCGCTGCTCCTCCCGAAACCGCCCCGCGGCCTGCGAGCCGCCGGGGGGCCTGGGCCATTGCCGCGTCCGTCCTGGTCTTCGCCGCCGCCGCGGGCTGGTGGGCGCTCCATCGCCGCGCCGGATCTCCCGGCCCGGGCGAGCAGACGACGATCGCGGTCCTCCCCTTTCAGAACCTGAGCGGCGACGCCTCCTCGGACTACCTGCGCCTCGCCCTCCCGGACGAGATCGCCACCACGCTCTCGTACATCCCGACCCTCGCGATCCGCCCCTTCGCCTCGACGCAGAAGTACGCAAAGGGTGATGCGGACCCGCAGGCAGCCGGACGCGAGCTCCGGGTCGCCGACGTGCTGACCGGCCACTTCCAGAAGGAGGGGGATCAGATTCGGGTGACGCTGGAGGTGATCGATACGGAGAGCAATCGGCTGCTCTGGCGCGACACCTCGAGCGCGTCGGCCGGAGACCTCATCGGCCTTCGGGAGCAAATTGCGGGACGCCTGCGCCGGGGACTCTTCCCGCTGATCGGGGGCTCCGCCACCGGCAAGGAGGCAGCGACACGCCCCAGGAATCAGGAGGCCTACGACCTCTTCTTACGGAGCAAACCCCTGACGAGCGATCCCGAGCCCAACCGGCAGGCGATGGCCATGCTCGAACGCTCCGTGGGCATCGACCCCAACTACGCGCCGGCCTGGGCCGAGCTCGCCCAGCGCCATTACTACGACGGAAGTTATGCGGCAGGGGGCGACGCCGCCTTCACCCGCGCGGTTGCGGCCTTCCAGCACGCCCTCTCGCTCGACCCGGACCTGACCGAGGCGGCCGAAGGTCTCGCGATCGATCAGGTCGAAGGAGGAGACCTCTGGGGCGCGTACCAGCGCGCCTCCGAGATGGTGCGTCTTCGCCCCCAGAGCGGCCGGGCGCATTTCACACTGGCTTACGTCCTGAGGTATGCCGGCTTGCTGGAGGAGTCGGCACGCGAGTGCGACGCAGCGCTCGCCGTGGATCCGCACGATCGAGACTTTCGCTCCTGCAGCGTCACCATGATGCAGCTCAAACGCTTCGACCGCGCGAGGGAGTTTCTCAATCTCGACGCGGGCTCCCGATGGGTGCAGAGAGAGGAAGTCGACCTGATGCTCCGCGACGGGCACCGCGCCGAAGCGCTTCGGCGCATCGAAACCGAGCCCGTACTTCCTCGCATCGGCCTGCGCACCGTGTTGTCCCCCTCGCGGCCCGAGGCGGAGCGGGAAGCCGCCCTCAGGCAAGTCGTCGAGGAGATTCGCGCGACGCGAGATGCCGAGCCGAAATACTGGGTCGCAACGTACATCGGGACTCTCCGGTCATCGGCCTGAGGCCCTGCAGCTCCTCCGTGCCGCGGTCGACGGAGGGTTCCTCGCGTACCCGGCCATGGACAACGACCCGCTCTTCGACTCGATCCGCCAGGACCCCGAGTTCGCCGCGATCCGCGCCGAAGCGATCCACAAGCAGCAGGAATTCGTGGACCGGCGGGCGGCGAACTAGCTGCGTCCCGCTCCTTCGAAGAGCCGGGTTCCTCCGGTGTCATTCCGAGAAGCGAGGGATTCCTTTGAAGTCTCAGCGCGGCTGGTAAAGGGATCCCTCGGGCCTTCGGCCCTCGGGATGACGGGCGACGGCGCTGCGCGCTTCGCCCGTCACTCGTACCGCAGCGCGTCCGCGATGTCGACGCGCGAGGCGCGCCGGGCCGGTACCCAGGAGGCGGCGAGAATGGCGACCGCGGCGAACCCGACGATCGCGGCGATGTCCTTCAGCCGCACCAGAAACGGAATGTACGACACGAAATAGATCTCGGCCACCCCCGCCGGAAAGGACAGGAGACGGAACCGCGTCATCGTCCAGCAGATCAGAGAGCCGAGGAGCACGCCCGCGACCACCCCCGTGCCGCCGAGGAGCGCTCCGAGAGCGAGAAACACCCGCGAGAAGAACCCCCGCTCCGCACCCAGAGCCGTGAGCACACCGATGTCCCGCTTCTTCTCCTGCACGGTCATGACGAGTGTCGCCACGATGTTGAACGTGGACACGGCCACGATCAGGCCGATCACGAGAAACAGGGTCGTCTGCTGGATGGCGAGCGCCGAGAAGAGGCCCCCGTTCATCGAGCGCCAGTCCGAGACGGAATACCCGTTGCCCGCCGCAGCCCCGATCGCCGCGGCCGCCGCCTCCGTGTCGCGGATCGTGTCGAGCCGGACCTCGACGACGTTGGCCTTCCCGGGCATCCGCGCCAGCCGCCGGAGCTCCTCGCGGTCCACGAAGATCCACTCGGTGTCGTACTCGGAGAAATTGGTTCGAAAGATCCGCCCGACGCGGAACCGGCCACTGCGCGGTGCGAACCGCGCGGCCGCCCCCGAATTGTCCGCCACCGAGAGGGTGATCGAATCCCCCTCGCGGACGTCCAGACGGCGGGCGAGCTCGTCGCCGATCGCGACCGACGCCGGCGCCTGCCCCGTCGCTCCCGTCACGACGCGTTCGGCGCCGGGAAGGTACGCGTCGAGCTCCGAGACACGGCGCTCGGCCTCCGCGTCGATTCCCTTGAGGACCGCATCGGCACCGTCGGGCGCCGCGGCGGACGAGGCCACGCCCGTCTGGTAGATCACGGGCGCCGTCGCGCGCACGCGGGGCACCTTCTCGATCCTCCTGGCGAGGGCCGCTGGATCGCCTTCTCCCCCGGTGGTCATCGGAAAAACGACCACCTCGGCGTTCGCCCCGATCAGCTTCTCGCGGATCTCGGTGCGATACCCCGAGAGCAGGCCCATGGCGACCACGAGCGCCGCGACCCCGAGAGCGATTCCTCCGATGGACAGCAGCGAGACCGAGGAAACCAGCCGCGAGGGCCGCGACCTCAGATACCGCACCGCGACCTCGACGGGCAGCGACCTCACGTCCGGCAGCGCTCCATGGCCGCGAGGAATCCCTCGAAGAGGACGTTGGCGTCGTGCGGCCCCGGCGCGGCCTCGGGATGAAACTGCGCCGCCAGGATCGGAAGCGTCCGATGCCGAAATCCCTCGAGCGTCCCGTCGTTCAGATTTCGGTGCGTCGCTTCGATCTCGGGCGGAAGCGCGGCGGCATCCACCGCGAAGCCGTGGTTCTGCGAAGTGATCGCCACGTGCCCCGACTGGAGGTCCTGCACGGGATGGTTCGCGCCCCGATGCCCGAACTTGAGCTTGAAAGTCTTCGCCCCGAGAGCGAGCCCGAGCAACTGGTGCCCCAGGCAAATGCCGAAAATGGGCTTGCCGGTCCCGGCGAGCTTCTCGATCGTCCGGATCGGACCTGGCAGTGCCGCCGGGTCGCCCGGGCCATTGGAGAGAAAGATGCCGTCCGGCCGGCTCTCCAGGACCTCGCCGGGCGACGCCGTCGCCGGAAAGACCGTCACCCGGCACGATCCCGCCTGCAGGAGCCGCACGATGTTTCTCTTCATGCCGTAGTCGATGGCCGCCACCCGAAACTTCTTGCGGCCGCGGCCCCCCGGCGCGAGGCGGGCTTCCCGGGGCGACACGGACAGAGCCAGATCGCTGCCGATCATCGCCGGCGAATCGAGGACGCGGCGGTGGAGCTCGACCGGGTCTTCGATCTCCGTCGAGACCCCGGCGCGCATCGCGCCCTCGCTTCGAATGCGGCGCACCAGTGCCCGCGTGTCCAGGCCGTGCAGCCCGAGGACGCCGTTCTCGGCGAGGTAGTCCGCGAGGCTGCCCTCCCCGCCGGTGCCGCTCCACCGCGCCGGGAAATCCCGCGCGATGAACCCCTCGACGTGCACGCGGCCCGACTCGGCTTCGTCCTTCCGGATGCCGTAGTTGCCGACGTGGGCCGCCGTCATGACGACGATCTGACCCGCATAGGACGGATCGGTCAGCACCTCCTGGTAACCGCTCATCGCCGTGTTGAACACGATCTCGCCGAAGTGGGTCCCGGGGCGACCGATCGCGTCGGCCCGGTAGGCGGTCCCGTCCTCGAGGACCAGGATCCCCTTCACACCGTCCGTCCGACGACCGGCGCGAGCCGGCGCATCTCGGCGACCAGCTCGCCGAACATCTCCGGCAGGATCGCCTGCGGCCCGTCGGAGAGCGCGTGTTCGGGTTGATGGTGGACCTCGATCAACAGACCGTCCGCCCCGACGGCGACCGCCGCCCGCGAGAGCGGCAAGACCTTCGAGCGCTTGCCCGTCCCGTGTGAGGGGTCGACCAGGATCGGCAGGTGAGAGATCCTCTGCACGTACGGGACCGCCGACAGATCGAGCGTGTTGCGGGTGTGGTCGGCGAAGGTGCGCACGCCGCGCTCGCAGAGCATCACGTCGTAGTTGCCCTCGGCGAGCAGGTACTCGGCCGAGAGTAGAAGCTCCTCGATCGTCGCCGACATGCCGCGCTTGAGGAGCACCGGTTTACGCATCCGCCCGAGCCGCTTGAGCAGGGAAAAATTCTGCATGTTGCGCGCCCCGACCTGCAGGCAGTCGGCGTACTCGGCCACGACGTCGACGGTTTCCGTATCGAGCACCTCCGTCACGATCGGGAGCCCGGTCTGCTCGCGCACGCGTGCGAGGATCCGCAGGCCCTCGAGGCCGAGTCCCTGGAAGGAGTAGGGAGAGGTGCGCGGCTTGAAGGCTCCTCCGCGGTACAAGCTGGCGCCGGCCGCCTTCACCCGGCGGCCGATCTCCAGAGCCTGCTCCGCCGTCTCCACGGCGCACGGGCCCGCAACGATCGCGAGGCGCCCGCCGCCGACCGGAACGCCGCCCACCGAGACGATGGTGTTCTCGCGCTTGGCCTCCCGCGACACGAGCTTGTATGGCGCGGAAACCGGAATGACCTCGAGGACACCGGGCAGGTTCTCGAAGGCGCCGGGATCGACGGTGCCGCGGTTGCCGGTGATGCCGATCGCCGTCCGCTGGGTCCCGGGGATCGGATGCGCCTGCAGGCCGAGCCCCTGAACGGTGTCGACGACCCGGCGAACGTCTTCCGCCGTCGCGACCGCGTCCATGACGATGAGCATGCGGGTGCTATCATAGACGCGGATCCGCCGACCCCAGACGCCGTCCCCGCGCGGGACGGGGAGGTCTCGCCGCCGTGAGGAAGATCCTGCTCCTGTCGGTTCTTGCGACGGTCCTCGCCGCCTCGCAGGCGCTGGCTTACGTCGTCAAGCTCAAGGACGGCTCGCTCATCTTCGCGCGCGCGAAGTACACCGTGCGCAACGACAAGGCGATCATCACGCTCGAAAACGGGACCGTCACCGCGATCAAGCTCGACCAGATCGACGTCGAGGGATCCGAGAAGTACAACCGGGAGAATTTCGGCAACGTCGTCGCGATCGACACGCCCGACAGCCGCAAACCGACGCCGTCGGAGGCTGCGCCCGCCTCGCCTCGCCTGCAGGACTTCATCCGGCAAAACAAACCCCGGATGGCTCTGCCCTCGCAGGTCCAGAAGCCCGAGGCCGACGGCTCCGGCCCCTCGTTCCAGCCAGTCGACGCGAACCTCCAGACGGCCTTCGCCAAGGTGTTCGACGGGGCGGGAATCAGCCAGTACAAGCTCACGAATTTTCGCGGCAAGACGCGCCTGCTCGTGACCACCAACACCGAGGAAGCGGTGTTCAACGCGCTCAACGCCGCGGCCCGGGCCCTGTCGGACCCGGCCAGCCGCGGAGTGCCCGTGACGATTCAGGTCATCATGACGAGCGGCTCGGGCGAATCCGCCGGAACCCTCGACATGTCGCCCGAGCAGGCCCGGCTGCTCGTCAACGGGCAGATCTCGGCCGCGGACTATTTCGTCAAGAACGTCAACCTGTAGCCTCGCCTCTGCGCTGCCGGCAGGCCGACGACCGACGGTTTCGTTGCCCGAGAAAGGACAAGGAGAGCCCCATGGCCACCGAAGCGCCGCAGGCCTTCGAAAACCACACGCGTTGGGTACCGATCTACCACTTCGCGATCTCCACCATCCTGCTGGTCAATCTCGTCTGGTCGCTCTACCAGGCGGTTCGCGCGTTCTCGTGGCCGACGCTGCTGGCGGCGCTGATGGCGCTCGCCTTCGTGGGCCTCTTCCTGTACGCGCGGACCTTCGCGCTCACGGTTCAGGACCGCGTCATCCGGCTCGAGATGCGGCTGCGTCTCGAGAGACTGCTCGGTGCGGATCTGAAGCCCCGGATTCCCGACCTCACGAAGGACCAGTTCGTCTCGCTGCGGTTTGCGAGCGATGCCGAGCTTCCCGCTCTGGTGCGCGAAGTTCTCGAGAAGAACGTCACCGACCGCAAGGAGATCAAGCGGCGGATCCGCGACTGGCAGGCGGACCATTTGCGCGTCTGACCGCTCCGTCATCCCGAGCGCAGCGACGGATCTCTTCGTAGCGGTGCCTGCAGCGCGAAAGGGATCCCTCGGGCCCGTGGCCCTCGGAATGACGGGCCGCTAGCTCTCCAGCTCCTCCGGCATCGGCGTGAGGTAGTACCTGGCGTCCTCACCCACCGTGCGCTTGAAGCGGTCGGAAAACGAGACGAAGTCACCCGCGGTCTCGTCGATGAAGATGCGCTCCACGCGATGCAAGGGGAAGAAGACCGTGGAGGGCAGAATCGTGATCGTCTCCTTGCGCGCGATCTCGTGGAGCCACCCTTCGAAACCTTCCAGGGAAAGACCCCGCACCGTGATGCCGGCGACGTCGCGGTCCTTCAGGATCCCCCAGAACTTCTCCTTCGGGTTGACGAGATGCGCCAGGACGTAGTCTCCGATCTTCATGGCTTCTCCCGCTTCTCGGACAACTCGATCAGGACGCCGCGGCCGGCCTTGGGGTGCAGGAAGGCGATGCGCTTGCCGTCGGCGCCGGGCGCGGGCGTCCGGTCGATGAGGCGGAAGCCTCGCTCGTGCAGGTCGGCGAGGGCCGCGTCCAGATCCTCGACGGCGAAGCACACGTGATGCAAGCCCTCCCCGCGCCGGGCGACGAACTTCGCCACGGGAGAGTCGGCCGACGTCGCTTCGAGCAGCTCGATGCGGCTCTCCCCGACGGGCAGGAATGCGGCCACGACCTTCTGCCCGGGGACCGCCTCGCGCCTGTCCTCGACGATTCCCAGAGCGCGATAGACGGCGAGGGCATCGTCGATCGACGACACGGCGACGGCGACGTGATCGATCTTGTAGGCCTTCATGCGGAGCTCCGCACCGCCGTCTCGCGCGCAGTCCCAACGAGCGCATCGAAGAGCCGCCCCGCGGCGGTGTACGGGTCGTCACGGCGAGCGAGAACCGCCGCCACCGCCTGCTCGAGGCCGCCCGGCTCCGGGGCACGGGCCTCGACGGCCCGACGGAATCGCCCCTCGAGCAGCGCGAGCAGCCGCGAACGCGCGCGGATCGTCCGGCGACCCAGGCCCTCGCCGGTCGCGGCGAGATGGTCGCCGTGGGCGGCAAATGCCCGGAGCACGTCCGGCACGCCCGTGCCGGAGGGCGCGGTCGTCCTTACGATCGGAGGGCGCCACGCCTTCCCCGCGGAAAGATCGAGCATCATCGCCAGCTCCGCCGCGGCCCGGTCGGCCCCTTCGCGCTCCGCCTTGTTGACGATGAAGACGTCGGCAATCTCGAGGATCCCCGCCTTGATGGCCTGGATGTCGTCCCCCAGACCGGGGACCAGGACGACGGCGACCGTGTCCGCCGCGCGCACGACGTCCACCTCGTCCTGACCCACGCCGACCGTTTCCACCAGGATCACCTCGAAACCCGCGGCGTCGAGCACGTCGACCGCGTCGCTCGTGGCGCGCGCGAGGCCCCCGAGCGCGCCGCGCGTGGCCATCGAGCGAATGAAGACTCCGGGGTCGGTGTAGATCTCGGCCATCCGGATGCGGTCGCCGAGGATCGCGCCGCCCGTGAATGGCGAGGAAGGGTCCACGGCCACGATCCCGACGGTCCGGCCTTCCTTCCGGTAGGCCTGCGCCAGGCGCTGCACCAGCGTCGACTTGCCGGCGCCCGGCGGCCCCGTGACACCCAGTATCCGTGCGCGGCCGGTCCGGGGGAAGAGGAGCCGGAGAATCTCGGGCACCGCCCCGGAGTCGCGCTCGACCTCCGAGATCGCCCGGCCGATCGCGCGTCCGCGGCCCTCCACGACCGCCCGCGCCAGCTCGGCCGCCGCGGCGTCGGCGGGAGGGATCATGCGCCGCCCGAAAGCAGTTGCTTGGCGATCACGAGCTTCTGGATCTCGCTCGTGCCCTCCCCGATCGTGCAGAGCTTGACGTCGCGATAAAACTTCTCGACCGGAAAGTCCTTCGTGAAGCCGTAGCCTCCGTGGATCTGCAGCGCACGGTCCGTCGCGCGCACGGCGATCTCGGAGGCGTAGAGCTTGGCCTGGGCCGAGAACTTCGTGACGGGCTCGCCTGCGTCCTTGGCAGCCGCCGCCCGCTCCGTCAGCAGCCTCGCGGCGTCGATCTCGGTCGCCATCTCGGCCAGATAGAACTGGATCGCCTCGAACTCGCAGAGCGCCTTGCCGAACTGGCGGCGCTCCTGCGCGTAGGCGAGCGCGGCCTCGAAGGCACCACGCGCCAGACCGACCGAGAGCGCCGCGATCGAGATGCGGCCCCCGTCGAGGACCTTCATCGCGTCCACCCAGCCCGAACCCGGGTCCCCGAGCAGGCTCGCCGCCGGCACCCGGCAGTCCTCCATCACGAGGGTGCAGGTGTCGGATGCGCGCATCCCGAGCTTGTTTTCCTTCTTGCCGACCCGGATTCCGGGGTTGTCGAGCTCCACGATGAACGCGGAAATCCCGCGGTTTCCCTTGCCCGGCTCCGTAACGGCCATGAGGACCGCGACGCGCCCGACCGACGCGTTCGTGATGAAGTTTTTCGAGCCGTTCAGGACCCAGCCCTCCCCGCTGCGCACGGCCGTCGTCTTGGTGCCGCTCGAGTCGGACCCGGCGTCGGCCTCCGTCAGGCCCCACGCCGCGAGCCACTCGCCCGACGTGAGCTTCGGAAGGTACCGTTGACGCTGCGCCTCGCTTCCGCAGGTGTAGATGTGGTTCGAACCGAGACTGTTGTGCGCGGCAGCGGCGAGCGCGATGGACGGATCGACGCTAGCAATCTCCTCGATGATCGCCTGGTAGTCCATGTAGGAGAGCCCGGCGCCGCCGTACTCCTCCGGAAACAGGACTCCCAGGAAGCCGAGCTCTCCGAGCTCGCGGAAGACCTCCCGGGGAAACTCCTGCGCCTCGTCCCAGCGCATGACGTGGGGCCGGATCCGCGCCTCGCAGAAGGCCCGGAGGGTTTGAACGATCGCCCGACGCTCCGACGAAATCGTGGCGCTCATCGGACCTATTTTAGTTCAGCGCCATCTCATCCCGAGGAGCGTAGGGACGAGGGAGCCCCTTTTCAGGCCGCTCCGACGCTCGAAAGGGATCCCTCGCTGTGCCCCCGGATGACGCCGCCGGGGCGCCTCCACGGTCAGCGCGAGGACGGCGCCGGCGCGGCCGCCACCGTGGACGCCGGCACGATGTCGACCCCCGTATAGTAGTGGCGCAGGATCTGATCGTAGGTCTCCCCGGCGAGCGCCCTGCCGAATGCGCCATTCTGGCAGAGGCCCACGCCGTGGCCCCAACCGCGTCCGAGGAACACGAACTCCGCCTCGCCCGCCGACCCCTCGACGCGCGAGACCGTGAAGAGCATCTCGGGCATCTCGACCGCCTGTCGCAGGTCGAAGCGACGGAAGGTCGCCTCGGCAGCGTCCGTCCTGACGCGCATCTCGATCGCCCGGCCCGCCGGGCTCCTCTTCGTGACGACGATCTCGCGAACCTCGGTGCCCGCGACGCGGCCTGCCATGCGTCGCGCGAGCTCGCGCGCCCCGACCCGCCGTACCCACTCCGTCCAGGCGGAGTCCCGTTCGAACGTCGGTCCGTCGGCCTCCATCTCGACCCACAGCCCGAGAACACGGTTCCCGTTCTTCCACCAGCGCAACCGGTCCCCGGGCCGCAAGGTCAGCGTGCTCGACGGATGGAACCGGTCGGCAACCCGCCGCGCCAAAGGCAGCTCCGGATCGACGGCAAGGCCCTGCCTGCCGTCCGCGGTCTTGACCCACAGGTTCGAGCCTTCCCGGGAGAGAAAACGGCCGGAGCCCTCGGTGACCCCTGCGAGGCGTACAGCAACCGAGAACAGGAGGCCGCCATATTCCTCTTCGCCGAGATCCCGGTCGGCGGGCGGGAGGTCGGAGCCGGCGAACCGGAATCGCAGCAGGAACTCGTACGCGCTGCGGGCCGGGCCCGTGAGCCCCGCCACCGAGGACGGCCGCTCGCCAAAGTAACTCTCGTCGCGCGGCAGCAGATGGAGCGCCTTGGCCTCCGTCAGGCCGAACGCGGGCAAGACGGATGGATAGACCGCCTCCGGCGTGAGCTTTGCGGGGACCGAGCCTTCCCGCGGCACGCCTGCCCAGCGTTGTGCGGTCTCCAGACTGGCAGCGCGCGGCGCCGCCTTCTTCGGCGCGTGGCGGCGCAGGACGTAGCCCCGCCACTCGAGCGCCGTACGGCCCTCTGGCTTCCCGTCGCGCGGCACGCTCGCTCCCGAGATCTCCTCCGTCGGCAGCTCGCCGCAGTCCACGGAAACCAGGTAGGGTACGGGCCCACCGGAGAACACGTTCTCGACGTTTTCCGTTCTTCCGCCGCAGGTCGAAACGAAGAGCGCGTCCGCGAACTGGCCCTGGAAGGCGAGCACGAGGCCCCGCGTGCCGTCGACGGCCGCGGTCGAGAGGGGATCTTCCGCGGAAAATCCGCCGTAGACCTGGCACTTGGGAGTCGCGCAAATGTCGTAGCCCTCGCTTTCGAACTGGCCACGGTGGGCCATGGCGTAGGTCCGCGCCGCCACCGCCTGCGCCTTCAAGCCCTCGATCGCGTCGAATCGCTTGGGTCCCATCTCCGAAGGGACGACGCCGTACAGGTACTCCTCGACATCGACGCGGTTGACGACGTTGAGCGTTCCGCGCGGGTTGAGGGTGACGCGCAGGCTCCCACGATAGGGAGTGGCATCCACGACGACGCGCGCCTCCGGCGCCGGCGCGTAAACGTCGACGGGCGAGGGCAGGGTGAGAGCCTCCCCGGTCGCGCCCGCCACGGCGATGCTGGCAGGCGCGGTCGCCGGCCGGGGCGCGCCCGGCACGACGAAGCCGTCCTGGCCCGAGGCCTTGAGCCTGACGAGGAAGTCGTCTGCCTCGGCCCGCGAGGAAAAGGAACCGACGAGCACCCGATAGAGGCCGCGATCGGCCGAGAACGCGACCTGCGCCGGGGCCTGGTACGCCGCACCGAGCCGCTCGGCGAGCTTCCGGGCCGGGTCCTCCTGCGAGAACGCTCCCGCCTGGACCTGGAAGGACGGAAGAGCCGCACCGGCGGCGCCCGCCCGGAGTGTCACGGGGCCCTGCACGAGCTCGGCCCGCTCGCCCGAAGCCACGATCCACACGGTGCCGGGCGCGCCCGTCGAAAACTCCGTCAGATCGCTCTTCAGTCCCGCCCGGTAGAGCACGCCGGAGGGCGCCGTGGCGGCCGGCGGAGCGACCCGCACCACCGGCAGGGGCACCGGCCCCGGCTCCGAAGCGGGTGCCGTCGCCACGGGCGCCGGGCGGGACGTCGCGCAGGCCACCGCGAGAGACAGGACCAGGAACGCGAGGCGCGCCGGAAGGATCCGCCGGTACGAGCTCAAAACCCGGACCGAATCCGCGTGCCGAGTACCTCTTTGCGGAAGTCTCCCCCTCGCAGCGGCACCATCAGGCACATCTCGTAGAGACGGCTGCGTAGCCGGTAGCCGATGCGGTCCTCCAGCTTTTCGCGCTCACCCGTGGACGGCTCGACCTCGTCCTCGAAATTCGAGGTCGCAATGGTGATTCGCCGGCGGTTATAGCGGGTGTTGAGCAGGCTGTAGAGGACGTCGAGCACCCACGGGTGGGGCTTGGAGGCTCCGAGCTCGTCGAGCACGAGGACCTCCGCGTCGCCGTACGGCGTCAGGACGGACTCCTTGGAGAGATCGGCGTCGGGGCGGAAGGAAGTCTGGATCTTCATGAGGAGGTCCGAGAAGTCGACGTACATCCCGGTGACTCCCTTGGTCGTCACGAGCTCCGAGAGGATCGCGCAGGCCAGGTGCGTCTTGCCGCGTCCCGCGGGCCCGACCAGCAGCAGGCCCGCCTCGACCGCGGGGTAAGCGTCCACGAAGTCCCGGGCGGCCGTCCGCGCCTTCGCGAGGCTCAGGTTGTTGTCGGAGAAATTGTCGAGTGTGCAGTCGCGGTAGCGCTGCGGAACCCCGGCCGCATCGAGTCGGGCGCGAGCGAGCGCCGCGGCGCGGCAGGCGCACGGGTGCGCGAGCTTGCGCCCGTCCGCGGAGTCCAGCACCCAGCCCGTGCCTCCACAGAGCGGGCAAGCACCGGCCTCCGCGGCGCTTTCCCGACCCCCAAACTCCGGCTCGCGACTCGGCATTTCAGTTCTCCGGCAGGCCCGCCTCGATCAGGATCCTCCGGCGGCGGGGGCCCTCGAGGTACTTCTTCAAGTCCGCCAGGCTCGTCTCCCACCCGATGCCGGCGTCTCCGGAGTATCGCTCGTACGCGGGGCCCGCGTCCGGGACTTCCTGCGCGACGGTCACCACGCAGCCTTCCTCCCGGGCGTCGAACGTCAGCTCGAGGCGGATACCGGACAACGCCTCTCCCTCGCGGGGCTCGACCGAGATGTCGCCCACGACCAGGCGGCGGCCGCGCTCGAACTCGACGATCTTGCCGAGCACCGTCGCCTCGGTCATACCTCGCTGGTTCGTGAAGCCGACCGCCCAGTTGCCGCCCGGCCTCAGACCCACCAGCGCTCCTTCGCAGAGCCACGACAGCAGGTCGGAGACGCGCGTGAAAGCGTCGAACGCATCGTTCGCGCTGGCACCGACCGCGACCGAACGCACGACGGGAAGGCCCATGGGGGCATTCTAATGCTCTCCGCCGCGATCCCGAACGCCGCAGGAGCGCGGACCTGGCTCGGGCACTCGCTCGATATACTCGCCGCCCATGCTCGAAGGCATCCGCACAGCGCTGGCCGGCGCGATCCGTACCGCGGCCCGCGAGAAGCTCGGCGTCGAGTTTGAGCGGGTCGTGCTCGAGAGGCCGCCCACACTCGCGCTCGGAGACCTCGCCTGCCCGGTCGCGTTCGACCTCGCCAAGACCCTCAAGAAAGCGCCCCGCGCCCTCGCCACCGAGCTCGCCGGCACGATCCGACTGCCCCGGGGGGTGCAGCGCTGCAGCCTCGAGGGCGCCGGCTACCTCAATTTCTTCCTCGATCGCGGTGCTGTCATCGCGTCGCTGCTGAGGGAGCCCGCGGCCAGCGCCTCGCGCGAGGGAAAGATCATCGTCGAGCACACCAACATCAATCCCAACAAGGCGGCGCACATCGGCCACCTGAGAAACGCCGTGCTCGGCGACGTCCTGGTCCGGACGCTGCGCCACCAGGGCTTCGAGGTCGAGGTCCAGAACTACCTCGACGACACCGGCGTGCAGGTTGCCGACGTGGTCGCCGGCCTCATTCACCTGCGGGGCGTGACGACACGGGAGGCGGCCGAACGGGCGATCGCGGAGAGCCGGCTTCCCGACGGCACATCGAACGACAAGGGCTTCGCCTACCTCTGCTGGGACCTGTACGCGGAGGTCGGTCGCACCTACGCCGCGCGCCCCGAGACCCGGGCCTGGCGCGACGAGATCCTCCACGCGATCGAGGCCGGCAACAACGAAAAGGCGCGCATCGCAGCAGCCGTCGTCGCCGCGGTCTCATCGGCGCACTTGGCCACCATGGGCCGCCTGGGCATCGCCTATGACGTCCTCCCGCGGGAGAGCGACATCCTGCACAAGCATTTCTGGACGCGCGCATTCGCCATGCTGAAGGACGCCGGCGCCATCCACCTCGAAAGCGAGGGCAAGCACGCGGGCTGCTGGGTGCTGCGCCTGACCGACTCTGCCGAATTCGCGGGAATGGAAGAGCCCGACAAGATCCTGGTGCGCTCCAACGGCACCGTCACGTACACGGGCAAGGACATCGCCTACCAGCTCTGGAAGTTCGGCCTGCTCCCGATCGACTTCGACTACGCGCCCTTTCGGCCCAGCTGGAATACCGGCCCGGTCCGGGAGCAGGAGATTCCACCCGAGGTCCTCGTGCACCCGGTCTGGCGGACGGCGCACGACGACGGGGTGCCGGGCGCGCCGCGCTTCGGCCATGCCGAACGCGTCTTCAACGTCATCGACGTACGCCAGTCCTACCCCCAGAAGGTCGTCCGGGAGGGCCTGCGAGCGCTCGGGCACGGCAAGGAGGCGGACCGATCCGTCCACTTCTCGTACGAGATCGTGGCCCTCTCGCCGCGGGCGGCCCGCGAACTCGCCGAACGATTCGGCGAGGAGTACCGACTCTCGGCCGAGGACGAGAAGAAGCCGTACGTCGAAATGTCGGGCCGCAAGGGGCTCGGGGTCAAGGCCGACGACCTCGTCGAGCTGCTCCTCGAGCGTGCCGGCACCGAAGTCGCCAGCCGCCGCGGCGCCGACGGGGCGGCACCCGAGGCCGGGCAGGATGCGCGCGCGATCGCGATCGGGGCGCTGCGGTATTTCCTGCTAAAGGTCGGCCGCAACAAGGTCATCGCGTTCGACTTCGACGAGGCGCTCAACTTCGAGGGCGACACGGGACCCTACCTGCAGTACTCCCTGGTTCGGGCCGACAATATCTTCCGAAAGCTCGCGGAAAACGGAATCAGCGCCGACGTCACGCCGGCGGGCCTCGAGGAGGCCGCGTGGGAAGACGATCTCTGGGCGATCGCCCTGGACGCGGCCTCCACGCCGGAAGTGGCCGAGCGGTCGGTGGACTCGCTCGAGCTCGCCAGCCTCGCGCGCCACGCCTTCGGCCTCGCCCAGGCCTTCAATCACTTCTACCACCGCCAGCCGATCCTTCAGGAGGCGGACGCCGCCGTCAGGAACCGCCGTCTCGCCATCGCGCGTATCTTTCGGAGGGAGATGTCCCATCTGCTCGGGCTCCTCGGGATCCCGGAGCCGGGGAGGATGTGACGTCGCGGAAACGAAGTCTCCGCGACGTCATCCCGAGGCGCAGAGCGCCGAGGGATCCCTTTTGCGCCACGGTAGAGACCGCAAAGGAACGCCGATGAACAAGGTCAACCTTCTCGAGAAGTTCGCCCTCTTCACCGACCAATTCAGCCCCAAGATCGTCGGGGATCTGAACGACCACCAGGTCAAGCTCGTCAAGCTCCAGGGCGAGTTCGTCTGGCACCACCACGAGAATGAGGACGAGCTCTTCCTCGTCGTCCGGGGGCGCATGCGGATGGGCCTGCGGTCGGGCGACATCGAACTCGGCGAAGGCGAGCTCTTCATCGTGCCGAAGGGCACCGAGCACAAGCCTTCGGCCCACGAGGAGTGCTGGATCGTGCTCATGGAGCCGAAGACCACGCTCAACACCGGCAACGTCGTGGGCGAGCGCACGGTCGCGAACCTCGAGCGGATCTGATGGCTCGCGTCGCCGAGAGGCTGCCGGAGAACGCTCCGGGCGACTTCTACGTCGACCGCACCTGCATCGACTGCGACACCTGCCGCCGCATCGCCCCTTCCGTCTTCGATCAGGGCGACGGGCACTCGTTCGTTCGGGCGCAACCGGGCACGGATGCGGACCGCCGGCGGGCTCTCATGGCGCTGGTCGCCTGCCCGACCGCCTCGATCGGGACGGCCGGGCCCGGAAGCGCCGCGGCCGGGGCCGCCGCTTTTCCGGAAGTCGTCGACGAGAACGTCTCCTTTTGCGGCTTCACGGCGGAGAGCTCCTTCGGCGCCTGGAGCTATTTCATCGAGCGCCCGCAGGGCAACGTCCTCGTCGACTCTCCGCGCGCCGCCGGGCCGCTGCTCGCCGCGCTGGCGGCCCGCGGCGGTGTGCAGACACTCTTTCTGACCCATCGGGACGACGTGGCCGACCACGAGGCCCTCCGAGCGCGGTTCGGCTGCGAACGCGTGATTCACGACGCGGACGTCACGCCGGGAACGCGCGGCATCGAGCACTGCCTCCAGGGCCGGGAGCCCGTGCCCCTGGCCGGAGACCTCGTCGCCATCCCCACGCCGGGCCACACGCGCGGGCACGCCGTCCTGCTCTACCGGGACAAGTACCTCTTCACCGGCGACCACCTCGCCTGGTCGCGCCGCCGCGGCCACCTCGTCGCCTTCCGGGACACCTGCTGGCACTCGTGGGATGAGCAGATCCGCTCGATGGAGCGGCTCCTCGACCATGGTTTCGAGTGGGTCCTGCCCGGCCACGGCGGCTGGCACCACGCGCCCTCGGCAGCTGCGATGCGACGCGAGATCGAGCACTGCCTGGCCTGGATGCGCCGGATCCGCTGAGCTCAGGCGGCGGGACCGACCGCGAGGCCGCGGTTCTCCGCGGCCACCAGGAGAAGGCTTCCCTCGGACTGCCGCGAGAGCGCCTCGCGCACCGCAGGCGTCTTGTCGGGCGGCGAGAGGACCACGACGCACCCTCCCCCACCCGCGCCGCACGCCTTGCCTCCCCAGGCGCCCGCCGAGAGCGCTGCGCCGATCGCAGCTTCGATGCCGGGAGACGACACGACCGGCGCCAGGCGCCGGCGCGCCTCCCATTCACTGCGCAGGGCGCGGCCCATCGCACGGAAGTCTTCGGACCCCGCTGCCTCCGCCATCTCCTGTGCGGCCGCCCGCACGTCGTCGAGCCGCGCAGCGACCTCGCGATCGCCCTCGAGCCTCGCGCGGAAGATCTCCCAGTTGTTCATTCCGGAAGAGTGGGCGGCGCCGGTATCGAACAGCGTCAGGTGGCGAAGCCAGGCGGCCGGATCGACGTCCCGCCGCTCGACCTCCACGCGGCCGGGCTGGAAGCGCAGCAGGTGCATCCCGCCCGAAAACGGCGGATAGTAGTCTTGGACTCCGGCCGGCTTTCCCAGCACTCTCGTCTCCACGTCCCGCACGAAGTCGACGCGCCCTTCCCCCCCAAAGTCCCTTCCGACGCTCGCCGCGAGCGCGGCAGCCATCGCCACGGTCAGGGCCGAGGAGCCGCCGAGGCCCGAACTGTAGGGAACATCCGAGAACAGCTCGACCTCGCGCGGTTCGGTGATCTGAAGGCCTTCGAGCAGCGCGCCGGCGAGAGCGCCGCGCGGGTCGGAGAGGAGTTCCCGCGGATTGCCGACCACGCGCTCATAGCCGAGCTCGGGGACCGAGACGCGATATCCGCCCTCCCGCACCCGCACGCGGCAACGCGCGCGCAGGTCGATGGCGAGGTTGATCGTGACCGACCCCGGGTGCAGAACGTGGAGCGGCCAGAGATCGAGGGTCCCGCCCGCCAGATCGATGCGCGCCGGGGCGGTCGCCTCCAACCACTGGCTCATGGCCTCATCTTATTGGACCGGACAGATCCGATCGTGCTTGCGCATCGCGCAATAGTCTCCCGACCGAAGGGCGGGAGGAGGTTCGCGATGCGGGAGCCGAAGCGCAGCGAGGGATCAGGTTTGCGGTCGAGCCCGCATCCGGGCGAGCCGCAAGCCGGTGCGCGCGATAGCGCGCAGACCCCCGAGCGAAGCGGAGGCGACGGTTAGTACCCCACCCGCGAGGCGCGCAGGAACCCCGACTCGGGGAACGCGACACCCTCGACAGCGACCGCCTGCCCGACGGATGCGCTCGCGAAGGTGGAATCTGCGGTCATGATGCGCCACGTCTCGCCGTTGTCGGCGCAGAAGCCGAGCTCGTGGCTGACCTTGTGGTTGGGGCGCTCGAGGGGGCAAACGTCCTTTTCGTGACGGCCCTCGCACTGAAGGCAGACGAAGGTGCCGGTCATCTGGCGCGAGACCGGAACCGCGCCCCGCGGCATGGTGGCCGCCACCGGAGCGGCCATCGAGAAGGCTGCCCCCCGCGTGCCCGACTGGTCGGCGACCAGCGGAAGGATGAGGAGCAGGATCGAGGCCGCGATGCCGAGCGGCGCATACCGAAGCCGTAACCGCGGAGTAACGAGGCCTCCGTGGAGCCTCTCCCTCAGGGCGAGCGGCGCCCGGGTGTATTCGAGCCGGGCGTGAAGAAGCCGCGAGAGGTCCCTCGCCGAGCGGGCTCGCAGGGCACAGGACGAACACACGCCGAGATGCCTATCCAGCATCCCCCCGTCTGCCCCGGGCAGATCGCGGTCGAGGTAGGCGTACAGGAGAAATCGGGCTCTGGCGCAGTTCATGGGGCCGAGGGGGGAAACGATACCCCAGGACCCCTTATTCCGTCCCCGGGGATGGGGCTCCTGTCCCCGCGGGCGGTCGCCCCGAACTAGGCGGTCCGGGGCCGGGTCCGCATCTTGGTCGGCTCCGCCCCCCGGATGTAGCCGTGCTTGCGCGCGTACTTGAGGAGGGCTTTCTCCAGGAGCTTTCGACCCCGGTACAGCCGGGACATGACCGTCCCGACCGGGCAATCCAGGATCTCGGCGATCTCCTTGTAGGAGAAGTCCTCGAGATCCGCCAGGATCACGACCATCCGGTAGTCGTACGGCAGGGACTCGAGCGACTTGCGGACGTCGTCGTCCAGGACACCGCTGAAGAACTCGGCCTCGGGGTCGCCCGCTGGCTCGCCGCTGTCGCGGCGGACGATGCGCTCGAAGGAGTCCTCGATCTCGGCGAAGTCGACGCTGCGCGGCTCGAGCTTCTTCTTGCGGTAGTTGTTGATGAACGTGTTCTTGAGGATCTTGAAGAGCCACGCCTTCAGGTTCGTTCCCTCTTCGAACTTGTCGTAGTACTTGTACGCCTTGAAGTAGGTCTCCTGGACGAGGTCTTCCGCATCCTCGGAGCTGCGAGTCATCCGGTACGCGGTGTTGTAGAGCGAGTCCACGAAGGGCATCACCTGGGAATCGAAGTCCCAGGCGCTGATGGCCGGCGGGGTCACGGGTTCGAGGCTCGGTTGCACGCTTACCTTTTCCATAACGTCCCGGTTTCGCAAGATCCTTGCCCGTCCGGCTAAAACGAGCCCCACCACTCCCGAACCGGCTTAACCCCCGAGTTTTCTACGGAGTAGGCGGGCGTTTCGACGAGGCCCTTCACATCAGGAATACGTGCCGACCCTCGCCGAGGTTTCCACCCGGGGTCAGGATGTACCCAAAAAGAGACAAAAAGGCCTCCCGCCCGGTCGGGACGGGAAGCCTTACCGGTGCGGTTCCTAGAGCTTGCTGACCTGGCTCGCGATCAACAGGGCGTAGAGCACGAGCGACTCGATGAGAGCCAGACCAATGATGGTCATGAGGCGAATCGGGCCGGCTGCCCCGGGGTTGCGGGACATGGCCTCCGCGGCCGACGAGGTGGCACGCCCCTGCGCCATGGCGCCGGCCGCCGCCGCTATTCCGAGCAGGAACGCAGCCGAGATGGCGCCCCAGCGCACGCCCCCGGAAGCCGCCCCTCCGGCTCCCGGCTCCTGCGCCATCGCGGGAAGCGCCAGGCAAGCCAGCGCGAGGACCCCGATCAAAAACGCTTTCTTCAACATCCGCAGTTCTCCTTCTTCCTCTCGAACGATTTCAGTGTTCTTCGTGAGCCGTGGACAGGTTGATGTACACAGCCGTCAGCGTAACAAAGATGAACGACTGGAGCAGGGCCGTGAACAGCCCCAGGGCCATCAGCGGCCAGGGCACCACGATCGGCAACAGGCTCGCGAAGAAGCCGGTCACCGTGTGCTCGCCCGAGATGTTCATGAAGAGCCGCAACGACAGGGACAGGATTCGCGCGAAGTTCCCGATCATCTCGATGACGAAGAAGAGCGGCGCGAGCCACCATACCGGGCCCATGAAGTGCTTCAGGTATCCGAAGAATCCGTTCTCCTTGATGCCCTGCCAGTTGAAGTAGAGAAACGAGATGACGGCAAGCGCCACGGTCGTCGAAAGCGATCCGGTCGGCGGCTGCAGCGGGAACAGAAGGCCGAACAGGTTCCCCATGAAGATGAACAGCGCGAACGTGCCGATGATCGGGAGGTATTTCGCCGACGCCCCGTGCCCGATGACGTCGTCGAGCAGGCCGCGGATCGCATCCACGATCATCTCGAGAAAGTTCTGCACCCCGCCGGGCCGCTCCCCGTCGAAACGGCGGGCTGCCAGCGGGAAGATCACCGCGATGATGGCCGTCAGAAGCAGCACCATGATGGCGGTATCGGGAATCCAGGCGCTCGCGCCATTCGGGAAGAGGAACGCTCTCCATCCCGGCGAGAGCCTCGCGACCGGCGGCGGGCCGAACAGCGCGAGGAGCAGGCGGTTGACCGGCCCGTAGAGAATCGAGTGATGTTCCATTATCGGACCCCGTCTCCCCCTCGCTCGAACCCTTCTGCCACCACCGCGGCCACGACGGCCGAGATTCCCGCGGCTCCCCCCGCCAGGCTGAACCCTTTCCAGCGGAAGGCGGCCACCCCGAGGAGCAAGAGGCTCGCGGCCGTCACCAGCAGGAGGGGTCCCAGCGCGCGAATCCCATGCTTTGCCTGCGGGGGAACGAGACGCTCGGTCAGCTTCTCGAGAACCAGGAGGCTGAAAATTACCACGGCGGCGCCGATTGTCAAGGATATGGCCGCGCGCCAGCTGAAGACGGAAGCCACTGCGCATGAAAGGGTTGTGAAGACGAGAGCGCGGCGCTGGATCCGCCGGAGGACCCGTTCCTCAGTGCTCATTCGTCGCCGGACCGCGCGGCCCATCGAAAGAGCTCGATGAAGCCACCGACGGCCCCGAGCGCCGCGCCCGCCGCCGCCGTCCACTCGCCCAGACCGAGCCACCGTCCGATCCAGCGGCCGAGCAGGTATCCGGCGACCAGAAGAGCCGGAAACATGACTCCCAGGGTCGCTGCCCGGGCCCAGCCAGCACGGGGGTTCACCGGGGCAGTCTATCCGGGCGGGATCGGGATACGGGATACGGGATCAGAGGCTAGGGGCCAAGGCCGCAGGTCTTCAAGATGGAGAGGAAGGGCTGCGGCAGGACGCCGATCGCCAGGGTGCCGGCGGCACAGATCACGACCGTGGCGGTCAGCGCATAAGAGCTCGCGAGCTTCGCCCGGGACCCCTCGGTGAAGAACATCGCGGAAACGATTCGGAAGTAGTAGAAGATCGAGACGGCCGACATCAGCACGGCCAGCACCGCCAGCCAGCTGTACCCCGCCTTCATCGCCGCGGTGAACAGATAGTACTTGCCGATGAAGCCCGCGGTCGGCGGAACACCGGCCAGAGACAGCAGAAAGAGCAGCATCACGAGGGCGGCCGGCATGTTGCGCTGGGCGAGGCCGTTGAAGTCCGACACCGACTCCGCGGCATACCCCCGGCTCTCGAGAAGGATCACCACGCTGAACGCCCCGAAATTCATCAGCGCATAGGCGAGCAGGTAGACCAGGATCCCCCACAGGCCCCATTCCGTCCGGAAGCCGAGGACCCCGAGCAGCGCGTATCCGGCACTGGCGATCGACGAGTACGCGAGCATGCGCTTCACGTTGGACTGCAGCAGCGCGGCCACGTTGCCGAGGACCATCGTAGCCGCCGCCACCAGGGCCACGATCAGGCCCCAGTCGGCGTGAAACTTCGGGAACGCGACGTAGAAGATGCGAGCAAGGATGCCGTACGCGGCGATCTTCGGGCCGACCGAGAAGAACGCCGTGACCGGCGTCGGCGACCCTTCGTAGACGTCGGGCGTCCAGACGTGGAACGGCACCGCCGCGATCTTGAAGAGCAGGCCGGCCAGGATGAGCAGGATGCCGAGAATGAGGAGGTTCGACCTTTCGACCGAGGCGAAGAGCTTTGCGAGCTCGGGCAGGCCCATGATCCCGGTCACTCCGTACACGAGCGATAGCCCGTACAGCAGCACGCCCGAAGAGAATGCTCCCAGGATGAAGTACTTCAGCGCCGCCTCGGTCGACTTGACCTCGCCCTTGAAGTAGCCGGCGAGGATGTACGACGAAAGGGCCATGAGCTCGAGGGCGACGTAGATCGCGATCAGATTGTTGCCTGACACCATGAAGAGCATGCCCACGCCGGCGAAGAGCAGCAGCGCGTAGTACTCGCCGCCCGGGTAGGGCGCCGAGCCCACGAACCGCACCGACGCGAGGACCGTAAGGGCGATGGACAGCAGGATGAGAGCCTTGAAGAACAGGGCGAAGTTGTCGACGACAAACGCTCCGCCGAGGATCGCCGTCCGGCGGTCCGGCTGGCCGGCCACGAAGACGAGCAGGGCTCCGGTCACGGCGATCGAGAGCATCGCGAAGAAGGCCAGGAACTCCTCCTTCTTCTTGCCGAGCGCCACGGCGAAGGACAGCATCGCGAGCCCGGCCGCGGTCAGGAAGAGCTCCGGCGACAGGAGAATCCAGTCGGCCGGACGGAAGGCGAACGTCACGGGTGCGCGGCCTCGCCGCCCGCCGCGGCCGGAGCGCTTTCGAGCGCGAAGGCGGGCGCCTCGACCGCCGGTCGGGTCACCGCCTGGACGATCTTCTCGGAGGGCCGGCGCAGCACGTCGAAGATCGGCTTCGGATACAGCCCGATCCAGAGAGCGAGAACGATCAGGGGAGCGAGCGTGAGCTGCTCGCGCACAGTCAGGTCCGCGAGCTTCGCGTTGGCCGGATTGGTGAGCTCGCCAAAGAAGATCCGTTGGTAGAGCCACAGCAGGTACGCGGCGCCGAGCACGATGCCCGTGGCCGCGAAGAACGCCCACCAGAAATTCTTCGCGAAGGCGCCCTGCAGGATCGCAAACTCGCCGATGAACCCGTTCAGCAGAGGCAGGCCCATCGAGGAGAGGACGAGAACCATGAAGTAGGTCGCATAGATGGGCATTTGCTTCGCCAGACCGCCGTACTCGGCGATCATCCGGGTGTGGCGGCGCTCGTAGACGATGCCGACGAGCAGGAACAGCCCGCCGGTCGATATGCCGTGGTTGATCATCTGCAGCACGCCGCCCTGGACCCCTGCCACGTTCAGCGCAAAGATGCCGAGCATCACGAAGCCGAGGTGCGAGACCGAGGAGTAGGCGATCAGCTTCTTCATGTCCTTCTGCACGAGCGTAACCATCGCGCCGTAGACGATTCCGATGATGGCCAGCCCGGCCATCAGGCCGATCACGCGGCCATTGCGCACCGCCTCCGGAAACATCGGCAGCGAAAACCGCACGAAGCCGTAGGTCCCCATCTTCAGGAGGATCGCGGCCAGGATCACGGAGCCCGCCGTGGGCGCCTCCGTGTGGGCGTCGGGCAGCCACGTGTGGAACGGGAACATCGGAACCTTGATGGCGAAGCCGAAGAAGAACGCGAAGAAGAGCCAGATCTGGAGCTCCCCCGGCATCCCGGCGGCGACCGCCGTCAATTGCTCGATCGAGAAGGTCGCCGCGTTGCCGAGGCCCTTGTACCCGAGGAAGCCCGTCGTGTTGTAGAAGTACAGGGCGATGATGCCGAGCAGCATGAGGACCGAACCGGCGAGCGTGTAGAGGAAGAACTTGATTGCCGCGTAGAGCCGGCGCGACCCGCCCCAGACGCCGATCAGGAAGTACATCGGGACGAGCATCACCTCCCAGAAGACGTAGAAGAGGAAGAGGTCGAGGCAGCAGAACGTCCCGATCATGAAGGTCTGAAGGAGCAGCAGGAGCACGTAGTACTCCTTCTGCCGCTCGGTGATCGCCGAGTACGAGCAATACACGGCGATCAAGCCCATGATCGTCGTCAGCAGGATCAGGAGGAGCGAGATCCCGTCGATCCCGAAGTGGTAACTGACGCCGAGCGACGGGATCCAGGACGCCTTCTCCACGAACTGGTAGCCGTCCTTGCCCCGATCGAAAGCCCACCAGAGGGGCAGTGATACGGCGAGGTCGATCGCCGCCACCAGAGTCGCGAAGGCCTTGATCGGGCCCGTCTTTTCCTTCGGGAAGAGGAAGACGATGGCCAGTGCCCCGATGAGCGGGATGTAGGTGATGAGCGAGAGGATGGGGATGTGCGTCAGTTGTTCCATCGGGTCCTCATCGGAATAGCAGGTAGACGGTCACGAGGCAGAAGAGCCCCCCGCCCATGACCAGCGCGTAGTTCTGGACCCTGCCGGTCTGGGCCCGGCGAAAGAGTCCATAGAGGGCCTGCAGCATGTTCGCGACGCCGTTGACGAGACCGTCGACGACGTACTGATCGAAGAACGAGGCGAGCCAGGAGGCCCCGCGCGTCAAGGCCCCGGCGCCGTTGGGGATGAGATCGACCACGGTTGCGTCGACCTCCCAGAGGAACCGGCCGCCGCCGAGCGCGAGGCCACGCACGAAGACCCGGTCATAGAACTCGTCCACGAAGTACTTGTTGGAAACCGCGCGGTAGACGCCCGGCCACTGCACGGCCAGCCGCGCCGGAACGCGCCCCTCGCCCTTGGCGTACCAGGACCAGGCGAGGTAGATGCCGACCGACGCCACGGCGACGGCCGCCGCCATGAGGGCGAACTCCAGCGAAAGCGGCGCGTGGTGCCCCTTCTCCGCGAGGCCCGCGATCGGCAGCCGGATGGGCCTCAGGAATTCGCCGATTCGGTCGCCGTGCTCGATGATCGGCACGCCCACGTACCCCGAAACGATGGAGAGGAAGGCGAGCACGATCAGCGGCACCGTCATCGACGCGGGCGACTCGTGGACGTGGGACTCCTGCTCCTTCGTGCCGCGGAAAGTCCCCCAGAAGGTCAGCGACAGGAGTCGGAACATGTAGAACGCCGTCAGCCCCGCGGTGAAGAGGGCCACCGCGTACAGAACCCTCGGCAGCCACGGGAGGGCCTCGAACTCGGCGTGGAACACGGCGGCCTTAATCGCGTCCTTCGAGAAGAAGGCCGCCAGGAACGGCACGCCCGCGATCGTCAGGGTCGCGATGAGGAAGGTGCGGTAGGTGGTCGGGATCTTCGTGGCGAGCCCGCCCATCTTCCGGATGTCCTGCTCGCCTCCCATCGCATGGATGACGGACCCGGCGCCGAGGAAGAGGCACGCTTTGAAGAAAGCGTGCGTCGTGACGTGGAACATGCCTTCGGTGAACGCCCCGACACCGCAGGCCAGGAACATGTAACCGAGCTGGGACACCGTCGAATACGCGAGCACCTTCTTGATGTCGTTCTGGGCCACGCCGATCGTGGCCGCGAAGAGGGCCGTGAAGGCGCCGACGATCGCCACGACGATCATGGCGTTGGGCGCGAGGCGGAAGAACACGTTGCACCGAGCGACCATGTAGACGCCCGCCGTCACCATCGTGGCCGCGTGGATGAGCGCGGAGACGGGCGTGGGCCCGGCCATAGCGTCGGGCAGCCAGACGTACAGGGGAAACTGCGCGGACTTGCCACACGCCCCGACGAAGAGCAGCAGGCAGACGAGCGTCATGAACGGCGTGTACGCCGCCGGATTCGCCGCCGCCGCCGCAAAAACTTTCTGAAAGTCCACCGAGCCGAAGAGCGCGAATACGCCGAAGATTCCGAGGATGAAGCCGAAATCGCCGATGCGGTTGACGACGAACGCCTTCTTGCCGGCGTCCGCCGCGAAATTCTTGTCATAGTAGTAGCCGATGAGGAGGTACGAGCAGAGCCCCACGCCCTCCCATCCGACGAAGAGCAGGAGGAAGTTCGCCCCGAGAACGAGGACCAGCATCGCGAACATGAAGAGGTTCAGGTAGGCGAAATACCGGCCGTAACCCTCCTCGTGGGCCATGTAACCCGCCGAGTAGACGTGAATGAGGAACCCCACGAACGTGACGAAGGCGAGCATGAGCGCGGAGAGCGAATCGAGGCGGAACGCCACGTCGACGAACCAGTCCGCCGCCCCCCCGTGCACCTGCCCCACGGCCTGGTTCACGCCCAGCGGTATCCAGCGGTAGAGCGTGACCGTGTGGGACGCCCCCTCCGCGAAGGCCCGGAGGCCCACGTCGAAGATCGCTCCGAGCGCGAGCAGGCATGCCAGCCCCACGCTGCCCACCCCCACCGCCGTGTGGACGCTTCGGAAGGGAATCGCCGCGTGGGAGTCCCCGTGCCCGCCGGCATGCGCGCCGTGATCCGCCGCCGGGGCGGCGTGGCCCCCGTCGCCGTGGCCGTGCGCCTCGCCTTGCGTGCGATGGGACAGGAGGTACAGGAGCCCATTGACGGCAAAGCCCGCCAGCGGGAGAAGCGGGATCGCCCAGATGAATTGACGCATCCGCTATCCCTGCATCGTGTGCGCTTCTTCGACGTCGAGCGTCTTGCGCTGCCGGAAGAACGAGATCGTCAGGGCCAGCCCGATGGCGGCCTCTCCCGCGGCGATGGTGATCACGAACACCGAAAACACCTGGCCCGTCAGGTCGGAGAGGCGCCGCGAGAACGCGATCAGGTTGAGGTTGACCGCGTTCAACATCAGCTCGATCGACATGAGGATCGTCAGGAAGTTGCGGCGCACCAGGACGCCGACAAAGCCGATCGCAAAGAGCAGGAGGCTCACGATCAGGTAGTGGTTGATCGTGATCGTCATGCCCGGTCCCCTCCGCGGCGCATCAGTCCATCTTCTCCACGGACCGCTTTCCAAGGACCACCGCACCGACCATCGCCACGAGCAGGAATACCGAGGCCACCTCGAACGGCAAGAGGTAGTCGCGAAACAGCACCCACGAAACCGCCTCGGTGTTGCCGGCCACGTGACCCCGCGCCATGCGGAAGGCATCCGGGCGGAACGGAACGTCCGGCAGCTTCTCGGTCGCGAGGATATAGAGGAACGGCAGCAGGAACACGGGGGTCAGCAGCAGCGCCACGTCCCACTGGTGCTGGAACGACTTCACGGTCTTGACGGTGCCCGGGTTCACGAGCATCACGACGAAGAGAAAAAGCACCATGATCCCGCCCGCATACACCAGGATCTGGACGGCTCCCACGAACTCGGCTTGCTGCAGGATGAAGATGCAGGCCACGAGCAGAAACGAGAGCAGCAGGTACAGGGCCGAATGAACGGGATGCCGCGCCACCACGACCGCGATCGCGGCCACCAGCGCCAGCAGGGAAAAGATCACGAAGAGCCAGCCGGCGGTTCCCGTGAGGAGCGCCCCGGAGGCCACGGTCAGCCCCTCTCCACGACCGTGAACGGCTTCACGTTCGGAGCCTCGCGCCAGTCGGTGAGCTTGCGGATGTCGAGGTAGAGCGCCTCGTTGCGCTCGTAGGAGGCCATCTCGTAGGTCTTCGTCGTCAGCCAGATCGACTTCGGCACCGTCGGACAGGCCTCCTCGCAGAGCTGGCAGAACATGCACCGCTTCAGGTCCACGTCGAAGCGGTCGAGCACCTTGACGGACTTGCCCGCCGGGTCCTTCTCGTTGTGCCAGTCGATGTAGATGATGTTGATCGGGCACTCGATGGCGCAGAGCGTGCACTTGATGCAGCGCTCCTCGTCGAGACGAAACATGCCCCGGAACCGGTCGGAGGGAAGCTTCTTCTGCTCCGGGTATTCGATCGTCACCTTCTTCTTCAGCAGATGCCGTCCGGTCACCGAAAGACCGTCGAAGAGGTCCAGCAGGGCGAGCCGGTCGAGCCACCTTTTCAGAGCCACCGCGTCAGCCCTCCACCGGATGCGGCTCGGCCGCGAGACGCTCCCGTCGCGTGAGGGCCTGCCGCAGCTTCGAGAGCGCGAACATCGCGACGAAGAGCCCGCCGAAGATCCACGCGAGCCACACGAGTCCCGTCGTTCTCCCCGGAAACAGGAGCACCGCCAGCGCCACCGCGAGGATGTTCGTCAGCGCGAGCGGGATCAGCCACTTCCAGCCGAGCGCCATCAGCTGGTCGAAGCGATAGCGCGGGAAGGTCGAGCGAAACCAGATGTAGCCGAAGATGAACACGCCGACCTTCGCGAGGAACCACACGGCGCCCGGCACGGCGCCCAGGAAACGAAAGGCCGGGACGCTCGGAAACGGCGCGAGCCAGCCGCCGAAGAAGACCGTCACGGCCACGCACGAGATGATGATCATGGCCGTGTACTCGCCGAGGAAGAAGAAGGCGAACTTCACCCCCGAGTACTCCGTGTTGAACCCGGAGACGAGCTCCGACTCGGCCTCCGGCAGGTCGAACGGGTTGCGGTTGGTCTCGGCCACACCGGACACGAAGTAGATGAAGAAGGCGACGAGGCCCGGGAAGACGAACCACAGCCCGGTCGCCTCCTGACGCCGCACGATCTCGACGAGCGAGAGCGACCGCGTCATGAGAAGTACCGACACGAGGGACAGCCCCATCGGCACCTCGTAGGACACGAGCTGCGCCGCCGAGCGCAGGCCCCCGAGGAGCGAGTACTTGTTGTTCGAGGACCAGCCCCCGAGGATGATCCCGTAGACGCCGATCGAGGTGATCGCGAGCAGGAACAGGAGCCCGATGTTCACGTCGGCCACCCAGAGCGGCACCATCGTCTTCCCGATCCGGACCGGCGGCCCGAACGGAATGACGGCGAGGGCCGTCAGCGCCGGGATGACGGCGAGTACGGGCGCGAGGAAGTGCACCGCCTTCTCGGCCTTCGCCGGGGTAATGTCTTCCTTCGTCACGAGCTTCAGGAGGTCCGCCAGGCCCTGCAGCACGCCCTCGGGCCCCACGCGGTTGGGGCCGAGGCGGACCTGCATGAAGCCCATGATCCGGCGTTCGGCCAGCACGATGACGAAGCCGACGATCGCCGGCACGGTCGCCACGAGCAGCACGACCTTGACGTACGTCCAGACTTCGGCACTCATCCCGTATCCCGTATCCCGTATCCCGCATCCCGCATCCCGCATCCCGCCCCCCTCACCGGTCTACCTCTCCAAGCACGATGTCGATCGTGCCGATGAGCGCCACGAGGTCCGAAACGAGGTGGCCCTTGGCCAGGCGGGGAAGCGCCTGGAGGTTGATGAACGACGGGGGACGCACGTGCATGCGGTAGGGCTTGTTGGTTCCGTTGGAGACGCAGTAGAAACCGAGCTCGCCCTTGGGCGACTCGATCGAGGCGTAGACCTCCTCGGCGGGCGGCTTGATCACGCGCGGCACCTTACCGCGAATCTCTCCCGGCTCGAGCCTCTCGAGGCACTGCCGGATGATCCGCGCGCTCTGGCGCATCTCCTGGACGCGCACGACGTAACGGTCGTAGGTGTCGCCGTTCTGCCGGGTCGGCACGATGAAATTCAGTTCGTCGTAGCACTCGTAGGGGCGGGCCCGGCGCAGGTCCCACTCGACGCCCGAGCCGCGCAGGATGGGGCCCGTCAGGCCCCACTCGATGCACTCCTCGGCCGAGATGACGCCCACGCCGACCGTCCGCTTCTTCCAGATCCGGTTGTCGGTCAGCAGCTGTTCGTAGTCGTCGATGCGCGCGGGCAGGTCCGCGGTGAACTCCGCAACCCGCTCCGTCCAGCCGGGCGTCAGATCGAACGGCAGCCCGCCGATCCGCATGCAGTTCAGGGTCAGGCGCGCCCCGCAGTACTCCTCGAAGAAATCCAGGATCTGCTCCCGCTCCCGGAACGCGTACCAGAACGGCGTGACCGCACCCAGATCGATTCCGGAGGTCCCGAGCCAAACGAGGTGCGAGGAGAGCCGCTGCAGCTCGTCCAGGATGACGCGGACGAGCTGGGCGCGGCGCGGAATCTCGACGCCGAGCAGCTTCTCGACCGCCAGGCAGAAAGCGTGATTGTTCGTCGCCGCGGCCACGTAGTCCATCCGGTCGGTGTGCGGGATCCCCATCGGATAGGTCTCGGTCTCGAAGAGCTTCTCGGTGCCGCGGTGGAGATAGCCGACATCCGGTTTGGCCTCGAGGATCCTCTCGCCGTCGACCTTGAGAACGAGCCGCAGGACTCCGTGCGTCGACGGATGCTGCGGGCCGAAGTTGAGCTCCATCTCCTGGACGTCGAAGAGGGTGTGATCGCCGGGAGCTTTGCCGGATGCGGCCTGCTCGGCGGCGGCGCCCGCCTTCGCCCTCTGGGCGAAGTACGCCGCCTCGTCCCTCTCGGCCTGCGAGATCTTTTCGTCCGTCATCGGATTCCAATCTCGAAATTCGAGATTCGAGCTTTCAGACTCACGAGACCACCTTCCGATTCGAATCGCCCTTGGACGGCCCTCCGCCTTCCGGCCACTCCTCGGGGTAGATGGCCGCTCCCGTGTCCACGCCTTCGAGCGGAAAGTCCTTGCGCAGGGGATGCCCGTGGAACCCGTCCCAGGTCAGGATCCGCCGCAGATCCGGATGGCCGGTGAAGCGGATCCCGTACATGTCGTAGGTCTCGCGCTCGCACCAGTTCGCGGCGAGGAAGACGGACGCGATCGACGGTACTTCCTCCTCCTCCGCGACGCCGCACTTGACGCGGATCCGATCGTTCTTCGAAAACGAGTAGAAGTGGTAGACGACGTCGAACCGGGGGCTGCGATCCTTCCAGTCCACGGCCGTCACGTCCACGCAGTACTTGAAGTCCTCCGCGTCCTTCAGGTGACGGGCCACGCGCGCGATCGCGTCCTTCTGGACCACGACCGTCACCTGTCCCGCGAACTCCTTTGCGGAGACGACGGTGTCGGGCAGGGCCGAGCGGATCGACCTGACCCACGAATGGCCCGAGGCGTCCACCGCCGCGGGCCGGGGCTTCTTCTCCTCGGCCGGAGCCTTCTCGACGTCCGCCAATCAGGAGGCCTTCCGGATGACCTTCATCCGGTCGATTTTCTTCTGGAGAGCCATGATCCCGTAGATGAGGGCCTCGGGGCGCGGCGGGCAGCCCGGAACGTAGACGTCCACGGGGACGATGCGGTCCACACCCTGCGTCACGGCATAGGTCTTGTACGGACCCCCGCAGGTCGCGCAAGAGCCCATCGCGATGACCCACTTGGGCTCGGGCATCTGGTCATAGAGGCGCTTGACGATCGGGGCCATCTTTTCGACGACCGTCCCCGCCACGATCATCAGGTCGGACTGCCGCGGCGTGCCGCGGAAGACCTCGGCGCCGAAGCGGGCGAGATCGTGCCGCGCATCCATGACGGCCATCATCTCGATGGCGCAACATGCCAGACCGAACTGCATCGGCCAGATCGAGGAGCGCCGCGCCCAGTTGATCACCGAGTCCACCGTCGTCGTGACGACGTTGTCCTCGAACCGGTTGTCGACCAGACCCATGCGCTCCCCTTTCGCCCTCGGATCAGGCCCAGTCGAGGGCGTTGCGCTTCCAGCAGTAGACGTAGCCCACCACCAGGATCAGGAGGAAGACCAGCATCTCGACCAGGCCGAAAAGACCGAGGCGATTGAACATGATGGCCCAGGGAAACAGGAAGATCGTCTCGACGTCGAAGACGACGAAGAGCACGGCGATCAGGAAGTACCGCACCGAGAAGCGCGTGTCGAAGGCCGAGGTCGTAGCCTCCACACCGCACTCGTAGGGCTCGAGCTTGGCCGGATTGGGCTTGCGGCTCTGGATCACCCGGGCGACCACGATCGTGCCAAGCGGCAGGGCCGCCGCAAGCAACGCGAAGATGAGAATCGGGAAGTACTGGCCCACTGGCGCGGCATTCTATCGGACGCGGGAAGCGAAACCAAACCCCTTGTCATCGCGAAGCAACACCCTGCCTTCGTCATCCTCCGAGCCGCGATCAAGCCCTTGTCATCCCGAGGGCCCCGATCGTGCTTGGTCCATCCCGAGGGCCACGATCGTGCCTTGTCATCCCGAGAGCCACGATCGTGCCTTGTCATCCCGAGGGCCGCGATCGTGCCTTGTCATCCCGAGGGCCGCAGGCCCGAGGGATCCCTTTCGAGTCTCGATGCGGCTCGGAGAGGGATCCACGCTTCTCTCGGGATGACAGCCGGGGTTTCGCTCCGCCCGTCAGTCGCGCGCACCGCCCGTCGTCACTCCCTTCGATTGCACCAGAACGGAGATTTCTTCGCCCATTCCTGCGGGATCCACAAGGCGAAAGATCCGCCACTTCTCCGCGTCGCTCGCGGCAAAGTCGAACACGCCGCGCTCGACCAGGAAGAGACCCTGCCGCATGAGGCGATCGGCGTGCAGCCCTTCCGCAGTGCCGGCGGAGAGGAGAACGTCCCAGTTGACGTGCGCCGTCAGATCCTGCGACCCAGGGTTCTCGAGCGGGTCGCCGCCGCGAACGCCGCCGCGATGCACGGCCAGCGTGCCACCCGGCCGCGCGAACGGGTGATACAGGATCCGCGCGGGATGCCCGTAGTCGAACGCGACGAGCCAGCCCCGTCCGAGCGCCCGAGCCAGACGTCTATGGAGCCCCTCCGCTTCGAGCGCGATTTCCGCCTTCTGGCCGGGCTCGAGGGCGATGCCGAAGCGCGCCAGGTGTTCGGAAAGAGCCCCAGGAGCCGGCGCCGACGCCCAACAAAAGCGGCCTTCGACGGAGGCAACCCGGAGTTCTTCGAGGCCACCACCCGTACCCGCCACGCGCACGACCGGGAGGGCGTCGTAGAGCTCGTTGGAGAAGATCCAGCCCGCGACGGAGCCCTCGGCGAGCTCCGAGGCGTCGGCGAGAATCCTCGGCGGGGGCTCGATCCCGCGCCCGGCGATGGCGCGGCGGCTTGCGGCCGAGGCCTCGACCGCCGTCCAGCGCACTCTCGACGCAGTTTGCGGATCCAGCTCACGCAGCGCCGTCGCGAAGTCTTCGAGAAACCGCCCGCCGCCGGCCCCGACCTCGACGAAATCGAAAGGGCCGTCCCCGAGCCGCTCGGCATCCATCGCGAAGAGCCGCGCGAGTGTGGCGGCGAAGGCCGGCGACACGTGCGGGGACGTCAAGAAGTCTCCCCCCTCGCCGATCGCCGGTCCGCGTGCGTAATAACCCTCGTCCGGATCGTAGAGGGCCGCGCGCATGAAATCGGCGAAGGAGATGGGGCCCTCGCGGTCGATGCGTTCGCGCAGGCGCTCGACGAGTGAAGGCACGTCGGGGGCGCATTATAGTTTCGCCGATGCAGTGTCGCGGCCTCGCTCGAGCCCTGTGGGTCGCGCTTCTTCTCACCTGCGCCTGTTCCTCGCGTCCCGACCGAAAGCTCCCGTCTCTGGAGGACTATTCCGACGGCACGTCGCACTATGCCGAGCAGTTTCTCGAGGGTTGGGAGCAGGGAATGATCCCGGCGGCACTCCTCTCACCCCGGCTCCAGTGGAGCGGCCCACTGCCGGGGGAGGGCCTGCGCCCTGTGCCCGCGCCGTCTCCCTTTCTCATCGCAATCCTGCCCCCTCCCGGCGGGGAGACCCGGCCCGTCACCGTCGCCGGCGCGAACGCGCTGGCCGAGAAGCTGGCGGTACTGCGCGCCAACTTCGCGGCGCTCGGCCGGACCGAAGCGACGATCCTCGATTTCCACCGTCACGGCCTCGAACGCGAGATCGTCCTCGGCCTCTTTCTTTCCGGCCGAGGCGCTCGCGGCGGGCTTCGCCAGGAGGGCGGCAGAATCCGCGCCACCCTCTCCCCTGCTCCCGGCGGCGGCTGGCAGATGGAGGCGGGGTCCGTCATCTCCTGGCTCGCGGCGAGCGCGGCCGAGCTCCTCTTCGAGGAAGCCGCCGCGAAGGCCGGGCTCACGCGTGTCCACAACCCGTATCTACCGAATGCCCGCAAGAACATGCCGCTCCCCGGCGAACACTTGCCGCCGGGCGTGGCGGTCCTCGACTTCGACGGCGACGGCCGCCAGGACCTCTACGTCTGCGGAGGTGACGGCAATCGGCTCTACCGCAATCGCGGCGACGGCACCTTCGAGGACGTCACGGCGCGGGCCGGCGTCGGCGGCCAGGAGGGCGAGGCGCTGGGCGCCCTCTCGTTCGACTTCGACAACGACGGGCGGCCCGACCTCTACGTCACGTACCTCGACCGCCCGAACCTTCTCTACCGCAACCGCGGCGACGGGACCTTCGAGGAAATGGGCGCGAAGGCCGGCGTGGCTCTCAAGGAATACAGCACCTCGGCCGCGGCGCTCGACTACGACCGCGACGGACTTGCCGACCTCTACGTCCTCGTGTACGGCCACCCCGACTACGGCCCCACGATCGCGGCGGACAACGCGCCGCCCAACCACCTGTTCCACAACAACGGCGACGGCACCTTCACCGACGTCACGAGGGCTTCGAAGACGGGCGACACGGGCTGGGGCCTCGCGCTCGAATCCGCGGACCTGGACGGTGACGGCTGGCCCGACATTTACGTGGCGAACGATTTCGGCGACCACGCCTATCTGCACAACAACGGCGACGGCACGTTCTCGAACGTCGCGAAAAAAGCCGGGGTCCTCGATTCCGCGTTCGGGATGGGCGTGGCGGTGGACGACTACGACGGCGACGGGCGGCTCGACTTCTACGTCTCGAACTACTCGTTTCCGTTGAACTGGTTCCTGAGCGACCCGCGATACCCGATGCCGCCCTTCCCCTACTCGCTGGGACGCCCGCTGGTGTGGCGCAAGCTGAAGGCCCTGTCGCGCGGCTCGTCCCTGTTCCGGAACCTTGGTGGCAATCGCTTCGAGAACGCCGCGGAGGAGGCCGGCGTGTGGGACACGTCCTGGTCATGGGGCTGCGTCTTCGTGGACGCCGACATGGACGGGCGGCCCGACCTCTTCGTCGTCAACGGCATGCTCATGGGCAAGAACGAGACCGAGCGGGAGATCGAGTTCTGGAACCTCATGTCCGTCGAGTACAGGAAGTTCGAGAAAGGAATCGCGACGGCGGATTTCGGCGACGACTCGCTCTGGGGCCGGCCCCCGAAACGCTTCTACCGGAACCGCGACGGACGCCACTTCGACGAGCTCGCGGCGGTCAGCGGGCTCGAGTCGCAGGCGAACCAGCGCGGCCTCGTCGTCGTGGACGTCAACGGCGACGGCGCCCCGGATCTTCTCGCGACGGGGTTCCTGCAGCCCCCGGCGCTCTGGATGAACCGCAATCCCTCCGCGGCAAAGGCCCTGGTCGTCGCCCTGACGGGAGACCCCGCACTGACGGGCCCGCACCGCTCCACCCGCGAGGCCCTCGGCGCCCTCGTCACGGTCGAGTCGGGTGGGATCTCCCGCACCCAGGTCGTCGCGGCCGGCTACTCCTTCCTTTCGTCCGGCCCGAAGGAGCTGTACTTCGGCCTGGGCGACCGCGAGCGAGCCGACCGGGTCATCGTCCACTGGCCGTCCGGCCGCGTCACCGAGCGCGTCGACGTCCCGGCGGGCCGCCTGTCGCTACGCGAGGCTGCTGACTCCAGCCTGCTCGCCCCTCACGGCCACTGAAGCCCGAGCGCGGCGGCGAGGTAGACGGCCAGCTCTCCGCGCGAGATCGCCTTGTCCGGGCAATAGAGCGGCGGCGACTGCTGGCAGCCCCCGGTGATGCCCGCCTTCTTCAGCGCCTCGATGAACTGGAAGTACGGATGCGTCGTGGGCACGTCGTTGAAAGAGGCGATCCCCGGCTTTGAACTGACCTGCCGCCGCCAGAGGATGCGAACGCCGCCGAGACCCGCGTTGCCGTCGATGTAGACGTGAAGTCGGTGGGCGACGTGTTCGACCGTGCCGTTGCCATCGATGTCGCCGGTGCTGCGAAACGTGTACGAGAACGGATCGGTGCAGACGACTCCGTAGCCGATGTCGAAATCTGCCGTCAGGCCAGGCGCCGGGTACAGGAGCCCCGGGGACTGACCGCCCGGTGCGAGTGTGACCGCTTCCAGGTAGGCCACGACGTCGGACGCGGCGCCCGGGTCGTTGGCATAGAGGCAGATCTGAAAGATTTCCGCGCCCTCGGGTAGCCGCACCGGTGCGACGACGACGCCATTGGGGTAGTAGAGGTATCCATCGCCGATTCCGACCGACCCCTGGTGGGCGTCATCCACGCTTCGAAACTCCGCGGCTCCGATCGCGAGCTCCTGGTCGCCAAGGCCGAACGAGTCGGCGGAGGCACGACCCATCATCCCCAGAGTCACGAGGAAGAGGGCACCAGCCCCGGCCAGGCGTCGGCGAAAGCTCATCGAAACTCCCTTCCAGTGGGCTCAGGCAACGCTTGTCCTCTCTCGAACGCGGTGCCCGATCGTCGTCACCGTGTGATGTCGGATACCGAACTTTTCCGAGTTGCCTCATTCCGACCAGTGCAGGCCAAGGGCGACCGACAGGAAGACCGCCATCTGTCCGCGCGTAATCGGGTCGTTAACGCCGAACCGGCCATCCGGATACCCGTTCGTAATCCCCGCTGCGTGCAGGGCTTCGACGAACTGAAACAATGCGCTCGTCGTCGGCACGTCGCTGAAGGATGCCGTGCCCGGCTTGGGGCTCACCTGACGCTCCCAGAAGATTCGCGCCCCGCCAAATCCGTTGACCGGACTACCGTTCAGGCTCACCGCGATCCTGTACGCGACGTCTTCTGCCGTGCCGTCGCCGTCGATGTCTCCCGTCGTTCGATAGGTGAACGAGAGGGGATTGCTGCAAACGACGCCGTATCCGAAGTCCCAGTACGAGGAGATGTACGTGCCCGGTACTTGAATTCGACCGGGCCGGTCCCCCCGGGCACGAGCTTGAACGCGTGCATCTCGGATACGACCGCAGCGCTCGGGTCGGCGTCGAACGCATACAGACAAACCATCAGAATCTTGGCCCCTTCGGGGAGCGTCACGGCCGCGGAATAGTCCGAGGCGGCACCGGCGCCCGGGTAGAGGTAGCCGTCGGTGTTGTCGATGCGCCCCGACACCTCCTGCTCGATGGGTCGAAAGGCCGACGAGCCGATGACGAGGACCTGCTCGCCCGGGCCGTAGGACTGGGCTCGGGCGATCGATGCGAAGTCCACAATGCACACCGCGAGCATCGACGCCAGAAGCCGGACCGATAGTCGGGCCACTCCATTCATGCGGGCTCCTTTCGAAAGTGCTTTTGGCGCGACTCCACCGCATCTCCTCAGTTCGGCCAGTGCAGGCCGAGAGCCGCGGCAAGATAAACCGCCATCTGTCCGCGTGTAATCGGATCGTTCACGCCGAACCGGCCGTCCGGATAGCCGTTCGTGATCCCTGCCGCGCGCAGCGCCTCCACGAACTGGAAGAATTGATGGGTTGTCGGCACGTCGCTGAAGGCAGCCGTCGCCGGCTTCGGGCTGACCTGGCGGTGCCAGACGATCCGAGCCCCGCCGATGCCGAGGCTCGAGCCGGCGGCCGACACGGAGGCCACGAGCCGATGTGCGGCGGCATCGCTGATGCCGTCGCCATCCACGTCCCTCGTGTCGTGGAAGACGTATGAGATTGGATCGGTGCAAACCACACCATAGCCGAAATGGCCGGCCGTCAGGCCTGCACCCGGGACGAGTGCGACCGCCGATTGCTGTCCACCCGGCACGAGCTTGACCGCCTCGAGCTGGAGGGCGACGTAGCTCGTGTGGTCCGGGCTCTCGTTCCGTGCGTACAGACAAATCTGAGTGATCTCGGCCCCGTCGGGCAGCAGCACGGGCGCCACGAACGACAGTTTGTTGTCCCTGCCGTAGAGGTATCCGTCGCCGGTGTCGGTGAACCCGGGCCCGCGCAGCCCTCGAAAATACGCTGCGTCGATGGTGAGCACCTGATCGCCCGTGCCATACGACTGCGCCGCCACCCTGCCCGGCAGAAGCCCTCCGAGGACAGCGAGTGCGGCCAGGATCGAGCGCTCATTCTTGGTCATGGGATCTCCATTTCGAAACGGGCTAGTTCGGCCAGTGCAGACCGAGGGCCGAGGAGAGAAACACGGCCATCTGGCCTCGCGTGATCGGATCGTTGACCCCGTACCTTCCGTCGCCATACCCGGCCGTGATGCCGGCGGCGACGAGCGCCTCGACGAACTGGAAAAACGGATGGTTCGTTGGAACGTCGGTGAAGGACGCCGTGGCCAGCGTCGGGCTCACCTGCCGGTGCCAGGTGATCCGAGCGCCGCCGAGACCCAGGCCACCATCGCTCTGTGAAAAGTCGGCAGCGAGGCGATGTGCGACCAGCTCGATGGTGCCGTCACCGTCCACGTCCGCCGCGTCGTGGAACGTGTAGGAGATCGGCCCGCTGCATGCCGAGTCATACCCGGAGGTGGAATCCACCGTCACCGATGCGCCGGGGATGGTGACCACCCCGGGTGCCAGCCCGCCCGGCACGAGCTTGACCGCCTGCAGGCTCAGCTGCAGGAAGGAGCCCCCTTGTGGTTGGTTGCGTAGAGACAGATCTGCGTGATCTCGGCTCCATTTGGCAGCACGACCGACGCGAAGAAGACCTGGGGATTCACGTGGTACAGATACCCATCACCCAAGATGTCTCCCGGGTCGCTCTCTTGATCCTCGAACGAAGCCGCGCCGATCGTGAGCACCTGGTCGCCCGCGCCATACGATTGGGCGCGCGCTCCGCCGGGAAGCAATCCGACGGCCAGGGCCAACGCCGCGAGGATCGACCGCTGGTGCCTGGTCATGGGAGCTCCTTCTCGAGGCCAGTCAATTCGTCCAATGCAGCCCGAGGGCAGATGAGAGAAACACCGCCATCTGACCTCGCGTGATCGGATCATCGACGCCATACCTTCCGTCGCCATAGCCGGCCGTAATGCCCGCTGCAACGAGAGCCTCGACAAACTGGAAGAATTCGTGATCGGTCGGCACATCGGTGAAGGACGCCGTCGCCGGCTTCGGGCTGATCTGGCGGTGCCAGGCGATCCGAACTCCACCGAACCCGACGACCGGGCTCGCCGCGTTCAACAGCGCATAGACACGGAGCGCGACGTGCTCGGGGGTGCCGTCGTGATCCACGTCCGCCGTGTCGTGGACCGTGTAGGACATGGGACCGGTGCACACGACGCCATAGCCGAAATGGAAGTCCGCCACCACCACCGAGCCGGGCACGGACACGACACCCGGCGCCTCACCCCCCGGCGCGAGCTTGATCGCCACCATGACTGTCGAGACGGTGACTGACGGATCTTCGTCTCTGGCATACAGACAAACCTGCGTGATCTGGGCCCCGTCCGGGAGCCGGACCGGCGCGCCAAACTCTGTGTAGTTGTCACTGGTTGCGTGGAGGTACCCATCGGCCGGATCGATCGCTCCCGGCATGATGAATCCCCGGAATGACGGTGCGGCGATGGTCAGGACCTGATCGCCCCCGCCATACGACTGCGCGGCGGCCCCACCCGGCAACAGCGCTCCTGCGAAGACGATCGCCACCGCAATCAGGCGCTGCCGGGTGAGCATGCAACCTCCCTGCTGGAAGTCCATCAATACGGCCAGTGCAGTCCGAGCGCCGCGGAGAGGAACACCGCCATCTGTCCGCGCGTGATCGGATCGTTGACGCCGAATCGACCGTCGCCATAGCCGGCCGTGATTCCCGCCGCGACGAGCGCCTCGACGAACTTGTAGTACGGGCTATCCGTCGGCACGTCGGTGAACGTCGCCGTCGCCGGACCCGGGCTCACCGTGCGCTTCCACCAGATCTCGACCCAGCCGAACGCTGGGTTGTAGCCCGGCGCCTGGTCCACGTCCAGGACGATCGCGTTGTGCATGTTCTGGACGAGCTGCCAGCCGAGAGCGCTCGCGTTGTAGTCCGAGTCGAAGGAGTGGCCCGTGTTCGTCAGCGCCACGATTCCGCTGGTGGTTCCCGAGAATTCGTCGACGTAGAAGGGCGTGACAGTCAGAACGCCGCCCAAGGGCGAAGAGCATTCGAGCCCGACGAAGTCGATTACGGCCCCCGAGGGAATGCTCACCCCGGCGAAGTAATGTCGGTGCACGGAGTTATCCGCGAAGGTCCGGGAGAGCGAGCCGTAGTCGGTGACGAACGCATCGTCCGAGGTAAACGACGCCGCCGGGATCACCGTCACCGTGTAATCCTGGGTGCCGAACTCGTCGGGCGAGTGGCGGGTGCTCGGAGCCAAAGGCATCGCCGGCGGACTCACCGCGGCCGCGAAAGCCGCCGAAGAGAGCGCCAGGGCCATAGAGCCCAGGCTGCGTCGAACTCGATGAGGATCCATTGCCTTGCCTCCTTGCTAGTACGGCCAGTGCAGGCCGAGGGCCGAGGACAGAAAGACCGCCATCTGCCCGCGTGTGATCGAATCATCGACGCCGAACCGGCCGTCGGGATAGCCGTTCGTAATCCCGGCCGCATGCAGCGCCTCGACGAACTGGAAGAGCGGGTGGGTCGTCGGCACGTCCGTGAATGTCGCCGACGCTGGCCCCGGGCTCAAGGACCGTTTCCACCAGATCTCGACCCAGCCCAGGCCACCCGCGTGCTCTGAGCCGCCCGGGATGTAGACGTCGAGGACGAGAGCGTTATGGACGTTTCGGACGAGCTGCCAGCCGAGTGCCGCCGCGTTGTAGTCACTACCTACAAGGTTCTGGTGCGCTGTGCTCGCGACGCTCACAATCCCGCTCGTCGTCCCGCTGTAGCGATCGACGTAGAAGAGAGTGGCAATGTTGCCTCCGGGTTCGCCATAGGACTGAAGCCCGATGAAATCGATGACTGCGCCCGACGGTACGCTCACGCCGGAGTAGAAATGGCCGGCATACCAATTCCTGTCGTCATCCTGCCCGAAATCGCGAAAGGAAGCTCCATAGAGGGTGCGCGCCTGAGTGTCGGCCGTAAAAGACGACGCCGGGATCACCGTTACGGCGTAGGCCCCGGTTCCGAATTCGTCGGGGCGGTGCATGGTCGTCGGCACCCGCAGTGACTCAGGCGGCGCCTGCGCACGCAACACCGCGTTCGAGACCACCAGCAGCAGCGCGGTCGTGAAGGCCTTCTGGGTTCGTTTCATGACGTCACCTCAATACGGCCAGTTCAGGCCGAGGGCGGTGGACAGGAAGACCGCCATCTGCCCACGCGTGATCGAGTCGTTGACGCCGAACCGGCCGTCCGGATAGCCGTTCGTAATCCCAGCCGCATGCAGCGCCTCGACGAATTGAAAGAACTGGTGTGTCGTCGGCACGTCCGTGAATGTCGCCATCACTGGCGGCGGGCTGACCCTGCGCTTCCACCAGATCTCGATCCAGCCGAAGAGAGGCTCCGAGTTCGGGGCTTGATCTACGTCGATCACGAGCTCGTTGTGCACGTTCCGGTCGAGCCCCCAGCCGAGTGGGTCCGAGTTGTAGTCGGTGCCGAATCCGTGGGGCGTGTTGCCGACAGCGAGGATACCCGCCAGCCCGCCATCGCGATCGACACGGAAGAGCAGGGCGGTCAGCTCATTGCTCGCCGCCGATGCACATTCCAGGCCGATGTAGTCGATCACCGCCCCCGAAGGAACGCTCAGGCCGGCGCGGTAGTGGCGGTGAGCGTCAACGAACGGGAAGTAGCGGGCGAGCGAACCATAGTCCGTCACGTAGTAGTCGTCCGATGTGAATGCCGTCGCCGGGATCACCGTCACGGTGTAGTCGGCGGGACCCGTGCCGTACGCGTCGGGAGACTGTCGCGTGGATACAGCCCTGGGGGTCGCCGCACCCTCCTGCCCGGCCGCAAAACCGGCCCAAAGGAGCGCGACCGCCGTACACCCGAAACCTCGTCGAAGCCGAAGAGCGCCCATCGCCATGCCTCCTCTCCTGAGTCGGGGCCGAAGGGCGGCGGTCTCGCCCTCTCCCCCTTGTCTTGGAGATCGAAAACCGGCGGGAAAAGCCGACACGCACGCCCGGCGCCCCGCCGGGCAGGCTCTCAGTCCGGCCACTGCAGGCCGAGGGCCGTCGAGGGAAACACCGCCATCTGTCCGCGCGTGATGGGATCGTTGACACCGAACCTTCCGTCGCCGTAGCCGGCCGTGATGCCGGCCGCGACGAGGGCCTCAATTCGGCCAGTACAGGCCGAGGGCTGTGGAGAGAAACACGGCCATCTGGCCCCGCGTGATCGGATCGTTGACGCCGAACCTGCCGTCGGGATAGCCGCCAGTGATGCCTGCCGCGGCGACCGCCTCGACGAACTTGAAGTACGGACTGCCTTTCGGCACGTCGGTGAAGGTGTTGATGACGGGGGGTCCCGGCGAGACGGTGCGGCGCCACCAGACCTCCACCCAGCCGAAACTCTCGTAATTGTTGCTTGGAGCGACTTCAACCTCGAGGATCAAGATCATCTTGATGGAAGGCTGCCAGAGGTACCCGATCGGGGCCGAATTGCGATCTGTTGCCCAGCTACTGTGCTGCGAGCACGAGAGGCCCGCCACCAGGGTCGTGTTGCCCCCGCTGTCGCGCTGCCAGAGGCCGATGCCCATGACGTAGGGGGTCGAATCGTTGGCGTTGTTCAGGCCAATGTAGTCAATGACCGCGCCGGCCGGAATGTCGAGAGTCGCATAGAAGTGCTGATCCGCAGTCCGGTCTGAGGTTCGGCTGAGTGGGGGTACCGGGATGTACGTCAGGCCACTGAAAGAGAGGGCCGAGATCCTGGTGGTCGTGTAGCCCAACGTCCCGAAGTCTTCAGGAGCATTCGACGTTGTTGGCAGCAGGTTGGCCGAAGCCAGCACCTGCGCCGCTGCGACCGTGGCGCAGAGAGCTGCGGCGAGGCAAATGAAAAGGAAGCGACTGGCTCGCTCGAACCCGACCATGGCAGCCCTCCTTGGCTTGGGGCGGCCTCGCGGCCCATTTCCCACTGCTTGAGAGATCGGAATCGGCCCGCGAAAGGCGACATCGGCGCGATTCGAGTAAGCCGTTCGCTCCGGGCCTGGTGGTAACCTGCTGAACCAGAGCCCGATTCACCTGTGAGCAGCCCTTGGCACCCACAGTCTCCTCGCTGATCGCTCTGACCGAGAGCGGCGACCACTCGGCGGCCGATGCGCTGTTCTCCGCCCTCTATGCCGAGCTCCACGAGCTGGCCCGGCGCCAGCTCGCCGGGCCCGGCTCAGGAGTTACCCTCAGCCCGACCACGCTCCTCCACGAGGCGTACCTGAACATCGCGCAACGGGAGGGAGCCGTCTTTCCCGATCAGGCCCGGTTCATGGGCTACGCCGCCAAGGTGATGCGCGGCCTGATCATCGACAATGCGCGCAGCCGCGGCGCCCAGAAGCGGGGCGGAGCGTTCCAGATCACGACGCTCGACGAGGAGGCCGGCGCAGCCGTGGTGGACGACGGCGAGATCGTGCAGATCGGAGCCGCGCTCGAGGAGCTCACGGGCGCCGATCCGGAGCTCGCGGATGTCGTGGACCTCAAGTTCTTCTGCGGATTCTCTTTTCCCGAGATCGCCGCGATGCGCGGCGTCTCCGAGCGCACGGTACAGCGGCACTGGGAGAAGGCGCGGATCTATCTTCACCGGCGGATCCGGGAGACCGCGGGGACCTAGGTGGCCAACCTCACGCCGGATCGCTGGCGGCTCGTGAGCCCGTATCTCGACCGCGCGATGGAGATGCCCGAGGGTGAGCGGCGTGCATGGCTCGCGGATGTGCGCAAGGAAGATGCGACGCTCGCAGACGACCTCGAGGCGCTGTTGAACGAGCGCAGCCAGGTCGGCCGCGAGGCCTTCCTCGAAGGAGCTCCTCCCTTGCCGCAACCAGCGGCGTCACTCGCCGGCCAAACGGTCGGCGCCTACACGCTGATCTCCCTCATCGGCCAGGGCGGAATGGGCAACGTATGGCTGGCTCGCCGCAGCGACGGCCAGTTCGAGGGCAACGCCGCCGTCAAGCTCTTGAACCCGAGCCTCGTCGGCCGCGCCGGCGAGGAACGCTTCCGGCGCGAGGGGAGCATTCTCGCGCGCCTTGCCGATCCCCACATCGCGCGCCTCCTCGACGCCGGAGTGTCGCCTGCCGGACAGCCGTATCTCGTCCTCGAGTACATCGAGGGCGAGCCGATAAATCGCTACTGCGACAGCCGCGGTCTCGGCATCGAGGCGCGGCTTCGCCTCTTCCTCGACGTGCTCGACGCGGTCGCCCACGCGCACGCCAACCTGATCGTCCATCGCGACATCAAGCCGTCCAACGTGATGGTCGGCAAGGACGGCCAGGCCAAGCTGCTCGACTTCGGCATCGCGAAGCTCCTCGAAGGCGAGGGGGAAGCCGGCGCGGCGACGGCCCTCACCCGCGAGGCCGGCCGCGCGCTGACACCCGAATTTGCCGCTCCCGAGCAGGTGACGGGCGGCGCGGTCACGACCGCCACCGACGTTTACTGCCCTCGGAATCCTGCTCTACCTCCTGCTGACTGGGCGCCATCCCGCCGGTGCTGCCGTGCGCTCCCCCGCCGAGCTGGTCAAGGCGATCCTCGAGACCGATCCGTCGCGCCTCTCCGACGTCGTCACCGAAAGCCGGACGCAGACTCCCGCGGCACAGCGGCAAAACGCGGCCGCGCGCTCGACGACCCCGGACGCCTTGCGCCGTCTCTTCGTGGGCGACCTCGACACGATCGTGGCGAAGGCGCTGAAGAAGAACCCGTCCGAGCGCTACGCGTCGGTCACCGCGCTCGCGGAAGATCTGCGGCGCTACCTCCGCCACGAGCCGATTCGCGCCAGGCCGGACACGATCGCCTATCGTGCCGCCAAGTTTGTCCGCCGCAACCGCACGGCGGCGGCTCTGGGAGGCGTCGCGGCTCTCGCACTCGTCGCGGGCCTCGTCGGGACGCTTAGCCAGGCGCGCCGGGCGAGGCACGATGCAGCGGTCGCCGAGACGCAGCGCCGGCGGGCCGATCAGGCGGCGCGACTGGCGCAGCAGCAGCGTGATTTCGCGCTGCGCCAGCTCTCTCGCGCCGAGGCGATCAACGACATGAACGCCTTCCTGCTCTCCGACGCGGCTCCCGGGGGCAAACCCTTCACCGCCGGCCAGCTTCTGGCGAGCGCCGAGGGAATCCTCCAGCAGGAGCGGGCCGAGACCGACGAGAACCGCGTGGAGATGCTCATCGACATCGGGTATCAGTACAACAACCTGGACCAGGACGACAAGGCGCTCCAGCTGCTCGGCAAGGCGTACGAGCTCGCGGGACGGCTACCCGACAAATCGTTACGGGCGAAGGCGGCGTGCGCGCTGGCGAACTGCCGAGTGCGCGCCGGCAAGTCCGAGCGCGCGGAAGCGCTCATCCAGGAAGGCCTGAACGGGCTTCCCGACGAGCCGCAATTCGCGCTGGATCGCGTCTTCTGCCTCTGCCGCGGCAGCTACGTCGCGCGCGAGTCCGGCAACATCCAGGCAGGCATCGACCGAATCCTCGCAGCGCAACGGCTCTTGAAGGAATCCGGGCTGGCGTCCGCAATCGCCCAGCTGTCCGTTTCCATGGATGTTGCCGAGTCCTACCGCATGGCGGGGCAGAGTCGCGAGGCCGCCACAGCGTTTCGTGTGGCCTACGAGCAAATGTCATCCCTCGGTCGCGCCGAGACGGAGAAGGCTGGCACCCTCCTCAACAACTGGGGTCTGGTGGAGGATGTCCTTGGCCGGCCCCTCGAGGCCGAGAAGCTCTATCGCCAGGCGGTCCATATCAGCAGCGCGGACGGAAGCGATCGAAACGTCTCGCCGATGCTGCTCAACAATCTCGCCCGCGCTCTCAAGGATCTCGACCGTCTGCGCGAGGCGGCGGGGTATGCGGGTCGAGCTTACGCCGAGGCGAGGCGGGCGAGCGACGAGATCGTTGTGAACCAGTCTCTCATCGTAGCCGAAGGAACCTATCGGGAGCTCGGCGACCTCGGCCGCACCTCGATACTGCTATCGGAGCTCGAGCCGAGGTTGAAACGAATGCTGCCGCCCGGGCACGTCGCCTTCGCTTCCCTGTCGTCCGAGCAAGCCCTCCTCGAACAGGCGCGCGGCGACCTGCCCGCGGCGAGAGCGTCCGCCGATCGCGCGGTCTCTCTGGCCGAGGCAAGCGGGCAGAAAACGACGTATCTGCCGCTTATGCTCCTGCGACGATCCCAGCTCGAGCTCCAAATGCATCTCTGGGATCAGGCTCGAGCAGATGCCGCCAGGGCCCTCGATTTCTATCGAGCCGTCGTCGGTCCGGGAATGTTCTCGAACAAGATCGGCCGCTGCGAGCTCGTGCTGGGCCGCGCGCTTCTCGAGCAGGGCAAGCGCGACGAAGCCCGCACCGCGTTCGCCACCGCCCTCGAAAACCTCGAGCCTTCACAGGGCACCGACCATCCGGAGACCCGCCAGGTTCGCCAGCTCGCTGCCTCGCTCTCTCCCCCGCGATAGTTCAGGCTCGAACTCCGGCCTCCTCAGTACACCCGGTGCAGGCCGAGCGCGGTGGAGAGAAACACGGCCATCTGTCCGTGCGTAATCGGGTCGTTGACGCCGAACCTCCCGTCCGGATAGCCGCCCGCAATCCCCGAAGCGTGCAGGGCTTCGACGAACTGAAAGAACGGATGACTCGTGGGTACGTCGGTGAACGTCGCCGTCCCCGGCGGCGGGCTGACGGTCCGGTGCCACCATACCTCGACACTCGACCAGTACTGGTAGTCGTGACTCAATGCGGCGGTAGCGAAAGAAGCGTCCTGATCGAGGCGCCCTCAGCCTACACCTGGAATCTCTGTCGCCCGTGTAGAATCCGGCACCTCGATGGAAAAGAAGCGCAAATTCCTGTTCGTATCTCTGACCGGCCTCATCGGCGACATCGCGTGGCAGGTCCTGAAAGAAGGCCACGAGGTTCGCTACTTCATCGGCGACGCCGAGGAGAAGGACATCGCGGACGGCTTTGTCCCGAAGACGGACGACTGGGAGAAGGACGTCGACTGGGCGGACGTGATCGTCTTCGACGACACGCTCGGACAGGGGGAGAAAGCCGTTGCCCTGAGGGCGAAGGGCAAGGCCGTCGTCGGCGGCACGCCGTACACCGACCGGCTCGAGGACGACCGCTCCTTCGGGCAGGAGGAGCTGAAAAAGGCCGGCGTGTCGATCATCCCCTACCGGGACTTCGACAATTTTGACGATGCCATCGCCTACGTCCAGGACAACCCCTCGCGGTACGTCATCAAGCCGTCCGGGGCCGCGGGCAACGTCAAGCGGCGGCTCTTCGTGGGCGACGAGGAGGACGGGCGGGACGTCGTCCGCATGCTCGAGGCCTACAAGAAGGCCTTCTCGGACGAGATCAAGATCTTCCAGCTCCAGAAGCGGGTCGTCGGCGTCGAGGTCGCCGTGGGGGCCTTCTTCAACGGGAAGAGCTTCGTTTACCCGGTCAACACGAACTTCGAGCACAAGAAGCTCTTTCCCGGCAACAGCGGCCCCCCCACCGGTGAGATGGGCACGACGATGTTCTGGTCGGAGCCGAACAAGATCTTCGAGCAGACGCTGCTCAAGATGGAGCCGCGCCTGTCCGAGGAAGGCTACGTCGGCTACATCGACGTCAACTGCATCGTCAACAACAACGGAATCTACCCGCTCGAGTTCACCTCGCGCTTCGGGTACCCCACGATCTTCATTCAGCAGGAGGGCATGATCACGCCGATCGGCCTCTTCCTGGCGGACCTCGCCCATGGCGTCGACCCGAAGCTCAAGGTCAAGAGCGGCTTCCAGGTCGGCGTGCGGATCGTGATGCCGCCCTTCCCGTTCGATGACGACGCGACGTTCGAGTCGTTCTCGCGCAACGCCGTCATCGTTTTCAAGCGCGGCACGCCCGAGGAAGTGCACATCGAGGACACGAAGATCGTCGAGGGCCAGTGGCTCGTGGCGGGGACCTCCGGCGTGGTGCTGACGGTCGTGGGCCTCGGCCAGACCATGAAACAGGCTCGGGAGCAGGCCTACAGCCGCGTGCGCAACATCCTCATTCCCAACATGTACTACCGCGATGACATCGGGGAGCGCTGGGCCGAGGACTCGGACCGCCTCCACAACTGGGGGTATCTGAGGTAGAAGCCCCTGTCATCCCGAGCGCAGAGAGGAGTCCCGTTGAAGTCAGTCCGGGGCTCGAAAGGGATCCCTCGTCGCTCACGCTCCTCGGGATGACAGAGCTGCGCCCCGGGGTGAACGGCGGCGTCTACCCTCTACGGTCTCCCGCCCTGCGCCTCCGCCTTTTCCTGCGCGTCGACGACGGCGATGGCCGCCATGTTGACGATGTCCGCCACGTCGACGCCGCGCTGCAGGACATGGACCGGGCGCTTCAAGCCCAGCAGGATCGGGCCGATTGCCTCGGCGCCTGCGAGCCGCCAGACGAGCTTGTAGGCGGCGTTGGCCGACTGCAGATCCGGAAAGATCAGCACGTTCGGGTCGCGAACGGCGGCCCACGGATACTGGCCCTCGAGTAGCTCCGGCACGACCGCGCAATCCGCCTGCATTTCCCCGTCGACGGCGAGCCCCGGCCGGGCCGCCCGCACGAGCTCGACCGCCCTGCGGACCTTGAGGGCATGGGCGTGCGTGCTCGAGCCGAAATTCGAAAAGGAGATCATCGCCACCCGCGGCTCCATGTCGAACCGCTGAACCGCGTCGGCCGTCAGCAGCGCGATCTCGGCAAGGTCCTCGGCCGTCGGATCGATGTTGACGGTCGTATCGGCGAAGAAGAAAGTCCGGTGCTGCTTGAGCATGAGGATGTAGAGGCCGGAGACCCGCCGCACTCCTGGCGCCGTGCCGAAGATCTGGAGGGCCGGGCGGATCGTGTCCGCGTAGGACTGCGTGAGCCCGGAGATCACGCCGTCGGCGTCGCCCGCATCCATCATGAGCGGCCCGAAGACGTTGCGCACGCGGGCCTGCTTCACCGCATCCTCCGGAGTCATGCCGTGACGGCGCCGGATCTCCTCGAGACGCCGGGCGTAGGCCGGCAGCTTCTCGGATCGGTTGGTGTTGATGAAATCGATCTTCTCCATCGGAAGGTCGAGGTCCCGGGCGAGCTTTTCGATCTCGGCCTCGCGCGCAAGGAGGATCGGCCGGCAAATGCCCTCCTCGGCGAGGATCTTGGCGGCCCGCAACACCTTCGGGTGCTCGCCTTCCGGAAACACGATCCGTTTCGGATCCCGGCGCGCCTTCTCGAGAACGGCGCTCATGACCTCGCGCGAGCGCGACAGCATCGCCTCGAGTCGCCGCAGGTACGCGCCCATGTCGGTGATCGGGCGCTGCGCCACGCCCGAGCGCATGGCCGCCTCCGCCACCGCAGGCGCGACCCAGAGGAGCACACGGTGGTCGAAGGGCTTCGGGATGAGGTACTCCCGGCCGAACCGGAAGGACGCGCCGCCGTACGCCTTGGAGACCGAATCCGGCACGTCCATCTTCGCGAGAGCCGCGAGGGCCTGGGAGGCTGCCCGCTTCATGGCCTCGTTGATCTCGGTCGCCCGCACGTCGAGCGCGCCGCGGAAGATGAACGGGAAACCGAGAACGTTGTTCACCTGGTTGGGGTAGTCGCTCCGGCCCGTCGCCATGATGACGTCCGGCCGCGACGCCCGCGCCTCCTCCGGCGTGATCTCCGGGTCGGGGTTGGCCAGGGCGAACACGATCGGATCGCGCGCCATGCCCTTCAACATCTCGCCCTTGACGATGCCGCCCGTCGACAACCCGATGAAAGCGTCGGCCCCCGTCAGCGCGTCCTCGAGCGAGCGCTCGAACGTCTCGACGGCGAACTCCGCCTTGTAGGAGTTCATGTCGTCCTGGCGCCCGAGGTAGATGACGCCCGACCGGTCGACCATGCGAAGGTTCTCGGGGCGCACGCCGTAGGAGAGATACAGCCTCGCGCATGCGATCGCCGACGCGCCGGCGCCGCAGAAGACGACTTTGACGTTCTCGATCCTCTTGCCGACGACGTCGAGGGCGTTCAAGAACGCCGCGGCGGAGATGATCGCGGTGCCGTGCTGGTCGTCGTGGAAGACCGGGATCTGGAGACGCTTCTTCAACTGCGCCTCGATCTCGAAGCACTCGGGAGACTTTACGTCCTCGAGATTGATTCCGCCGAACGTCGGCGCGATGCGGGCCACCGTGTCGACGAAGGCGCCGACCTCCTTTGCGTCCACCTCGATGTCGAAGACGTCGATGTCGGCGAAACGCTTGAAGAGCACTCCCTTGCCCTCCATCACGGGCTTGGAAGCGAGCGGGCCGATGTCCCCGAGACCGAGCACGGCCGTGCCGTTGGAGATCACGGCGACCAGGTTGCCCTTGGTGGTGTACTCGTAGACCTTGTCCGGCTCCTTCGCGATCGCGAGACAGGGCTCGGCCACGCCGGGGCTGTACGCGAGCGAGAGGTCCTCCTGCGTGCGGCAGGGCTTGGAGGGAACAACCTCGACCTTGCCCTTCCGTCCGCGGGAGTGGTACTCGAGGGCCTCCTCCGGCGACATCTTGCGCATGGCTACTTCGCGGCGAGCTCGGCGCGCAGCGCCTGCACGGCGGCAACGGCGTCGGCCCGGGCCACTGCCCTCACGCTGCGGTCGCGCCGCACCACGAACTCGACGTTGCCTTCCTTCAGGGCGCGCCCCCCCACGTTGATCCGGATCGGGAACCCGATCAGGTCCGCATCCTTGAACTTCACGCCGGGCCGCTCGTCGCGGTCGTCGTAGAAGACCTCCAGGCCGGCCGCCACGAGGCCTTCGTAGAGGGCGTCTGCGGCGGCACGCGTCGACTCGTCCGAGGAATTGAGCGACACGAGGGCGACCTCGAAGGGCGCGAGCGCGAGCGGCCAGGCGATCCCGTCCGCGTCGTGGTGTTGCTCGATCGCGGCCGACATCGTCCTGCCCACGCCGATGCCGTAGGTGCCCATCACGGCCGGCCGGGTCTCCCCCTTCTCGTCGGTGAAGGTGCAGGACAGGGCGGTCGAGTACTTGGTGCCGAGCTTGAAGATGTGGCCGACCTCGATGCCGCGGGCGATCGCGAGCGGCTTGCCGCACCGCGGGCACGGGTCTCCGGCGCGCGCCGCCGCGAACACGCCCCACTCCTGCACGGGCGCGTCGCGGCGCTGGACGAAGCCCGCGACGTGCCAGTCGCGACGTCCGGCGCCGGTGACCGCGTTGACCGCGTCGCGGATGGACTCGTCGGCGACGATGCGCACTTTCTCGCCGGGCAGCTTGTGCGGCCCGACGTATCCCACGGGCGCACCCGTCGCCATCTCCACCTTCTCCTCGGAGGCCAGCGCCAGATGTTCGACGCCGAGCACGTGCTTGAGCGCGACCTCGTTGACCTCGAGGTCGCCGCGCAGAAGCGCCACCGCGAATCCCTGCTCGGTCTCGTAGACCAGGCACTTGATCATCCGCGCGGCGGTGATCCCCAGAAACGAGACGACGTCGTCGATTCCCCCTTTGCCGGGCGTGGGAACCTCGACGAGGGGAGCTTCCGTCTCATCCTTCCAGGGTGCCTGGCGCCTGCCCGTCTCGGCCTTCTCGAGGTTTGCGCCGTAGCCACAGGCCGCGCAGCGCACGACGGCGTCCTCGCCCGTGTCGGCGAGCACCATGAACTCCTCGGAGGCGCTGCCTCCGATCGCCCCCGAGTCGGCCTGGACCACCGTGAAGTCGAGGCCGCACCGCTCGAACACCCGCCGGTACGCCGCGTCCTGCGCCTTGTAGGACCGATCGAGGCCCTCGAAGTCGACGTCGAAGGAGTAGCCGTCGTACATGAGGAACTCGCGGCCGCGCATGAGACCGAAGCGCGGCCGGATCTCGTCGCGGAACTTGGTCCGGATCTGGTACAGCGTCACGGGCAGCTGCCGGTACGAGGTGACGCCGGAGCGAACCATCGTCGTCACCGCTTCCTCGGCCGTCGGCGCGAGGCAGTACTCGCCCTTCTTGCGGTCCTCGAGGTGGAACAGAATCTGCTCCTGCTCGTAACGCGCCCAGCGGCCGCTCTGCTCCCAGAGCTCCCGGGGCTGCAGGATGGGCAGGTCGACCTCGAGGCAGCCCGCCCGGTCCATCTCCTCGCGCACGATGACCTCGGCCTTGCGGTGGGAGCGCAGCCCGAGCGGCGTGAGGGAGTAGATGCCGGCCGCCACGCGCCGGATCATCCCGGCCCGTGACAGCAAGATGTGCGAGATGGCCTCGGCGTCGCCGGGCACCTCGCGGACGGTCTGGAGGAAGTATCGGGACCAGCGCATGGGCGCTGAATATAGCAGCGAGTCGCCTAGCGGCCGCCCTTTCCCTGCGGCGCCGCTTCCTTCTTGCGCGGCCCGACCTTTTCGACCAGGCGCAGGTTCGTGCGCAGCTGCTGCATCATCCGGTCTTCGATCCCGGCGCCGCGGGTCGCCGTCTTTGCCCGGGTGAACGCGGCTTTCGCGTCCTCGGCCCTGCCCGCCGCGAGGTACGCCATTCCGAGATGATGGAGCGTCATCGGGGCCGCCGCGCGCTCGCAGGAGCGCCGCAGGCACTCGATCGCCCGGTCGTATTCCTGCCGCTTGTAGTGCACCCAGCCGAGGGCGGCCAGCGGATAGGGCTTCAACTCCTCGGGCGCGGCGGCGAGGGCACGGCCCGCGTAGTCGAGCGCGAGGTCGAGGTCTTCGCCCGACTCGGCCAGACTCGTCGCGAGCTCGTAGTAGCCGACGGCCTGGGCCGTCTTCGAGGGGTGCTGCTCGAGAAACTCGCGCAGGAATTCGGCCGCCTCCCGCGGGTTGCCCTCGGCGCGCAGGGCCTCGGCCAGCGTCGAGCAGGCGGCTGCGGCGACCACGTCCTCGGGATCCGCGGCGAGCACCTCCCGGCAGGCGGCGATCGCCTCCTTCCAGCGACCCATGGATGCCGCGAGCAGGGCGAAGGACACCCGGATGGTGGGATTGCGCGGCTCGGCGCGCATCGCCTTGCGATAGAGCTCCTGCGCCCGCTGGAGGTAGCCCTTCGCGGCGCTGTCCTCGGCGTCGCGGAACGCGGCGGCGCCCGGGCCATCCACCCGCGGCAGCTCGTAGCCGCGGCGGCGCTCCAGGACGCGGACGGCCTCCTGGTACTCGAGCCGGCGAGGATTCTTCTCGAGGGCCTGTTGGAAGCACTCGAGCGCGCGCTTGTGCCAGTTCTTCTCGAGGTAGCAGAGGCCGAGCTGGAAGACGGCCTCCTCGGACTCGGGCGCGAGCCGCCGCGCCTCCTCGAATTCGTGGATCGCGCGCCCGAGCTCCCCCTTCTCCCGCAGCACGCTGCCGAGAAGGATGTGCGCCGATGGGACGGGAGCGCAGTCGAGCGCCCGCGTCAGGGCCTCTTCGGCTTCGTCCCATCGCGAAAGGTGGGCGCAGAGGGTCCCGAGCGCGAAGTGCGGCAGGAACGCGTCGGGCTTTCGCTCGATCGCGCGGCGCAGCGCCGCCTCGGCCTCGGCGGTCTCGCCTGCCTCGGAAGCCGCGATTCCGCTGTAAACGAGGGCCTCGAAGTGGTTGGGATCGACGGCCAGGATCTTCTTGAAGTGCCCGGACGCCTTCTCGAGCTCCCCGGCGGAGAAAAACGTCTCGGCGAGGTAGAAGCCGAGCTCGACGTTCAAACGGTCTGCCCGCAGGAGCTCCTCGAGGACCCGGATGCCCCGGTCGGCGTCGAGCGCGAGGATGGCGAACTCGGCCTCGCGCAGCTTCTTCATGAAGGTCTCGCGGTCCGGGGCCGAGGAGCGGGCGATGATGCGGTCGCGGCGTTCGAGGAACCGGTCCTTCTTCTCGACCGCCTGCATCCGCTCGTCCATCTTGGATTCCCACAGATCGACGACCTCCTCGGCGCGGACGGCCCCGCGGCGCTCGAGGGTCTCCTGCAGCGCGAGGATTCCGGTATGGGCCACGAAGAGGTTCTTCTCGAGGTTGCCCATCGACTCGAAGAGCGACTTGACCGCCTCGGCCGTGCGCTTGACGACGTCCTCGAGCGTGGAGATGCGCTCGAGAAGGTGCTCGTCGAAGGGGATCTCCTCCTGGGGCTCTCCCTGCTCCTCGACCACGCCGACGCCCGAGAGGACGAGCAGCTTCGAGTTGCAGCGGGCGCAGAACTCCTCGTCGTCGGGATTCTTGAGGCCGCAGACCTGGCAGTACATCAGACCAGTCGTGAGTTGCCGGTGGTGCGTCGCGAGTCGTGAGGGCTCATGAGGCTGCGTATTCGTAGAAGCCGCGGCCCGACTTCCTGCCGAGCCAGCCGGCGTCGACCATGCGGCACAGCAGCGGGCTCGGACGGTACTTCGGATCCCCGAAGCCCTCGTGCAGGACCCGAAGAATGGCGAGACACGTGTCGAGGCCGATGAAGTCGGCCAGGGTCAGGGGTCCCATCGGGTGATTCATCCCGAGCTTCATGATCCCGTCGATCGCCTCCTTCGTGGCCACCCCTTCCCGCAGCGCCTCGATCGCTTCGTTGATCATCGGCATCAGCACGCGATTCGCGATGAAGCCCGGATAGTCGCTGCAGAGGATCGGCGTCTTGCCCATCCGGCGCGCGAGCTCCTCGGTCGCAGCGACCGTCGCGTCGGAGGTGGCCATGCCCCGGATGACCTCGACGAGCTGCATCACGGGCACGGGATTCATGAAATGCATGCCGATGAAGGACTCGGGCCGCCGGGTCGCCGCCGCCAGCCGGGTGATCGAGATCGAGGACGTGTTGGAGGCCAGGATTGCGCCGGGGCGGCAGATTCGATCCAGCCTCCCGAAGAGGTCCTTCTTTGCCCCCTCGTTCTCGACGATCGCCTCGACGACTGCGTCGGACGTCGCGAGGTCCTCGAGCCGCGTCGTGGTCGAGAGCCGGCCGAGTGTGGCCGCCTTCTCCTCGCCGGTGCGCTTGCCCCTGGCGACCTCGCGGTCCAGGTTCTTCTCGATGGATGTGCGCGCCCGCTCGAGGAGCCCTTGCTCGACGTCCACGACCGTGACCGCGCAGCCCGCGGCCGCTGCAACATGAGCAATTCCCGCACCCATCTGCCCGGCGCCGACGACGCCCAGCCCCACGATCTCCACGTGGGAACTCTATCGCGTGCACGCGCCGGCTACCAACGGCGTCACGCGTCCGAGTGCGCCGCCGGAAAACGCCGGATCTTCTGTCCCGTCTGCGCGTGGAGCGCGGCTCAGACCACGATGCGGTATCGCGGCGTCCCGAATCGGGACATCAGCGCCACGCCGACTGCGACGATCGAGGCCGCGCTCCACACGAGCGCTCCGACGAAGGGCACCAGCGAAAATCCGCCCAGGACTACGAACCCGGCTGCGAGCGCCGCGGGCCGGCGGGCCGGCGCGACGCTCTTCAACAGCTTCTGTCCGAGCAACAGGAAGAGCGCCGCCATCCCGAAGACCTTCGCGACGACGGCGACCGCCGCCGACACGAGCGCGATCGGAATGGCCAGAGCCGACGGCAGCAGCGAGAGGGCCGCGCCCGCTGCCAGAAAAAGCGTCAGAACTCCAAGCGCGCCGGCCAGCAGCGATCCCGACCAATCCTCTTCCACCGACAACGCCGCGCGAGACAGCGGCGAGGCGAACAGGAACAGGAGAGCGAGCGCCACCGCGAGCCAGAGCGAAAGCCCGATCAGGTGGAGCCCGCCGATCACCGACGTCTCGCCGGCACCGCTCTCCCAGGGCGCGCGGCGCATCTCGGCGAGGTAGAGGCGCAGCATGGAATCCGGCGTCGCGACGCGGCCCTCCACGGGAAGCGCGCGGCCGGGAGCCTCGTCGATCCGGCCGCCCAGGACCAGGAGATCCCCGGCGATCGAGCCGCCCGGAGAGAACGTGACGTTTCCGAACCACACGACGACGTCGCCCGAAACCCGCGCCGCGACGCGGACGTCCGCGAACACGGCGACCACCTTTCCCGGGAGCGCCTGCGAGACGACGACATCCTTGCCGACCGACGTCAGGGACACCGACGCAGCCGGAGCCGAGGCGGGAAGGGCGAGTAGCAGCAGGCCAGGGAGTGCGAGTGCCGAAGGCCTCATCGACGGCCGGAAACCCGGGCGCGCGCCAAGGCCCGGCGCAGACCGAGAACGAGGGGCACGAGGAGCGCGAGGGCTGCCAGGCCCATCGCGCTTTCCCGCCGCAGTCCGTCCGAAAGTGCGGCAAGGCTGCCAGGCGCCAGGGCCAGGAGGTCGAATGCGGAGCGGGAGGCCGAGCGCACCAGAGCAGAGAGCGGAACCAGGGCCGCCGCGCCGAGGGAAATCTGGTCGCCGGCTGTCAGAACCGGAATGGCGAGCAGGCCGAGGCCAACCGCCGCCAGACCGGCGGAAAGCAGGGTGGGGAGGGCCCAGAGGGCGTAAGTTCGGCGCTCCCGGCGGGAGAAGGCTCGAAGCCGAACCAAACGGTCCGTCATGTCGGAAACGGCCTCGGAAGCCTCAGAGAGCCCGTCCAGGGCCCCTGAGAAGCTCGCCGCGGCCGCCACCAGGGCCCCGCAGAAGGGGCATTCCCGGGCGTGCCCCGCCGCGTCGGCGGAAAATACGGGATCCGCGCCGGCCGCTACGGCCTCGGCGTCAATCGGATCCAGGGGGCGATGGCACGGTCTCACGTCACTTCTCCCGACAACCTTTCCTTCAATACGGCTCTGGCGCGAAAGAGTTTGTTCTTGACGGTCCCCAGGGGCATGTTCTTCACGCCGGCAATCTCCTCGTAGGAAAGCCCGGCGAAGTGCCGCAGGGCGATCAGCTCTCGAAAATCGGCAGGAAGCTCCTGGATCGCCCGGGCGATGGCGCTGCCCCGCTCGACGTTCCGCAGCTGTCCGTACGGATCGAGGCCGGTCGACTTCTGCTCGGGAACCGAGGGTCCGCCCGACTCGGGATCCCCGGTCTCCAGCGGGACCGTGCGGGGGCGGCGCTTGCGCAGGTGGTCGATCGCAGCGTTGCCGGCGATGCGGAAGAGCCAGGTCGAGAACTTGTAATCCGGGTTGAACCGGCCGAGGGCCTGGAAGACCTTGAGGAAGACCTCCTGAGCCAGATCCAGGGCGTCATCCCGATTGCCGACCATCCGCGCCACGTGGGAGACCAGCCGTAGCTGATAGCGTCGGACCAGGACCCCGAAGAGGTCCTCTTCTCCCGACAGCACGCGGCGCACGATCTCGTTGTCCTCGAGGTCGGTCTCGATCGGTTCCAACTGCGGCCTGTGGCTTTCCGCCGGCACCGGCGGCCGGACTCCGGGCCGGAGGCCCGGTGCTAGAATCCCCCGACATTTTAGTGGACCGGGCCTCGCGCCCGAACGGGAGCCGCCCCATGAGCACAATTGCCGAACCGCAATTCCCCACCATTGGGTCGCATCCCCAGGGCACCGACTCCGCCAGCCCCTTCGAGGAGATGATGTCGCGGTTCGATTTGGCCGCGCAGAAGCTGGGCCTGGACCCCGGACTCTACAAGGTGCTCCGGGAGCCCGTGCGGGAAACGAAGGTCTCGATCCCGATCGCGATGGACGATGGCCGGATCGAGGTGTTCATCGGCTACCGGGTGCTCCACAACATCGCCCGCGGCCCCGGCAAGGGCGGTATCCGCTTCGACAAGAACGTGTCGCTCGACGAGGTCCGGGCCCTCGCCGCGTGGATGACCTGGAAGTGCGCAGTCGTCAACATCCCCTTCGGCGGCGCCAAGGGCGGCGTCATCTGCGATCCACAAGCCCTCTCGCGGGCCGAGCTCGAAAAGATCACGCGTCGCTACACGGCCGAGCTGATGGACCAGTTCGGCCCCGAAAAGGACGTTCCCGCCCCGGACATGGGCACGAACCCGCAGACCATGGCCTGGGTCATGGACACGTATTCGATGCACGCCCGCCATACGGTCACTGCCGTCGTCACCGGCAAGCCCCTGTCGCTCGGCGGATCGCGGGGCCGCATCGAGGCGACGGGCAGGGGCCTGATGCTGATCGCGCGCGAGGCGGCGCCGCTACGCGGCCTGACGCTCCAGGGCAGCCGCATCGTGGTCCAGGGCTTTGGAAACGTCGGGTCCATCGCCGCGCGGATGTGCTTCGAGGCCGGCGCCCGCATCGTCGCGGTCTCCGACATCCAGGGCGGCATCCACGATCCGAAAGGCCTCGACATGCCGGCCGTGCTTGCCCACTACGAAAAGACCCGGTCGCTCTCCGGCTTCCCGGGAGCCACGGCCGTCAACAACGCGGACCTGCTCGAGCTCGAGTGCGACATCCTGATCCCCGCCGCCAACGAGAACCAGATCCGCCAGAAGAACGCCGGCAACATCCGGGCGAAAATCATCGTCGAGGGCGCCAACGGCCCGACCACCCAGCGCGCCGACGAGATCCTGAACGCCAAGAACGTGCTCGTCGTGCCCGACATCCTCGCCAATGCCGGGGGCGTGACGGTCTCCTACTTCGAGTGGGTTCAGGATCGAGCCGGCTTCTTCTGGCGCGAGAGCGAGGTCAATGAGCGACTCGAAGACATCATGGTCCAGTCCTTCCGCGACGTGGCCAGCATGGCCGAGAAATACGGCGTCAGCTTCCGGATTGCCGCCTACATGCTCGGCATCTCGCGCGTCGCGCACGACACGATGGTGCGCGGGCTCTACGCGTAGACGGGATACGGGATCCCACATCTCGCATCGTCCTAGCGCAGTGTCACTCTCGGTCTGACATCCGGCATCTCGGACGCGAGCTTGCGCTCGAGCTCCGGCAGCGTGGCTTCGACGGGTTTCCTCCACGACGGGTCGAGCAACGAGACCGTGAGGCGCCGGCCCACGAGCGCGATTGGCTCGATCTTTCGCGAGAGCGGCTCCCCCACGATCCGGCCCCAGCGGGCCTGGAGCCAGGCGAGCGCGTTGTCGCCGCGACCGAGGCGGCGCCGCAGACCGCTGGACGCCGCGTCGTCGAGGGACGTGAACGTGCTCTTGCCCTTCACCGGCGCGCCCCTTCCGGCGGAACTGCGCGCAAGGGCTTCTCGCCCGTCAACACCCGCCGGACGTCCTCGACGACCATCCGCGCCATCTCCCGCCGCGTCTCGACGGTCGCGCTGCCCGCGTGCGGCATCAGCACCACGCGGTCGTCGTCGCGAAGGGCCGGCGTGATCGCTGGCTCGTTCTCGTAGACGTCGAGCCCGGCGCCCGCGATCGGTCCGACTTCCAGGGCGCGCGTCAGCGCCACCTCGTCGACGACCGGGCCGCGGGACGTGTTGAGCAGGAAACTGCCGGGCTTCATCCGGGCGAAAGTCTCCGGGTTGAAGAGATGCCATGTCTCGTAGGTCAGCGGCACGTGCAGGGAGATGACGTCCGAGCGCCGCAGCAGCTCGTCGAAAGACACGCGCGGAGGATCGTCGGGGTCGCCCTCGTGGCGGGCGCTGCGTCCGGTCGCGATGATCGTCATCCCGAAGGCCCGGGCGCGGCGCGCCACGGCCTTCCCGATCCTTCCCGGCCCGACGATGCCGAAGACCTTTCCCTTCAGATCGCGGCCGAGCAGGAGGTCGGGCGCCCATCCCGCAAACCCGCCCGCCCGAACGAGGCGGTCCCCCTCCACGACCCGCCGCGCGAGCGCGAGCAGGAGGGCCATCGTCAGGTCGGCCGTTGCGTCGGTCAGGACGTTGGGAGTGTGCGTGACCGGAATCCCGCGGGCTGCCGCCGCGGCCCGATCGATCTGATTGACGCCGACGGCGTAGCTCGCGATGATTTTCAGGCTGTCGGCAGCCTGGATGACCGCGGCGGTCACCGGATCGTCCACGAGACAGATGAGCGCATCCACTCCGGGGACCTCGGCAGCAAGCTCCTTCTCGCTCGGGTTGTAGCCCAGGACGCGCACGTCGAAGTCGGGACGCAAGGTTTCGAACGGCTCGGGAAGTTCCCGCGTCGAGAGGACCACGCCGGCCGTCATCGCGTGCTCCGCTGAAGACCGTAGCCTGCGAGGAAGATCGCCGCTCCGATTCCGAGCTGCACGAGCTCGCGCCGCGCGTCGTGGCCGAGCAAGCCGACGAAGAGCGCGGCGCCGGCCACGATCAGACCAAGGAACTGGACGGCCCGCGCCACCGCGTACATCGACTACGCGCCTCCGCCGAGGGTCACGCGCCGGATGCGGTCCTCCTGCCCGACCGAGCGGCCCGCCATCGCTCCTCCCGGGAAAAGCGCCGCGCCGAGGGCGCGCGCTCCGCGCCGCCGTGTCCCCACCGTCTCCTCCGAGAATTCGAGCCGGATTATAGGCCGCTAAGAACCGACGAGCAGGCGGTCCCCCAGGATGTGAGGCAGGCCGGCCTTGTAGATCTTGTCGCGCGCCTTCTCGGCCGGATACGGCACGCGGTCGAAGTGCACGACGTGCCGCGCCGCGTCGTAGATCGCGTACGCGGCCGAGGCGTTGCGGTCCCGGGGCTGCCCCACCGAGCCGGGGTTGATGAGGTAGCGCAGCCCCTTGTTCAGCGGGTATCGGACGCGATCTCCCTGCACGAGCTCGACGAGGATCCCGTGCGGCTCGAGGGTGAAGACGGACGGGATGTGGCTGTGACCGAAGAAGCACACCGAGGCTTCGGTCTCCCGAAAGTTCAGATACGCGTCGTAGTCGGTGAAGATGTAGGCGTCCTCGTCCCGCGGAGAGCCGTGGCAGACGGCGAACGCCCCGTCCACGGAGACCGGCCCGAGCGGCAGAGCCTCGAGAAACTTGCGATTGCGCGGCGTGAGCCTCTCGGTCGTCCAGCGCGCCGCCTGGAGCGCCACGGGGTTGAAGAGATCCCCGGATTCCACGCCGCAGACCACCTTGTCGTGGTTGCCCCGGATCAGGCGCTTCGGTTTGCGGACGTTCCGGATCCGGTCGATGACCTGGTTGGGATTGGCGCCGTACCCGACGAAGTCGCCGAGCACGACGACCCGGTCGAAGCGCTTGCGCCGCACGCGGGCGAAGACCGCCGCGAGCGCCTCGTCGTTGGAGTGGATGTCCGACACGATCAGGTACCGCATGTGTCCTTTTCGAGAGGCGGTGTTTCGGCGTCGTCGAGCGCGATGAGCACCCGGTCCGCGACCTCGTCGATCGATTCGGTTCCGGAAAGGCTCACGGAGAACCGCGCCATTCTATAGAACGGCTCCCGCGCCGCGAAGAGGCCCGCGAGCTGCTCGGGCGTCTGGAAGAGAGGGCGATCGGTCTTGCCCCGCAGGCGCTCGCGGATCGTCGCCAGGGACGCGTCGAGAAAGACCGACGTCCCGAGCCGGGCGACCCGGCGCCGGTTCCCCTCCTGGGCGAAGCAGCCCCCGCCCGTGGCGATGACCGCGGCCGGCAGGGACTCCGTTCCCTCGAGAAACGCGGCCTCCCTCAGGCGAAACGCCTCCTCTCCGGACTCCTCGAAGAGGGCGCGGATGGTCTTGCCCGACGTGCGCTCGATCTCGTCATCGAGGTCCACGAAGGGAATGGCGAGCCGCTCGGCGAGCCGGCGGCCCACGGTGCTCTTTCCGCTGCCCATGAATCCCACCAGGTAGACCCGGCCCTGCCGGCGCCGCCGCCGCCCGAGATCGAGGGCCCGCCGGGCGTTGTCCTCGATCCGTCCGCCCGCGTGGAGGCTTCCGATCATTGCGGCCGAATCGGCGCCCGCGTCCCAGACCGCGTCGAGCCGTTCCGGCGTGACGCCTCCGATGGCCACGAGCGGCTTCGTCTTGGCCGCGGCCGCGCGGGCGAGCGCGGAGAGCCCGCGCGCGGACCGGCCGGCCTTGGTCGGGCTGTCGAAGACCGGGCCGAAGGCGACGTAGTCGGCGGCCGGATCCTCGAAGGCGCGCCGCGCCGCGGCCTCGTCGTGCGTCGAGACGCCGACGATCGCCTCCGGGCCGAGGATCGCACGGGCCTGCGCCGCCGAGAGGTCGTCCTCGCCGAGGTGCACTCCCGCTCCCGCGAGGCGGGCGACGTCCACGCGGTCGTTGACGAGCACCGCGGCCCGCGCTGCCCGGCCATCGCGCGCGACGATCTCGGCGCAGGCCAGGAGTTCGCGGTCGCGCAGGGTCTTCTCCCGCACCTGGAGGGCCCGTACACCGACCCGCAGCAGGCGTCGGGCGTCGTCGATCACGCGCCCGGCGCCGGAGGCGTCGCCGCCGGTGATGGCGTAGACCGGTGGGAGCTTCACCCCTTTGCGGCGAACCGTTCCATGAAACGGGTCGACAGCCGGCCGGCGATGAAGTCGGGGTCGTCCAGGATGCGCCGATGCAGGGGGATTGTCGTCTTCACGCCCTCGATGACGAAGAAATCGAGGGCCCGGCGGCCCCGGCCGATGGCCTCGTTGCGGTCCCGCCCCCAGACGATGAGCTTGGCGATCAGCGAGTCGTAGTGCGGCGGAATGAGATAGCCCTGGTAGGCCGCGGTGTCCAGGCGCACGCCGAGGCCGCCGGGAGGATGGAACGAGGCGATCCGGCCAGGAGACGGTGTGAAGGTCACGGGGTCCTCGGCGTTGATCCGGAACTCGATGGCGTGCCCCCGCGGCGCCGTGTCCCGATCCACGAACGAGAGCGGGGCGCCCGCCGCCACCGCGATCTGCTCCTTCACGAGGTCGAGGGCCGTCACCTCCTCGGTGATCGGGTGCTCGACCTGGAGTCGCGTGTTCATCTCCATGAAGTAGAACCGCCCGTCGGTGTCGAGGAGAAACTCGACCGTCCCGGCGTTGACGTAGCCGACCGCGCGGGCGGTCGCGATCGCGGCCTCGCCCATCTCGCGCCGCAGCCGCTCGTCCAGAACAGTCGAGGGCGCCTCCTCGATCAGCTTCTGGTGCCGGCGCTGGATGGAGCATTCCCGCTCGCCGAGGTGGCGGACGTTGCCCCGGGAATCCCCGAAGATCTGGAATTCGATGTGCCGCGGCTCCTCGATGTACTTCTCGAGGTAGACCTCGGCGTTGCCGAAGGCCTTCTCGGCCTCGGCGCGGGCCGTCTCGTAGGCAGCCGACAGCTCGCGCTCGTCGCGGGCCACGCGCATCCCGCGGCCGCCCCCTCCCGCCGAAGCCTTCAGGATCACCGGGTAGCCGGCTTTCTTGGCGAACGCGACCGCCTCGTCGACCGACTCGAGCGGCCCCGGCGAGCCCGGTACCGTGGGCACGCCGGCCGCCGCGACCGTGCGCCGGGCCAGGGACTTGTCCCCCATCTTGCGAATCGCGTCGGGCGAAGGGCCGATGAAGGCGATGTGGCAGTCCTGCAGGATCTCGGCGAAGTAGGCGTTTTCCGAGAGGAATCCGTAGCCCGGGTGGATGGCGTCGGCTTCCGTGATCTCCGCGGCCGAGACGATCGCCGAGATGTTCAGATACGACGCCGCCGACGGGTACGGACCCACGCACACGTCCTCGTCGGCATAGCGGACGTGGAGTGCGTCCCGGTCCGCCTCGCTGTAGATCGCGACCGTGCGGATGCCGAGCTCGCGGCAGGCGGAGATGACCCGCAGGGCGATCTCGCCGCGGTTGGCGATGAGGATCTTTTTGAACATGCGGGACTTCCGGGTCCCGGGTTCAGGCCGCGAGGCGGATGGCGAACAGCTTCTCGCCGTACTCCACGGGCTGGCCGTTGCTCGGATAGACGGCGACGATCTCGCCGTCCACGTCGGACTCGATCTCGTTCATGAGCTTCATCGACTCGATGATGCAGAGAATCTTGCCCCGGGCGATCTTCGTTCCGACCGCGGCGAACGCCTCCGCCTCCGGCGACGCGGATCTGTAGAAGGTCCCCACGATCGGCGAGGTGATCACGTGCACGTCCTCCTCGGGCGCGGCTGTCGGCTCGGGCGCGTCCACGCCGGCCGGCGCCGCGCGGGGGACCGGTGCGGGTGTCGGCGCATCCGGCGCTGCGAGGGCTGCCGGCGCCTCGGGACGTCGGCCATCGATGCGAAGCCGAAAACCGGCCCTCTCGATCTCGAGGCCTGCGAGGCCGCGCTCGGTCACCAGATCGATGAGCTCCCGGATTTCCTTGAGGGAAAGCATGCCTAGAGCAGCTCCTTTTCCAACGCGGCCGCGGCCTTCCGGAGCTCGAAGCGGCCCCGGCCGAAGTTGCCGTCCCGGGCCAACAGGAGGAGCAGATAATACTCCTCGGTCACCCGGCACAGGACGGCGGCCGACCGCTCCGAGGCCACCGTCATCTGCTGCACTTCTCCGTGGTCGGCCAGGGCCCGGGCGGCGCGTGCCGCCTTCACGAGCGACCCGGCCTCCGCGGCGAGGGAGTCCATCGGCAGGCCCTCGGCGCTGACGTACGAATCGATCGCGATTCCGTCGAGCCCGACGAGGGACACGGCACGCGTCCCCTCCACCCGCTCGGCGATGCGGCGCAGACTGTCCTGGAAGACGTTCATCCGAATCGGGATGATGTCACGGACCGGGGGTCCGGATCATCCGGCCTGGACGAGGGCGAGCCACTGTTTCAGGGCCCGGATCCGGGCCAGGCGCCGCTCGAGGCCGACGTCCGACGCAGCGGCCGCCGGTACCGACGCTGCCGGAAGCAGCCGTGCTTCTGCATCGCGCCGCATGCGCTTCAACTCTTCGTCGAAGGGATGCCGCGTGACGAGGTCGTCGTAGATCTGCAGAGCCTCGGCGTAGTGGCCCTGGGCATAGTAGAGATCGGCCAGGGCTCGGCCCGTCGGCCGGCCGGGAGGCGCCGGCTCAGCCGGCGGCGGCACTTGCGGCGGCGGCAGTGGCGCGGCCTCCGCGATGACCGGGGGCAGAGGCGACGGCGGAGTCGATGCGAAGGCCGAAGGCTCAGACGCGGTAGCCGACTGGCCGGCCCGCTCCGGCTCCCCTGCGGGCGGAGGCGTCTGCCGCGCGGCCGCTGGAGCCGGGGCGAGGGACACGTCGCGCGTCGGAACGAAGGGAAACGGCTCTTCCGCCCTGGATTTGCCGGAGTCCTCGCCGATCTCGAAGGGAACCGAGGTCAGCTCGAACGGTTCCGACAGGGGCGGCGTCGCGCTCGTCTCCGGGAGCCGCTGCCCGGTCCGGCGACGCGATTTGTCGGTTTCCTGGAAACGCGGAGGAGGAGGCGGCTCCACGGGCGTGGCCGAACGCGGCGGCGTGACCGGGCGCGGAGCAACGAGCGGGCTCGAGGCGTGCGATGACCTCGTCGACCTTCTTGTCGCCGGAGATTCCCCGGTACAGCTTGTACTTCTTGAGGGCCTCGAGGTTGTCGCCCCTCGAGAAATGGATGTCGGCGAGCGACTTGGCGGCCACGAGGTTGGCCGGGTCCGCCTGGAGAACTTTCGCGAAGGTCGCGATCGAGTCGCCGGGCAGGTTCGCCTCCAGATACGCGCGCCCGAGGGCGACCTGCGCGGCGATGTACCCCGGGTGCGCGAGCAGGCCTTTCTGCAGGCAGGAGAGCGCGTCCCGGGCCCGGCCGACCTTGCGGTACTCCTCGGCGAGCGCGACGAAGAGGCGCGAGCCTGGATCGAGGTCGAGGCGGCGCTCGAGATCGCGGATGCGGGCTTCGGCCGTCGGATCAGCCACGGTTAGGAAGAAAGTGCCGCCCCCCGAAGGGGGCGGCGATTGAGATCACGGACCCGGCGTCGGCGTCGGCGCAATACAAGGAAGCTGCATCTGGAAGATGCCGGACGCCGTCGCCGTACAGGTCGTCGCTCGATCTGTCACGACGATGTCGACCACCCCTACCGACTGGAGGGTGCCGTTGGCATTCCCGTTCGTGCATGCTGGCGGAGCGCTCGCACTCGTAGGCGCGAGCACGGTGACCGAGTTGGCCGACGCGGACTGGACGATCGCCGACTCGCCCCCGAACTTCACGTCGACGTTCGAAAGGTTGGATCCGGTGATCGTGACGACGGTACCGCCGCCGCCCGCCTGGGGGCTCACGCCGCTGATCGTGGGCTTGGAAGTCACGTAGGTGAAGCCGAGCCCCGAGGCCCCGTCGCCGGTGTCGATGTTGACGACCGACACGTCTCCCTTGATGTCCGAGCATCCGCTGGGCAGCGCGGCGCCCGGTATCACGTGAATTTCGGTCGCCGATACGGAAATCACGCTCGCCGCCCAGCCGGCCAGAGTGACCGCCACCGGGCCGTGGAAGCCCTGGCCGTAGATCGTGAGCGGAATGAACGGGCCGCCAAGAGGCTGGACGTTGTTGTCGATCGCAGTCAACTTGACCGCTGGTGTGTAGCTGTAGCTGACGCCGCCCGAGGTCACGCCCGAATAGATGTTCTTGACCGTGACCTGGACCGTCTGATTCAGGTTTGCGGACCCCGCGCCCGAGGCCGGCGGCGAAAGGACGACGACCTGGTTGTAGGAGACGGAGACGACCGTCGCCTCGGTCGAGCCGAAGAACACCTGGACGCCGGCCGCGGAGAAGCCGGACCCGATGATCGTGACGCGGGTGTTCCCCTCGTTGGTACCCGACGACGGCAGGATCGACGCGATCGAGGGCGTTCCGGCATCCGCGGTGCCGTAAGCGAAGCAGCTCGGCAGCGAAAGGACCACGGACGTCGGCACGGCAAGCAGCGTCATCGTGATCGCCGCGGGCGTCGACACTGCTGTCAGCTCCGGGAACCCGGGCGTCTGCACGGTCACCGACGTCCCATTTGCGGCGACGGCGGTGATGATCCCGTCTCGGGTCACGCCGTTGGCCGTGAATTGGACGCGCTGCGTGCTTCCCAACCTGCCGCCGTTCAACGTCAGGCTGGTCCCCCCCGCAGCGGGGCCGAAGCTCGGGTTGCAGAAGGAGACGAATGGCAGCGTGGCGGAGCTGGCCTGGAACGAGATCGTCACGCTGCCCGAGTTCGTCTTGCCAGCGATCGTCGCCTGCCCCTTGACCTTGGCCTGCCCCGCTCCCGACCCGCACAGTGCCGTCTGGGCGACGCCGTTGATCGTGACGATCGAGACGAGCCCCAACCCGTTCTGTGCGAAGACCCCGAAGTCGGTCGAGAAAGTCACGCTCGTGCCGTCCGGAACCGTACCGCCGTTCAAGGCCACGAGGGCCTCGATCAGAGTGCACGTTCCGGCGTTGGGGTTCGCGTTGTTCGTGTAGAGCTGCACCGAAACGGCGCTCGACGGCGTTCCGCCGCCCGATCCGGGCTTGGGCGCGGTCGGCGCATCCGCGGCGCAGGAATACATGCCTGCGACGGCAGCGACCAGGATCAGTACGATGGCTATCCGGCGCATGGGTCCCCCTTACTTCGCCTGTCTCGAGGATTGCGTCACCGCGACATATCGGAAGATCAGGATGCCGCTGGCGGTCTGGCTCTGAACGCGCTTGCCGGAGACGGTCGTCCCGTAAAAGATGAGGTCGAACGCCATGTCGATCTCGTCCTTGCCGGTCTCCGAATCGATCCCGCCGTTGAAGGGCAGCAGCTGGTCCATCGGCGGCCCCTGCACCGACGACCCATACATGATCGGAAAGTTGGAGAGCGTCAGGGTCCCGTCGTGCGGCAGGAGACCGGCGCCCCCAAAACTCTGCATCGGCGGAACCTGCGTGCCTCCGTCCGTCCGGCGGAAGGTCACCGTGTAGTTGTTGATCTCGACGTCCGAGAAGCCCAGCGTGTCGACCGAGTCGGCGTTCTTTCGCTTGGATTGCAGCGTGATCGTGTTGATCTGCACCGCCGTGGGCGTCGCGACATTGACGAACCCCGGCTGCAGATCGATGCTGACGGTGACGAACACGGGCGACTCGCTCGTCCCCGATGAATTCGTGCAGCCCGACCCCGCGGCCAGAGTTGCCGCCAGAGCGATTCCCAACAAAACTTTGAACTTCATGGCCGTTCTCCCTTAGGACCGGAGGATGCGGGGTGTGATGAAAATGAGGAGTTCATCGTGCTTCTCGGTCCGCGTCTTGTTCTTGAAGAGGTTTCCGAGGACCGGGATCTTCCACAGTCCGGGAATCATGTTGTACTGGTCCTGGTCGTTGATCTGGAAGATGCCGCCGATCACCGTCGTGCCGCCGTCCTTGACGAGCACCTGACCGCGGTACTCGCGGATCGTCAGCGGGACGTTCTGGCCGAGCGACAGGTTCAAGGCGACCGCCGGCTCGCGCTTGGTCACGTTCACCGTCAGCAGGACGGTTCCCTCCGCGGTGATCTGGGGCGTCACGTCGAGCTTGAGCGTCGCGTCCACGTAGATGACCGTCGTCGTGTTGTTGACGGTCGTCTGCACCGGGATCTGCACGCCCGACTGGATCAGGGCCGGCGTGTTCGTCAGCGACGTCACCTTGGGCGAGGAGATGATCTTCAGGAGTCCCTGGTTCTCGGCCGCGGTCAGGGCCATGTCCAGATTGAACGTGTTCAGGATGTTGCCGAGAACGAGCGAGGCGACCGTCGGCCCGTTGCCGAGCCCGACGTTCAGGCCACCTTTCACCGTGGAGGGGAAGATCAGGTTGGTGGTATTGCCCGTTTCGTTGTCGGCCTTGCCGCGGACCTGCCAGTTGATGCCGAGGCTGCGGCCGAGGCTCTTCGTCGTTTCCACGATCCGCGACTCGATGACGACCTGCGGCGTGGCCGTATCGAGGTTGTCGATCAGCTGGAGCACGGCCGGCAGATACGTCGGGATCTCGCGGATGATGAGCGTGTTGGTTCTCGGGTCCACGACGATGGCGCCGCGCTTGGACATCACGCTCTGGAGGACGGGCACGATCTCGGCGGCCTTGGCATAGGAGAGCTTCTTGATCACCGTGCGGGCGGGCTCGGAGGCCTGCCGGGCTTCGGCGAGGCGAGCCCGGTCCGACTCCTCGGCCTGCAGCTTCGAGGTCGTCGCGATGCGCATGATGTTGTTCTCGAGCACGTAGCCGAGGCCGTTCTGCTTGAGGATGAGGTCGAGAGCCTGATCCCAGGGCACGTCCTCGAGCTGAACCGTCACGGTGCCACGGACGTCGGGATCGATGACGATGTTCAGCCCGGTCAACTGGGAAATCGTCCGGAAGACGTCCTTGATGTCGGCGTCCTTCAGGTCGAGCGAGATCGGCTCACCGGTGAACTGGCTCTGGGCCTCGGAGATCGTCCTCGACTTGTAAGCCGTCCCCGAACCGGCCGGGGTGGTCTGACTCTGGTCGAGCTGCGCGGCCGCCGCCTCGAAGAGCGCGTCGCCGCGGGAGGGTGTCGGCTTGGGCGCCGGCTTCGGTGCCGGCTTCGGAGCAGCGGCCGGTGTCGCCGGGGCGGCCTTCGGCGGTGCCGCGGCGACCTGGACCGGCTCGACAGGCGGCGCCGGCGGCGGTTCTGCCGCCGCGACCGGCGCAGCGGCGACGGGCGGCGGCGCGGGAGCGGAATGCTGGTTGGCGGCCTCGGCAGTCGGGGCCGGCACGATGTCGTGTTCTGCGGGCTTCGGCCTGGCCGGAGGCTCCGCTGCAGCGACCGGCTGGGCGGTAGCCGTCGCCGAGGGCGGAGCAACGGCCGGCGGCGTGTCGACGGCCACCGGATCGGGGCTGGCCTGGGGCGGGGCAGCGACGATCGTGGTCGAGGCAGCCGGCGTTTCGGCTTTCATGGCCGCTTCTGCCGGCGCGGCTTCGGCGACGGCCGGCGCCTGACCAACGACGACCGCGAGCCGCTCGCCGTCGGGCATCAGGGCATGCGGGCATCGGCTTCGTCAGATCCACGACGATGCGCGTCACGAATTCGGGCGAGGTCTGGAACTGGGAGATCCGGACGCGCGTCACGACGTCGTCCTTGACGGCGATCGTTCTTTGCTTCACTTCGTTGCGAACGCCGGGCAGGTCGATGACGATCCGCGGCGGATTGGCGAGGGCGAAGTCCTTCGGGGTGAACCATCCGTCGCCGAGCAGCATGATCGCCACGCGGCCACCCCGGGTTTCGGCGGTGACCTTCTCGAGGGCATGCGCCATCTCTCCGCGCGCCGACGGAGACGCGGCCGCGGTCGCCACGGGAGCGGAGTCCTCGTCGCTGCCGACGGCGGCGCAGGCGGTGGCGGCGCGCTCAAGGCCTGCGACGTGATGACCGGCGTCTCCGCCGGCGTTTCGGCTTCCGCCGTGGTCGTCGGGCCGGTGAAGGCGATCGCGAGCCCGTGGCCGACGGAGCGCAGGTCCACGTGGGCGGCCGCGTTGTGGGTAATCGACAGGCGCGTCGTGCGCTTGCCGAAGTCGTCCAACTCCTCGAACTTGATCGCCTCGACGATTCCGCCCGCGGCCTTCGGCGCCGCGAACCCTTCCGCGACCGACGCATTGCGCAGGTCGACGACCAGCAGGTCCGGCCTCGGCTCGTATGAGGTGTAGAGCAGCGGTCCGTTCGAGGTGAGGACGACGCGGGCGCCGTCGGAATCTTCGTTGAATGCCGCCTCGGTGATCTTCGACGAGGCGGGAGCTGCGGTCGTGGGCGCCGCGGCTGTCGCCGTTGCCGGCGGGGCGGCCGGCGCGGCAGAGGCGGCGCTGTGTGTCGCCTGACCCCTCGAGGAGCAGCCCACTGCGCCGCCCACGCGAGCGCAAGCGCCGTGGCCGTCGCAGTTGCCGGAACGCCATTCGCATCGTTCCTCCCGTCGCGCGGAATACCATGCTCACCGAGTCCTCACGGCTTGACCGTCGCATTGAGTTGCTTGGTCACTTCCCGGGGACGGCTTCACGCTTTGCGGATCGTTGATGTTCTGCCGGAACGTCACCTCGTTCGGTCCGACCCGGGTCACTTCCCCGTCGTAGAACATCCGGCCTTGATCAGGTAGCTCTTGTTGTCGGTCGCGCGGATCTGGGCGACGTAGCCCGCCTTCGTCTTCCAGATCCCGTGAACCACGAGGTCGTCGATCGAGATACCGGCGATCCCGGGGTCGGCCGACGCCTCCCTTGTTCTGCTCGCGAACCAGGAGCGATCGGAACGGGGTCGCGGCGGCCGGCCGGGTCGTAGGAGTAAGCATGGCCAGAGAGGGCCGACTCTTCTTGTTCGATCATGGACTGCCCGGGCGATTCGGGCACCGGTGCGATGACCGCGGGCTTCGTCGCCTGGGGCGCGGGCGCGGCCGCCGGCTGCGCGAAGGCCGGAGCCGCCGCCGCGGCAAGCAGAGCGAGCGCGAAAAGCACGCGCCTCATTCGACACCCCGACCTTCGGCGCGCTCTTTGAGCCCCTGCGCCTTGGCCGCGGCTCCGGGCTTGGGCCCACCGGCGGCCGGCTGGCCCGCGGCTCCGGGAGCGCCGCCCTGCACGGCGGTGCCCTGCCCGACCTCGTCGCCCGTGTAGATGAAGGGTTTCGAGCAGTACGGTACCGGTTAAGCGTAGGGTTACAC
>CAWERV010000012.1:0-69394 GCA_963811425.1 uncultured Acidobacteriota bacterium
ACGAGCTTCTGGAACCTCGGATTCTTGCGCAGCGGGTCGAAGTTGGGGTCGACCTTCAGCCAGCCCGGCGACAGGTAATAGGGAATCTTCAACAACGGCTCGAGCTGGTCGAGCGCCTTCTCGTACTCCCCGACGAGGATGTAGATCCGGGCGAGCAGGTGCTGGTTGTACGGGCCGCTGTACGCATCGCGGCTGATCGGCTGCATCGCCAGGCCGCGCTCGCCTTCCCGGACGGCCTCGGCCTTGCGCCCCAGGTACGCGAGCGAGAGACCGAGGCCGAGGCGGGCCGGGGACTCCCCGGGCAGGTCGCGAGCCTGCGCCTCGTAGGCTTCCCGCGCCTGCTCCGCGTAGATCGCGCACGTTCGCGCCATCGCCCTTGAGAGCGTACGCCTGGGTCAGGCAGAGCGCCCAGACGCTGCGGTCGTCGTCGAAAGCAGTCGGGGTGAGCCGCAGCAGAACTTCGCGCTGCGGGTCGTCCAGGAGCCATACGAGGTCCCAGTAGTTCGCGAAGTTGGCGACGAGGGCGGCCAAATCGACGTCTTTCGCGGCGGCCGCGACGACGCCGCGTGCCCCGGCGAGGTCCCCCTGCGCGAGGAAGACCATGGCCGTGTATTCGATGGCGTCGAAGTTCTTCGGCGCGAGCGCCCGGGCCCGCGAGAAGGCCTCGAGCGACTCGGGGTAACGCCGGAGCCAGAGCAGGGCGAACCCGAGCCGGATGCTCGTTCGGAGCGACCTCGGATCGAGGCGTTCGGCTTCCCGCAGGTGATCGACCGCCGCCTCCCATTGTCCGAGCGACTGCTCGGCACACGGCGACGGAGGTGAACAGCTCGGCGTTGCCCGGAGCCCGCTTGCGGCCCTCGGCGTAGCGCTCCATCGCTCGGCGCGGATCGTGGAGGACGCTGTCCTCGTAGCTTCCGTAGGCCAGGTACCCCTCGGCACGGTCCGGCGCCAGCTCGGTCGCACGGCGTGCCGCCTGGAGAGCGCGCTCCTTGAGCTCCGGCCTCGGCGAGCTGAAGTAGATGCTGCTCGCCGCGCGGGAGATCTGCGCCCAGGCGACCGCGAAACCGGGATCGAGGGCCACCGCCTGCTCGTAGAACACGAGCGCGGCCCGCAGCTGGTTGTTGTTGTCGAACGCCAGGCTGTCCGAGGCTTCCTCCCCCTTGAGGAATGCGTCGTAGGCCGCGAGATTCTGCGTCGGCTTCTCGGACAGGTGCTTCGCGTCGCCGGCCGCCAGGGCCACGCCCAGCGCGCTCGCCACCTTCGAAGCGACGTCCGACTGCACCTGGAACACGTCGGTCAGCGCCGCATCGAAGGGCTGCTGCCACTTGGATGTCGGAGCGCCTGCCGCCGACACTTCGATCAGCTCCGGCGTCACGTGCACTCGGTCCCCGCCGGCCGCCTTCTGCCAGCGCACCGTCGCCGTCAGCAGGTATTCGACGTCGAGCTCTCTTGCGATTTCCTTCGGGGTCTTTGTCGTTTTCTTGTAAGGGGTCGAGCTGCCCCGGGCGATGACCTGAACCCCGGGCAACGTCGTCAGCTTCATCCGGATCTCGTCGGAGACACCGTCCGCGAAATAGCCGTCCTCCGCCGCACCCACGTTCTCGAACGGCAGCACGGCGATCCGCTTCGGGCCCGTCGTGGCACGGGCCGCCGGGGCGCGCGAGCCCCGCAGCATCAGCCATCCGACGACGCCGAGAATCACGACGGCCGCGGCCGCGACGAGGGCAAGCCCCCTCCGGCCGCCAGGGCTCGGCTTCACGCCGGTGACGGTGGCCGGCCCCGAGGCCTGCGACAGCGCGAACATCACGTCCTTGGCCGTCTGAAACCGGTCCTCCCGGTCCTTCTCCAGGCAATGGTGGACGACGTGATCCAGCGCCGGGGACACGTTCCGGCCCGACTGCGTCAGCTCCGGCGGCTCCTGCATCAGGACCGCCGCGATCGTGTCGCTCGCCGTGTCCCTCTTGAACGCCTTCTTGCCCGACAGCAGCTCGTACAGGATCGCCCCGAAGGAGAAGATGTCCGAACGGTGATCGACCGGCAGCCCGCGGACTTGCTCGGGAGACATGTAACCCATCGTCCCCATCACCGTCCCGGCCTCCGTGTGGCCCGAGCCGGTTGGCGCACTCGTCTGCTCGTCTGGGGTCACCGTTTCGACCTTCTTCGCCAGGCCGAAGTCCAGGATCTTGAGGTGGCCGTCCTTCGACACGAACAGGTTCTCGGGCTTCAAGTCCCGGTGGACGATGCCCTTCTCGTGGGCCGCGGCGAGTCCTTTGGCGACTTGCAGCGCGTAGTCCACCGCCTGCTTCTGCGGGATCGGGCCGGTGTCCAGCTTGCCGCGCAGCGTCTCGCCTTCCAGAAGCTCCATGACGGCGTAAGCCGTCCCCTCGTGCGTCCCGAAGTCGTGGATCGAAAGAATGTTCGGATGAGAGAGCGCCGCGACCGCTTTCGCCTCGCGCTCGAACCGCGCAAGCGTGTCGGGGTCCGCCGCAACCGACTCGGGGAGGACCTTGACCGCGACGTCTCGGTCCAGCTTCTTATCCCGCGCCCGGTACACCTCCCCCATCCCTCCCGCACCGAGTGGCGCGAAGATCTCGTAGGGGCCAAGGCGGGTCCCGGCTGAGAGCGTCACAAACTGGCGAGGACTCTACACCGGGCCGTTGCGGCGGATTCGGAACGGAGGCGGTGTGGCGCGTCTTCGCGCCGTCCCGTAGCGCCGGAAACTACTTCCCGCCGGCGACGAGCTTCTGGAACCGGGGGTTCTGGCGCAGGGGATCGAAGTTGGGGTCGATCTTCAGCCAGGCGCGCGAGACGAAATAGGGAACCTTGAGCAGCTCCTCGAGTCGGTCGATCGCCTTCTCGGGCTCGCCGACCAGCATGTAGATCCGGGCGAGCTGGTGAACGAAGTAGGGGCCGCTGACCGCGCTCCGCGAGATCGGCTCGAGCGAAACGCCGCGTTCGCCTTCGTGGATGGCTTCGTTCCCGCGCCCCAGATATGCCAGGGCGAGGCCGTGAATCATCAATCGGCCAGGGTTATCGGGCGTGCGGCGCAGGACGGCCGCGGTCTCGCCTTCGGCAATCTCCGCGTGCGACCGAACGTTTGCGGCGTCTTTTCGAAGGGCGTAGATCTGGGCCAGGTTGATCGCCCACGCGCTGCGGTCGTCGTCGAAGGCCGCCGGCGTGAGCGTCAGAAGCAGGTTCTGCTGCTCGTCGCTCAGTGCCCAGCCGAGGTCCCAGTAATTGGCGACGAAGGCAACCAGGACGGAGGGTGTCACGTCGGGAGGCACGTTCGCGAGGACGGCTCTCGCCGCGGGCAGGTTGCCCTCGCCGAGGTAGATCATCGCGTTGTCTTCGATCAAGTCGAGGTTGGAGGGCGCGATCACGAGACCGCGATCGCACGCTTCACGCGCCTCGGGATAACGGCGCAGCCACAGCAGCGCCTCGGTGAGGCGCCGCTGCGTGCCCAGGGAGCGCGGATCGAGGCGGACGGCCTGCCGGTAGAAGTCCACGGACTTGTCCCAGTGGCCGAGGCCCTCCTCGGCGCCGGCCGCCGCCCCGAGCAAATCCGCGTTGTCCGGCGCGAGACGCCGGCCTTTCGCGTACTGCTCCAGCGCGGCCGGGAAGTCGGCGCGCGCGACTCGATAGAAGGTGCCGAGCGCGAGGTAACCTTCCGGCTTGTCCGGCGCGAGCGCGATGGCCCTCTCGGCCGCCTCGCGCGCGCCGTCGCGCAACTCCGGCGTGGGCGTGGCGTTATTGTAGAGCAGCGACCGGGCGATCGAGGCTTGGGCCCAGGCGTGCGCAAACCGGGGGTCGAGCGCCGTGGCCTGCTCGTAGTAGCCGAGCGCCTTGCGGAGATTCGCCGCATCGCCCACGGCCAGGCTCTTCGAGACCTCTTCGCCCTTGAGAAAGGCGTCGTACGCGGCGAGATTTTGCGTTGGCTTCTCGGACAGCTGCTTCTCCTGGCCGGCGCCCAGGGCGACGCCCAGCGCGCTGGCCACCCGCGACGCGATGTCCGACTGGACCTGGAACACGTCCGTCAGCGCCGCGTCGAACGGCTGCTGCCACTTCGACGTCGGCGAGCCGGATCCGGACACTTCGATCAGTTCCGGGGTCACGTGGACCCTCTCTGCGCCCGCCCCCTTCTGCCACCGCACCGTCGCCGTCAGGAGGTATTCGACGTCGAGCTCCTTGGCGATCTCCTTCGGCGTCTTCGTCGTCTTCTTGTATGGCGTCGAGCTGCCGCGCGCGATCACCTGCACTCCGGGCAGCGTGGTCAGCTTCGTCCGGATCTCGTCCGATACACCGTCCGCGAAGTAATCGTCCTCCGCCGACCCCACGTTCTCGAACGGCAGTACCGCGACTCGCTTCGGACCCGTCGTCGGGCGCACGGAGACATGCGGGCGCCGGAGAAGCAGGAGCCCCGCTCCGATCAGGAGAAGGACCACCGCCGCCGCAATCAGCGGAACTCTTCGGCGCCCCGGTCCCGGCGCGACGCTCGCCGCCGTCACCGAACCCGACGCCTCCGACAGCGCGAACATCACGTCCTTGGCCGTCTGGAACCGGTCCTCCCGGTCCTTCTCCAGGCAGTGGCGGACGACGTGATCCAGCGCCGGGGAAATGTTCCGGCCAGACTGCGTCAGCTCCGGCGGGTCCTCCTTCAGCACCGCCGCGATCGTGTCGCTGGCCGTGTCCTTCTTGAACGCCCTCTTGCCCGACAGCAGCTCGTACAGAATCGCCCCGAACGAAAAAATGTCCGACCGATGGTCCACCGGCAGCCCCCTGAGCTGCTCCGGCGACATGTACCCCATCGTCCCCAGCACGGTCCCGGGCTCGGTGTGCCCCGCTCCCGTCGGCACGCTGGTCTGATCGTGCTCGGAAGCCGCCTCGAGCCGCTTGGCCAGGCCGAAATCCAGGATCTTCACGTGCCCGTCCTTCGTGACGAACACGTTGTCCGGCTTCAGGTCCCGATGGACGAGCCCCTTGCCGTGCGCCGCCGACAGGCCCCGGGCGATCTGCAGCGCCCACTCCACCGCCTGCTTTTGCGAGATCGCTCGTGATTCGATCTTGCTGCGCAGAGTCTCGCCTTCCAGAAGCTCCATGACGGCGTAGGCCCTGCCGCCATCGGATCCGAAGTCGTGGATCGAAAGGATGTTCGGATGCGACAGCGCCGCGACCGCCTTCGCCTCTCGTTCGAAACGCGCCAGCGCGTCCGGGTCTTTCGCAAACGACTCCGGCAGCACCTTGACCGCGACGTCCCGATCGAGCTTCTTGTCCCGCGCCCGGTACACCTCTCCCATACCGCCCACTCCGAGCGGCGCAAGGATCTCGTAAGGGCCGAGGCGGGTGCCGGCGGAAAGTGTCATCCGATGGGCGAGAACTCTACACCGTGGTTACGAGAGTTATTGGTCGCGGAGTAAGGAGGACCAGCGGCCGCGAGCGTGGTCCGGCAGCGTAGACCGCCAGCCCGGCGACGACCGAGATCGCGAAGCCTCCCGAAGGCGCGACCGGGGGTGGCTCCCCACATAGTTCCCGGTTGGAACCTTTTCGGAGGCTGGCTGCGGGAATTGGCGGGGCTTCGAGCCGCTCCGTGAGGTGGGACTACTTTCCTATCCCGCCAGCGCCGATCGGCGCGAGGATCTCGTAGGAGCCGAGCCGGGGTCCCGCGGCGAGTGTAACCGGCGGAACACTACTTCAACCCGTCGACGAGATAGAGGTCCGAGAGGGTCCGGTTGTAGTTGTAGATGTAGGAGTCGCCGCTCCGCGCCGGAAGAGGATTCAGATCGGAGACGCCTCCGGCGTCGGCCGGAGTCAACGATCGCCACGGCTGCCGTTGGCCCGTCGTGACGTCGAGTCGACTGACATTGGTTGGGATCTCTCCGCGGCGGTAGACGTAGACCGAATGGGAATCCGAGGCGAAGTCCGCAACGACGTCGTTGACGTCGACGCCCGGAACGACCGTCGGCTCTCCTCCCGCGAGGGGGTAGAGATAGGTCTTGCGATCCGGCCCCGCCACCGCCGCCCAGCGGCCATCCGGGGACACGACCCGGAACCCTCTGTAGCCCTCCGGCGTCAAGGCGCGCGGCTTTCCGCCAGAGAAGTCCCGCTCATAGAGTCTGGGACCCCGTCCCGTCTCGTTCGCCGTGAAGAGGAGCTTCTTGCCGTCCGGGAACCAGCAGGCGTTCCAGACGGCGAGGCCCTCCTTCGAGAAGACCCTCGCTTCGCCGGCCCCGGTCGGGTAGGCGACCAACTGCGGGTCCGTGGCCGAGTGCTGGATCGCGATCGCCCATTTCTTGTCCGCTGACAGGGCCTGGCCGAAGCCTTCTCCGAGGCGGACCGCGGGAGAGCCGTCGGTCGCCCGAACGTAGACGGAGTAGCCCGGTCCCCCTCCCTCGCCTCCTTCCGTGAAGAGCACGGTCCGGCCGTCCGCGGAGATCGATGTCGGCAACGAGTAATCCAGCCACGTGAGATCCCGTTCCTTCGACTCGCCCGGGGCAAGACCGCGCATCTCCTGGCGGAAGGTGTCTCTCGTGGCGAGCAGGCGACCCGCGGCCGAGATGTCGCGCAGGGTGAGGTTCCCCGCGACCCGGGACCGCAGCCGGACGTTGCCGGAGAGGGACGCCGAATAGAGTGCGCGAAGCGAGACCTCCGCGGCCGTAAACCAGACTTCCGCTCCGTCCGGTCTCCAGGCGAGCCCCTGCACCGAGGCAAACGGCTTGGAGAGTGCCGTCTTTCGCCCGGACCGGTCCACGACCGCGACGGATCCGCCGTCGTCGGTCCCGACGGGATGGTCGATGAAGGCGACGCGGTCTCCCGCGGGCGAGACGCGCGGATTGCCGATCCATCCGCTCGTCTTCCACAACACCTTCCCGATGGGATACTCGAGCCGGATTTCGCCGTGATCCGCCCGAACGACGGCAAGATCCTTGCCATCCGGCGCCCAGTCCGCCCAATCGACATCCTCCAGCACGTCCCGAGGGGCGCCCCCGGCAATGGAAACCCGGGCGAGCGTCCCGCTTCGCCGAAACCCTCCGGCGGAGTGGCGGTTGAGCGACACGGCAGCCTCGCCGAGTCTCGAGATCGCGAGCACCTCGGCATTCGCGAGACCGAAGGGACGCGATTCCGGGCTCTCGAGGCGGCCGACGAAGAACTCTACCGGGTTGCCGTCCCAGGCTGCCGAGTAGACGACGGTCGTTCCATCCGGGGCAAATTGCGCCGACAGGATCTCGCCGCGGCGAAACGTGAGCTGGCGGAAGGAGGGCGGCGGCTGGTCACCCGCCTTCCGGCCTGCCAGGTAGGCCGCTCCGCCGACGACGAGAGCCGTCGCAAGGACCGCGCCGGCGACGAGGCGCCAGACCCGACGTCTCTTCGTCGTCGTGACCGGCGCGGCCACGGCGCCGGTGGGCGCCGAGAGGTTCGAGAGCGACTCCAGGTCGAATGCGACGTCGCGCGCGGACTCGAAGCGCTCCTCCGGGTTCTTCTCGAGGCAATGCCGCACGATCCGGTCGATACCCGGGTGGATCTCCTGGTTGGTCTGGGAGAGGTCGGGCGGCTCCTTCGTCAGGATCGCCGTGATCGTGTCGGCCGCCGTGTCGCCGCGGAACGCCCGCTGGCCCGAGAGCATCTCGTAGAGAATCGTCCCGAACGCAAAGAGATCGCTCCGCCGATCCGCCGCCTTCCCCCGCACCTGCTCCGGCGACATGTAGCCCATCGTCCCCAGAACGACCCCGGGCTCCGTGCCGCCCGAGACCGTCTTCAGGTCGGTCTTGCCGTCGTCTCCAGTCTCGGGCTTGAGCTTGGCCAGGCCGAAGTCCAGGATCTTGACCCGCCCATCCTTGGTCAGAAACAGGTTCTCGGGCTTCAGGTCCCGGTGCACGATGCCCTTCTCGTGCGCCGCCGCCAACCCCTTCGCGATCTGCACCGCGTAGTCGATCGCCTTGCGGACCGGCAGGGATCCCGCCAGGAGCCGGGCTCGCAGCGTCTCCCCCTCGAGCAGCTCCGTCACGATGTACGGCGCCCCGTCGCCCGAGCTCGTTCCGATGTCGTGAACCGCCGTGATGTTGGGATGGTTCAGGACCCCGGCAGCGCGCGCCTCCTGCTCGAAGCGCTTCAGCCGATCCGCGTCTTTGGAAAACGACGCCGGCAGAACCTTGATCGCCACTTCGCGACCCAGCCGCGGGTCCTTCGCCCGGTACACCTCCCCCATCCCGCCCGCGCCAAGCGGCGACAGGATCTCGTAGGGGCCGAGACGGGTACCGGCTGAAAGTGTCACGAACTCGCGAGGACTCTACACCGTGGCGGGATTCGAAGCGGAGAGTAGTGGCTCCCCACATAGTCCCCAGTTGGAACCTTTTCGGGGGATGGTTGGGGGAATTAGTGGGACTGCGAGCCGCTCTGTAGGCCGGGACTACTTCCCGCCGGCGACGAGCTTCTGGAACCTGGGGTTCTTGCGGAGCGGGTCGAAGCTGGAGTCGATCTTGAGCCAGCGGAAGCACGCTTGCTGAGCCTCCGCGAACGGGCGCGGCCAGATAAGGTGGAGTCAGGACGAAACCAGCGGGTCCGTCGCGGTCTCATCCGTCCGGTCTCGTCAGACACGGAAGCCAAGACGGAAGAGTCAAGGCTCAGCGCGGAGGCAGGTCGATCAGCACGACGTCGGAGTTCTGGCGGTAGCGGTCGAAGAGAATCTGCTTGCCGTCGGGGGAGACGTCGAAGCTCTTCATGACGATCTGCCGGCTCAGATTCGTCAACGGCCGCTGCTGACCGGTCGCCAGATCGAGGAGCAAGAAGTTCTGCTGCCACAACACACCCTTACTGACGACCAGACTCTTCCCGTCGGGCAGAAACCGGTACCGGTCGCCGGTGTTCCCGACCCAGATCTCTGGAAGCGGGAAAGGCCCGCTTGTCCGGCGTGATGCCCTGCAGCCGGACTGTCGCGGAGCCCTTGCCTTCGGAGTAGAGGATGAAACGTCCATCGGGCGACCAGACCGGATTGGAAATGACGGAGCTCGACTCCGTCGACCAGGCGTACGGGCGCCCCGCCATCCACGGGGACCTTGACGAGCGGGTTCGACTTGCCCTCGGTGGCGGCGATGGCGATCCATTTGCCTTCCGGAGACCACGATGGCGCGCCGCGAACTTCGAGCGACTCTGCAAGACGGCGCACGTCGGTGCCATCCGCGCCATCATGTAAAGGCGCGCACGTCCGTCGCGGCGGACAACGAAGCAGATCTGGGTGCCGTCCGGCGAGATGGCCGGCGCATTCGGCACGGCTCCTTCGCTCCCCTTCCACAGTTCTATGTCCGAGTCATCTTTGAGCTTCCACAGTCCGTCTGCTGCTCCCTTCGATCCCAGATACAGGACGTAATCGGGCCCAAAGCGAGGCGCGGCCGCACGCACGGTCGGCAGTTTGAAGTGGCTCACAGCGGACTCATCGACGACGTGATCCGTGATCGGCACCGTCCAGAGGTCGCGGACCGGATTGGCCACCGTCGCGACCAGTCGATGGCCGTCGGCGCTGGCTGCCGACCGAAACGTACTCCTCGAGACCCGCGCTCACCACGTGCGGAACCCGCAGTTCGACGTCCATCGCGTAGAGCCCGGAACCGGAGCCGTCCTCTCGCGTGGCGGTGTAGATCAGAGTCCGATCGTCGAGCAGACTCGGGTACGCGACTTGCGAATTGTGGTGGGTCAGGCGCTCGGCGAACCCCGCCGGCTGAGGCGATTCGCCAGATGTCCATCTCGTCGGGAGGTATCCCTCGCACGAAATAGACGAAGCGCCCGTCCGGCGACCAGGTGACGTAGTGCTGGTGGATACCGGGCTTGGCCACGCAGATCTGCCTGGAGTTTGCCCCGTTCCGATCGGAAACGAAGATCGGATCGCCGGGATCCGGCGAGTAGTAGAGGATGCGGTCGTGGTCGGGTGACCATGCCGCCTCGACGGCACTCGGCAGGAAACGGCGCGGACACCCCACCGATCGTGGGCACGAGCAGGACGCTGTGTCGCTTTCCCGTCCGACGAGTTGATCCGGATACCAGACGTGAGCTCCCTCGCCGGAGAATCCAACGCCGTGAACGATCGGGTTGGCCAGAGACGGATCTCCGCCCTTCGTGAGATTCAGGAACTCACCACTGCCGACTTGACCCACCCAGACGTCGAATGGGCCGTCGCGATCGGCCAGGAAGGCCACGAACTGGCCGTCCGGGGAGATGGCGGCGTCGAGTTCCGAGCCTTCCCAGTCGGTGAAGCGGCTGAAGCGAGCGCCTTCCAGGGGGTTCTTCCAGAAGAAGTCGCGCGGCTGCAGCCACCAGCCGGCGATCCCGAGCGCGACGAGAAGACCGTGGCCGCAATCGCCGCCGGAACACGCAAGCGCCACCGGATGCGGCCGTGAACGGGAAGGTCGTCGGGAGCCGACTGCGCCGACTGATCGGAGAGACGGTCCCGCACGCCCGCCAGGTCTTGCGCGAGGTCCAGCGTCGAGGCGTAGCGCTCCTCGGGGATCTTTCGAGAGGCAGCGCTCGACGATCCAGCGACACGAGGCGGGGATCTTCGGGTTGAGCGCGGCGATCGGCTGGCGGCTCGTCCTGGATGATGGCGGCCAGCGTCTGCGCGGCCGTGTCGCGCTGGAAGGCACGTCTTCCCGTCGCCAGCTCGTAGAGGATCGACGCCGAGGGAGAACTGGTCCGAGCGGAAGTCCAGCGCCCTGCCGCTCGCCTGCTCGGGCGACATGTAGCCGACGGTACCGAGGATGATCCCCTCTTCGGTGGACCCGCGAGTACGCGTGGCGCCTGTGTCCTCGCCGTCTCAGCTCGTGTCCGGCTGGATCAGCTTCGCCAGGCCGAAGTCGAGGATCTTGACGACGCCGTCCCGGTCACCATCAGGTTCTCCGGCTTGAGGTCCCGGTGCACGATGCCCGCGGCGTGGGCCTTCGCCAGGCCGCTCGCGGCCTGGGCGGCGATCTGGGAGCAGCTTCCGCGTCGGAGGCGCGCCGGAGATGAGCAGCTCCCGCACGGCTCTTGCCGTGCGACCAGCTCCATCGCGATGTAGGAGAGGCCGTCCGTCCGTCCGATCTCGTGGATCGTGACGATGTTGGGGTGATTGAGGGCCGAGGCCGCGCGCGCCTCGTTCTCGAAGCGGGAGAGGCGCGCCGCATCGGCCGACACCTCGGCAGGGAGCACCTTGATCGCCACCTCACGCCCGAGCCGCGTGTCCCGGCGCGGTAGACCTCGCCCATCCCGCCGGCGCCGAGCGGCGCGAGGATCTCGTAGGGGCCGAGCTTGGTGCCCGCAGGGAGCGTCATCCGACCTGGTTACAACTCTACACTGCGGCCTCACGATGAAGGCGCGGGAGAGCAGTGGCTCCCCACATAGTTCCCAGTTGGAACCTGGGAATTGCGGCAGGCTGCGGGCTGCCATTTACTGCCCGGATAGCTCGGTCACACGCGGCCAGATGGCCGTCTTCTTAGTCAGGACGTTCGAACTGCAACTCTACGGGCCGTAGTCGGTACGACCACCACATCCTGCGGGATCGGGGAAGCGCCTGCTAGGCAGGCAGACACTCACCAAGCGCAGGCAACCCCGCCCGCGGCCTGTACGACCGCCGCCTCGCGGCAGGCTGGTTCCTGTTGAGGCTCCGGGCTACGGCTTGATGATGATCATTCCGTCGTGGGAGTGTCCTCCCTTGTGTTGGTCGTACTTGTATTTCTTTATGACTGGCTGAGCGTCCGTGCCCCTCGGAAGGTTAGGGTTTATGGGCCCGGACCAGCATTCATTTCCGGTGCATTGACCGGGCAGGAAGTCCCAGTATTTCCCCGTCTTGTCCACTGCCATGTTAACAAACGGCTGTTGATTCGGAGTGGCTGGAATTCCATTCACAGAGGCGTTGGCAATCGGGAAACGGATCATGAATGTTTTCGGCGTTTCGTTAATGTCGTCTGAATGCCATTCGATGTCCTCCGTGGGGTCCTTGAAGTTCAGTTCGAGCCAGAGTTCCGCGGGTGTAGGTCCGATCTCCATCTTGTGCTTAGCCATTGTCTCCTCCCTCAAGAGCCGAGCCGCAAGATGCGGCGCGGCGACGTTCGAGCGGTAGGCGTGGGATATCGCCGGCGGCGAAACAGCGCAGGCGGAAGCCGGCGGATGATAAGGCGGCGCGGCGGTGTAGGCCCGCGAAAAGCCCCCGAAAGGTGCGACCTTTCCGCACGGAAACCGCTTCCGTGTGTCGGGGAGCGCGTCACGGCCGCCACAACTACGAACTCCAAAGAGGTGGCGTGGAGCCTATCAAGCTAGGAGTAGCTGTCGAGCGTTAGCGGGGCTCAAAATCGTTTGGGAAGACTAGAGCGCGACCTCACACGTCGCGCCATGAACCGCTGGCCCTTGCCCATCTCGCGCCGAGCGGCGCGAGGATCTCGTAGGGTCCGAGACGGGTCCCGGCTGAAAGTGTCATCGGACGGCCGCTGCGCGGATTCTATGCTTCTAGGCAGCGGTCCGACGGGTAGCTGCGGACGTAGGATTCAGCGTCATGGGGTTCGCGGGTGACTTTGCGACTGACGGTGTGTGGATCGTTGCTTGCCCCAAATCGAGCGATCGGCACGACCTTCGTGTTCCGAAGCATCCGTTCTCTCCAGCGCAGGGCGTGACTTGCGATAAGGGTCACCAGTACGTCTGGGCCGAGGCAAGGGCTCTGGCCGCTCATTCGGGAGAGGTTAGACGCGATCTGCTGACGCGCCGCCCGTTGGCTGCCGAAGGGAGCAGAAGATGACCATCGGAGTCACCCGCAACTTTCTTCTATGGTGTACGGTCATCAACTACGGAATATTGCTGCTGTGGTTCCTCGTGTTCGTGTTTGCGCATGATTGGCTTCATCGGATCCATGGCAGATGGTTCCGGCTGTCCCGTGAGCAGTTCGATGCTCTTCACTACGCCGGGATGAGCATCTTCAAGATAGGAATTCTTCTGTTCAATCTGGTGCCTCTCATCGTTTTGTCTATCGTCGGGTAGGGGGGCGGCCATGATCATTGGTGCGCACTCGATCATCTACAGCAAGGCCCCGGAAGCCGACCGAGCCTTTCTTCGTGACGTGCTCAAGCTGCCGAGTATCGACGTGGGCAGCGGCTGGCTAATCTTCGGCCTCCCACCGGCGGAGGTGGCCGTACACCCATCGGAGAAGAACAACGTTCATGACTTCTATCTAATGTGCGCCGACGTTGAGGCCTTCGCCGGGAAGTTGGGCAAGCTCGGCGTCCGATGCAGCCCTATCCAGAACTTGGGTTGGGGCATGCGAACAGACGTGACGCTACCGGGTGGCGGAAAGCTCGGCATCTACCAACCGAGGCACGCCCGACCTAAAGCTATGGCCGTGCGGAGGATTGGAAGCCGGGGGAAAGCCAGTGCCAAGAGGGCGAAGGCCGTCTAGAAGGCGGGGACGGCAGACGAAGAGAGGAAGATTCCAGCCGTCGCCTGCCGCTAGCACGACTTGCGGCATACGTTCTGCACGCGGTTGCTCGGCCGAAGGAACGGTCTTCCGATCCTGGCAGCGCTCATGGGATGGTCCGCAGCAACAACGGTACGCATGGCGAAGCGCTACGGACATATCTCCACCGACGTTCTCCGCGACGCTGTCACCGGCCTCGACGCTCCGATTCTTGAAGGCAAGGGGGCACAAAAAGGGGCACAGTCTCAATCGGAGCTTGCCGCGACAGTGGCTAACTGGTCGAAAGGATGGCTCCCCACATAGTTTCAGCTGGCTACGCCAATTGGTGCGCCTCCGAGCCGCCTCGTAGGCGGGGCTGCTTCGCGCCGGCAACGAGCCTCTGGAACCTCGGTGCGCACGATCGCGACATGTTCCTCATGGCCTGGGTCCAAAGACAGCGGGCCAGTCCGTGACGAGCTGGAGCTGCGTAATCGATTGCCGTTTCGTCTCGCCCGGCTTGACGAAGAGGAACCTTTTCCCGTCGTGAGAGATCGCGTACTGCCGCGGGTCGTCCTCAGACGCCGAGGACAGGTAGGACGCCGTGTTCAGGACGAATCGCGGCGCCGAGGCGGACAGTTTCGGAGACCGGACGATCGTCGTGCTCATCAACTGCTCGGACCCCGTGCGATAGAAGAGCTCGCTCCCGTCCGGCGACCAGAGCGGTTCGCTGCCGCCGTCGCTGCCCGAAATCTTGATGCGTCCACCGGGGCCGGGGAACGGACGAACGTACACCTCGGGCTTCTCTCCGGACTCTTCGGCCGTGTAGGCGATGAGACTGCCGTCCGGCGAGAAGAAGGGGCCGTACTCCTTGAAGGGCGTCTCGAACCAGGCCCGGCGCTCCCTCTTGCCGTCGAGCCCGAGGAGCCAGATGTCCGTGGCCTCGATCTTGCCGGAGACGGCCGCGTAGGCGAGCGTGCGGCCGTCGGGCGAGACGCTCGAGGCAAACTCCGGGACCTCTCCGGGCGAAATCGACTCCGGCGCGCCGCTGCCGTCGGCGGACTTCCCGTAGAGCCGGGGCCAACCCGTGTCGAACGAGGAGAAAAAGATCCGCCGTGAGTCGGGCGTCCACGTCGCATTGAAGGAGCGGCCGGCCTCGGGAAGAAGCGGAGAGAGGACGTTTCGAGCGAGGTCGTAGGTGTAGATGCTCTCCCGCGCTCCCTCGATGACGAGGAGTGCGACCGTTCTTCCGTCGGGCGAGAGCATCGGCACTTTGTAAGTCCCCGACGCAAGCGAGAGCGGCTCTTCGCGGCCGGCGCGGTCCACCCAGACCAGCGTGCTCGTCCGCGCGCGTTCCGGTTCCCCTGCCGCATACGCGAGCAGACCGGTTTCCGTCGCCAGGTAAGGCATTCGGGCGCCGTCGGCGACCACGATGTCACCGGGAAGAGCGAAGTTCGGGCCGGACGTTTCCAGGGTCCGCACGTCGAAGGCAACGGCGAGGACCGAGGCGCCCCGGACGAAGATCAGATGACCGGGCGGCGCGAATCGGCCGAAGGAAACGCCCTGCAGAACCACGCGGAGCTTGCGACTCGCGATGTCCAGTACAGCGAGATTCGACCGGTCGTATTCCTGAAAGTCCCTTCCCGCGCGGACGACGACCAGAAGCCGCGAACCGCCCGGCAGCACCTGCGGCCAGACGTGAGCCCTCTCGCCGGCCTTCGGGTCGGGCGTCGTGAACGGCTCGACGACGCCTCCCGACGATCGAACGCGCTGGAGGCCCCCGTTTTCGATCCCGAAGTAGATCCAGTCGTCCGGTCCCCAGGCGCCGCCCCGCGTCACCGGAGGCACCGAACAGACGACGAGGGGCGCCCCGCCGGCAAGAGCCACCTTCTTCAGCTCCCGGGGCGTGAAGAAAGCCAGCCACTCCCCGTCCGGCGAGAAGAAAGGGGCGTTCCCGGCCTCCGTCCCGGGGATGGGCTCGATATCCGTGCGGTCGAGAGCGCGCGAATGGAGACGCCCCTTGCCGTCGCGCACGGAGAGGACCAGCCGCCTTCCATCCGGCGAGAAGGCCATCGACGCCCGGAACGGCTCGGTGCGAAGGGTCACGCCGGGCGGAAGTGTCAGGGCCGATCGGACCGGGGCGCGAGGGGCGTCGCGCGGGCGCGACGGCCTCAGGGCACGTTCCGCAAAGAAGGTCGCGATCGTCCCCGCGAGCAGCCCGGCCGCGCCCCAGAGGAAGCCCCTCCGGCGGGAGCCGTGGCGCAGTGCGGCCGGAGCCGGCGCGACCTGCGGCTGCGCCAGCGCGTCCTCGATCTCGATCCGCACGTCGGCGACGTCATGGAGGCGGCGCGCCGGGTCCTTCTCGAAGCACCGCCGCAGAAGGATACGGACCCGTTCCGGCGTTTCCGGCGAAAGCGCGCCCCAGTCGGGCTCCGACTTGAGGATGGCGGCGAGCGTATCGGAGACCGTCTCGCCTCGGAAGGCCTGCCGGCCGGTCAGGCACTCGTAGAGCACGCAGCCGAGTGAGAAGACATCGGTGCGCCTGTCGAGGGGCTTGCCGCGAGCCTGCTCGGGGCTCATGTAGGCGGCGGTGCCCAGGATGACGCCGGCCTCGGTTCCGGCGGTCAGCGTCGGCGACCGGGACTGGTCCTGCAACGCGCCGCTTCCCGCCACGTCGGGCCGAGCGAGCCCGAAGTCGAGCACCTTGACGGAGCCGTCCGACCGGATCATGACGTTGGCAGGCTTGAGATCGCGGTGGATCACGCCGGCCTCGTGCGCGGCCTCGAGCCCCCGGGCGATCTGTGCGCAGATGGAGAGGGCCTCTTCGATGAACAGCCGCCCCGATGCGAGACGTGAGCCGAGATTCTCTCCCTCGACGCATTCGAGGACGAGGAACTTCGCCCCGCCCTCTTCCTCGAGCCCGTGAATCGCGGCGATGTTCGGGTGGTTCAGAGAGGCGAGCACCCGCGCCTCCCGCTCGAACCGCGCGAGGCGACCGGGATCCCGGGCGAACTCCTCCGGCAGCGCCTTGATCGCGACGTCGCGATGAAGGCGCGAGTCGCGCGCCCGGTACACCTCTCCCATCCCGCCCGCGCCGAGAGGCGCGAGGATCTCGTAGGGGCCGAGACGGGTTCCCGCTTGGAGAGTCATCGAACTCTGGCGAGAACTCTACACCGCGGGTTGCGAGGATCAGACGTGGGAGAGTAGTGGCTCCTCAGAGAGGATTTGAACCTCTAACCCTCCGGTTAACAGCCGGATGCTCTACCGTTGAGCTACTGAGGAATAGAGCGGACCGGGAAGGGTAACGGAGGCGGGGCGGGGTGTCAACCGCCGCCCGTGGCCTCACTTCCTGGGTGGGAACAGGACTATGTACTTCCCGTACCCCTCGATCTCGAGCCGGTCGACCGGCACGAAGCGGATTGCGGCGGAGTTGATGCAGTAGCGCAGGCCCGTCGGCTGCGGTCCGTCGTTGAAGACGTGGCCGAGGTGGGAGTCGGCGTGGGCCGAGCGCACCTCGGTGCCGTAGAAGAAGCTGCCCTTCTCGGCCTGCTTGACGTTCTCGAGCGGCTTCCAGAAGCTCGGCCAGCCCGTGCCGGATTCGTACTTCTCGAGCGAGCAGAAGAGCGGCTCGCCGGAGACGACGTCGACGTAGATCCCCGCGTCCGTCGTGTGCGCGTACTGGCCCGTGAAGGCGGGCTCGGTTCCGGAGTGCTGGGTGACCTGGTACTGAATCGGCGAGAGCTTGCGCTGGAGCTCGGCGTCCGACGGTTTGACGAAGGCCGCGGGGCTCCAGCCCTTCGGCACCGCAGTCGGGGACGGCGGGACGAGTGCAAGGACGAACGCAACGATCCTGATCATGGCTTGCCCTTCGCTTCCACCGGCGTCACGCCCCAGATCTGCTCGAGCAGAGCGTCGCGGCCGCAGCCCTTGCGGTAGAGGCCGTAGCGGAACGGGTTCTTCTTCGAGTAGTCCTGGTGGTACTCCTCGGCCGGGTAGAACACCGACGCCGGAACGATCTGCGTCACGACCTTCGCCTTCAACTTCTGCTCGACCCGCTTCTTCGACTCTTCCGCGACGCGCCGCTGCGCGTCGTCGTGAAAGAAGATGACGGTGCGGTACTGCTCGCCGCGGTCGCAGAACTGGCCGTTCTCGGTCAGCGGATCGATGTTCTCCCAGTACACCTCGACGAGCTTTTCGTACGTGACCTTCGACGGATCGAAGACCACCTCGACCGACTCGGCGTGCCCGGTGCCGCCGGAGCTCACCTGCTCGTAGGTCGGGTTCTTGACCGAGCCGCCCGTGTAGCCCGAGGTCACCGAAACGACCCCCGGCAGCTTCTCGAACTCCGCCTCCATGCACCAGAAGCAGCCGCCGGCAAAGGTCGCCTTCGCGGGGGCGGGTTTCTGCGGCGCATCTGCCGCCAACCGCGCCGCCGCGCAGAGAAGTAAGGCCGCAACGGCGATCGCACGCTGACGTTTCATGTGTTTCCCTCGGACTCGAATCAACACCCGGGAAGGCCAGCCATTCCCGCCTCAGGAATCCTTAATGTCTACTGCGCCCGCGCGCCGGCTGGATTCCACTGCGCCCAGGCGACCCTCCACGTTCCGTTCTCGGCGACGAGGCGCAAGTCGAAGTCGTACGTCGCCGACGACGGAAAGAGGCCCTCGAGCCCGCCGATCTTGCGGGGCTGGCCGGACATCTCGGCCGAGAGCCGCACGCGGGCCGCGCCCTCTCCGCGCTCGATCCGGACATCGCGGATCGAGACACTCAGGATCTCGTATGCCGCGAAATAGCGGCCGACGTTCGCCTTCGCGTCCGCGAGGCCGGATCCATCCGCAGCCTCGAAATTCGCGGCGACGTGATCGAAGAGCGCCCCGGCGTCGCGGGCGTTGGCCGCCTTCACCATGGCGTCGAGCGACTCGCGCACGGGGTCGTCCGGGCGGGCGCAGGAGGCCGTTCCGCCGACGGCGGCGACAAGCGCAAGGGCGAAGGCGAAGGACCGGGCAACCATCTTCACGGCGCCCATTCTCTCCTGCCGCGGTCTACGAGGCCGGACGCGGGCTGGCCGGAGCGCCGTCGATCTTCCGGTAGATCACGTACGAGTAGACGACCGGGATCAGGGAGGCGACGAAAAGGGCGGCAACGATCGGCCAGAAGCCGAGGCCGAGAACCGCGCTCGCGACGATGACGAGGCCGGCCGCGACGAAGCATTTGCCGCCGAGCCGGTGCGTGCGGTACCAGACTTCCTCGTTCGCGAGCGTCCACGGGGTGCGGATGCCAACGAAGAAATTGCGCGTCACCTTGCCCAGGAAATTGCCGATCAGGACGAAGAGGACGCCCATGCCCCCGAGCAGTGCGCGCTCGGAAATCCGGCCGTGGTTCTTCGCAGCCTGAAACACCAGCACGCCGACGAGCAGCATGTACGCGAGGATGGCGACGCGCAGGAATCCCCACGCGCGGATGAAGGGATCCATCTCGAAGCCGCGCGGCGAGATCCGGGGCAGCACGAGGAAGACCAGCCAGAGGACCGCCATGATGATCGGGAAGAGCATCACGCCCCAGAACTTCGGCATCCAGCCGTTGACCTGGCCGGCCGCGTTCCAGTGCGACGGCATCGGGTCCGGCAGGCCCGGGTACATCACGGCGGCCAGCGCGAAGCCCGCGAGGACGAGCAGGAGCCCGACCAGGTCGAACATCCTCTTGACGTTCACGAGGCACCTCCATCCGGCCTCTCGACGTGGAACATCTCCGCCAGAGCGGAGGCCACATCCTCGAAGACCGTCGTATTGAGCGAATACACGATGCTCTGCCCCCGGCGCTCGGAGCGGATCAGGTCGGCCGATTTCAGCACGCCGTAGTGGTGCGAGAGCGAGGCCATCGAGATCGGAAACTCCCCGGCGATTTCGCCGGCGCTGCGCGAGCCCGCCTTCAGGATGGCGAGGATCCGCCGTCGGTTCGGGTCGGCGAGGGCGCGGAAGACCTGCTCGGAGCGGAGCATTTGATATTTAGCCTACCATCTAATTACATCAGGTCGCCACTCGAGTTTCAGGCAAATCAACCTCCTGATTCAGCAATTGTTTAGGCACTCATCCGATGACGGTCACCCGGACCGTCCGCTCGCGAGGCCCATCGAGCTCGATCAGAAAGATCCCCTGCCAGCGGCCGAGAACCGGACGGCCTTTTTCGCAAGGAACGAGGCATGAAACGCCGATCGCCTCGGATAGAAAGTGGGCGGCGGAGTTGCCTTCGCCGTGCTCGAACCGCACGTCCGGAACCCACGCGGCCAGGGCGCGTTCGAGGTCGCCCGTGACGTCCGGGTCCCAGGCCTCTCCCACCGTGACGGCTGCCGTGGTGTGGGGCACCGAGACGAGCAGCGCCGCGCCGCTTTCACCGAGTGACGCCGCAAGGCGGGCGACGTCCTTCGTGATGTCGCGCCGCTCGATCGCCCGCGAAGTCCGAACGACAAACTCGGCGGCGCCGCCCATGTGCGGAGTCTACGGCGATATCCTTTCGTTCGGGCCCTGATGGACAGCTTTCGACCTCGCCTCCGCGGCCTCGTGCCGGCGCTCTTTCTCGCCGCGCTCCTCCTCTTCGCAGCCTGGCCTTGGCTCCCCTTCTCGCGCGCCGCGGCCACGCCCCCGACGATCGTCTTCTACGGCTTCAGCATCCTCGCGGACGTCTTCCAGGAAGGCATCTTTCCCGCTTTCCAGAAGCAGTGGGCGGCGGAGGGCCACGGCCCTGTCGAGTTCGTGAGCTCCTTCGGCGGATCGGGCACCGTGACCAACCAGGTGATCCTCGGGGTGCCCGCCCAGGTCGTCCTGCTCTCGCTCGAGAGCGACGCCGAGCGGCTCGCGGACGCGGGCACGATCGCGCGGGACGGCTGGAAGCGCCTGCCGCAGTCCGGCGTCGTGAACCTCACTCCCTTCATCATCCTCGTGCGCCCGGGCAATCCGCTCGGCATCCGGGACTTCCAGGACCTGACCCGCCCCGGAGTGCGCATCGTGCATCCGGATCCGATGACCTCGGGAGGCGCCAACTGGGCGATCGTGGCCGAGTACGGTTCGGGCGCTCGCGGGACGCCCGGCGGCCCTGTCGCGGGCGAAGCCATTCTGGCGGGAGTGTGGAAAAACGTCGTCGCGCAGGCCGCCTCGGCCCGGGCCGCGCGGACGCAATTCGAGAACGGCTTCGGAGACGCGCTCATCACCTACGAGCAGGAGGCCATCTACGACCGCGGGCGCGGCCGGCTGCACGCCGACGTCGCGTATCCGCAGAGGACGATCCTGTCGGAGCACACGCTCGTCGTCGTCGACCGCAACATCCGGCCCCGGGAGCGCCCGCTCGTCGAGCGGTTCGTGCAATATCTGTGGAGCGACGAGGCGCAGAGGATCTTCGTGAAGTTCGGCTTCCGCAGCGCGACGGAGTCCTTCAACGCCGCCAACCCCGCCTTCGGCAGGATCGCCGAACCATTCCGGATCGCGGATTTCGGCGGCTGGCGCCAGGCCCGTCGTGAGATCGTCGACCGCATCTGGAAGCAACGCGTCATGAAGCAGGACGCCGGGCGATGAGCGCGGCCATGCCCAAAGCCGCCGGGCGCCGCGGGGGTCGGGCCGCGCTCCCCCTGGGGATCGTGCTGCTCGTCCTGCTGCCGCTCATCCTCATGCCCCTCGGGGCGATCTTCGTGTTCGCGTTCCGCGGCGGCGCGTCTGACTTCTTCAAAGTCCTTTCTACGCCCGAGGCGCAGTTCGCGCTGCGCTTCAGCCTCCTGATCGCCTTTGCGACGGCCGCCGTAAACGCCGTCCTCGGCACCTACACGGCGTACGTCCTCTCGCGCTACCGCTTCCGCGGCGAGCGGCCGCTCGCGATCCTCGTCAACCTGCCGGTCGCGATTCCGACGGTCGTCGTCGGCACGTCCCTGCTGCTCTTGTGGGGGCCCATCGGCCTGCTCGGCCGCCTGCTCGGGCCGCTCGGCCTCCAGCCCATGTTCGCGCCGGCGGGCGTTCTGCTCGCGCACCTCTTCGTGACGTTTCCGTACATGCTGGGCGCGGTCAAGCCCGTGCTCGACGAGATCGAGGGCACCTACGAGGAGGCGGCCTATACGATCGGAGCCAACCGCTGGCAGACCTTCCGCTGGGTCATCCTGCCGGCGCTCAAGGGCGGCCTCTTTTCCGGCGTGCTGCTGACCTTCGCACACTCGCTCGGAGAGTTCGGCGCGACGGTCCTCGTGTCGGGCAACCTCCGCCTGCGCACGCAGACGGCGCCCCTCTACATCTTCGCGCAGTTCGAAGCGGGCAACATCGCCGCCGCCAACGCCGTCGCCGCCGTGCTGGCGACGCTGTCCTTCGTCATCTTCTTCCTCCTCCTGCGCTACACGGCGCGGCGCGGGCGCTGACGATGTCGATCACCCTCGAAAACGTGACGAAGCGCTACGCCGACCAGGTGACGGTCGACCGCGTCAGCCTCGAGGTCGAAACGGGCGAACTTCTCGTGCTGCTCGGAGCCTCCGGGAGCGGGAAGAGCACGATCCTGCGCCTGATCGCCGGTCTCGTCGTGCCGGACGAGGGTGCGATCCGGATCGCCGGGCGCGACGTGACGCAACTCGCGCCTCAGAAACGCGACGTCGGGTTCGTCTTCCAGAACTACTCGATCTTCCGGCACATGACGGTCGACCGGAACATCGAGTTCGGCCTGCGCATCCGCGGCGTCGCAAAGGCCGAGCGCCGCGAGCGGCGCGAAGAGCTGCTCGAACTTGTCGGGCTCGGGGGGCTCGGCAACCGCTACGAGAGCCAGCTCTCCGGAGGCCAGCAGCAGCGCGTGGCGCTCGCGCGCGCCCTCGCCTACCGGCCAGGCGTGCTGCTGCTCGACGAGCCATTCGGAGCGCTCGACGCCAAGATCCGCGCGCAGCTGCGCCAGAGCCTGAAGGAAATCCAGAAGGCCCTCGGCGTCACGACGATCCTCGTGACGCACGACCAGGAAGAGGCCTTCGAGCTCGGTCACCGCATCGGAGTCGTGGATCGCGGCCGTTTGCTCGAGATCGGCGCGCCCGATCAGCTGTACGAGAGCCCGCGCTCGCTCTATGTCGCCACCTTCCTCGGCGCCGGCACCGTGCTCGTCGGACGCTGCCGCGATCACCGCGTCGCGCTCGGACCGCTGACACTGCCGATCCCGGCCGACGTGCCGCACGACGAGGGGGACCGGGTCCGGGTCCTGATCCGTCCCGAGCAGGTGGCGCTCTCCGCAGTCCGGCCGCCCCCGAACGCGCACACCCTGGGACGCGGACAGATCGTGGACGAGACGTTCTCGGGCGCCGTGCGCCGGACGCGCGTGCGGCTGCCTTCGCTTGCCGGCGTCCGACAGGTCGTGCCTGCGCTTGCCTTCGGCGAAGAAAACGTCCTGCTCGACGTTGCGGTGCCGGCGCATTCGGAGTCGCCCCGCGACAACCCCTGGGTCGCCCTGGAAGCGTGGCACATTCTGCGGCAGCCGACGCCGCGCCTGCTGGTCTGCGACGAGGGGATCAGGGCTCGCGCCCGCCCTCGAACTCGCGCGGCCCCTGGCCGTGGCGATCGACGGCGTCGTGACGGTCCTCGGCGTCGCCGCCGACGCGCGCCGCCAGGATGCCCTGCGCGATGCGCTGACCGCCCGCGCAGCGGAGGCGGGGCTTCCGGAGGCCACCGTGCGCGTGCGCCGCGGCGATCCCGCCGAACAGATCGCAGCGGAACAGCGTGAAGCCCCCTACGACTTCGTAATCGTCGGAGCGGGCGAGATGGAGTCGCGCTGGGGCCGGCTGCAGCCGCCCCGGCTCCTCGGCGAAGATCTCGTCGCCCGCATCGCGACGCCCCTGATCCTCGCCCGCGGGCGCCCGCGCAAGCCGGAGCGCGTCCTCATCTGCACGGCGGTCGGAGAACCGGGCAAGGGGGACATCCGGGCGGGAGGCTGGCTCGCGCGCCGCCTCGGCGCCGAGGCCACGCTCCTGCACGCGGCGCAGTCCGGCCGCACACCAGGTCCGATCGTCCAGTCCCACCTCGAACGCGGGGTCGCGACGCTGCGCGAGCTCGAAGTCCCGAGCCGCTTTTCGGTGCGCGAAGCCGATAGCCCGATCCAGGCCATTCTCGCCGAGCTGCAGGAACATCCGCACGACATCGTCGTCGTCGGAGCGCCCCCGCCTCCGCCGCGCGGCTTCCTGAGGGGCGAGCACGTCACCCGCCAGGTCCTGCGCCAGTGCGGCTGCTCGGTGCTCGTGGTGCCGCAGGGGTCGTGGTGACAACAGTGGGTGCGGCGAAGACGCACACCACTCTTGTCATCCTGAGGGCCCAGCAGGGCCCGAAGGATCCCTTTAGCAGCCGCACCGAGACTTCAAAGGGATCCTTCGCTGCGCTCAGGATGACAATTGAGGTCCTCACGGATACAGCTCCCGGTACGACTCCGAGTACAACAGCACCCGCCGCACGTAGTCCCTCGTCTCGAAGAAGGGGATCGTCTCGAACAGCTCGTCTTCCGACAGCCGCGGATTCTCGCGGGCGAGGCGCGCGATGCGCGAGGGCCCGCCGTTGTACGCGGCCAGCGCCAGCACCGTCGATCCCTCGAACTGACCGATCAGGCGCCGGAGATATGCCGCGCCGAGTGCGGCGTTGGCGCCCGGATCGTAGAGAAAATCGCTGCGGTATCGCGTGTGCAGGACCGAGCGCGACAGGCTCCTGGCGGTCGACGGCATCAGCTGCATGAGGCCGACGGCGCCCGCGTGCGATCGCGCGCGTGCGTCGAAAACGCTCTCCTGCCGCACGAGGCCCCGGAGCACCGAGGCATCGAGTTCGGCCTCTTTCGCGCGCGCGGCGAGCAGGTTGCCCTCTTCGATCGGATAGTAGAGCCGCCGCCAGGCCTCCGGCACGCGGCCCTCTTCGGCGGTCCCGATCTCCGGCAGCGCGCGCTTGATCGCGATGGCTGCCGTCGAGAACCTCCCCTGCGCGAAGTCCGCCTGCGCCAGGCGCAGATCCCTTCCGCGCGAGGGCAGCAGCGTGCGCGCCTCGGCCGACGCCTCCTCGAACATCCGCAGGCGCAGCAGCTCGTCCACCCGCGCGTACGAGGCCGTCGCCGTGGACGGGTCCCCCAGCTCCGGCCGCTCGAGGGGCGGCGCACCCGGCGCGTGGACGCGCGCAAAGCGCGCGTAGATGTCGGGCGGAGTCGCCGCGGCGAGGATTTCGAAGTCGGCCCGCGCCTCGGCCTGCCGGCCCTCCACCAAGAGGCATCGCGCTCGCCAGTAGGCCAGCCGCCGCGAGCGCGAGATGTCGGTGTAGAGCAGCGCCAGCGCCTCGAAGCGCGCCCGGGCGCCGGCGTAGTCCCCCGCGAGGTACCGCTTCCAGGCCGCGAGCCACAGCGGCTCGAATCCGTCCGTCGTCCCCGGAGCGTCGCTGGTGAGATCGCGCGCACGCGCGAGCGCCCCGTCGAAGTCTTCGCCGTCCGCCGCCAGTTTTACGAGACGCTCCGCCGCGCCGCGCCGCACCGAAACCGGGATCGTCGGTCCCGTCAGGGCTTCGAGCGCCTGTCGCACCGGAGTCAGGCGCGGATCGTCGGGTGCGGGCGCCGCCTGGCCCTTGCCCCGGAGCCGCGCGACCTGGAGGTCGCAGCGCAGGAGCCGGGCCTGCGCCGATGCGAGGGTGCCGTCGTCGGGAACCCGCGCGGCCGTCGCCTCGGCGTCCTTCGGCTTCTTGAGCGCGAGCTGGCCCCGCGCGAGCCCGAGCAGGTTGCGGCTGCGCTCTCCCTCCGGCCACGCCGAAGGGCGGTCCTGCGAAAGCAGCCGCACGCCGCGCCGCGCGTCGCCCGCGGCGACGAGGGCGCTCCCGCGCCGGCCCCGCTCGGCCGGCGTCAGGCTCTTCTCGGCCTCGGCCGCGGCCTGCCGGACGAATGCCGGTGTCTCCTTCGCGGCGTCGGTCGTCGGCGATTCGAGGACGAGGATCCGCGCCGCGGCGCGCACGGTCGCCCGGTCGCCGCCGGCGAGCCCCAGGCGGATTCGGGCGATGGCCACCTCCGCGATCTCGGCCGGCGTCGCCGCGGCGTCGGCCGCGAGCGCGAGCACCTGACCCGCCTCCCGGTATTCGCGGCGCCCCTCGAGAAGGCGCGCGAGCAGGATCGCGGCGCGCACGCGGAAGGCAAAGGGGCCCTCGGAGGTGAAGGCGGGCCGCGCGGCGGCGAGGGCCTCGTCGGGCTTGCCCGCGAGCTCGAGCGCCCCGGCGCGCGCGAGGTGCCGGTAGGCCTCGAGCCCGATCGACGAAGCCGGCGCCTCGAGGCGAAGGGCCGCGGCGGCGAAGTCCTTCCGGCGCGTGTCGTCCTGCGCGAGCAGAAACGCGGCGCGCGCATCCCAGGCGGGCTGGCCGGCCTTGCGGCGGACTTCTCCGAGGAGGCCCTCGGCTTCGGCGCGCTGGCCGGCTTCGAGCAGGTCCGCGGCGCGGGCAAAGTCGGCATCCAGGTTGGCCGACGCCTCCGGGGCGCCCAGGTCGGCTGCAGCCAGACTCGCCAGCAGAAGCAGGGCGCAAGCGAGGCCTGCCCGCCTCACCGAGAGGCGCCGGGGGCCACCGGAAAGAAACACCGGGGAAGGATCAGAGCCCCAGGACCTCGGGCCGGCCATCGGCGAGGATCAGCACGAGCTCATCGTAGAAGAAATTGCTCGCGGAACGGACGTCCTGCGGAATCCGTTCCTCGTACATCTGGCGGCTGCGGTCGATGTCGTCGCGCAGCCGGTCGTAGATGTTGGCGTGCTCGCGGCCCTCGAGGACCGCCCGTTCGTTGTAGAGCTTGATCTCCGAGACGAGCAGGTGCGCGAAGCGCCGCGCCTCTTCGCGCCGCTCGTCGCCCGACGTCACCTCGGCGAGCGGGCCCGCGAGCCGCCGCCCCGCATCCGGGACCGCGGCCGGCTCCGGCGCGATGAACGAGGACCCGACGGCCGGCTTCTCCTCGGGTGGCACAGCTGCCGGGGCGGCAGCGGGGGCCGTCGGGCTCGACCAGACCGAGGGCGCGGGTTCGGCCGCGGCCGATTCGACGGGGGCCTCGGCGCCCCCGCCTTCCATCCACATCCCCGCGGGCTCGGGCCTCCTGGCGACTTCGGGCACCCGCAGGGCCGGAGCGGGCTTCAGCTTGCGCGAGGCGAGGCGATCCACCAGCAGCCCCGCGAGGAAGGTCAGCAACCCCAGAGCATCCGGATCGAACTTGCCTTCGTCGCCGACAACGACGTCCGCGTAGAGTGCTCCCGAGATCTTCTCGCGCACGACCATCGGAATCGCGACCGCGTCGGAGACCCTCGCCGCGCGCAGCAGCGACGAGATCTCGTTCGACGCCGGCAGGCGCAGCGCATTGCCGGTCATGACGCGCGACAGCAGGCCGCCCTCGGCCAGCGGCATCGAAACCTGCCGCACCGCTTCGTCGTCGCCGCCGTTCTGCGAGAACCCGACGGCCTTCCAGGCGCCGATCGATCCGCCGCGCGCGACGAGAAGGGCCGCCCGGGAACAGTGCCGCCGGCATTCGTCGAGGAACTTGTGGAGGACGTCGACCTGAGTCGTCGCCAGATCCAGCATGCGGGTGGCTTCGGCCGACACGAGCCCCCTGGGCGCGATCGAGTTCGCGCCCTCGCCGCTCAGAAGCTCCGCCGGAACGACGCCTTTCAGGTCCTGGTCGAACTTCTCGAGAAACCCGAACCAGCGGCGGTCGGACTCGAGCCGCAGCCGGTCGAACTCCTCGCGCAGGGCGGCAAACCGCTCCGACAGTCGGCGTTCGATCTCGGTCTCGAGCAGTTGGAGGCGACCCTCGGCTTCGTTTTCGACCATTGGTGGCATTATCGGGGCAGTGGCGATGGAGGTAAAGCTATAAGCGGTTGACCCTTAGCCGCCGGCCGCCATCGCGAGCGCCCCCATGTCCGCGACCCGGCAACCCCGGCCTGGCTGCAACCTGCCCGAGGCCGGAACAACCGCTAAATATCTGCCTGCGTTGGAGATAGTTTCAATCCCGTTGACACCTCCAGCCGGCTTCCTTAGTATGTGTCGCTCTCTGAAACTCGCGGGTAAGGGGGTGAGTGTTCGTGCCTCTGGTCCATGTCAAAGAAGATGAATCTTTCGAAAACGCCATGCGGCGTTTCAAACGCAAGTGCGAGAAATCCGGAATCCTCTCCGAGCTCAAGAAGCGACAGCATTACGAAAAACCGAGCGCCAAGCGCAAGCGCAAGATGATCCAGGCCCGAAAGAAGATGCTCCGCAAGCTTTCGGAGGACAAGCGAGCCACCCCGTAACTTCGAGAGACGGAGACGGCGCCGACCGGGAAGCCCTCGAGTTCGGCGTCGTCCTCCGCCTCATTTCTTCCCTGGCCCGAACGCCGCCCGGAAGGGCGGCCGTTTTGTCTCTGGCCCCCTCCGGCGACGAAGCCGAGGTCCGCCGTCTGCTCGACGAGACCGACGAAGCCGTCAGTTTCCGGATCCGCCACGGCGGCCTTCCCTTCGGCGGCCTCGAAGACCTCGCTCCCTTGCTCGCCTCGCTCGATGCGGCCGGCGGCTCGGGCTCGCCCGAGGAATTCCGCCCGATCGTGAAGGCGGCGCGAGCGAGCGACGCGGTCCGCCGCTTTCTCGCGAAGGCGGATACGCCTCACCTTTCCGCCCGCCGCGATCGCCTGCCCGTTTTCGACACGCTGCTCGTGCACGCCGCCCGGCTCTTCGGCGCGGACGGACTGCTGCGCGACGACGCATCCCCGGCGCTCTCGGGCGCGCGCGCGAAGCTGCGCCGCCGCCGGACCGAAGTGTCGCGGCAGCTCGAGAAGATCCTCGGAGAACGGCACGAGGCGCTCGGGGACGCCGTCGTCGTGATGCGCAACGACCGCTACTGCCTCCCCGTCCTGGCCTCCTCGCGAGGCCGCGTGCCGGGAATCGTCCACGACCGCTCGGGCTCGGGCCAGACGGTCTTCGTCGAACCGCTCGAGGTCATCGAGGCGAACAACGACCTGGCCATGCTCGCGGCCGAAGAGCGGCGCGAAATCGAGCGGCTGCTCGGAGAGTTCGGCCGCGCCGTCCTCGGGCAAGCCGACGCCCTGCTCGACGCGGTCGACGCGCTCGCGGCCCTCGACGCCCTGGAGGCGAAGGTGGCCTTCGGCGAGATGGGCGAGGGCCGGCTGCCGGAGATCTCGGACGACGGGAACTGGACGCTCGTCGGCGCGCGCCATCCACTGCTGGATGCGCGCTTCGAAACACTGCGGCGGCGGGTGCTGGGCGAGTCACGCGAGAGGAGCGATGCCGTCGCCCTCGATTTCGAGCTCCCGGCCGATCGGCGCCTGCTCGTCGTTTCGGGGCCCAACGCCGGCGGCAAGACCGTCGTGTTGAAGACGGCCGGCCTCTTCTCGATGCTCGCGCAGTGCGGCGTCCCGATTCCCGCGGCCGTCGGGACGCGCCTGCCGGTATTCCGCGCGATCCGCACGGAGATCGGCGACGCCCAGGCGATCCTGTCGGACCGCTCCACGTTCTCCTCGTCCATGGAGCGCCTGGCCGCGATCCTCGCGGAGTCCGGGCCGGACACGCTCGCGCTCATCGACGAGATCGGCGGCGCGACCGATCCCGAGGAGGGAAGCGCCATCGCGATCGCGCTGCTCGAGGCGTTCGTCGACCGCGGCGGACGGGCGCTCGTCACGACGCACCTCTCGGCCATCAAGGGCTTCGCGGCGGCGCGCCCCGACGCGCTGTGCGCGGCAATGGAGTTCGACGACCGGACGGGGCGCCCGAACTACCGGCTGCACGCGGGACTGGCCGGCCGCAGCCACGCCCTCTCCGTCGCGCGGGAGCAGGGCTTCCCCGAGGCCGTGCTCGAGCGCGCGGTCGAGATCCTCGGCGATGCCTGGCAGCGGCGCGAGCGCGCCGAGATCGAGGCCGAGCAGGCGATCGAGCGCCTGCGGGCGGCAGAGACCGAGGTCGGCCGCGAGCGCGAACGGGTGGCGAAGGATCACGAGCGCCTCGAGGCCGACCGCCGAAAGCTCGCCGAGGACCGGACACGGATGCTCGCCGAAGGCCTCGAGGGCTTTGAGCGGGCGCGGGGCGAGCTCGCGCGCCGCGTCGAGAGGGAGCTCGCGGGCGCGCGCGCCGAAGCATCGCGCCTGGCCCAGGTGTCGGCCGCGCGGATCGTCGAAGCGGCGGCCCTCGCGGCCGAGGCCGAGCCGGTCGTCGCCATGGCGCGCGAGGCCGAGGAGGAAATCGCGCGCTCGGTCGAGGTCGGGCACAGGGCGCGGGTCCGGGGCCTGAACGCCGAGGGCCTCGTCGTCGCCTTCGACGGCGACTGGGCGCAGATGGACATCCAGGGCAAGCGTTTGCGCGTGCGGCGAGGGGAACTGGAGCCCATGCCGCAGAAGAAGTCCGGGGGCGGGAAGCGGGAGGCCGGAGGCCGGAAGCCAGGAGGTCCCGGCTCGCGACGCCTCCGGCCCCACGGCGGAGGTCAACGTGATCGGCTCGCGCCTCGACGAGGCGATCGACGCCGCCGAAAAGGCCCTCGACCAGGCGCTGATGTCCGGGGCGGCGCGGCTGCGGGTCATCCATGGCCACGGGACCGGCCGGCTGCGCGACGGCCTGCGGGAGCACTTCCGGAACCACGCAACGGTGGCCGGGCTCAAGGCGGCCGACGCGCGCGAGGGCGGCAATGGAGCGACGATCCTCGAATTGAGATAGAACGTCCTTTCGATTCAAGGCGCACGGCTGACTGCTCACGGCTTGAGATCCATGACTTCCTCCGACCTCGACATCAACGACAACGTCCTCGCCGAGCTGCGATCCGCTTCCGACATCGTCGCGGTCATCTCCGACCACACGGCGCTGAAGAAGGCCGGCCGCTCTTGGAAGGGGCTGTGCCCGTTCCACAACGAGCGCACGCCCTCCTTCACGGTCGACCGCGACAAGGGCCTCTACCACTGCTTCGGCTGCGGCGCGGGCGGCGACGTGATCCATTTCGTCCGGCAGATCGACCGCCTGGAGTTTCCCGAGGCGGTCGAGGCGCTCGCGTCGCGCTTCGGCGTGGCGATCCCGCGCCGGCAGCGCAGCGGCCCGCGCGAGGACCGGCGCGACCGGCTCTTCGAGGCGCTTTCGGCGGCGCAGCGTTTCTTCGCCGAGCGGCTCGCGCGGCAGGGCAACGCCGCCGCGGCGTACCTGGAAGGCCGCGGCGTGCCGCGCGAAATGTGGACGGCACTCGGCCTCGGCCATGCGCCCGATTCCTGGGACTCGCTCGCGAAGGCGCTCTCGGGCGCGTTCCCGGAGGACCTGCTGATCGAGGCCGGGCTCCTCATGCCGCGCGCGGAAGGCAAGGGCGCCGGCGCCTATGATCGCTTCCGCGACCGGCTGATCTTCGTCGTGCGCGACGAGCGCGGCCGCCCGGTCGGATTCGGCGGCCGGGCGCTTTCGCCGGAGGGCGAGCCCAAGTACCTGAATTCGCCCGAGTCGCCCGTCTTCTCGAAGAAGCGCCTGCTCTACGGCCTCTTCGAAGCGCGCGAGTCCATCCGGCGGCGCGATCGGGTCGTCCTGGTCGAGGGCTACTTCGATCACCTCGCGCTCGTGCGCGCCGGCATCCAGGAGACGGTCGCGTCGATGGGAACCGCGCTCACGCCCGAGCAGTCGGAAAAGCTGCGACGCCTCTGCCCGCATGCGATCGTCTGTTACGACGGCGATTCCGCGGGCCGCAACGCGACGCATGGCGCGCTCGAGCTGCTTCTCGCGCAGGGGTTCGACGCCCGCGTCGCGCGCATGCCGGCGGACGAGGACCCGGACGATCTTCTCCGGCGCGAGGGACCGGATCCGCTCGCCCACGCCATCGACGGGGCGCCCGACTACCTCACCTGGCTCCTCGAGGACGTCCGGCCCGCCGAAGGCGGGCTCGAATCCGGCGAAAAGCGGGAGCGGATCGGCAAGATCCTCGAGATTCTCAAGATGATCCCCGACCGGATCCTCCGCTACGAGCAATACCGCAAGCTCTCGACGGCAGTTTCCGTGCCACTCGAAGTGCTCTGGGGAGGGGAAAAGACGAACCTTCGGACCGAGAAATCGCGTCCTACGGGCGTGGGAACGCAAGGGAACACGCCGGTGTTATCGGCAGTGGAAGCGCCGCCCGTCGAACGGCAGCTTCTCCGCTTTCTCATGAGCGACGCCGAATACAACCCATTGATTCTAAGGACTTTGAATGACGAGTTCCTGACCGACGAAAGAGTGAGGAGGGTGGTTGCCGCCCTCCGGCAGGCAGAAACGGGACTGGAACCTATTGATTTTCAGGGCCAGATCGCACACCTTACGGATGACGAGCGGACGTTTCTCTCTGGCATCGCGCTGGATGAATCTCCTGAGCCGACCGAGAAAGACTTAGACCGTCTCTTCAAGGCCCTCGAAACAAGACACTTGGAGACGGAGAGCGCTGCGCTCCAGAAATCCATCAAGCAGGCCGAGGACGAAGGCGCGGATTTCGGCGAAATGGTGCGGCGCAAGGAAAGCCTGAAGAAGCGGATCGCGCAGTTGAACTCGCGGAAAGGATGAGAACTTGGCCATCGTCATTGAGGAAAAACACCCGGAAGTTCAGCTGCTCGTCAAGAGCGGGCGCGAGAAGGGCTACCTGCTCTACGAGGAGATCCAGAACATCCTGTCCGACGAGGCGACCGCCGCCCCGAAGGACCTCGAGCTCGTGTACGAGCGGCTCTTCGAGCTCGGCATCGAGATCGTCACCGACCCCGACCGCGCCGCCCGCCGCCGCGCCGCGCTCGAGAGCGAAACCGCCGAGGAGGCGCGCGAGGCCGTCGAAAAGACGAACGACCCCGTCCGCATGTACCTGCGCGAGATGGGAACGGTCAAGCTCCTCGACCGCGAGGGCGAGGTCCGCATCGCCAAGCGCATCGAGCAGGGCGAGGCGAAGATCTACCAGGCGCTGGCCAACAACCCGATCGTCCTCGAAGAGATCCTGAAACTGCTCGAAAACGCCGGCCGCGACTCGCGCATCGTCCAGGAGCTCGTCAAGACGTCCGACGACGACGAGGACACGCCGCAGGAGAGCCTCAACGAGCGCGCCACGCGCCGGATCGAGGGCATCCTCAACAGCTTCAAGAGAATCGGCGCGCTCGACGCCGACATCAAGCGGATGAAGTTCAAGTCGCGCACGATCAAGAAGGGCACCAAGGCCCTCGCGCGCATCGAGACCTCGATCGACCGCCGGATCGCCGACATGGCCAAGCTGATCCGCGCCGCGGACTTCACGCCCGCCGTGCTGAACCGGGCGATCGGGATCCTGAAGGACATCGACCGGCAGATGGCGGCGCCCGAGATCACGATCCGCCAGGACACGAACATCCTCAAGAAGGAAAAGAACCCGACCCGGATCGATTTCTACAAGCGCCGCATCGCGAAGTACCGCAAGTCGATCCGCGAGCTCGAGCAGAAGTTCGGCGTCTCCCACGAGGACGTGAAGAAGACGCTGCGCGCGGTGCGCGACGGCGAGGCGGAGGCCGACCAGGCCAAGCACGAGCTGATCGTCGCCAACCTGCGCCTCGTGGTTTCGATTGCCAAGAAGTACACGAACCGCGGCCTCCAGTTCCTCGATCTGATCCAGGAGGGCAACATCGGCCTGATGAAGGCCGTCGAGAAGTTCGAGCACCGGCGCGGGTACAAGTTCTCGACGTACGCGACCTGGTGGATCCGGCAGGCCATCACGCGCGCGATCGCCGATCAGGCGCGCACGATCCGCATCCCCGTCCACATGATCGAGACGATCAACAAGTTGACGCGCACCTCGCGCTCGCTCGTCCAGGAGCTCGGCCGCGAACCCAACGCCGAGGAGATCGCCAAGCGCATGGACATGCCCGTCTCCAAGGTCCGCAAGATCATGAAGATCGCGCAGGAGCCCATCTCGCTCGAGACCCCGATCGGCGAGGAGGAAGATTCGCATCTGGGCGACTTCATCGAGGACCGCGGGGTCCTCTCCCCGATCGACGCGGTGCTCGTCTCGAACCTCCAGGACCAGACGCGCCGGGTCCTGAAGTCCCTGACTCCCCGGGAGGAGCAGGTCCTGAAGATGCGTTTCGGCGTCGGCGACGGCTCGGAGCACACCCTGGAAGAGGTCGGCCGGTCGTTCAACGTCACGCGCGAACGGATCCGCCAGATCGAGTCGAAGGCCCTGCGCAAGCTCCGGCACCCTTCCCGGGCAAAGAAGTTGAAGCCCTTCCTCGAGACCATACGCTGAGGAGGCTTGGCAAAGCGGCCCCGTTTGTTATATTCAGAGGGGTCCATAGCTCAGCGGTCCAGAGCCACCGGCTCATAACCGGTCAGACCTCGGTTCGAATCCGAGTGGACCCACCAGACGAGGGCAGTAGATTTTGAGGCTTCCGATCCGAGACCGAAACCAAGAACCGTCTTCCACGGAAGGGTGTTCCACAAACGGAACACCCTTTTTCATGCCCGGAGCTTCACGTTGACCGATCTTCTGGGACAGCTCTACCGACTCCAGACCCGAATCCGCTTCGTGCACGACCGGGAGAAACGCCGCGACTCGGTCCCGCCCGACCTCGTCGAGGTCGATCGCGAATACAAGGAAAAAGTCGCGGCCGTCGCGGCGCTCAAGACGCGGCTGACCGAAGCCGAGCTCGAGAAACGCAAGGCCGAGGGCGCGCTGGCCGACCACAAGGAGAAGTTGAAAAAGTACCAGGCTCAGCTGCGCAACGTGCAGTCGAGCCGCGAGTACTCCGCCGCCCTGAACGAGATCGACGGGGTCGACAAACTCATCCGCTCGACCGAGGACCGGTTCCTCGAGCTCGAGGAGGAGATCGAGAAGGCGCGCGCCGACCTCGACGCGCGCGAGAAGACCCTGCCGGCCGAGACCGAGCAGCACGAGGAGCGCCTCAAAGACTGGCGCGCCGAGCAGCGCGGGATCAACGAGGAGCTCGCCAGCGCGCGCGAGGAGATCGCCCGCCTCGAAGCGGACATCCCGCCGCGGGACCGGGCCGAGTTCCACAGGCTGGTCGACAAGAAGCACGGCCTGGCCGTCGTGCTCGTCCATGGCAGCTCGTGCTCCGCCTGCCACGTCAAGGTCCGCCCCGCCGCAATGCAGATCCTGAAGCAGGGCCGCGAGGTCATCTACTGCGACAGCTGCAAGCGGATTCTCTATTACGAGCCGGCGAGCTCGTAGAGCCCCTGAGCGCGATGCGCTTTCGAGCCTTCGTCGACGGCGCCGCGCGCGGTAATCCGGGCCCGGCCGGCGCGGGCGTCTACGTCTCGGCCGAGGGCGATCAGCCCGCCGAGGAGCACTTCGAGGCGCTCGGCCACACGACCAACAACGTCGCCGAGTACCGCGCCCTGCTCCTGGCCCTGAGGCGGGCCGTGGACCGGTCCGCATCGGAAGTGTCGATCGCCTCGGACAGCCTCCTGCTCGTCCAGCAGATCCTCGGGCGCTTCAAGGTCAAGGCTCCGCACTTGAAGCCCCTCCACGCGAAAGCGCTCGAGCTCGTGAGACATTTCCGGCGCTTCGCAATCGCGCACGTGCCTCGCGAGGACAACAAGAAGGCCGATCGCCTCGCCAACCTCGGCGCCGACGCCAGCGAGCGCGAGCTCGCGGGCAAGAAGTTCCAGCTCGAGCCGTGACCGCCGTCCCGGTCGAGGAGATCGCGCGGCGCCGCGCGGAAATCCTCGCGTCGGTGGAGCGGGCCGCGCGCAAGGCCGGCCGCCGTCCGGAAGAGATCGCGATCATGGCCGTCACCAAGGGCCACGGCCCGGAAACCGTCGCCAACGCCGTCCGCGCGGGCTTCACGCTCTTCGGCGAGAACCGGGTCCAGGAAGGCTCCGCCAAGATCGCGGCGCTCGGGTCCGATTTTCCCGGGTTGACGTGGCGGCTCATCGGCCCGCTGCAGTCCAACAAGGCAAAGTCGGCGCTACAATGGTTCGCAGCCGTGGAAAGTCTGGACAGGGAACGACTTGCGCTCCGCCTGGAGGCGCTCCTCGCCGAGGCCGGCGAGGGCCGCGTCCTGCCCGTCCTGCTCGAGATCAACGTTGGGCACGAGGAGACGAAGTCCGGTGTGCCCGCCGATCAGGCGCCGCGCCTCTGCGAGGCCGCGCTCGCCTGCCCGCACCTGGACGTGCGCGGCCTGATGGCCGTCCCGCCGTACGATCCGGACCCGGAAAAGGCCAGGCCCTTCTTCCGGCGGCTCGTCGAAGTCCGCGAACGCCTGGCCGCCCGGTTCGGCCGGCCGTTCCCCGAGCTCTCGATGGGCATGAGCCACGACTTCGCCGTCGCCGTGGAAGAAGGCTCGACCGAGGTGCGGATCGGCACGGCGCTCTTCGGCCCGCGGGTGGCCGCGTGAATGTCGGGGGATCGGTGATGGGCGCCATCGTGGACGTCCTGCTCTATGCGCTCCAGGCGCTGCAGTGGATCGTCATCATCGCCGCGCTCGTGTCCTGGGTGAACCCCGACCCACGCAATCCGATCGTGCGATTCCTCTGGGGCGTCACCGAGCCGCTCTTCAAGCCAATGCGCCGGCTGCTGCCGCCGTCGCGCACGGGCGGAATCGACCTGTCGCCGATCTTCGTCCTGCTCGCGATCTTCCTCGTTTCCCGTTTCCTCGCCCGGCTCGCTGTTTCTCTTTGATCAGGAGGTTTTCATGCGTCCACGAATGAGCCCGCTCGAGATTCAGAAGCGCGAGTTCTCGAAGAAGTGGAAGGGGCTCGACCCGGTCGAAGTCCACCAGTTCCTCGTGGACGTCGCCGAGGACATGGAGGCCCTCGCGCGGGAGCACTCCGACCTCGACGGCCGGATGCGCGCCCTCGAGCAGGAGAACGAGGAGCACCGGGAGCGCGAGCGGATCCTGAAGCAGACGCTCCTCTCGGCGCAGCAGGCCTCCGAGGACATCCGGGGCGCCGCGCGCAAGGAAGCCGAGCTCGTCGTCCGCGAGGGCCAGGACTCGGCCGAGAAGCTCACCCACAGCGCCCTCCAGCGCGCTTCCGAGATCGAAAAGGGGATCCAGGAACTCCGCATGCAGCGCACCAACTTCCGCCTCCAGCTGCAGAAGATGATCGAGCTCTTCCAGCAGGTCCTCGAGTTCGACCGGGACGAGGACGACAAGGAGCGGCCGCTGTCGTACATCACGCGCAAGGCGAACAAGGAAGAGACAGCCGGGTGACGGGCGAAGCGCGCAGCGCGGTCGCCGTCATCCTGAGGGCCGAGGCCCGAAGGATCCCTTTAGCAGCCGACTGGGACTTAGAAAGGGATCCTTCGCTCCGCTCAGGATGACAGACATAGCGAGCGCGCGGCTCAAGAGGATCCTTCGCTTCGCTCGGGATGACAGATGCTCGAGCTCCCTCGAAATCCGCAACATCGCCTGTCTCGCGACGCCGCTCGGCTCGTCGGCCCGCCGCGGCAAGGCCCAGGGCGAGATCCGCCGCATTGCGCACGCCGCGGTTCGCGCGGAAAACGGGCGACTCGTCTTCGTCGGCGCCGAGGGCGACTACGCGCGGGAGTACGCGGGGCGCCCCGTCGGGACCTCCATCGACGCCTCCGGCCGCGCAGTGATCCCGGGCCTCGTGGACGCCCACACCCATCCGGTCTGGCTCGGCGACCGGGGAGCCGAGATCGGCCGCCGGCTCGCCGGCGAGAGTTACGCGACGATTGCCGCGGAGGGCGGCGGCATCAACGCGACGGTTCGCGCGACCCGCGCCGGATCCGACGAAGCGCTGCGCGCGGCCGTGACCCGCCGGCTCGCCGCCATGCTCGAGCACGGGACCACGACGGCCGAGGCGAAGTCCGGCTACGGGCTCACGGAGAAGGACGAGATCCGCGCCCTCGTGCTCCTGAAGGCGCTCGAGAAGGATGGCTCGCTTCCGCGGCTCGTGCCGACGCTCATGGCGGCGCACGAGATCCCGCCCGAGTTCCGCGACGACCGCGACGAATGGGTGCGCATCGTCGCCGACGAGATCGTGCCGCGGGTCGCGCGGGAGAACCTGGCGCGCTACTGCGACGTGTTCTGCGAACGGGGCGTCTTCACGGTCCCCGAGTCGCGCCGCATCCTCGAGGCGGCCCGGCGCGCGGGCCTCGGGCTGCGCGTGCACGCCGACGAGCTCGCCCTCTCGGGTGGAGCGATGCTCGCGGCGGAGCTCAAGGCGGACTCGGCCGACCACCTCCTCTTCGTCGGCGAGGCGGAGATCGCCGCCATGGCCGCATCCGGGACGGTGGCCGTCGTGCTGCCGGGAACGGCCTGGTGGATGCGCTCCCGGCGCGCGCCGGCCCGCGAGATGATCGCGGCGGGGGTGGCCGTCGCCATCGCCTCCGACTCGAACCCCGGGACCTGCTGCACCGAGTCGCTCGCGGCGGTGGCGACCCACGCCTGCCTCGACTCGGGCCTCTCGGTCGAGGAGACGCTGACGGGCATGACCCTGAACGCCGCGGCCTCGCTCGGCCTGGCGGAAGAGATCGGGTCCCTCGAGCCCGGAAAGTCGGCCGATCTCGTCCTGCTCGACGCACCCGACGATCGGCACCTCATCTATCATTGGGGCGTCAACCTCGTGGCCACCGTGGTACGCGGCGGCCGGGTGGCGTGGAGCAACCGGCCATGAGCGATTTCTCGAAGCTCACCCTCGACGGTTTCCTCGGAGCCCTCTCGTCCGACGCCCCGACTCCCGGCGGAGGCACGGCGGCGGCGGTCGCCGGGGCCATGGGTGCGTCCCTGGCCGACATGGTTTCGGCCCTGACGCTCTCGAAGGAGAAGTACGCCTCCTCCCACGAGGCGGTCCGCCCGATCGCCGAGGCGGCGCAGCTGGCGCGATCGGAGTTCGTGAGCCTCGCCCGGGAGGATTCCGAGGCCTACGACGACGTGGTCGGCGCACGGCGCCTTCCGAAGGACACCGAAGAAGAGAGGACGGCGCGGGGCCACCGGATCGTGCTCGCCAACCGGCGCGCGGCCGAAGTTCCGATGCGGACCGCCCGCGCTGCCGTGCGCCTGCTGGCGGCGCTGCCGGAGCTCGCCGAGAAGGGCAACCCGAACGCGGCATCGGACGTGGGCGCGGCGGCCCTGCTGCTCGACGCCTGCGTCGAGGGGGCCCTGCTGAACGTGGGCATCAACCTGTCCGGAATCGAGGACGCGGTCTTCGTCTCGGAGATGCAGCGCGAGACGGCCGTGCTGCAGGAGGAGTCGCAGCGGCTCCGCTCGCAGGTCGTCGCGCTCGTGCGCAAGCGCTTCTAGCCTTTCGTCGCAATCCGAGCGATAAGCGCCCGATGGCGCGGCCTGCGCATTCGAGCTCCCGGGATTGCGCCACCTAACCCGCTCATGAGAAGGGGTTTGTCGCATGACGCTACAGACGGAAATATTCATTGACACATTTGCGCCCGTTTACTAGAATAGGAATATTGAATCGCGCGACTCCGGGAACGGGTCGCGCGATTTGTTTTTTGGCCCCCATCAATTCGGACGCAACCGGCTGAGCGAATTTCACTTCGCCGCCGGCTCCCCCGAACGGACGGCGCGGCCGCAAGACGGCGGAAACCGACGGGACCCGCCCCAAACCGTGCTTTCCGGGCCTCCGACCGGCGTTTTTCCGCGCGCCATAGAATCCGGATCCCATGTCCGCGCAGCGCCCGACCCTCTACCTCGTGGACGCCATGTCCAACATCCACCGCGCTTACCACGCGATCCGGGGCCTCTCCACCCGGGCCGGCCGGCCGACCAACGCCATCTACGGCTTCGTGACGATGTTGAAGAAGATGCTCCGCGAGCATCCGAGCGAGTACCTGGCCGTCGCCTTCGACCGCCCGGAGAAGACGGTCCGCCACGAGCAGTACGACGCCTACAAGGCGAACCGGCCCGCCATGGAGGACGACCTGGTCTCGCAGATTCCCGAGATCCGCCGGGCCTGCGAGGCCTATCGGATCCCGGTCCTCGAACTGCCGGGCTACGAGGCCGACGACGTGATCGGCACGCTCTCGCACGCGGCGCGCCGGGCGGGCTTCGACGTCGTCATCGTCACGGCCGACAAGGACATGCTGCAGCTGGTCGAAGGCTCGCGCGTGCGCGTGTTCCACACCGGCAAGGAGAAGTTCCTCGACGACAAGGGGGTCGAGGAGTACTTCGGAGTCGCCCCGGGCCAGGTGGTCGACGTCCTCGCGCTCATGGGCGACTCCTCCGACAACATCCCCGGGGTCCCGCGCGTGGGCGAGGTCACGGCGAAGAAGTGGATCCGCGAGTACGGCAGCCTCGACCGCCTCCTCGAAAAGGCCGGCGAGGTCAAGGGCAAGGTCGGCGAAAGCCTGCGCGAGCACCGGGAGGACGCGTTGCTCTCGCGCCGGCTCGCGGCGATCAAGACCGACCTCCCCATCCCGTTCGATACGGAGGCCCTGAAGCGCTCGGCACCCGACGCCGCGAAGTTGAAGGAGCTCTTCGTCGAGCTCGAGTTTCATTCGCTCGCCGCCGAGATCCAGGGCGAAGTTGCGCAGGCCGCGCTCTCCTCGAACCGGCTCGAGAAGGGCAAGGCGTTCGACGTCGAGCCCTTCGAATGGGCGGGCGTCGCGCTGCTGGCCCGCGACGGGCACGCGCTGCTCGCGGCGGGCAGCGGATCCCGCGTCTCCATCGCCGAGGGGCCCGCCGCGGAGATCCGCGACCGCTGGACCGCGCTCGAACGGGCCGGCGCCCGGCTCGCGATCCCCGACGCGAAGCCACTCGACCGCCTCCTCGAGGAGGCCGGCCACAGCGGCCCGTCGGACCTCTTCGACGTGGGCCTGGCCCAGTACGTGCTCTCGCCCGGAGTCGGAAGCTCGGACTTCGAGCCCCTCCTCTTCCAGAGGCTGGGGCGCAAGGCGACGTCCGACAAGGAAGCCGGGGTCGTCAACGGCGTCCTGCCTGCGCAGCACGCGATCGAGACGGCCGACCGCTGGCTCGCCGAGCGCGCCGCGGGCGCCGCGGACCTGGCTCCCCTGCTCTCGGCCGAGCTCGCCGCCCGGCCCGCGCTCGAGAAGGTCTACCGCGAGATCGAGCGCCCGCTCACCCCGGTGCTCGCGCGCATGGAGCTGGCGGGCATCGCGATCGACGCGCCGTACCTGACCGAGATGTCGGGGCGCATGGAGAAAGACCTGCGCGCGCTCGAGCAGAAGATCTGGGAGGAGGCCGGCGAAGAGTTCAACGTGAACTCGCCCGTGCAGCTCGGGACCATCCTCTTCGAGAAGCTCGGGCTGCCGAGCGGAAGGAAGACGGCGAAGACGAAATCCCTCTCGACCGGCGTCGAGGTGCTGGCGGACCTGGCGGCGCAGGGATTCCCGCTGCCCAAGCGCGTTCTCGAGTACCGCGAGATTTCGAAATTGAAGGGCACCTATGTGGACGCGCTGCCGGCGTTGGCCGACGCGGCGGGCCGCGTGCACTCGTCCTTTCGCCAGACGGTCGCCGCGACCGGGCGCCTGTCGTCCTCGGACCCGAACCTCCAGAACATCCCGATCCGGACGGCCGCGGGCCGCGAGATCCGGCGAGCGTTCGTCGCGCCGCCCGGCAAGGCCCTCGTCGTCGCCGACTATTCGCAGATCGAGCTGCGCATCCTCGCGCACCTCTCGGGCGACGCCGCTCTGATCAAGGCGTTCGAGGACGGCCAGGACATCCATCGCATCACCGCGGCGAAGGTCTTCGGCGTCGCGCCCGAGCTCGTCTCGAACGAAATGCGCATTGCCGCCAAGCGGATCAACTTCGGCCTGCTCTACGGGATGGGAGCCTTCTCGCTCGCCAAGGACCTCGGCGTTTCGAACGCGGAGGCGAAGGCTTTCATCGATGCCTATTTCGGCCAGTTCCCGGGCGTGCGGGGATGCCTCGACCAGGTCGTGGCCGCGGCGCGGGAGAACAGGGAAGTCACGACGCTCTTCGGGCGCGTGCGGCCCATCCCCGAGATCGCCTCGTCCAATGGCGCCGTGCGCGCGAACGCGGAGCGCATGGCCTTGAACGCCCCCTTCCAGGGCACGGCCGCCGACATCATCAAGATCGCCATGATCCGCCTCGATGCCGCCCTGCCCCGGGCCGGCCTCGCCACGCGGTTGGTCCTCCAGGTCCACGACGAGCTCGTCCTGGAGGCCCCGACGCAGGAGGTCGAGGAGGCCCGCCGGCTCGTCCGGGAAGTCATGGAGGGGGCGGCGCAACTGAAGGTCCGCCTCGCCGTGGACGTCGGGTCGGGGCAGAACTGGCTGGAAGCGAAGTGACCGGCGATAGGCCGGTCATCCCGAGGAGCGAAGCGACGAGGGAACCCTCTCGAGTCTCGGTGCGGCTGCCAAAGGGCTCCCTCGATCCTGCGGCCCTCGGAGCTATACTCCCCCCAATTCCATGCGATTGACAGTTCGGGAGTTGCCGCTCGCGGCGCTGCTTGCTGCCGCCATCGGTTCGGCCGCGCGGGCGCAAACTCCGCCCGCGACGCCGACTCCTGCGCCGCCGCCGGCCGAACCGGCCGTCGCAGCCGGGCCCCCGGCCTCGACGCCCACGCCGGACCCGCTCGGACTGCTGCTGCCGACCCCGATTCCGCCAGCGCTCATGCGCATCCGGGAAACCCCGTCGATCACCGTCGAGAGGCTGCCCTCCGACAACCCGTACGGAAAGATCGCGGACACGCCGGCGGCCATGCCGCCCAAGCTCACGTTCGCCGACGCGACACTGTCGGCCGGATTCTTCGTGTCGGTGCGCGTGGATCCGACGGGCAAGGCCCTGTCCGCGCGGCGCGAGCGCGATCCCATTGCCTCCCTCGCCGCCGAGTCGCTCAAGTCCTTCCCGCGCTGGGTGTTCGCGCCGGGGCGCCGCGGCGGTCAGCCCGTCGACACCTGGGGCGCTTACCGCGTGGACCTCGAAGTCTCGATCCGCTCGCCCAAGGTGACGCAGATGGCCCTCACGCCGATCGCTGCCGTCGGCCGTGCTGCCGAAACCTTTCGAGTGGCCGACCGATGCCGAGTGGGTGGACAGCCGGAAGGCGCCGGCGCCCTCGGACGGATCGGTCCCCATCGACCAGGTCGACACGGCGCCCATTCCCCAGAAGACTCCGTGGTCTGCGGACTCCTACAAGGGGCCGTTCGCGGTGAAGTACTGGGTGAAGGTCGGCAAGTCCGGGAGGATCGAAAAGGCCATCGCGCTCGAGGTCAGCGACCCCGTGCTGCTTGCCTACTTCCGGCAGTCGATGAACGCCTGGGTGATGCGGCCGGCGCAGTCCGGCGGCGCGCCCGTGGATTCCTGGAACGAGCTCACGCTCGGTGGGCAGATTTCGTATTCCGACGAGATCAAGCAGATCGTCGCGCTCAAGAAGCCGATCGGACAGTAAGACCGCGAGACGAGCTCCCGGGTCTCCGGTCAGAGCACTTCCCGCCGGTCTCCCACGCGCCGCGTCACCTTCGTGCTGTCGAGGTACTCGAGCAGCGGGATCGCGAGGCGGCGGGTCAGGCCGAACATCTCCTTGAACTCTCCGACGTCGATCGAGGGCTTGCCCGAAGCGTGCAGACGCGCGGCGACCTCTTCCACCGCCGACTTCGCGACGATCCACCCCCCCGGAAGGCGCGCGAGCTCGCCCTTCTTCACGAGGTAGCCGATCAGGCCCTCGACCACCTTGACGTGACGGGTGATCGCCCTGGCCACTTCCATGGGCGCCGGCGGATTCAAGCCACCCTGGCGAAAGAGCGCCACGATCCTGTCCGACAACTCGCGCTCCGGGCCCGCGAGGTCGCTCTTGCCAGGCAGACGCGCCTCCTCGCCGGCAATCGCAAGGACGCCCCGCGAGATCAGCGCCGCCTCGACGGCCTCGGCCCAACGCGGCTCGGCCGCGGAAAGGAGGCGTTGAAGGAGCGTGCCGCGCGACACGCCGACCCCGGCGCCGCCCGAGGAGAGCAGTTCCTGCAGCAGCTTCCCCGCTCGGGTCGCCACCGCTGCCAGAACATCCTCGCTCACGTAGCGATCCGGCGAGCGGCGCAGGGCGTGGACGCGCCCTTCGGCCAGGGCCGGTGCCAGCGCCTCGCGCACGGCGGCCGGAGCGACGCCGGCGCGCCGGGCCAGGTCCTCCTCGCCCGCGCCGCGCTCGCGGGCCTGGTCGATCCAGAGCAACAGCCGTTCGGCGAGCGTTCCCGCCTCCAGTGGAGCCAGCGCGGCCAGCGCCTCGCGCGAAGACCTGCCCCGCATCGCCGCGGGCTGCGGGTCGAGCACGACGCCGCCGCCGATCGTCTCGACCGGAGACAGGCGCCGCACGACGAAGCGGTCGCCCGCAACGGCGGCCACTTCCTTCGAGAGCCGCAGCTCGGCGAGCGCCGACTCACCGGGCGCGATCGACGCCGCCCCCAGGACGCGCACGCCCGCGCGCGCCTCGCTCGCGAAGTGATGAAACGCGACGCGGGCCCCGGTCTTGACGGGCGCCGCGCCGCGGAGCAGCTCGAGTCGAACCAGCAAACGCGCCGACACCGGGAGTGCGCCGGGCAGGGACAGGACCATTCCGCGGTGCAGATCCTCGAGCTCGACGCCGGCGAGGTTCGCGCTCACGCGCTCGCCCGCCCGCGCCACGTCCTCCTCGCTCCCGTGCACTTCCACCCTCCGGGCGCGCACGGGACGGCGCCCGGGCAGGAGTTCCAGCTTCTGGTCGCGGGAGATCGTCCCGGACACGAGGCTGCCTGTGACGACCGGGCCGAAGCCCGGGACCAGGAACGCGCGATCGATCGGCATGCGCGTGACGCTCGCCTCGCGCTCCGCGGCCGGCGAATCCCGCCCGAGCTCGACTAAGGCCGCTTTCAGATCTTCGAGCCCTTGCCCCGTCACCGAGGAGACCGGGATGATGGGTGCCGCCGCAAGCGGGGACCCCTGCAGCAAGTCGCGAACGTCCGAGTCGGTCACCTCGACGAGCTCGCGGGCGACGCGGTCGCACTTCGTGACCGCGACGACCCCCCGCGTCAGCCCGAGGATGCGGACGATCTCGAAATGCTCACGGGTCTGCGGCATCACGGACTCGTCCGCGGCAACGACGAGCAGCACCGCCTCGATCCCGCCCGCGCCCGCCAGCATGTTGCGGACGAATCGCTCATGCCCGGGAACGTCGACGAACGAGACCCGCGCGCCGCCCCACTCGGCGTGCGCGAAGCCGAGGTCGATCGTGATCCCCCGGCGCTTCTCTTCCGGAAGCCGGTCGGCGTCGATGCCCGTCAGGGCCTTCACGAGCGCCGTCTTGCCGTGGTCGATGTGCCCGGCCGTGCCGATGAGGAAACGCTTCACGGCCGGAGCGTACGGCGTAAAACGGAAAACGTAAAACCCAAAACGATGCCGGCGCCGCGTTTCCCGCTTCCCGCTTCCCGCTTCCCGCTCCGTGGGATACGCTCAACCCATGCTGGCGCGGCTCGAAGCAGACTTGAAGACCGCGATGAAGAGCGGCGACAAACGTCGTGTCGCGACGCTTCGGCTCCTGCTCGCGGGCTTGAAGAACGAGAAGATCCAGGCCCAGCGCGCGCTCAGCGACGAGGAGGTCGAGGCCGTCCTGCGGCGCGCCGTCAAGCAGCGCAAGGACTCCATCGAGCAGTACGCAAAGGGGGGCCGCCAGGACCTCGTGGACGCCGAGACCGAGGAGCTCGCGATCCTGGACGGGTACCTCCCGAAGGGACTCACCGACGCCGAGATCGAGAGCACGCTGCGCGAAGTGATCAAGGAGAAGGGACTTTCCGCCCAGAAGGACGTCGGCCTCGCGATGAAGGAGCTCATGACGCGCCATCGCGGACGCGTGGACGGGAAGCGGGCCCAGGAGATCGCGCGCTCGCTGCTTCCGTGACGGCCCCGGCGACATGAGCGTCCGCGAGGAGATCGAGGTCAAGATCCCGGCGCCCGACCTCGGCGCCGTGCGCGACAGGCTCCGCGAAGCGGGCGGCAAGCTGCACGCCCTCCGCCACGACGAGACCAACGACCTCTACGACGACGCCGCGCGCAAGCTGTCCGGCAGCGGGCGCACGGTGCGCCTGCGCCGCGCCGCCGGCCGTGCGATCCTGACGTACAAGGGGACGGCGCGGTTCCAGGACGGCGTGAAGACCCGGGAAGAGCGGGAAGTCGAGGTCTCGGATGCCGGAGAAGCGCATGCAATCCTCGCCGGCCTCGGGCTGGAGAGGCGCTTTCGCTACGAGAAGCGGCGCGAAGAGTGGGACGCCGGCGATTGCATCGTCGCGCTCGACGAGACGCCCATCGGCAACTTCGTCGAGGTCGAGGGCAGCCCGCTCGGGATTCGCAGGCTGATCGTTCAGCTCGGGCTCGACCCGAGCGAGGCGATCCCGTACTCCTACGCCGAGCTCTACCTGCGCAGGCGCAAGGAGGAGCCGGAGCTGCCGCCGGATATGGTCTGGGAACGGGAGACGGGAGACGGAAGCCGGGAGACGTGAGCCCGACGACGCGAGCGATCCTGCTCTGCGCGGGGACCGGGACGCGTTTTCGCCCCGTGACGGAGGCGGTTCCCAAGCCGCTGCTACCGTTTCTCAATGTTCCGCTGGCGGTCGCACATCTGCGGAGGCTTCGCGAGGCCGGCGTCGGCGAAGTAGCGGTTAATCTCCATCACCTGGGCGATGAGGTCGAGCGCCAGTTGCGCCAGGAACCGGCGGACCTGCCGCAGCTCTCGTTTTTCCTGGAGCCGACGATCCTCGGCACCGCCGGCGCGCTGCGCAACGCCGGCGAGTTCCTGTCGGGCGGGGATTTCCTCGTGGTCAATTCCGACGCCGCGATCGAGGTCGACTTCCCTGCTCTGCTCGCCCGTCACCGGGAATCGGGGCGCGCCGCGACGCTCCTCGTCACGGAAAATCGGCACCCGGAGATATACACGCCGCTTCAGTCCGAAGGGGACCGCATCACGGCCTTCGGCGTCCGCGGCCCACGGCCGCTGCTCTACACCGGCGTGTGCGTGCTCGCGGCCCGGCTGCTCGCGCGCATCCCTCCCGGGGAGACGGCGCTCGTCGCCCACCTGTGGCAGCCGCTGCTCGACGAGGGGCGGGAAGAATTGGGCCTCGTCCTGCATCATGGCCCGCACGCCGATCTCGGCCGCCCGGGCGATTTCCTGCGCGCGTCGCTCGAAGCGCTCGAGCGCGGAGGGCCGTTTCCGAAGGAAGGCGGGCACTTCGATACCCGGCAGCGTGTCCTCTTCCGAGAAGCGCCGTCGGGATTCGATGCGTCCGACAGCGTCCTCGGCCGCGTCCGGGTCGGCGCCGGCGCGCGGATCCTCCGCTCCACCCTTTGGGACGGCGTCGAGGTGGGCCCGGGCGCGCGCCTGACGGACTGCGTCGCGGCTCGCGGCCGCGTGCCGGCCGGCGCCCACTATGAGAAAGCCCTTCTCTGGGGAATCGAGGGCGGCGACGTCGCCGTCCTGCCTTTGCCCGGGTTCGATGGGAATGATCATGGCGTCCACCTTCTTTCTCCCCGCCGGTAGTAGAGGCTGCGCACCTTGGCCGTCCCGCCGAAGACACGCAGGACGGCCATTGCGTCGTGCGCATCCCAGAGGTAGACCGAGCCCGGCGTGCTGTCTCCCATTGGCGAGAACGAGCAAATGTCGGATGCGTTGAATCGGATCGGATCGTCGATCCGATCGAGGTAGCGGCCGGGGCTTCCCGGATCGGGCACGCGCGTTCCGGTCATGATCGCCGGCAGAACGTCGTTGCGCGACCACGGGTAGTAGACGCCGAGATACCGGTCCACGCCGCTCGTGATTTCGGCCGTACGCACGCCGTTGCCGTTGCCGTCGGCATAGAGCGCCCACTCGTAGCGACCGCCGTTCTTCCGGAACTTCAGTCCGACGTTGCGATTCCGGGAGATCGCGTATGCGCGGGCACGGTAGAAGGCCACGCTCGTTTCGTGAACGGCCGACCGCAGGGCGACCGCCTCTCGCAACCGCGTCACCCCCGGCGTCGCGAGCGCGAGGATCCACGCCACCGCGGTGATCCCGATGAGCAGCTCGACGAGCGAGACGCCGCTCTCGGGGCAAAGAGGCCCGGGGCCCTGGGGGCCCCGGGCGGGCGCGGAATTCACCGTCCCTTGCCCACCGGGACGGTGGTGGCGGGCTTCTCCTTCGGCGCCGCCGGGGGGGAGGAGCGGCGGGAGGCCGAGGAGGAGGAAGAACGCACCTTGGCGGTGAGGGTCGTGGGGCCGCTGACCGCAACATAGGGCTTGAGCGTCACGAAGAGTTTCTCGCCGATCCCCTTGACCTCCATGAGCTCCTCGGGGCGGGCGAACGGTTTCTGCTTGCGATGCTCGACGACGCGGGCGGCGACCTTTGCGCCGAGGCGCGGCAGATAGGCGAGCTCTGCCTCGGACGCGGTGTTGATGTTGACCTTCCTCGCGGCGGTCTTCTCTTCCGCTCCTTCGGCGAAGAGAAGCGCGCCCGCCCCGAGGCACAGCAGGACGGCGAGAGCGGCGGCGCGAATCCTGGACGGATGCATCGAGAACTCCTTCTGATTTCGAAAAAATCGGATCGCGTTCGATTCGTTGGCTTGAAAACCTGTCCTCATCGGGTCTTTGCGATCAGGCGTTCTCCATCGGCACCTCCTTTCGTTCGCGGTGCGCTCATCGCGAAGGTCGTGCCGGCGGCCCACCCGAAGCCCAAGTGGAGATTGCAGAAAGAGTTAAGGCGGCCGAGGGCGCCCGCCCCGGGCCAGGCGCCTGACAGAAACAGCGTCGGCAAACGTGCGGCTCAGAGGCCAAAGCACTGACCCTGCAGCCCCGAGCGCGGTGTCAACACGCCCTGTCGCGTGTCCAATTTCTTGTCGGTCGGCCCGTGTAGACTGCCGCGCGTGGCGGGCCGGGAGATCATCGTCGGCGTTTCGGGAGGCTCGGGAGCGCTGCTCGCAAAGCGCTTCGTCGAGATCGCACTCGCGTCCCGGGGCCTCGCGCGCCTTCACTTCGTCATCTCGGACGCCGGGCTCCAGGTCGCGCGGAGCGAAATTGCGGCCGCGGTCACCTCCCCCGAAGCCTGGGTCGCCCGCCTCGACGCGCCCCGGGGGCGGCTGGCGCGCGTCACGATCCACGCCAACGCCGACGTCGGCGCATCGATCGCGTCGGGCTCCTACCCCGTCTCCGCAATGGCGGTCGTCCCGTGCAGCGCGGGCACGCTCGGCTCGATCGCCAACGGCACCTCGCGCGACCTGCTTCAGCGCGCGGCCGACGTCTGCCTGAAGGAGCGCCGCCCGCTTCTGCTCGCGTTCCGCGAGTCGCCGTACTCGCTCGTCCACATCGAGAACATGCGCCGCGCGGCGATGGCCGGCGCGATCATCGCGCCGCCGCTGCCGGCCTTCTACATCGACTCGCCCTCGGTCGACCGGTTCCTCGACGCCTGGTGCGTCCGCGCGGCCCGCGCCCTGGGCCTCGAGCCGCGCGGCGAGCAATTCCGCTGGAAAGGCGAGAGGGGCGCCTCCAGGCCGCCGAAGCGGCCCCGCCCTTCGCGGTGAGCGCGCGGCCGGGCGTCTTCCGGTCGCTCCGGACGACGCTCGAGATGATCAAGTTCTCGCACACCCTCTTCGCCCTTCCGTTCGCGGTCTACTCGGCCTTCCTCGCCGCGGGCGGATGGCCGGCGCCGGCAACGCTCGCCGGAATCCTGCTCGCGATGGTCGGGGCCCGCAGCGCCGCGATGGCGCACAACCGGCTGGCCGACCTGCGCATCGACGCCGCGAACCCGCGGACCGCGTCGCGCGCGCTGCCCTCGGGCGCGCTGTCGGTCGGATTCGTGCGGGCCTTTCTCGTCGCCGCGGTCGTCCTGTTCGTCGCGTCGGCGGCGAGCCTGAACCGCCTGGCCTTCCTGCTTTCGCCCGTCGCCCTCGCCCTCATCCTCGTCTACTCCTACACGAAGCGGTTCACGGCGCTGTCGCACCTGGTTCTCGGCCTCTGCCTCGCGCTCGCGCCCGTGGGGGCGTGGATCGCGGTGCGCGGCTCCGTGGAGTTGCTTCCCATCCTCCTCGGGCTCGCCGTGCTTTTCTGGACGGCCGGGTTCGACGTCATCTACTCGCTGCAGGACGAGGACTTCGACCGGCGCGCGGGCCTGCGATCGATCCCGGCCCGCTTCGGGGCGGCACGGGCGCTCGTGGTTTCGGCGCTGCTCCACGTCGCGATGGTCGTCCTCCTGGCGGCCGTCTGGCGCCTCTCGGGCGGCGGGGCGATCTTTTTCGGCGGGATCGCCGCCACGCTCGCGGCCCTCGTCTACCAGCACGCGATCGTCCGGCCCGGCGACCTCTCGCGCGTCGACGCGGCCTTCTTCACGGCGAATGGATTCGTTTCGGTGACGCTGTGCCTGACCGGCATCGTGCAAGTGCTGGCCCGGTAGCCGGTTGCCGAAAAAGGGTTGAGGGCTACGGCCGGCGGCGCGCGATCGCATTAGAATCCCCTGCGATGGCAATTCCCACGGAAGGCGACGTGAAGCTGAGGCACCTCGCGATCGACGGCCCGATCGGCGTCGGCAAGACTTCGCTCGTGGAGATGCTGTCGCGCAAGTTCCACGGCACCAAGATCCTCGAGGACGTCGACAACCCGTTCCTGCCCGACTTCTACAAGAAGAAGAAGGGGGCCGCCTTCCAGACCCAGCTCTTTTTTCTCCTCGCGCGCTACCAGCAGCAGCAGGAGATCGCGCAGATCGACATGTTCACGACGCTCGTCGTCGCGGACTACCACTTCCCCAAGGACAAGATCTTCGCCTGCCTGAACCTCGACGACTCGGAGCTCTTGATCTACGACAAGCTCTACACGCTGCTCTCGGAGTCGGTCAGGAAGCCCGACCTCGTCATCTACCTGCAGGGCTCGATCGACACGTGCATGAAGCGGATCAAGAAGAAGACCCGCACGCACGAAAAGGCCATCACGCCCGAGTACCTCGCGCAGCTGATCGAGGCCTACAACTATTACTTCTACCACTACGACGAGACGCCGCTGCTCGTGGTCGATACCAACGAGATCGACTTCGTCAACCGCCCCGCCGATTTCGACGACCTCGTGGCCCAGATCCAGAGGGTGAAGAAGGGCGTCCAGTACTACGTCCCCGCCGGCAGCGTGTAACCGTCGCGCGCGCTTCGCTCGAGGGTCTGCGCCTGCGGCGCACCGGCGTCCGGCTCGCCCGGATGCGGGCTCGACCGGACGCCTGACCCCCCTCGCTGCGCGCTCGCTCCCGCGGCGCGAACCTCCTCCCTCCCTTCGGTCGGGAGACTATTCGCGCCGCGCGCAGCCATGAGCCGCACGGCCAAAGGGGGCCGCATCGGTATATGATTTTCCCTCGCCCTTTGCGGCGGCGATCCCGATCTTCGGGACGTCGACCGGAAGGAAAGGAGCGAACGATGGCCGACCTACCGGAACAGGAGCCCCTCTCCATCCCCCAGCTCGTCGCGGCCAAGGGCCGGGAGCGCATCGCGATGATGACCGCGTACGACGCGCCCACCGCTGCGCTGCTCGATGCGGCCGGCGTGGACGTGCTGCTCGTGGGCGACTCGGTCGAGATGGCGATCTACGGCGAGCCGAATACGCTGACGGCCACGATGGACTCCATGATCCGCCACACCCGGGCCGTCGCGCGCGCGACCAAACGCGCCGTCGTCGTCGGCGACATGCCCTTCCTCTCGTACCAGGCCGAGCCGGCGCGCGCCGTCGAGAACGCGGGCCGCTTCCTCGCCGACGGCGGCGCGGCGGCGGTCAAGCTCGAGGGCGGCCGCCGCATCCTTCCGGCCGTCGAAGCGATCCTCGCGGCCGACATCCCGGTGATGGGACACGTCGGCTTGACGCCGCAGTCCTACCGCAAGTTCGGCGGCTTCAAGGTCCAGGGCCGCGAGGCCGACTCGGCGCGCCAGATCCGCGACGACGCGCAGGCGCTGGCAGGGGCCGGCTGCTTTGCGATCGTGCTCGAGTGCGTCCCGGATTCGCTCGCCGCGGAGATCACGCGGGAGCTCGCAATTCCGACGATCGGAATCGGCGCCGGCGCCGCCTGCGACGGCCAGGTCCTCGTCTTCCACGACGTCGTGGGGCTCACGCGCGACCTGCGGCCCAAGTTCGTCCGGCGTTACGCCGATCTCGCCTCCGTCATCGAGGGCGCCGCCCGCGCCTTCACGCAGGACGTCAAGAGCGGCGCGTTCCCGTCGAAGGAAGAGACGTTCACGGGCGTCAAAGCGACGCTGCGCCGCGTGCATTGAGCTCGCCCCTCACCCCAACCCTCTCCCGCCGGGAGGGCGCCGGAGGATCCGCGTCGATGAGAACCATCCGCACGCTCGCGCCGCTGCGCGAGGCCGTCGCGCAGTCGCGCATGGCCGCGCGGCCGATCGCGTTCGTCCCGACGATGGGGGCGCTGCACGAGGGGCACCTCTCGCTCGTGCGGCTGGCCAAACGCGAGGGCGGGCTGACGGTCGTCTCGATCTTCGTCAACCCGCTGCAGTTTGCGCCGGGCGAGGACCTGGCCAGCTACCCGCGGCGCGAGGAGGACGACGCGCGCCTGCTCGAGAAGGAAGGCGCGGACGTCCTGTATCTGCCGGACCCCGCCGCCCTCTATCCCGAGGACTTCTCGACGTCGATCGAGGTCTCCGGCGTCTCCGAAGGCGGCGAGGGCGCGTGCCGCCCGGGACACTTCCGCGGCGTCGCCACGGTCGTCGCGAAGCTCTTCCTGCGCGTGCTGCCCGACGTCGCAGTCTTCGGGAGGAAGGATCTTCAGCAGGCTGCCGTCATCCGGCGCATGGTCCGCGACCTCGACCTGCCCGTTCGACTCGTCATCGGCGAGACGATCCGGGCGGCCGACGGCCTGGCGATGTCCTCGCGAAACGCTTACCTCTCGGCCGACGAGCGGCTGCGCGCGGCGGGCCTCGCGAGCACCCTCTTCGCCGCCCGGGCCCGCGCGACCCACGGCTCGACCGACCCGCGGCAGATCGAGGACGACGCCCGCAAGCAGCTCGAAGCCTCCGGCCTGCGGGTGGACTACGTGGAGGCTGTGCACGCCGAGACGATGCGGATCGCGGACCGGGTCATTCCCGGGGTCGCCCTCGCGGCCGCCGTGCGGATCGGGAAGACCCGCCTGATCGACAACGTTTACCTCATCGACCCGGCAAGGGCATAGGATTTCCCCATGGCCGACCCGACGACCCTCGAGCCCCCGGCCGCGCCCGCGACGACCGCGGATCCGTTCGTCTTCGGTGGGCGGCCGTTCCGGTCCCGCCTGATCGTCGGCACCGGCAAGTACGCAACCTTCCCCCTCATGAAGGCGGCGCTCGAGGAGTCGCAGGCCGAGATCGTCACGGTCGCCGTGCGCCGCGTGAACCTGACCGACCGCTCGAAAGAGTCACTGCTCGACTACGTCCCCAGGGGCATGACGCTCCTGCCGAACACTGCCGGCTGCTACAACGCGGACGACGCCGTCCGCGCCGCCCGGCTGGGGCGCGAGGTCGGCCTCTCCAACTGGGTCAAGCTCGAGGTCCTCGGCGACGAGCAGACGCTGTGGCCCGACAACGAGGCGCTGCTCGCGGCGACGAAGACGCTCGTCGGCGAAGGCTTCGTCGTCTTCCCGTACACCTCGGACGACCCGATCGTGTGCCGCAAGCTCGAAGACGCCGGAGCCGCCGCGGTCATGCCGCTCGGCGCGCCCATCGGCTCGGGGCTCGGGATCCAGAATCCGAACTCGATCTGCGATCATCCTCGAGCGCGCCAGGGTCCCGGTCATCGTGGACGCGGGCGTGGGCACGGCGTCGGATGCGTGCGTCGCCATGGAACTCGGCGCCGCCGGCGTGCTGATGAACACGGGCATCGCCGGCGCCGCCGATCCGGTCCGGATGGCCCGCGCCATGCGGGACGCCGTTCGCGCCGGGCGGGACGCCTTCCTGGCCGGACGCATCCCGAGGAAGCGCTACGCGACGGCGTCCTCGCCGGTCCAGGGCGTGATCGGGTCGTAACTGCCTGCCGAAAAAGGCACTTGCTGGCATCCGGACCGCAGGGGCGGGACTCGTCCAAACCCGCGGGCGCCCGCAAGGGTCGCCCTGCGGCCCTTGTCGGCGCGGGTTCCTGACACTCCCCCTTGCAACCCTTACAATCTCCATGCTACTTTTCGCCAGCTTTTACGAAGACCCCGCACATCCCAACTGCCACCTTTATGTTTTTCCATCCCCCATCCGCGCGTCTTTGCGGGCAGACGTGCGTGCGTTCGAAAGGGGGTCGGTCCTAGAAATACCTCTTCCCCGGCGCACGGGCGCCGGAGTTTCGAAACTGTGTAACCGATTCGCCATTTTTTTCGCCGGAGCGCGGCCATCGTGCCGGCCCCGGCCCAGGGATGAAACCCAGGAGATCTGAATAATTCCATGATGCAGCAATACACGGACAAGAACCTCAATTGCGTCGACTGTAGCGGCACGTTCCTCTTCTCGGCCGACGACCAGGAGTTTTACGCCCGCAAAGGCTTCACCAACGAGCCGAAGCGGTGCAAGCCCTGCCGCGACAAGCGCAAGACGTCCTCGGGAGAGGGTCGCGAGCGCACCTTCTACGACGTGACCTGCGACGGCTGCGGCAAGCAGACGCAGGTTCCGTTCAACCCGACCAACGGCAAGCCGGTCTACTGCCGCGAGTGCTACGCCGCGCGCCGCGCCCAGCAGTCCTACTAAAGCCGCTCTCTTTCTCGATTCCACGGGCCCCGGCGTCAAGCCGGGGCCTTTTTTGTTATCGTCACAGCCCCTTGCCGATGACACTCTCGCCCCACGGGGCCACCCCGGCCGCCACCCGTCTCGCCGGCGCGATCGGGCGCACCCCGCTCGTGGAGCTGCCGCACTTTTCGCGAGACGCCGCCCGGATTTTCGCCAAGCTCGAGTGGTTCAATCCCGGCGGCAGCGTCAAGGACCGCATCGCGAAGGCGATGGTCGAGGACGCCGAGGCGCGCGGCCTTCTCGCGGCGGGCGGCACGATCGTCGAGGCGACCTCGGGCAACACCGGCGTGGCGCTCGCGATGATCGCGGCGTCGAAGCACTACCGCTGCGTCATCGTCATGCCCGAGGGTTACGGCGACGTGAAGGCCCGGCTGATGCGCGGGCTCGGCGCCGAGGTCGTCCGGACTCCGGCGGACGCCATGATGATGGGCGCGATCGAACGCGTGAACCAGATCGTGCGCGACACTCCCGGCGCCTGGATGCCCAACCAGTTCTACAACCCCGTCAATCCCCGGACCCACTACGAGACGACGGGCCCCGAGATCGCCGCGCAGGTCGGCGGCCCGATCGATGCCTGGGTGGCCGGCGTGGGCACGACCGGGACGTTCATCGGCGTCGCGCGGTACCTCTCGGAAGCGAACCCGCGCCTGCTGCGCGTCGCCGTCGAGCCGCAGGGCTCGATCCTCGGCGGCGGCGCTCCCGGGCCGCACGAGGTCGAGGGCATCGGCCTTTCCAAGATCTGGCCGATCTTCGATCGGAGTTTCATGGACGAAGCGCTCGAGATCCGCGACAAGGAGGCCTTCGACACCTGCCGCGCGCTCGCCCGCGAGGAGGGCCTCTGCGTCGGAGGTTCCGCCGGAGCGGCGGCGGCCGCGGCGCTGCGCATCGCGGAGCGCCTGGGCCCCGGCAAGACCGTCGTCACGCTCTTCCCGGACGGGGCGGAGCGCTATCCCGACCAGGGCATCTTCGCCGCCTCGCGGCCGAAAGGATAAAGCCATGGGCTTTTCGACCGACTGCATCCATGCGGGCAACGCGCCCGATCCCACGACCGGCTCCGTGACGGTGCCGATCTACCAGACCTCGACGTACGTCCAGGAGGGGCTCGGCAAGCACAAAGGGTACGAGTACGGGCGCACGCAGAATCCGACCCGCTCGGCCCTCGAGGAGAACCTCGCGGTGCTCGAGGGCGGCGCCGGCGCGCGCGCCTTCGCGTCGGGCATGGCGGCGATCACGGCGATCTCGACGCTCGTGAAGCAGGGCGACCACGTCGTCTGCTCGAACATGACGTACGGCGGCACGTACCGCTACTACACGAAAATCCTCGCGAACTACGGCGTGACGTTCTCGTTCGTGGACACGGCCTCGCCGGCCGAGGTCGAGCGCGCAATCCGGCCCGAGACGAAGATGCTCCACCTCGAATCCCCGACCAACCCGACGCTGCAGCTCTGCGACATCGCGGCCCTCTCGGAGCTCGCGCACAGGAACGGCGCCGTCGTCGTCGTGGACAACACGTTCGCCTCCCCGTACCTCCAGAAGCCGCTCGCCCTCGGTGCGGACATCGTCATGCACTCGACGACGAAATTCCTCGGCGGCCACTCCGACACGGTGGGCGGTGCCGCAATCGCGAAGTCGAAGGAGCACCTCGAGTGGCTCTCGTTCGTGCAGAACAGCTCGGGCGCGATCCTCTCGCCCATGGACTCGTGGCTCGTGCTGCGCGGCATCAAGACCCTTTCCGTGCGCATGGAGCGCCACGAGGTCAACGGCCGCGCCGTCGCCGAGCATCTCGCGAAGCAGCCAAAGGTCAGGAAGGTCAACTACCCCGGCCTGGCGTCGCACCCCCAGCACGCGCTCGCGAAGAAGCAGATGCGCGGGTTCGGGGCGCTGATCTCCTTTGAGCTCGGTTCCTTCGAAAACGCGCGGGGGTTCCTCGGCAAGGTGCGCCTCTGCTCGCTCGGCGAAAGCCTCGGCGGCGTCGAGACGCTCATCTCCCACCCCGCGTCGATGACCCACGCCTCGATCCCGGAGGAGGAGCGCAACCGTCTGGGCGTCACCCCCGGCCTCGTGCGGATCTCGGTCGGCATCGAGGATATCGAGGACATCATCGCGGACCTCGACCAGGCGCTGGCGGCGGTGCGGTAACAGGAGGGGACGCGGCTCGAAAGAGTCGTATCGACGCGGACCGGGCGCACACCGAAAACGAGGCCGAGAAACAGGGACGCGAAAGCGAGCGAGGCGGAAGCCGAGGAGGCTCCCTGTCAGCCCTTTCGCCGCGGGGCCGCCTTCTTGCCGGCGGCCCTCCTCGTCTTCCCCTTCGCCGTCGCCTTGCCCGCGACCTTGCGTTTGGTCGACGCCGTCATCTTTTCGATCCAGGAGTTGAACCCCGGCGAGGCCATGTCCACCCGATAGCCGAGGACTTCGGGGAGCTCGTAGGTGTTGACCTTGTGGATCGTCTCGCGCACCGCCTCGAACTGCGAGGCGGTCGTCTTGATGAGCAGCAGCATCTCCCCGTCATCGCAGACCCGCCCCTTCCAGCGGTAGACCGAGTGGATGTTCGGGATGATGTTCACGCAGGCCGCGCGGCGGCTGCGCACGAGCGCATGCGCCACGTCGAGCGCCTGCTCCTCCGTGCCGACGGACGTCACGACGACGATCAGATCCTTTTTGGCCATGGCACGCGCATTCCATGTCGGCAAGGCCATCCGTGTCAAGCGCGGCGCGTGCCGGTGGTAGTATTGTCAGTCGATCTTTGAGTCTCGCGTGACTCTTCGTGGGGGCGAAACGGCTTCGACGGGGACGATTGCGCGAGAGGTTGCATGCCGAGGTCTCACCCCTCCTCGTTAAAGCAGGGTGAAAAATAGTAGCTGCGAACAACAGCAACTTCGCTCTGGCTGCTTAATTAAGTAGCCTCGTTTGACGCGTAGCGCACCCGCCGCGCCGCGTCCGACGTCGCGAAATGCGGGTGTAGCGGCTCCGGCCCCCCGGACGGAGCTGCGAAATCAATCCGGGGTTGCCCTGACGCCGTTTTGCCTCTTCTCGAGGCGGCAGGGCGAGAACCAAGAAGAGGCTGAGCATGGAGTGGCCTCTCCTGCAGCGCTTCCGGACGCGGGTTCAACTCCCGCCGCCTCCACCATTTCACGTCCACCCTCGTAAGGGCCGGAAGTTCCGGCCCTTTTCTTTTCAGAAGTTTGCCCATTCGAGGTTGGTCCATCGGCTTACCACCGAGGAGCACCCTGCACCAACGGACACGGACAAAAACACGGGCGCGACGGCCTACCGTCTTTCGACCCAGCAAGGTGTCTCGGAGCGCCGAAGCGAAATCGAAGCAGAGGCGCGTAAGAGCGACGGCGTTGTGACCTCTGCTCAGCGTGGGTGGCGCCACGGCCTACAACGCAAGCGGCGAAATCGAGGTGCCCCCGTCCGCGCTAGTCTCTTAGACCGTCGAGTGTGCCCCAATGCGCGTGAACCGCTCGGCGACTACTTGCGCGGTCGCGCGTTCCGCCGATTCGCGCGTACACGCCTTCGGCTCCTCGTTACGGGCTTCGTGGTGTCGGCTGCCTCAAACAAATGCCGAAAGCCGTGTTCCAACAGTTCGACAGCCCTCTCCAAGGCGCCGAGTTGTCCGACCCGCACCATCGCGACGGACAGGCGCAAGTCAAATGATGGCGGGCGCAACACTTCAACTGTATCGCGACAATTTTTCCTGGCAATAAAGCGAGCTGGCAGCAACCCGATTCCATATCCGGACTGAATGAGAGCTAGCTGCAAATGTATGTTGTAGTGGATTTCAGCCGCAACCATGGGGGTGAAGCCGGCACGTTCCATCTGATCGATGAGGCTTGCCCGAAGCAAGCACCCAGACGGGTTGAGCACCCAGGGTGCTCTGCTCAAGCTTTCCCAATCATCGTCCATGTTGCCTGCGGCGCCTTGAACGATCTCCATGCGGTCGCTGGCGATGATATTCGTCAGAAGTGGTGAAGGCGCGGTTTTACCTTCGGGCAAAAATACGACAGCAACGTCGAGCTCACCGGCGAGCAGCCGGTTAAATAATTCACCGGTCAGTGCGCTCAGCAGCCGCAGCCGGACCTTGGGGTATTTTTCAGTTAGCGCGCGAATAGGTTCGATCAGCGTCCCCTCGGCCAGGGCATGCGCGAGCCCGATGCGCAAGAGGCCGTGAGGTTCGGTGTCGGGCGACGCAACAGATTTCAGCGTCTCCGTCCGCTGCAACAGATCTCGCGCTTGTTCAAGCACTCTGGAGCCCAGCGAGTTCAGGCGCGGTGGCTTTGTCGAGCGGTCGAGTAGCTCGGCACCCAGTGCAGCCTCCAGCCTTTGCAGTTGGCGGGTTATCGCGGAGGGTGTCCGGAGCAGACGACTTGCTGCACCGGCGATGGACCCGGCCTGGGCGAATTCGACGAGCGCGGTAAGTCGTCGAGCACGACGAGCCTCCTGAAGTCACTTCCAAAACCTCCCCACCATAGCAAATCGTGCGTAATCGGCAACATCATTGTGAGAATAATGAACTTGTGGAATTGTCGGTACTCCGCTACAAGCGGTAGGTAGAGGCAGTGGAGGTAGGAGTTGCTATGAGCAAAACAGCAATTACATCGCCTGAACTCGCGCCGCCGGTCGGCCCATTTTCCCAGGCACTCGAAATCGATGGTTTCCTCTTCTTCAGCGGACAGGTCGCCCGACCCGGCCACTGGCAAGGTGGTCGAGGGAGCGGTGTCCGAGACGGAGCGCGTATCGACGCCGAGAACGTCATGATCGTCGACCTAGCTCGCAACGACCTCGGTCGGGTGTGCGAACCCGGAACGCTTCACGGTCCCCGAGCTGTCGCGCCCGAGCACCACCCCGGTCTCGTGCCATCTCGTCAGCACGGTCCACGGCACGCTCCACCGACGACGTCGGCCCTCGCCGAGCTGCTGCGGGCGACCTTCCCCGCCCACGTCGATCACGGGGCGCCCAACCCACGCGTCCTCCAGGCGATCGAGGACCTCGAACCCGTCCGCCGCGGCGTCTACTGCGGCGCGATCGGCTGGATCGATACCGATCGCGGGCGCGGCCGACCTCTCCGTCGCGATCCGGACCTTCACCGCATCGCCCGCGGCGCCACGTTCTTCGGCGTCGGCGGCGGGGTCGTCGCCGACTCCGACCCCACGCGCCGAGTGGCACGAGACCGAGCTCAAGGCCTCGCGCGTCTCGCGCTCAGGGCGCGGACCCGGCTGCCGCACGAGCCGGCGGGGCAAGCCGGGTCGAGTGTGCACGTCTGGCTAACGGCTCGCTCGTCGACGTCCACGACGCGCCGCGTCTCCCCCTTTCGACCACGGGCTGCTCGTCGGTGACGGCGTCTTCGAGACGTGCGGGTCTACACGGGGGCGCCATTCGCCTGGCGCCGTCATCTCGACCGGCTCGCCGCGTCGGCGGACGGACTCGGCCTGCCCGTTCCCGTCCGCGACGAGCTGCGCGCGCCGCGGCCGACGCGCTGCTCGTCGCCGACGGGATCGTCGACGGGCGGCTGCGTATCACGGTCACGGGCGGGCCCTCACCACTCGGGCTCCGATCACGGCGCCGCGCCCCCGACGGTCATGCTCGCCGCCACCGGGATGGCCCCTGGGCGCCGACCGGGTGCCGTCGTCGTGGTCCCTGGCCCCGTAACGAGCACGGCACGTCCGCGGGGCTCAAGACCGTCTCCTACACCGACAACGTCCGTGCGCTGGCCTTCACCGCACGAGCACCGGGCACGACCGAGGCCGTCTTCGGCAACACACGGGGTGAGCTGTGTGAGGCCACGGGCTCCAACGTCTTCGTCGTCGCGGGTGGGGTCGTACGCACCCCGCTCACGGCTCGGGTTGCCTGCTCGGGTGCCTCACGCGCTCGTGCTCGAGCTGTCCCGCACGACGCCATCCCACACGCCGAGGCCACCCTCCCCGCTCGACGCGCTCGCCGGCGCGGCGACGAGGCGTTCCTCACCTCGACCACCCGCGAGGTGCAGGCGTCGGACACGTCGACGGTCGCGGAGCGCCCGGCGCCGGCGCCGGGCCGGCTACAGGCCGCACCTGGCGCCACGTTCGCGCAACTCGTCGCCCTCGACCTCGATCCGTGATGCCGGGCCCGGGCGTGCGGACCGGGCTCGCGAGGCTCAGGGCCCTAGGGCTGGTAATAGGGCGCGCTCAGGTCGGCCGGAGGTGGGAACGGGAAGCAGGTGAACGGCTTGCCCGGTTGGCCGAGGATGGGCACGAACTTGCCGTTCTTCGCCTCGAGCGCCGCCGTGCAGTCGTCCTTGCTCTGCCCGGTGTGCGCGATCGTCCAGTCGACCGGCGCCAGGATCCCGTCCGCCGTGTAGCTGCTGATCTTGTTGATGTTGTCGATCACGGACTGGCGGCTGAAGTTCTTGCCCGACGCCTTGATGCCGGTGACGAGCAGGTCGGCGTCGATCCAGCCCGCGAGCTCGAGCTCGTTCGCCAAGTAGCCCTTCTTCTTCATCGCCTTGATGAAGGTCGTCATCCCCTTCGAGTCCTTGGCGGCCTCGAAGGGGACGAAGGCGGAGCCGAAGCGGTAGCCCTCGAGGTCCTTGCTGAACTTCTTCATGATCCCCGGGTCGTAGCCCTCGGGCGAGTAGATGGTGACGTCGTTCACGCCCGCCTGCTTGAGCGCCTTGCCCACGTTGATGTTGCCGTTGACGTCCATGCACGTGGAGACGAAGTTGACGCCCTTGTCCTTGATCGCCTGCACGTCGGTGCTGAGGTCGGTGAACCCGAAGTTGAGGCTCGTGTCCTTGTAGGCCACGTCCATGCCGTACTTCTTGAACCCGTTCTCCTGGCCCTGGGCGCACAGCGCCGACGACGGGGTCGTGTACGAGAGGATCGCGACCTTCTTGGCGCCCGCCTGCTGGGCGACGTACGGCAGCCAGGGACCTGCGCACGTGAAGCACGTGTACGAGCCGCGCTGGCCGAAGAGGTTCGGCCCCTTCGTCCACTCGGGGTTGATGTTCCACCCGAACGTCGGGACGCCCTTCTGGGCCAGGTAGGTCGCACCGGCGAAGATGATCGTCGCGACCGGCAGGACCGCGAACACCTTCTTCTCCTCGACGAGGGACCGCACACCCTGCACGTTGCGCGAGGCCTGGGACTGGTCGTCGAGCTGGGCGACCATCTTCAGCTTGTGGCCGAAGACCCCACCCTTGGCGTTGACCATGTCGAAGTACGCCTGGACACCCTTGAACGCGTCGTCGATAGGCGCGTCCCGTCGGGTTCGTCTTCCCGACGATGCCCCCGACCTTGATCTCGGTCGAGGTGACCCCGGTCCGATCGCCGCTGTCGGCCGCCGTTCGCGGGGATGGCGAGCCCCGCCACCAGTACCGCAACCGCTATGACCGCCGTCGCCACCCGGGTACGCACTCGCATGGCTGACACCCCCCTCGTCGCCGTGCTGTGGACGGCACAACCTAACCAACCCTGACACGGATGTCAGCGCGCGGCGCCCCGGGGCGCCCGGCTTCAGGTGCCCGGCCTGAGGTGATGGACGTCGCCGGCGGCGAGGTCGTGACGGGTGCCGTCGTCGGCCTCGACCCGCAGGCGCCCGGCGTCGTCCACCCCGACGGCCGTCCCCACGAGCGCCGCGCCCCCGGCCAGCTCGACCCGGACCCGGCGCCCCACCGTGGCCAGCCGGGCCCGGTACGCCGGGGCGACGGCGTCGAGCGTTCCGTAGTGCCGCGCGAGCCGCCCGAGGTAGGCGTCGAGGAGGCCGTCGCGGTCGACCGGCCGTCCGGCTTCGAGGTTGCAGGCCGTCGCGGTGGCCTCGAGCTCCGTGGGGAAGCGCTCCCACTGCACGTTGCAACCGGCGCCGACGACGATCGCGATCCCCCGGCTGTTCCCCTGGTCGCCGGGGCCCGTCCCGCTACCCAGATCGGCCTCGGCGAGGAGCCCGGCGAGCTTGCGGTCGTCGACGACGAGGTCGTTCGGCCACTTGAGCGCGACCGTGAAGCCGGCGACCTGTTCGACCGCCTCGGCCAGGGCCACCCCGGCCGCCATGGTCACGAGCATGAGCCGGTCGGGCGTGATCGGGGGGCGAAGGAGCACCGAGACCAGGAGCGACGAGCCCGGCGGGCGCGCTCCACACACGCCCCAGCCGGCCCCGGCCCGCGTCCTGGTGGTCGGCCACGGCGACAACACCCTCGGGTGCGCCCGCCCGGGCCTCGTCGAGGAGGTAGCGGTTCGTCGAGTCGATCGACGCGAACCGCCGGATCTCGACGTCGTGCCCGCCCAGCCGGCCGGATCCAGGCGTCGCCCGGGGAGCGAGCATCCCCATAGGATACGGCCGCTTCTTCACCGCCAGGCTGGGACTGCGAGGAACCCGTGCCGTCCAAGATCCTCATCGCGAACCGGGGCGAGATCGCGGTGCGCGTCATGCGAACGTGCCGCGAGCTCGGGATCCCGACCGGTTCGCGGTGTTCTCCGACCTCGACCGTGACGCGGCCCACGTCCGTTACGCCGACGAGGCCTTTGCGCTCGGCGGCCAGACCACGGCCGAGAGCTACCTCAACACGGCACGCATCCTCGAGATCCTCGAGCAGAGCGGGGCCGACGCCGTCCACCCCGGGTACGGGTTCTTCGCCGAGAACGCCGACTTCGCCCGCGCCATCGGCGGGCTGGGAGTCACCTGGATCGGCCCGCCGCCCGAAGCGATCGACGTCATGGGCGACAAGATCTCGTCGCGCAAGGCCGCGGCCGCGGCCGGCGTCGCGTCGGTCCCCGGGACCCTCGAGCCGATCCAGTCGGTCGACGACGTCGTCGCCTTCGGCGAGGAGTTCGGCTGGCCGGTCGCGATCAAGGCGGCGTACGGCGGTGGCGGCAAGGGCCTGAAGGTCGTCCGCGAGTCCGACGGCGCCGCGGCGGCGTTCGAGTCCGCGACCCGCGAGGCCACCGCCTACTTCGGGCGCCCCGAGGCATACCTCGAGCGCTACCTGACGCGTCCCCGCCACATCGAGATGCAGGTGTTCCTGGACACCCACGGCAACACGGTGTGGCTCGGTGAGCGCGCGACTGCTCGACGCAGCGCCGGCACCAGAAGCTCATCGAGGAGTCACCGCGGCCGGCCTCGACGACACGACCCGGACCAGCATGGGCGAGGCCGCGGTGAAGGTCGCGCTCGGCTGCGGGTACCTGAACGCGGGCACCGTCGAGATGCTCTACCAGGACGGCGACTTCTGGTTCCTCGAGATGAACACCCGCCTCCAGGTCGAGCACTGCGTCACCGAGATGGTGACCCAGCTCGACCTCGTCGCCGAGCAGCTGCGCGTTGCCGACGGCGAGCCGCTGTCGTTCACCCAGGACTCCGTCATCCGCCGCGGCCATTCGATCGAGTGCCGCATCAACGCCGAGAACCCGGCGACCGGCTTCATGCCGTCGCCAGGAACCGTCCACGCGCATGCGGGTGCCCGCCGGCCCCGGCGTCCGCTGGGACGGCGGCTACGACGAGGGCGACAACATCTCGCAGTACTACGACAACCTGATCGGCAAGCTCGTCGTGTGGGCCCCCGACCGCGACGCAGCCCGGGCTCGGGCGGTGCGCGCGCTCCACGAGCTCGAGATCACGGGCGTCCACACCACGACCCCCGCCCACATCACGCTGCTCCAGCACCCCGACTTCGCGGCGGGCAACCACTCGACGAAGTGGGTCGAAGAGGAGCTCGACGCGTCGCTGTTCAGCGACGCCGCCGCGCCCGCCGCGACTGCCCCGGTCGGTGCGCCGGCCGACGCCCCGCCCGAGGAGCTGATCGAGCGCACGGTCCCGGTCGAGGTCAACGGCAAGCGGTTCTCCGTGAAGCTCTGGCTTCCGGAGATGACCGCGGCGGCGGCCCCGGCTGCCCGCCGGGCCGCCCGGCCGAAGCCGGCCGCGGTCGGCGGGGGCGGTGGTGCGGGCGACGGCACGATCAGCGCACCGATGCAGGGGACGATCGTCAAGGTGCTCGTCAACCCGGGCGACACCGTCGAGGCCGGCCAGGCGGTCCTGGTGCTCGAAGCGATGAAGATGGAGAACCACATCAACGCCGAGCAGGCCGGGACGGTCGCCGAGATCCGGGTCGCCGCGGGCGACACCGTCGGAACCGGCGACGTGCTGGTGGTCATCGAGTAATTCGCGCCGGCACTCCGGTGCCGGGTGCTCGAATGTCCGGATGGCCGTACCGCTGTTCGGGGTCGACGCGTTCACCGACGAACCGTTCCGGGGCAACCCGGCCGCGGTCTGCCTGCTCGACGCCCCGGCCGGCGAGGCGTGGATGCGGTCCGTCGCGGCCGAGATGAATCTGTCCGAGACCGCGTTCGTCGTGACCACTCCGAACCACGACGGCGAGCTCGGGCTCCGCTGGTTCACACCGGCGGTCGAAGTCGCCCTGTGCGGGCACGCCACCCTCGCGAGAGCGCACGTCCTCTGGGAGACCGCCACCTCGACCCGTCGGACCCCGTTCGCTTCCGCACGGCGAGCGGAACCCTCACCGCCACCTGCAGCGACGACGAGACGATCCACCTCGACTTCCCCGCGCTCGAGAGCACGAACGTGCCGGAACCGCCCGGCCTCGCCGGCGGCGCTCGGCACATCGGTCGTCGCGGTCGCGCGCGAACACCCACGACCTCCTCGTCGAGCTCGACGCCGCCGAGACCGTCCGCACGTTGGCACCTGACGTCGACGCGATACGCGCTTCGACGTGCGGGCCGTCGTCGTCACGGCCCGCGGCGAGGGCGATTCCGGCTTCGACTTCGTCTCACGCTGCTCGCGCCCCGCGTCGGCATCGACGAGGACCCCGTCACCGGCTCCGCCCACTGCGCGCTCGCGCCCTATTGGGCCGAGCGCCTCGTCAAGACCGACTTCACCGCCTATCAGGCCTCCGCCCGCGGCGGCACCATGACCTGCCGCCTCACCGACGATGCCCGAGTCCTGCTCGGAGGCAGAGCCGTCACCACCTGGCACGGCACCCTCCACCACTGAGGGGACAGAACCCGCGACTGTTGGTTCTTCGCTCTTCGACGAACCGCGCGGCGGCGAGGATCACCGCCCGCAGTCGGGGGCCGAAGAGCTCGCGGCGGCGAGGATCGCCGCCCGCAGGCGGGGCGTGCCGAGAGCACACCTGTCACCCGATCGGAGCCGATCAGCCGCGCCCCCGAGTGGACGCGAGGATGCGAAGGCACATTGGGCCCCCGCCGAGGACGGCGATCCTCGCCGCCGCGTCACCAAGCGGGAAGAGATGCCGCTACGACGCGGCCTCGGCCAACGACTCCGAGAGCGGGGTGGACGAGGAGCGAGTCGACGATGTCGCCGGCCTTGAGCCCGTTCGTCACGGCGAGCGCGATCACGCTGATGAGCTCCACGGCCCAGCGCGCCCGACGATCGATCCACCGAGCACGACCCCCGTCGCGGGGTCGGAGAGGATCTTCACGAACCCGCGCGGGTCGCCCTTGATGAGCGCCTTGGCGTTGGCCGAGAACGGCACCTTCGTCACCCGGATCTTGCGGCCCGACGAAGGCTTCGGCCTCGGCGAGCCCGACGTCCGCGATCTCCGGCTCGGTGAAGATCGCCGACGCGGCCTTGTCGTAGTCGAGGTGGCGGTGGGGGCGGTTGTGCAGGCCCATCAGGTGCTCGGCGATCTTGCGGCCCTGCATCGACGCGACCGACGACAGGGGCAACCGGCCCGACACGTCGCCGGCGGCGTAGATGTGGGGCATGTTCGACAGGCAGTTGTGATTGACCCGGACGTAGCCGGCATCGTCGACCGCGACGCCCGCCTCGTCGAGCCCGAGGTCCTCGGTGTTCGGGATCGAGCCGACGGCGAGCACCACGTGGGATCCCTCGATCACGCGGCCGTCGTTGCAGTCGACCCGCACAGTGTCGCCCGTCCGCGTGATGTTCGAGGCCCGCGCCCCTTTGAGCAGGTGCACGCCGCGTTCGAGGAACGCCTCCTCGAGCACGGCCGCGACCTCGGGATCCTTCATCGGCAGGACCTGCTGGCGCGATACGACGAGGCTGACCTCGGAGCCCAGGGCCTCGAACATGTGGGTGAACTCGACGCCCGTGACTCCTGAGCCCACCACGATCAGGTGCGTCGGGATCTCGGGCGGAGGGTACGCCTGGCGGGTGGTGAGCACGCGCTCGCCGTCGACCGACGCGAAGTCGGGAACGCGGGGCCGGGACCCGGTGGCGACGACGATGTAGTCGGCCTCGAGCTCCTCGATCCCGGTGGCGGTCTCGACCGCGATCCGGTGCGGCGCCTTGAGGCGGGCCGAGCCCTGGAGGAGCCGCACCGACTGCGACTCCAGGAGCTGGCGGATCGAGCCGTGGAGCTTCGACTCGATCGAGATCACGCGCTCGCGGAGGGCGTCGATGTCGAGGGTTCCTTCGGCCTTGAGTCCCATCGCGTGCGACCGCGTGAGCTCCGAGAGCTCGCCGCCGGTCGCGATCATCGCCTTCGACGGGATGCAGTCCCAGAGGTGAGCGGCGCCGCCGACGATGTCGCGCTCGATCAACGTGACCTCAGCGCCGAGGGTCGCGGCAACGGTCGCGCAGGTGTTGCCACCGGGTCCTCCCCCGATGATCACGAGCCGGGTGCTGGGCATACGACCAGGGTACCGGCGCTCTGCCGGAGGTTTAGCCTTGCGGCCCATGTCGGAGCTCCGTGCGGACGTGCTCACCGGGCGCCTCGTGCTGGTCGCACCCGGACGCGCACCGCGCCCGCACACGGTCGCGCCGGTCGCGGCGGGGAGCGCTCCCAAGGACTGCCCCTTCTGCTCCGGCCAGGAGCACCAGACACCGCCCGAGATCGAGCGCACCGGCGACGGCGCTCCCGGGACACCCGGGTGGCGCGTACGGGTCTTCCCGAACCTCTTTCCCATCGTCGGGCCCGACGCCGCCCCGGGCGCGACCGGCGCGCACGAGGTGATCGTGCTGTCGCCGTCGCACGTGTACTCGTTCGGCGAGCTCACCGACGCGGAGGCACTCGAGGTGATGACCGTGCTGCGAGAGGCGGGCACGCGCTCATGCCGCGGCCGGCCGTACCCACGTCCAGGTCCTCATCAACCACGGACGGGCCGCGGGCGCCTCGATCGCGCATCCGCACGCGCAGCTGCTCGCCCTCGACCTCGTACCCCCGGCCGTCGCGGCCGCCGAGGTCCGTTTCGAAGCGGCCGACGCGGTCAACACCGACCTCGACGACGCAACCGCGCGCGACCTGCTCGTCGTGGATCTCGACCACAACGGGCTCGCGCCCACGTGGTGCCCGTGGGCGTCGTCGTCGCCGTCCGTCGTGCCCGCGTCGCGCACCCCGCCGCCGGCCCCCACTTCGAGGACGCGGGTGACGAGATCCTCGCCGCCGTCACCCGCACGCTGCGGCTCGTTCTCGGCGCGCTCGCGGCCGACCTCGCCGACCCGCCCTACAACGTGGTCGTGCAGAACGCGCCCGTGGCTTCCGCCGCCCGCTGGTCCCGCTGGTACGTCGAGGTGATCCCCAGCGCGTGTCCTTCGTCGCCGGGTTCGAGCTCGGCACCGGCATCTTCGTGAACGCGGCCGACCCCGCGCTGTCGGCCGAGCGCCTGCGCACGGCGCTCGCCACCGGACGGCGCCTCGCGTAGGTTCAGCGGCCGGAGAAGGTGGCCTTTCCGGGACCGTTCTCGAGGAAGCTGCGGACGCCGGTGACGGCGTCCTCCGTCGCGAACACGTCGACGAACGCCTGGGTCTCGAGGTCGAGCCCGGTCGCGAGCGGGCCGTCGAGCCCGCGGTCGATCGCCCGCTTGGCGTATCCCATGGCGACGACGGCACCCTTCGCGAGGGTCGCCGCCCAGTCGAGCGCGACCGTCTCGACCTCGTCCGCGGGCGCCACCCGATCGACGAGCCCGATCGCGAGCGCCTCGTCGGCCCGCACCTGACGGCCGCTCCAGACGAGGTCCTTGGCCCGGGCCGGCCCGACGAGTCGCGGCAGGCGCTGGGTGCCGCCGGCCCCGGGGATGATCCCCAGCAGGATCTCGGGCTGCCCGAGGCGCGCGCTGTCGGCGGCGACGCGCAGGTCGCGCACGACCGCGAGCTCGAGGCCGCCGCCGAGCGCGAACCCGCGGACGGCGGCGATCACCGGTCGGGGAATGCGCGCGACCGCATCGAACGCGCCGCGGAACTGCGCCTCGATGCGGCGGGCGTCCTCGGGACCACCGAACTCGGTGATGTCGGCTCCGGCGGCGAGCGCCTTCTCGCTCCCCGCGACCACGACCGCCTTCACTGCGGGATCGGCACCGAGTGCGACGGCGGTGTCGGCGAGCGCGCCGAGGAGCGCGGCCGAGAGCGGGTTCAGCGGCGGGCGGTTGAGGCGGAGCAGCACCACGCCGTCGTCCCGGTGCTCGGTGAGGACGAGCGGACCTGCTTCGGCAGCAGTCCCGGCCGCGCCGGATCTCCAGCGTCGCTCATGCGCCGAAATTAACCCGCCCCGGTCGGCTCGTCCTCCAGGAGCCGGTTTGCCGCGGTGTACGGGTCGAGGTCCTGCGCCGCGACCGCGGCGACGAGCGCGTCGAACGTCGCACCCCGGCACCGGTCGTCGGCGCGGGCCGCGAGCCTCGCGACCACGATGGCCCGGATCTCGTCTCGCAGCCAGCGCGGTGCGGCGCGCGCGAGCTCCCCGTCCTGCTCGAGATGGCTCCGGTGGGCGGCGACGGCGGCCGCCAGCTCCTCGATCCCGCGCCGATCGGTCGCGACCGTCTCGAGGACGGGCGGCGTCCACGCTCGTGCGCCGGACAGCTCCAGCATCTGCACCAGGTCGCGGACCGCGTCCGCGGCACCGGCCCGGTCGGCCTTGTTGACGACGAAGACGTCGGCGATCTCGAGCAGCCCGGCCTTGGCGGCCTGGACGCCGTCGCCCCAGCCCGGGGTGACCACGACGACCGTCGTGTCGGCGGCGTCCGCCGGATCTCGACCTCGACCTGCCCCACCCCGACGGTCTCGACGACGATCCACGGCTTGCCGGCGGCGTCGAGCACCCGCACCTGCCTGGGGCGTCGCGCGCGCGAGCCCGCCGGATGGCCCCGGGTCGCCATCGAGCGGATGAACACGCCCGGGTCGGTCGCGTGGTCCTGCATCCGCACACGGTCGCCGAGGATGGCGCCGCCGCTGAACGGGCTGGTGGGGTCGACCGCGAGCGACGCCGACTTCGGCGCCGGTCTGGCGCCAGCACGTGACCAGGCGGTCGGTGAGCGTCGACTTGCCCACACCGGCGTGCCCGTGATCCCGACCGTGTAGGCCCGTCCGGTGCGGGGGTACAGCCGGGCGACGGCCGCGACCGCGGCGTCGCCGCCGGTCTCGACGAGGGAGATCAGGCGCGCGACGGCACCCCGGTCGCCCGCGACCACGCGGTGGACGACCGCGTCGGGGTCGTACGACCGCACGTCAG
>CAWERV010000013.1:0-50060 GCA_963811425.1 uncultured Acidobacteriota bacterium
GGCTCTGGTGAAACTCCTGGGATGCAGGGACTTTTTGCGTTCCGGGGTAGGCGGAGAGGCCGTTTACTGGGTCCGCACTGGGTCCGAACGGGTCCTAACCGGACCCAGTGAGTCCTTTCGGGTCGATTGGGGAGGGGGGTGTCTCGGGTTCACGCGACTGAGGAAGTGCACAGGTCGCGTGATGTCACAGCTCGAGTTTCCTTTCGCCCGACCCGCCCGACGCTCACGCGGCGGATAGTTCCTGATGATCGCCGAGGCGGCGGTGCGGGCGCGCCGCCGCGAGCGCACGATCCGCCGCGCGATCGACAGCGGCGCGCTGCGCGCCGGACGCGTGCGCGGCGAGCCCGGTTCGCGCGGCGGCTACCGGATCCGTCCCGGCGATCTCGATGCGTGGGTGTTCGGCGATGTCGCCTCGTAGCCGGCGGAGCCGACGATCGAGCTGCGCCGCCTACCGGCGGACGGCGGCGAGAGCGGCTCTCCGCCGGTGATGCTGCCGGTCGCGATCGCCGGGCCCACCCAGGCCGACCGGGTCGATGTCGACGTCGACGAGACGTTCCCGCGTGCGCGCCGACGCCGCCCTGCTCGAGCGCGCGATCGCCAACGTGGTCGAGAACGCGATCGTGGTCGCCGGCGACCGCGCACGTGCGGGTCGAGGCCTGCGTCGCCCAGCAGCGGGTCGAGCTGCAGGTCGTCGACCGGGGTCCGGGCATCCCGCCCGCCGGCGCGCCGACGTGTTCCAGCCGTTCCAACGGCTGGGTGACCGGTCGAACGGCAGCGGCGTCGGCCTCGGGCTCGCGGTCGCGCGTGGGTTCGTCGAGGCGATGGGCGGACGGATCTCGGTGGAGGACACCCCCGGCGGTGGCGTCACCATGGTGATCAGCCTGGAGGCCGCGTGAGCACCGGACGGGACGACGATGACGCGGGTGCTGGTGGTCGACGACGAGCCGCAGATCCTGCGCGCCCTCGGCATCAACCTGCGCGCCCGCGGCTACGAGGTCGATCTCGCGCCCGACGGGGAGCAGGCGCTCGCGCTCGCCGCCCGTCACCATCCCGACGTGGTGGTGCTCGACCTCGGCCTGCCCGGGCATCGACGGCGTCGACGTGATCCGCGGCCTGCGGGGCTGGAGCACGGTCCCGATCGTGGTGCTCTCCGGTGCGCGACGGCGAGCGCGACAAGGTGTCGGCGCTCGATGCGGGCGCCGACGACTACGTCACCAAGCCGTTCGGCATGGACGAGCTGATGGCCCGCCTCCGCGCCGCGCTGCGGCGTGCGACCCCGGCCGAGGAGGCACCCGTCGTCGAGACGCCGGACTTCACCATCGACCTCGAGGCGAAGCGCGTGCTCCGGGCTGACGGCACGGGCCCGGACGAGGACGTGGTCGAGGTGCGGCTCACGCCCACGGAGTGGCACCTCGTCGAGGTGCTCGTGCGCAACCAGGGCAAGCTGGTGTCCCAGCGCCAGCTGCTGCAGGAGGTGTGGGGTCCCGAGTACCACGACGAGACCGCCTACCTCCGGGTGCACATGGCCAACGTGCGGCGCAAGCTCGAGCCCGAGCCCAGCCGGCCGCGCTACTTCTTCACCGAACCGGGCATGGGCTACCGCTTCGAGTCGACGGCCACCACGTAGTCGCCGCCGTCACCCCGGCGTCAACACCGGCGCCGAAGGGCGCCCGGTCCCAGGTCGCGTAGCGCGCCACCGGCGCGAGGCCCGCCGCGTCGGCGGCGGCGTCGTACTCCGCGAGCGTGAGCCGGCCGGTGAGCTGGAAGCCGGCGACGAGCAGCGCGCCGGGAGCGAGGCGGGCGGCGACGTTGGCGAGCACTGCGGGCTCGGTGCCGCGCGCGCACGAAGATCATCACGTTGCCGGCGAGGACGGCGGCGGCGAACGGGCCCGGTGCGGTCGTCGGCGGGAGGTCGGCGAGGTCGCCGAGGTGCCACGCGAGGTCGGGCGCCTTGGCCCGGGCCCGGTCGAGCAGCGCGGGGTCCACGTCGAGGCCGACGGTGGTGTAGCCGCGGCGGGCCAGCTCGATGGCCACCCGCCCGGTGCCGCACCCGGCGTCGAGCACGGCGCCCGGTCTCCGCGGTCGACCAGCGCCGCCACCAGCGACGCCTCGCCGTGCACGTCGGCACCGGCGGCGGCGAGCTCGTCCCAGCGTCGGTCGTACCGGTCGGGCGGTGAACGGCACCCTGCGGATGCCGTGGTCGTGGTCGTCCATCGTCGCAGTCCAGCACGGCCGGCGGGAGGAGCCGGTGGCGTCGGTCACACGCCGGCGGCGCACCTCCGAAAGGCGTCAAGGATTCGGGCGCGCGCGCCGTTGTCCTGCACGAAGGCGGGGCCGGGCACAGGGGCCCCCGCATCCGGCCAGGAGCCACGGACATGGTGCAGACGGTGTTCTCGTGTTCGATCGCGCGTCACGCAGGTGACGTCGACCTCGAGCTGATCGGGGCGATGGACCGCTCCTCCGCGGGCCAGTTCCGCAACCAGCTCCTCACGCTGGCGAAGGAGCACCCGTCGTCGATCGCCATCCACATGGACGACCTCGCGCTCGTCGACTCCTCGTGCGTGGCGGTGCTGGTCGAGGCGTGGCGCTTCGCCGAGGAGCACGGCATCGCGCTCGACGGTGAAGTCGCCGGCGGCATCGATCCGCCAGGTGTTCGACGTGACGGAGTCGGGTCGGCTGCTCAACCTCCGTCACTCGCCCGCCGCCTGACCCGGAACTTTCCGGACGCTGTGGTCGACTGATCGGTCGACGTTCGACCACAGAGGGGTGCAGATCAGTGAAGAAGCTTCGTCTCGTCGTGCTCGCCGCGCTCGTCGTGGGGGTGGTGGCCATGGCCGCGCTGCCGGCCGCGGCGCACGTCACCGTCACGCCGTCGAGCGCGCCCAAGGGCGGGTTCGAGGTCCTGAGCTTCAACGTGCCCAACGAGGAGCAGGCCGCCAACACGGTCAAGCTCGAGGTGACGATCCCCACCAAGTACCCGATCGCGTTCGTGAGCCTCCAGCCCATGCCCGGCTGGACCTCCTCGGTCGAGAAGACCACCCTGGCCAAGCCGGTGACCACCGACGACGGCCAGGTCACCGAGGCGGTGTCGAAGATCACCTGGACCGCCACCGACGGCGGCCTGCTGCCCGGTCAGTTCGACCTCTTCACCATCTCGGCCGGTCCGCTCCCGACCAAGACCGGCAAGCTCACCTTCAAGGCCGTCCAGACCTACAGCAACGGCGAGGTCGTGAGCTGGATCCAGCAGACGGTGAAGGGCGCCCCCGAGCCCGAGCACCCGGCCCCGACGCTCACCCTCACCGCCGCCGACCAGCGACCACCACTAGGACGCCCGTTCGCCCGCGTTCGCTCGCTGACGCCGGCAGCGAACGGCAGTGAGCGAGGGAGGCGGACGGTGTGGTGAGATGCCCGGATGAGCGAGCGTGCGTTGCCCCTGTCCGGTCTGCGCGTCGTCGACTGCACCGTCGAACGCGGTGAGCTGACCGCCCGTCTCCTCGGCGACCTCGGTGCCGACGTCGTGAAGGTCGAGCCGCCCGGTGGTTCACCGGCGCGGCAGCTGGCGCCGGTGCGCGAAGGCGTGTCGCTCGCGTTCGCGGTGCGCAACGCGGGCAAGCGGAGCGTGGTGCTCGACCTCGCCGGCACGGACGACGTCGACCGGTTCCACGAGCTGCTCGCGCACAGCGACGTCCTCGTCGGCTCGACGGTGGAGCTCGCGCCCGACCTCGATCTCCGCGACGTCGCGCGGCGCCACCCGCACCTCGTGGTGGGCGCGCTCACGCCCGTTCGGTCTCGACGGGCCGTACGCCGACTGGCAGGCCACCAGCGCCACGCTCGCCGCGACCGGCGGCATCGCGTTCAAGGCCGGTGTGCCCGAGCGCACCCCGATCTTCCCGCCCGGTCACCTCGTCGACGACGCCGCGTCGATCACCAGCGCGTTCGGTCTGCTCTGCCGCGCTCTACCAGCGCGAGCAGACCGGCGCGGGCCAGTTCGTCGAGATCTCGGCCACCGAGGCGATCGCGCAGATCGCCGACTGGGCGCTGCCCAACGCCACCGCGCGGATCGAGGCGGGGTTCCCCGCCGGTGAGGTGCGGTTCGGGAACGGACCGATCTACCCGATCTTCGCCTGCAAGGGCGGGTACGTGCGCCTCATCATCCTCAGCATCCGCCAGTGGCACGCGATGCGCGAGTGGTTGGGCGAGCCCGACTACCTGCAGGACCCCGCGTTCGACGGCTTCATGGCCCGGCGCGAGATCGCCGACACCGTGCTCAACCCGCTGTTCGAGGCGCACTTCGCCGACCTCAGCATGGAGGAGGTGTCGGAGGAGGCGCAGCGGCGCGGCATCGTGTGCACGCCGCGCTCACGCCCGCCGACATCATCACCAACGAGCACTTCCGGTCGCGCGGCACGTTGGTCGAGCGGGAGGTGGCGCCGGGGATCACCGCGCCCATCCCGTCGGGCTTCTTCGAGGTCGACGGCCAGCGCGCCGGTCCCGGCGCGCCGCCGCCCGCGGTCGGGGAGCACACCGACGCGGTCTTCGCCGACCTCGGTGAGGCCCGCGACACCGCCACGCTCGCGCCGGTGGCCGGACCGCCGCTCGCAGGGTCTGCGGGTCATGGACTTCGGCCACGGCGCGGTCGGGGTCGAGGTCGGTCGGCGGTTCGCCGAGTACGGCGCCGAGGTCATGAAGGTCGAGTCGCGCACGTACACCGACTTCATGCGCCTCGCAGCTCGGAGGCGAGACCAACCCGTCGTTCGCGTCGTCGAGCCGCAGCAAGCTCGGGTTCGGCGTGAACGCGAAGACACCCGAGGGCGTCGCGATCCTGCACGAGCTGGGAGCAAGACGACTGAGCCAAGAAATACAAAAAAAAAAAACGTATCGCATCGTATCCAGTCCTACCCCACCTGTTAAGAACAGAACCAACACAACCAAGAGAACGACTCCAGGTAGACTGCTTGGCTGTAGCCCCAGGATCCGCTATAGGGCCAGCTTGGAAATGATCCGAGAAGCAGGACAAGCAGGACGATCAGAATGAACAAACCCATGGGTCCCTTCCTTTGCCTACATTTGTACTTGATGAGTCATGTAGCTCCGGAGCCAGGAGACGATTCGGGCTCCGCCCACCTGGTCTGTCACTCTGTTTGTTTCGTCTAAACTGAGTCGCCGAAACGATGACCTGGGTCCGGCCGGTCTCGTACTCCGGTCCCTGGTTTGCAGCGCGAGCTTCCGGAGCTGTTCGGGCCCGCCCCCGTCGCAGCGCGCTTTCCAAAGGGAGGATGCCTCGCGCTGCGGAAGCGAGAACGGGAGCGAGGTTATCGGCGGCATCGGCTTGGGGTTGCTCAGGGGTCCGCTCGCGGGCAATGCTACTTGCTGTTTCGGTGGATTCCGTCGCTGACGATGACCGTCTGGTTCGACCAGTGGCCGGGTCTATACGTAGCCTGTGCGGATGTGAGCCTTAACGCGCCGGAATCGAATACACGTGGCGATCGACGTGGGGCCTCCCAGCGACCCGGGTACCCAACCCCATCTCGAGTTTCGCCAGTGCCAGAACCCGCCGATCCACACATAGTTCTCTCCGGGCTCACGCTGCGCTTCTCGATCCGGGCGCTGGCGGCTCGCTGGTCACGATCTGCAGTTTCCAGCCTGGGGAAGAGGCACGGGCGGTACGGGCGGCACGGGGATTTGCGGCAGCGCCGCAGCGGCCAAGCCGAAAAGCAGGCTGGCCATGACCGCGATGTTTGAAGACCCTGAATCTCATGAAACCTCCCTTGTTGCCATCTCACTCAAAGCCATACCTCGTCGGACGCGCTCGTTCGTATCCGCGGTGGCCGCATATCTACCGCATGCACGTGCCAGTTCCGTCGCTCGTCCTGGAAACGGCCCGACGGAACGCAAATTGCATCCAAAGCTCATGAAGGAGGTGTCGAGCCACGAGGGTCTTGATGACGAGAATCGAGTAGTCCTGCCAACGGGTCATGATCTCACGTGCGCCGTCCGGACCACGAAGAGGAGGACTGCGGCATCGTCGATCACCGAGGAAGCTGCACCAGGGATGTCGTCGGCGTCGTGACCGATCGAGATATCGCCCTTTATTCGGCCGAACGGAACCAACTGCTAGGTCAACCAGCCTGCCACGGTCCCTCATCCGCTCCCTGTGCGCGTGCCGGAACCGACGCACACGACGCCAGCCGCTACGGCGGCCCAGTTCGGCGCATCCTCGTTCTGGAAGGCCACAAGCTCGTCGGCGTTATTTCGACTGCAGACCGTGCTCGCGCCACCGGCTCCGGCCGAGGGATCGGCGAAGAGGTCAAGCGGGTCTTGGTCGAGGTTTTGCGGCCGTCTGGCATGACCGTCGCTTGCGCGTGCCGCGAGAAGCTCCCCAGTAAGGCCGCCGCCGAACGTAATCAGAAGTTGTGGACCGGCTATTTCATCGATCGGTCAACTTCTTTCTGTGAATCTCCACCGGGGCGCAGGCTCTCAGCCTGCGCCCCATCCGTCGACTCAAGCCCGCTCGCTTCTTGAGCACCGCCCATCGCGGGTTCCTCGCGGTAACGTCTCCATCCGCCGCCGAGCCAGGACCAGAGAATGGACCGCGTCTCCGAACTGGGTCCAGCCGACCCGAAGGCGCGGTCCATCTCACCGACGCTCGCGAAGGCAGCACCAAGGAATTCCACCGGGTAGTAGTGGTCCGCCGGAATGTCTCGATGTTTCGATGACCTTCGCGAGCCTCGGGCACGCGGTTGGCCCGCGACGTGATCGCCAGCCCGTACAGGCAGTGTCCGCCGAGCCATCAAATCCCGCTCGTAGGCGGCAATCGACTCATTGATCATCCCGAGCTCGCGGTAGGCGGCTCCTTCGAACGAATCGAGATACGTGAAGGTGAGGTTCAGGCGCGTCGCGCTGGTGTTCGGTGAGGAGGTCCCGGAACGGCCGGAGACGTAGAGGCAGCTCCGACGATAGAACCACAGGAAAGGCCCGAGCGGGTCGACGGCGATGGCGGCGTTGATCTCCGCAAGCCCGGCGTCGATGCGGCCGAAGACGCAGAGCGTCACCCCGTATTCTCCTTGACGTCGGGCTGACGTCCCAGGTCGATCGCGGTTTGAACTCGCTCTCTGCCAGGGTTTGATTGAGTCGAAGTAGGCGGCCGTCATGCCGAGCGCCGCGGCTTCCACGGAGGAGCCGTCCAATGCCAATGCCTTCTGGGCCGCGATCTTGGCTTGGGGTAGGCCTCCGCGGGGCTCAGCAACCCATCGGCCAGGTAGCGACCACTCCGAGCTCGCGGTGGGCCTCGGCAATTGCGGGTCCTCGCGAGGGCCTGCCCGGTGACAGCGCCGCCTCGAGGTTCTCGGCGAGGTCGACGCCCTGGCGCGCCCGCGCAGGTAAAGATCGCGCGCTTCGGGGTTCGCGGATTGCCGCTTCGTGGACGGCGCGCCGCCGAGCGCCAGGCGCAGCGTATCCAGCGACCTCGCGGACAATCGCGTCCGGACCGCGGCCACTTCCCCGACGCCGCTGTCGTAGTTGCCGCTCCAGAGCGCGGCTCCGTCGGCCGTTTTCACGAGGTCGAGGGCAATGTGCACCTTCTGGTCGGATCGGCGACCCGTCCCTGGAGGACCGCGTCGAGCTTCGCGCGAACGTCCTTCAGGTTGACGGCCTGCCCGCGAAACGCCGCGGACGAGCCGCGGCCGGTCACGACGAGCCCGGCACTTTGATCAACTGGCTGTAGATCGCGTCGCCGACGCCCTCGCGAAGAACTCGAAGGCCGGGTCGCTGCTCGAAGGGGCAGAACGGCGATCCGGCGAGGCGAATGGGCCGGCGCCCGCTCCGCGCTGCTCCCGCGAGAGAGACACGAGCGCGACGGCGCCGAGGACGATTAGCGCCACGCCGCCGGTTTCAGCCATCGCATCCGCGCCAGGCTGGGCGCTCCTGCCGGACCGCGAGGAGGCGGATTCGAACTCCGCTCCGGACGCGGTCGCCGAAGCGCCAGGGCGAAGGCCAGGTCGCGGGCCGACTGGTGTCGGTCCTCGGCCGCTTTTCCAGGCAGTGCTCGACAACCTGTTCGAGCGCTCGCGGCACGGTGCTGCGCACCGACGACAGCCGCGCGCATCCTCCCGGAGGATCGCCGTCATCGTTTCGGCGCCCGTCGCGCGATCGAAGGCCCGACGGTCCGCGAGCATCTCGTAGAGAACGACGCCGAGGGCGAAGAGGTGGCCCGGTGGTCCGCGACCTCTCCCCTCACTTGCTCGGCGCCATGTAGCCGACTGTCCCCATCACCACCCCGGGTTCGTGGAGCGACCCATCGTGGGAGAGCTCGTTTGACTCGCGTCATGGGGAGCGCCGCCTTGCTCGCGAGGCCGAAATCGAGGATCTTGAGGACGTGACCGTCGCGGTGACGAAGAGATTCTGGGCTTTAATCCCGGTGAACGATGCCTTTGGCGTGCGCGGCGGCCGAGCCTCCTCGGCGACCTGTCGGCCGTATTCGATCGCCTTCCTCGCTGGAGCGGAACCGACGGCCAGGACCTCCCGGAGGACGTTGCCCCTCGAGAAGCTCATGACGGCGTAGTGCCGCCCCCCGACTTGTCCGAAGTCGTAGACACTGGCCAGGATGTTGGGATGCGAAAGCGCGGCGACAGCCTTGGCCTCGCGCTCAACCGCGCGAGCGTCTGGATCGGCGGCCAGCCGCTCCGGCAGGACCTTCAGCGCAACGACTCGGTCCAGCTTTTCGTCGCGCGCTCTCCACACCTCGCCCATCCCCCCGGCTCCAGCGACGCGAGGCGAAAACCCGAGTTGGTCGCCGGCTTCAAATTCATTGGGGATAAGTCGAGCTTATTTGGGTTTGTGGCGCAGCCACGAAAGGAGGTCCTCGTACTCGGGGGAATCTTCCGCCAGGCGCAGACCGAAGCCCGGCTGAGTGCCGGCGGACGAAATCGCCGTCGAGCCCGGGACGACTCTCCCCGTCAGGGCGAGCGTTCTTCCCTCGGGAAGATTGATCCTCAACCGCAGCATCGGCCCGGTGCCCGGGATCTGGGTCGAGCGCACGAACATCCCTCGGGGCGACATGTCGCCGGTGATGCCGGTCCCGTGAAGGGCTCCCTGCGTGAATTCGACCTTCATCTCCGCCCGGCGCCGGTGAGCCGTTCGCTTCTCGATTGGCCCCGTGTCTCTCCGAGCCTGGACGGGACGAGCCGTCGGGATCCGCTCGCCGCGCACGTCCCCGCCGGTTGCGGCCGGCTCATCCGTCATGATCGGCGCGAGCGATCCCGACGTGAGATTGAGCGAGGACCCGACGCCTTCGATTCGGCCGCTCACCGTGCGGCCGTCCACGGGCACGAGGCATCGGAAGACGGCCGGAAAGATCTCCCGCTCCTCCTTGCCGAGCGCTTTCCACTGGTTCGAGAGGACCTCGGGCGCGGCCTGGCCGTCGAACCAGAAGCTCACGTGGCCCGACGGGCTGATGATCACCGGCTGGAGGTAGTCGATACCCGTGTCGTCGGCCGGGAAGCAGAACCCAAAATGCCGGCTGGAGTCGAAGAGCTCGAACTCCGTCGCGGCCAGGAAAATCTCGTCGTCTGCCTGCGACAGCTTGGTTCTCTTGGTCGGCGCGATCGTCGCGTCCGCACCGCTCCCTCCCTCGTAGCGCCACACCGGCTTCGCCTCGAGGTCTTCGACGGTCAACTCGACCAGCCGTTTCACCGCATCAAGGTATCCCAGATGACGCAGATCGGGCGAGAATGCAAGGCGAGGAAAATCATGAAAATCGCCTTAGCCTGGCTCATCCTCTGGGCGTCCACGGCGGCCGCACCGGCCGCAGACATGCTCGTCACGCCGGCCTGGCTGCTCGAGCACAAGGGCGACAAGAACCTCGTCCTGCTGCACGTCGGCGCGCCCGGCCGAGTTCGAGGCCCGGCACATCGCCGGAGCCCAGCTCGTCAGCGCGCAGGACCTCGCTATCCCGAGAGTCGATGGGAGCGCTCATGCTGCAGCTCCTCCCTCCAGACGCGCTGCGGGAGAAGCTCGAGAGCCTGGGGATCAGCGACGACTCCCGCGTCATCGTCTATTTCGCAAAGGACTGGGTCTCCCCCACCACGCGCGTCTACTTCAGCCTCGACGCCGCTGGCCTGGGAGACCGGACGTCGATCCTGGACGGCGGCATGCCCGCCTGGATAGCGGCCGGCGGCACGGTTACAGCCGAGGTCCAGCCGCGCTCCCGCGGCAAGATTACGGTGACCCGGCATCCGGAGCTGGTAGCCCAGCTCGACAAGGTGAAGGCCGGCCTCGCCAGGCCCGGCGTCGCGATCGTCGACGCGCGGAAACCGCAGTTCTTCGACGGCAGCGAACGCCGGCAGCATGCCCCGAGCCGGCCACATCCCCGGGGCGAAGAGCCTGCCGTTCGACAACCTCGTCACCGACGACAACAGATGAAGAGCGAGGCGAAGATGACCGAACTCTTCAAGGCCGCCGGCATCAAGCCCGGCGACACCGTCGTCAGCTACTGCCACATCGGCCAGCAGGCCACCGTCATCTACTTCGCCGCCAAACGCCTCGGCTTCACCGCCCTCCTCTACGACGGCTCCTGGGACGAATGGAGCCGAAAGAGCGAATTGCCCATCGAGACCGGCGCCCCAAAGCCGTAGCGATGATCCGAACTGCCCTCTTCACTCTCGGCGCGCTGGCCGCCGTCGGCGCTCCCCTTCCCACGGCCGAGGCGCCCGACCCGGCGCCCTCGATGGCGAAGGCCGCAAACGCCTATCTCGCAGCCCTCGATTCCACCAGGCGCGCGAAGGCGAGCCTCCCCTTCAACTCCGAGGAGCGTCTCAACTGGAACTTCGTGCCGAAGGAGCGCCAGGGTGTGCCGCTCAAGCAGATGTCTCCGGAACAAAGGCAGGCCGCGCTCGCGCTCCTGAAGTCGAGCCTGTCTGCGAGGGGCTTCACAAAGGTCGACACGATCGTGCAACTCGAGAAGGTGCTCTTCGCCATCTCGGGCAGCGCGGTCCGCGACCCCGAGCTCTACTTCTTCACCATCTTCGGTGAGCCCTCCGAGCACGGAGCCTGGGGCTGGCGGTACGAGGGCCATCACATCTCGCTCAATTGGACGGTCGTGGATGGCAGGCTGGCCAGCACGCCGCAGTTTCTCGGCGCAAACCCCGCCGATGTCCGCGATGGGCCCCAGAAGGGAACCCGGGCGCTCGCCGAGGAGGAGGATCTCGGCCGCACGCTGGTCAAAGCGTTGAGCGCCGACCAGAGGGGACAAGCAGTCCTCAGCAAGGACGCCCCGGAGGAAATTCTCACCAATGACTCCCGCGAGGCTGCGATCCAGGAGGACAGCGGGATCTCTTACGGGAAACTGACCCAGCAGCAACAGGGGCTCCTGCTCTCGTTGATCCAGGAATACGCGTCCACCCAGCCGTCGGCGGTTGCGCAGGCGCGATTGGCCCGGATCAAGGCTGAACTTCCAAACGTCAAGTTTGCGTGGATGGGCGGCCTCGAGAAAGGCCAGGGCCACTACTACCGCATCCAGGGCTCGACCTTCCTGATCGAGTACGACAACACCCAGAACAACGCAAACCACATCCACACCGTGTGGCGCGAGTTCAAGGGCGACTGGGGCAAGGACCTCCTCGCCGAGCACTACCGAACGGCCCCACACCACGCCAAAACCGCGAACTAACCTTCTGGTGAATTTGCTTCAGGCTCTTGGTTCGAAGCCCAAGTAGCCTCGCGAAGTAATCGAGGAGATAGCATGACCACGATGAAGACGCTCGACCTGGCCGGCCTCGATCTTCGGGACGCGCTCGATCTCGCCGCCTTGATCGAAGAGGAGGCCCGGGATCGGTACGAAGAGCTGGCTGCACAAATGGAAAATCAGCACACCTCGGATGCCGCCGCCTTCTTCCATGTGATGGTGAAGAACGAGGCCAAGCACGGCGAGGAGCTCGCAGCCCGCCGGAAGGCCCTCTTCGGCGACACACCGCGCCGCGTGGATCGGTCGCTCCTGTGGGATGTCGAGGCGCCAGCCTACGAGACCGTCCGAGCCTTCATGAGCCTTCGCGAAGCGCTGGGCGTGGCGCTTGATGCCGAGGTCAAGGCCTACAACTTCTTCTGCGAGGCGATCAAGCTTCCCGTTGCCGAGCCGGTCAAGAAGCTTTTCGAGGAGCTGAGAGACGAGGAGGCCATCCACCAGGAGCTCGTCAACAGGCAGCTCGCCAAGCTTCCACCCGATCCCGGCATCTCCCCGGAAGACTACGCGGACGAGCCTGTGGCTCAATAACCGCTCGGTCCGCGCTTCAGCACTTAATTTTCAGCGATCGGGGAAGATCGGCGGCAGCGTGTCCGCTCTGCCCCGACTGCGCACGAAGTAGACGACGAGGCCGATCAAAGCGACTCCCCCGATTCCCAGGACGATCCAGTTACCCACGCTCGTCTTGCCCTGGGATGCCTCGGCCGGCTTCTTGTCCGCCGGCGCGGCCGTCGGCGAAGGGACCGGGCTCGGTGTGCCGGCAGGAACGTTTGCAGCGCCTTCAGCGCCGGGAGACGGAGAAGGCGACGGTTCGGCCGCCGCGGGCTTTTCGATCGGCTTCTTGTTGGCCGTTGCCTGTGCGGGTTTCTTCGGCGCGGTCCGGATCGGCACGAGCACCAGAGTCTTCGATTTCTGCTCCGTGGGCGGCACGGTGTCGGGCGGCTGGGAGGCCGGGGTCACCCGCGCTTTGGGAAGCGGCGGCAGCGAAGGTTGGGGCTTCGGCTGCTGCGCGGAGGCGACGCCAGCCGCCGCAGCGAAGACCAAGACTCCCAGAATGAACCGACGCGTGGCGCGCATCACGCGTTCCCGTTCCGATCAATCACAGCTGCTCTAACGATCAGCGCACGGACAAGATTCCGTGTCCGAGCAGCATCCCGGCCTTTACTTTCTCTTGAGGTCCGCGCGAGGCGCGGTGCCTAAACGTTGACTGAACTTTCGGCCGCGAAGGAATCGCGCCAAGCAGCCGGGGCGTTTTTCTTCGCGGAGGAACACAATGAGTAGCTCGGGCGGTCACAGAAGCGGTGCTTACAAAGGTCTTTTGGTCTTGCTCGTCTCGCTGCTCACAGTCGGCATTGCCGCGAGCCAGGTGACGACGAACGCGTCGTTCGTCTCCGCGCCGGACGGCAACGCGGTCGTGGGCCAGGTCGTTCAGTTCAACGACACGTCGGGAAGCGGGTCGACATCCTGGCAATGGAATTTCGGCGACGGCCAGTCCTCCACCGATCGAAACCCCACGCACGTCTTTGGCGGGCCGGGTGTTTTCAATGTCACGCTGACCGTGACGAACGGAAGCGGCACGAGCCGAGTCGTACAGCAGGTCGCCGTGACTCCCGAGGACACACTTCAATTGAACAACAGGGGGAACCATCCCTTTTCGGTCAAACTGACGGCGGCCGATCAGCGCACCGGCCGAACGGGACCCGGCCAGGCCATCCCGCAGAACGACCTCTTCGGCTTCTTTTCACTCCCCGCGCTCACCTCGAGCCCGGAGAACCCCGAGGTCTTCGTCAAGATCCTGGATGGAACCGCGATCAACGGAGAGTACTGGGTCTTCTACGGCCACCTCACCGACCTGATCTACGACCTCACCGTGACGGAAATCGCGACGGGAATCGTCAAGACGTACCACAAGGACGCGGGCAACTCGCCTGGCGGCTTCGACACGTCGGGCTTTCACCCGGCTACGCCCTCGCCGGCCGCCACAGCCACGCCGACGCCGCCCCCGCCAACGGCAACGCCCACTCCGAGGCCGACGGCGCCGGCGGTCGTCACCGTCAACCTCGTGGCATCGAACTTCCAGTGGGCCTTCAACGGAGGCGGCGATTCGTTCACGTTTCACGTCGGCCAGCCCTATCAACTCCGGGTCAGCCGGTCGAACGGCATTCACACGTTCTCGGGAATAGCAGGATTAGGCTGCTCGGCCTCCGGACTCAGCTCGACGGCGGTCTGCAACTTCACGCCGACCGCGGCGCAGATCGGCGTCCACGGCTTCGCCTGCACGCAGCCGTCCTGCGGCAGCGGCCACGGCGCGATGCTGAACGGACAAGCCATCGTCGCCGAATAACCGTCGCTCGCGCGCTCACTCGGGACCTGCGCGGCGCGAGCCTCCTCCCTCGGTTACTTCGGGAGACTACTCGCGCCGCGACCGGGGGCGGGCCCGTCGATGGTCCGGGTGTGGTTGAAGGTGTATTCGCCGACCACTCGCTCGGCGCCCGCCTCGATCGACGGCGACCAGGCGGGCGATCATTGTGTGGTTCGGCGAGGCCTTAGCCCATTTGATGGGCTCCTGGAGAGCAACGCTGTTTGCCCCGGAATGAACGGGGATGTCCGGGAGCCTGAGCTCCTCGACGCCATGCTCGTCACAGATGCAGAGATCGACTCGTTTCGCTCCGCTCAAGTCCGCGGCCAGCCGGCCGACGAGGATGTCGTCTTCGGCTGTCACGGTGCACTGGACGCTGCCTCCCGGGGGAGGGGCGTATTCACGGACACGCAAGCCTTCCTCTGCGGCGCGCCGAAGAAATGTGTCGCTCACGACCATTTGCAGGGTCCCCCCGCGCGCCAGGTTGCGGACTCCCTCGGCAAGCGCAATCACTTCGCGGAGTCGCCCTCCGCATTCATCGCAGTCGAGCAGATGCACTTCGACGGCCTCTTCGTCGGGGCCCTTGAGAGCGCCGATCCAGTAGTCGGCAAGGACTGCGGCGTCGATGGGTTTTGAGCAGCTCATGCCGCAACCCCCATGCACTCGCGCAGCTCCCGAATGGCCCGATGGCGGATCACCCGGACGTTGGCTTCCGAAACCCCCAGGAAACTGGCGACATCGGCGCCCATCCGCTCGTCGTAGAACGACATGACGACAACCGTGCGTTCCCGCTCCTTCAGATTCTGAACACATCGGGAGAGCTGCTCGTGATCGAAGTGCGGTATGGCCGACGGGACCGGCGCCAAGAGATCCGCACCGAACTGTTCGAGAAGGCGTTGTTTCCTTTGAGCGCCGCGGCGCAGGTCGAGCACCGTCATCCGGCACGTGCCCAGCACGAAGGACGCGAGCTTCTCGGGCTCCCGCAGGCGACCCGCCCGCAGGGCTTCGAGCGTTGTGATCAGCACTTGCTGCGTCAGGTCGTCTGCGGCCTGAGCGTCTCTCAAGTGGCGTAAACCATAGAGCCGTATGCGCGGAGCCATCCGCCGGAACAGCTCGGCTTCAGCCTCCCGGTCGCTTCCGGAGGCGATTCGGAGCACCAGCTCGGCATCCGCCACCTCAATTTCCATCCACACACATCTTATGTGTAACGAGACGGGATCCTCGTTACACATCCCTGCCGTGAACGGGATGGAAACCGGGTCCGGCCTCCTCTGCCTGACCGCTTAACAGGAGAAAGACGCCATGGTCAGTTCGTACAAGGCCGCCCCGGATATCGAGGTCCTCACGTCGAGCTTCGCGGTCCCGGGCTACGGGCTGGTGCCGATCAACGCGTTCGTCATCAAGGGCTCGGAGCCCATCCTGGTCGACACGGGAACCGTGATCGAGACCGGGGACTTCATGCCAGCCCTGCGGACGGTCATCGACCCGGCCGACCTCAAGTGGATCTGGCTCACGCACACGGACTTCGACCACATCGGCAGCCTGCACCAGCTGCTCGCCGAGAACCCGCAGATCCGGGTGATCACGACGTTTCTCGGCGTGGGCATCATGAGCCTGTCTCGCCCCGCTGCCGATGGACCGGGTCTATCTCGTCAACCCCGGCCAGAAGATCAACGTGGGCGACCGCACGCTCACCGCCTTCAAGCCCCCCGCGTTCGACAATCCTTGCACCACGGGCTTCTACGACGACAAGTCGGGAGTGCTTCTTCAGCTCCGACTGCTTCGGGGCGCTCTTATCCTCAGCGGCTCCCCAGAGCGCAGCCGACCTCTCCGACAAGGACCTGCGCGAAGGCCAGCTCTTCTGGGCAATTCTGGACTCGCCGTGGCTGCACAAGGTGGACAAGGCCGCCTTCGCAAAGGAGCTCGACGCCATCCGCAAGATGGCTCCCAAAATGGTCCTGAGCAGCCACCTGCCCGCAGCCCCGGGGAACATGACCGAGCGGCTCCTGGCGTCGCTTGCGGCCGCTCCGACCGCAACGCCATTCATCGGACCAGATCAGGCGGCCCTGGAGCAAATGCTGAAGCAGATGACCGAAGTGGCTTAGGCGATCGCCAGCCGGTTTAGCCTAAAGGCCTCACCCACCCGCCATTCAGAAGACGAACCCCAGGTTGACCGGGACAAACGTGCGCCGCGCCCGCGCTCTGCGCAATGCCGAGGAGCGGGAGAATGCTGCACAAGACGAAAAGCTTCATTCGGGGTTGACGTCTCAGAGCGGCCGCCCCCCAGGAAAGCGTCAGGGAGTCGACTTGCCCGCAACCCAGGCCTGGCGAGCCGCGGGAGGCAGCTTGTCCATGTGCTTGCAGAAGAGCGCGATCTGCCACATTTCCCGGTCCGACAGGCTCTGGCGGAAGGAGGGCATTCCGGTGAAACGGATGCCATGCGCAATCTTCCAGTAGATCGTTCCCTCGGGATCGTCCTCGACCCCGTCCTTGGCGAGTTGCGGCGAATTGGGAGTGAGACCTTTGGCGATCGGGGATGCGGCTCCATCGACGTCTCCGTGGCAGACCTGACAGCGGGCCACATAGAGGGCGGCGCCGGCCGCGAGGTTGGGGTCGTCGACGGGAAGAGGGCTGTTCAGTCCGCGCGCCTCCCGCAGCATCGTCGCACGCAGCGACGTCTTGGCCGCCCACTTCTCCAGTGCGGCCGGTTTCACGTCCTGTCCCGCTGGCAAGACCCCTTGCGTGACGACGAGGTAGGCGCCCGCGACGAGCGCCACGGCCGCGATGACGAGACCGAGAATGAATCCCTTCATCAAGACGGCCTCCCCTCGCCGCAGTCTACCCCGCTGTTGAGGTCACCTACACCCAAACGCGCGGCCGCCATTTGTATGAGGTTTGGCTCAGGCCTTGATCATTATCAGAAGCATCTTGAAGCGCGTGGCTGCCTTGACTGCGTGAGGTTGGCCGGCCGGTAGCTTTAGGAGTTGGCCCGCGCTGACACGGTAGGACGACCCTGAAATCGAAATGTCGGCTTCGCCTTCGAGGTTCAGGACCAGCGCGTCGAACGGCGCGGTGTGCTCACTGAGACCTTCAGCCGCGTCGAAGGCGAAAGCCGTTACCGTGCCCGTCGGCTTCTTTACGAGCGTGCGGCTGACGACCGCGCCAGCCTGGTAGGTGACGAGAGCCGAGGCAGATACGACCCCTTCGAACCCCGGCTCTCCCTGTTGATCCTGCGGCATGAGGCCCTACTTCTTCGTCGGATCGTCCTTCGGATCTACGTAGATCAGCTGGAACGGCCCCATCCCGTGCACCTGGACCTCCGTTTCGCCCTTGAACCAGGCGTAGTGGTGCATCTTCGCGGGCAGGGAGGCAAACCCTCCCGGGCCGAGCGCGGTCGTCTTGGACTGGTCGAGCTTGTCTCCGGCCCCGATGTTGAAGATCCCTGAGATCACGGTCACATTCTCCGTCGTCGGATGCCAGTGCGCCGGAATCTTGTACCCGTCGCCGGCCTTCAGCCGCACCGTGTAGGCGGCGGCCTTGCCTGGATCACCTTGCAACACGGCCATCTTCGCTCCGGGCTGGAAAATCGGCGGCGCATCGCCCCATTTCAGGTCTGCTTCGCTCAGAACGATATGCGTTGCACTGTGTGCCGAGGCTTTCCCTTTCGCGGGTGCACCCTTGTCCTGGCCAAATGCCCCCGATCCGACCGCCGAAAGAACACCGAACGCCAACGCGGATACCAACAACTTCTTCATAGCAATGCCCCCTTCTCAACTCGCAATCATAGCCCTCCGCCTTGGAGATGTACGATTCTCACGTGAAGAAGACAGGCCCGACATCTGCCAAGCCGTCGAGCTCCACGCGGGCGCCGACCAAAGGCGGGCCGAAGTCCTCCTACGATCTCGCCATGGAACGCCTGCGCGCAGCAGACCGAGCGTCCGGAACCTCCGAGGCTCCGCTAACCGCCTCTCAGAAGAAGGCCATCGCCGAAGCCCGCGGTCTAGCGACGTCGCGCCTGGCCGAGCGCGAAATCCTCTTCCGAGACGCGATGCAAAAGACCTCCGACCCCGTCGAGCGCGAGAAAGCCGAGCGCGAATACCAGATCGACCGTCAACGAATCAACGACGATTGCGAACGCGCAATCGAAGCGATCCGGCGAGGTGCCTAAGATTTACTTCGGGAGATGCCTCACGCCGCCAACCGGGTAGCTTGGAACAACAAGCGCCGTGGCTTGCGCCGGTACTCCTCCATCATAGATCGGCGGCAACGTGCTCACGCCGTTCCGGCTTCGCACGAAGTAGACGGCGAGGCCGATCAGAGCGAGCAATCCGAATCCGACGATGATCCGGCCACCCACCGTCTTCTTGCGTTGCGCGGCATCGGCGAGCTTCTTGTCGATTTCGGCCTGCACGACGGGGTCGACCGCCGCCGGAGCCTTCGGCGACAGGGCCGGGCTCGCTGGGGCGGCAGGAGGGGGCGGTGGAGAAAACGAATCGGAGGAAGTCACGCTGCCCGCGGCTGCCGCTTCCTTGGCCTGCATCGAGATCTCGGGCGGCGCCGGCTTTTCGATCGGCTTCTTGCTCGCGGTTGCCTGGGCGGGCTTCTTCGTCGCTGTGCTCGAAACCTTCTTGACCGGCTTGGATGTTGACGTCACGACCGGGTCCGGCGCCGTTGGGATCGGCTGCAGCAGCAGCTTCGTCGTTACCGGCTCCGCGGGTGGCACGGCGTCGGGCGGCATGGGCGCCGGAGTCACCTGCGTTTCGGGAAACGGAGCAGGCGGAGGCTGGGGATCGGGTTGCTGCGCGAGGGCCAAGCCAGCCGCAGCGACGAAGACAGAGATTCCTAGAATGAGCCGACACGTGGTACGCATGACGCGTCTCCTTTTCTGACGGAGGGGAGGATTCGGAGGGGTCAATCCGTCAGTTCACCGAGGACAGCATGACCAGCCGCCCCGGCGCCGTCCAATAGCTAGATCCGATCGATCTGGGACGTCTTAACGATGAACCCGGAAGACTAAGTCGAACGAGTAGGAAATGTAGGAGAGCTTCATGGGTTTCACCGTCGCGATGCTGCCCTCGATCTTCGAAGCGTCGAGCCGCTTGATGGTCAGCTTCAGGTTACCGTCCTCGACTCTTCCGAGCCCGACTCCCAGCTCGTGCCCCGGGCAATGGATCTTGCCGTAGGTGTTGGACAGCTTCTGGTCCTTGCGGGAAATGCTGAAGGCGATGGCGCAGACGCCCTTCTCCTTCACCATCTTCTCGGGGATGAACGGGATCGCCTCGGCCGGCAGCGGCTTGTCCGATAGGACGACGATCGGCTCGTTGGCGTCCATCTCGTCCACGTAGGCATAAATGAGGGTGATGGCTTTGCCGTCCACCGTCAGGGTTCCCGTCACGCTCTTCTCGGCCGGCGACGCGCCCGCGCCCCGGCCCATCCCGACGACCAGGAGAACGCTCCACAGGGCTGAACGCCTCGCTCGAAGCTGAAGTCGCATGGTGCCTCCTCTTCTACCTGTTTCGTCGGTGCGCGGCCTTCAACTCTCGCTCGAACTCCTCGAAATGCTCGATCGCATCCTCGTCCGCGCTCCATTTCCGAATTGCCGAGAGCCTCACCTTCTGAGACCGAGCAATCAAGACGGCCGTGTCCAGGCTCTGTCGGTCGTTCCAGAAATAGAACGCCGCAAGGCGGTCCCGGCAAGAATCCGTCGGCGAAAGAGCCTTGATTCTCCGAGATCCAACTCGGATGTTCACCGGCGTAATTTTCAAGTCCCGGCCAATTGCCAGAGGGCCCCGTGGGAATTCGACGAAGAAGCGAGTCCTGGGGTGAGCGTAGTGGTCACCCTTGCGTACGAAGCCGACGCTGCTCATAGCACTGTCGAGCTCTCGTTGGGTCGGGGCTGACTGGATGATCCAGTCAAGATCCTCCGACTCGTACTCCCCTCTCGAGTAGATCGTCGCGCATCCGCCGCCGGTGAGCACTACTCGGATCTTCACCTTCTCCAGCGCGGTGGCGACAGCCGCAGCGACATCCTTCAACCCGGAGGCGGCCGTGATGCTCACAGAGGCTTCGCCGTCCGTCGCGGCCGTCGTCTCAGCGCTCTGCTTCGCCTGTCGAGCTCGGGCTCCTGCGCGATCAGCCGGCTGAGAAGTTGCTCGAGCTCCGTGGCCGCGAAATACGCCGGGTTCAACCGAAAGACCCGTGTCCGCCCACGACTGCGGGCAGCCACGAGACCATCGCGCTCCAGTCTGCCCAGAGCTCTCTGTACCGAGAAGAGAGGCATTTCGAGCAGGCGAGCCAGCTCCCGCGGGTAGCTTTCGTCAAGAAGCCGCAGCGCGACGAGGCATCCTGTGCGGCTGAGGCTCCCAAACGGGGACGACCGACCGACCAACATAATTGGTCATATGACCATATTTATTGGTCGACTGCAAGAACTTTCCCCGGGTTTTGTCACCTTGTAACTCCGGCATATGATTCGCGAAATCCGAGAGGTATTACAAATGAGGAAATCTTTGTCGAATTGGTTTGTGGTGGCGGCGCTCGCCGCGGCGGGGTCGGCGGTACTCGGAGCCGCTCCGAGCGACGACGATTCCTTCGCGTGGCTGGAGGAGGTGCAGGGCGAGAAGGCCCTGGCGTGGGCCAAGGCAGCACAACGCGAAAACGACTGCGCTCCTCGAGGCTCGGCCGGAGTACAAGCCCATCTATACGCGGACGCTGGAGATCCTGGACTCGAAGGAGAAGATTCCGTCGCCCGAGCTCCTCGGCGACACGGTCTACAACTTCTGGAAGGACGACTCGCACGAGCGGGGCCTCTGGCGGCGCACCACGCTCGCTTCCTACCGCACGGCCGCCCCGCAGTGGGAGACGGTGCTCGACGTGGACGCGCTCGCGAAGGCGGAAGGCAAGGCCTGGGTCTTTCACGGGGCGGACTGTCTCCCGCCCGCGTACGTGCGGTGCATGATCAGCCTCTCGCCCGGAGGCTCGGACGCCTCCGAGCAGCGCGAGTTCGACACGAAGACGAAGGAATTCGTGTCCGGCGGCTTCTCCCTGCCGGAGGCCAAGTCGAACGTCTCGTGGCGCGACGAGGACACGCTCTGGGTCGGCACGGACTTCGGGACAGGCTCGCTGACGTCCTCCGGATATCCCCGGATCGTGAAGCTGTGGAAACGTGGAACGCCGCTCTCCGCGGCCCGGACGGTTTTCGAGGGAAAGACCGAGGACGTCGCCTCGCGCGGGAGGAGCGAGATCCTGAGCGACGGCCGGTACGACATCGTCACGCGGGTTCCGGCGTTTTATCGCCAGGAGACGTTTCTCCTTCTCGGCGATCGCGCTGAACGTCTCGTCAAGCTGGATCTGCCCGAGGACTCGAGTCCGCGCGCGTTCTTCCGCGACCGGCTCCTCTTCTCCCTGCGTAGCGACTGGACGGTCGGCGGCAAGACGTATCGCGAAGGGTCTCTTCTCTCCGTGACGATTGACGATCTCCTGCGCGGCGTTCGTCGATTCGACGTGCTCTTCGAGCCGAGCCCGCGCCTTTCGCTGGCCTCCGTGGAGCGCACCCGGGACCGCGTGCTCTTGAAGACGCTCGACAACGTCCGCAGCCGGATGACGGCGCTTTCTCTCGAAAACGGCGAGTGGAAGCGGTCCGAGATTCCGACGCCCGGGCTCGGCACAGCGAACCTGTCGGCCACAAGCGACTCGACGGAAACATTCTTCTTCACCTACGAGGACTTTTCGACCCCCAGGTCCCTGTGGCTCGCCGAAAACGGCGGCCAGGCCGCGAAGGTCAAGACGATGCCCGCGTTCTTCGACGGCACCGGGATCACGACCGAGCAGCTCGAGGCCACGTCGAAGGACGGCACGAAGATCCCGTACTTCGTCGTGCGGCCGAAGGGGTCGAAGACCGACGGAACCGCCCCGACGCTTCTCTACGGCTACGGCGGCTTCGAGGTCTCGGAGGTGCCGACCTACAGCGGAACGATCGGGTCCGCGTGGCTCTCACGGGGAGGCGTGTTCGTCCTCGCCAACATCCGGGGCGGCGGAGAGTTCGGCCCCGCCTGGCACAAGGCCGCCGTCAAGGAGCAGCACATCCACAATTTCGAGGACTTCTCCGCGGTAGCGCGAGACCTGATCACGCGGAAGATCACATCGGCCCGTCACCTCGGAATCATGGGCGGCTCCCAGGGCGGTCTCCTGGTCGGCGGGACCTTCGCGCTCTACCCGGACCTCTTTCACGCCGTCGTCGCGCAGGTGCCTCTGGCCGACATGCGCCGCTTCAGCCACCTGCTGGCCGGGGCGAGCTGGATGGCGGAGTACGGCGACCCGGACAAGCCGGAAGACTGGGCTTACATCCAGACCTGGTCGCCGTTCCATCTGCTCCAGGCGGATGCGAAATACCCCACGCCGTTCTTCTGGACGAACACCAAGGACGACCGCGTGCACCCGGCCCACGCGCGCAAGATGGTGGCGAAGCTGGAGGCCCAGGGCCACCCCGTCTATTACTTCGAGAACACCGAGGGGGGCCACGGGAGCGGCGCGGTCAACAAGCAGACGGCGCAGGTCACCGCTCTTCAGTACGCATACCTCTGGATGATGCTCTCCGGCGCTCCGCGCTAGGCGGGGGACCTGCGCCCTTCGGGCGGACGAGGGTCTTCCCTCGGTACCTGCCCCGGTCGCAGCGCGAGGAGTCTCCCGACCGAAGGGAGGGAGGAGCCTTGCGCTGCGGGAGCGAGAGAGAGCGAAGGGATCAGGCTTGCGGTCGAGCCTGCATCCAGGCGAGCCGCAAGCCGGTGCGCCCGCAGGCGCAGATCCCGCAGCGAACGGAAGCGACGGTTATTCGACCGCGACCCGACCGATGCCGTTGGGCTGCTCGGTGAACCAGACAGCGCCGTCCGGCCCGGCGGCGATGCCGGCGGGCTGGTCGGCCTTGATCTTCACCCGCTGGAGCTTGCCGAAGGGCCCGATCGATCGAACGGTGTTCGAAGGAGGGTCGGTAAACCAGATGTTGCCGTCCGGCCCGATCGCGAGGGCGCCGGGCTGGCTGTGGGGGACGCTGGTCGTGAAATCCAGGATCCCGCCCACCGTGGAGACGCGGCCGATCCGGCTCTCCGGAGCAAACGGCCCCTGGAGGGGCAACTCGATGAACCAGTAGTTGTGGTCCCCTCCGGCGACGATCGCCGTGGGACGGCCGTTGCTGGTGGGAACCGTATACTCGATGGGCCCGCCCCCTCCCGTGCCCATCCTTCCGATCTTGTTTGCGCCGGGCTCGGTGAACCAGAGACTGTTGTCGCCGGCGGCAATGCCATAAGCCTCGCCGCTCGGCACCGCGAACTCGATGACGGAACCGTCCGGAGCGAGTCGGCCTATCGTGCCCGCTGCGCTCGTGTACCAGATGTTGCCGTCCGGCCCGAATGCAACGCCGATCGGCTGGCTTCCCTCCAGGAGCGGATACTCGGAGATACCTCCGCCGCTCGTGATCATCCCGAGACGGCCCGCGCTCGATTCGGCGAACCAGATGCTGCCATTCGGCCCGGCCGCGAGGCTCGAGAGGGCGCTTCCGGCTGCAATCGGGAACTCTGAGATCTGGCCCGCCGTGGTGATCCGCCCGATGGCCCCGGTTCCCCTCTCGATGAACCAGAGCGCCCCGTCCGCGCCGGCCACGATCGCGCCCGGCTGGCTGTTGGCGGTAGGCGTCGTAAAGCGGCGAACCTTGTCTCCTCCCGGCGCCGCCAGAAGAACGACGGCCGCCCCGGAGAGAACGACGAGCGCGAACCCCCGGCGAAAGCGAAGGCGAGGCGACCGTCCGGAAGTCATGATGGTCCCTTCTTGAAGATCTCGCCTCTGCTCATACGTATCTACCGAGCCAGCCGTTGAGCCAGCGCGAGGTTCAGAACCACCTTCTTCGGTGCCGGCGAGAAGCCGTCCGGACGCCCCTCGAGGTTGTCGCCGAAGGCCAGCGTGAGCCGCCCTCCGTCGCGCACGAAGATCATCCAACCGCCTCCTTGTTTCGACGGCGGTATCGGATCGAGACGGAGGGAGCCCGGAGCTCCCGCATCCGTCCGCAGCGCGAAGCGCTGCGTCTGACCCTCCCCGTTGGTCAGGGTGAGCTCGTTTTCACGGAAGGTCCAGGTCGCCTTCGTCAGCTTCGGGTCGTCGCGCAACTGTCCATTCATCTCGGCGCTCACCACGGTCCACGTCCCCTGGAGGCCTGCTAGAGCGGCCGGATCGGCTACCAGGGCCGGCGCGACGGCTGCGGGCTCGGTCCTCGGGGCCGGCGGTCCGAGCTTTCGTGCCAGCGTCTCCGCTTCGGCGGCAGTGAAAACGCCCCCCACGACGAGGGCGCCATCGCCGATCGCGCCCATGATGAACGGCGCCGCCCGAAGCTGGCCCTCCAACACGATTCCCAGCCGCCGCCCGACGTGACGCTCCGTGATCTCACGCAGCTTCTCTGCGCCTTGAGACGTCAGGACGACGCGAATCTGCGGTGCACCATCGGGGCCTGACACCACGTCCGCCGCAGCGACGGCCGCCTGGTCGAGCAGAACGGAAGAGTCGAGGTAGACCGTCTCGAAAGCCCGGCCTGTCCCGCGCAAGATCCAGGCCCTTGCGGTCGGAGCCTTCGAAGAACTCTCCAGATATATCTCCAGGGGGTTGCCGCCTTGCGCGGCAGCCGCCAGCGACACCGCCGCCATGAAGACGAGAACACGTTTCTTCATGGCCTCAGAGAGTACTTGAGGTGGCAGACGCCGGGCCAGGCACCAACAGATGGCGCACGTGCCGAGCGGACGGAAGCGACGGTTGGTGTTGTTGCATCATTCGCTTTTTCCAAAGCGGTGCTACGGTGCAAGTCCTCGAAAGAGTCCGGCGGCACTCGAATCCTTGCCGTCGCCGTCGTGCCTTCGAGTCGGGAAAATCCCGATCGAGACCGTCTCAGCAAGGACCAAGGAGCGAGGTGTCATGAGATACGCACGCAACGTCCAATTCCAGTTCAAGAGCGGTAAAGAGACCGAGTTGAACAATCTTTTTGAGAAGGAAGTCCTTCCGATGCTCCGCAAGCAGGACGGCTTCCAGGAGGAAGTGACGCTCCTCAACCCGAAGGGCGCGCACTTCATCAGCCTCTGGGATAACCGGAAGAACGCCGAGACCTACGAAAAGGTCACCTATCCGCAAGTCCTGGCGAAGCTGAACACCTTCATCGTTGGAACTCCTGTCGTGGAGACCTACGAAACGGCCTCCTCCTACCTCCGCGCCTAAGAACCAACGGGCGACACGAGGCCCCACGAGGGGCCTCGTTTTTCTACCACTTCTTTTTCCAGAAGAACTCCGGCGCAGCCTCCTCGCGGGGCCACACCTTCTTCATCGTGTCCGCCTCCCAGACCTCGCCGTTCTTGACGACCCAGCGGATCTTGACGGTGTTGTGGATGTCGTCGAGCGGGTTGGCGTCGAGGACGATGAAGTCGGCGAGCTTGCCCGTCTCGATCGATCCCAGATCCGGCGCAAACCCGAGCTTATCGGCAGCCAGGATCGTCGAGGCGCGCAGGGCTTCCATCGGGGTCATCGCCGATCCCTTGGCTGGCCCGCCCTCCCCCGCCATGGACCAGATCTCCCAGTGAGGGCCCAGGCCCTGCAGCTGGCCATGAGCGCCCAGAGACACGTTGCCGCCTGCCCGCAGCACGGCGGCCGCGCCCGTGGCGACGGCCGGGAAGTGATACTCCGACAACCAGATCCAGGGGTGGCGCCGCGCCTTCGCGTCGATGGATTCGTGCGGCACGAAGCGGTTCAGCTTGAGATCGTCGTGCGGGTTCTGCGTCTGCCAGAAGTACTGCTCGCCCCACGGCCCGCCGTAGGCCACGAGCAGCGTCGGCGTGTAGAACGTTCCCGACTTCGCAACAAAGTCCACGATGTCCTTGCCGAGGTCCACGGGCAGCGCGTGCTCCCAAGCCGTAAAGCCGTCGAGCGCCATCGACATGTCCGTCTGCAGTTCGCCCGCACCCTCGGCCGTCAGGAGCATGTGCTCGTCCCGGCAGGCTTGCGCGAAGTACATGCGCTGGGAGCGCCGCGGCTGCTGGTAGACCTTGATCATCCGCGCGCCGTACGCCTTCATGCGCCGCACCTGGTGCTTCGCGTCCTCGAGGTTGTTGACCTCGGCGAAGATGTCCTCCTGCTGGCCGCCGTAAAGGACGTCGCCCGAAGAATAAACGCGCGGCCCGACCATCAGGCCCGCCTCCACCTGTTCGCCCTGCGCGAAGACGTCGAGCGACGGCGCCGACGGGTCGTACACCGTCGTCACGCCGTAGGCCAGGTTGGCGATGTACTCCCACTTCGCTTCCGGGAAGAGCTCGAATCCCGAGTAGTGCAGGTGCGCGTGCGTGTCGATGAATCCCGGAATGATCGTCTTGCCCTTCGCGTCGAACGTCTTCGCTGAGGGGGAGGCGACGGACCCCGAGGGGCCGATTGCCTCGATGCGATTTCCGGACACGAGGACGTCCGCGTTCTCGAGAACCTCGTTCCCCTTCATGGTCACGACCCGCGCTCCGCGCAGGACGAACGAGCCCTCCGGGATGGGACGGGGAGCCGTCAGAACGATCTCGAGCGTCTCGGCTTTCGGCACCCGCGGCTCCGAGGCCTTCGCAGCGTCCTTCTTATCGGCGTCCGTTTTGGCCGCGCCTTCAGCATCCTTGCCGGCGGCCCCTTCGGCCTTGCGCTTCTCCTCGGCCTTTCGCTTCTCCTCCCGCGCAAAGTCGATTGCGCCCTGAAGGGGCAGCCGGTAAAACGTGCTCCCGAGCGACCACGTGATGGTCTTGCCGCCGTCGGCCCAGCGTACGTAGCCGCCCGCGTCGTCGGACAGTTTGTAGACCGGCACGCCGGACTCCTTGAGACTGACCTCGGGCGGCTCCTTCGTGAGGATGCCCGGCAGGGCCGCGACGTACACGTTGTCTCGCGAGGTAAACACGACCCACTGCCCGTCGGAAGACGGCACGATGTCGTCCACGGCCGGGAACCGCAGGAGGCGCCGGCGGTCCGTGCCGTCGAGGCGCACCGAGACGAGGTCGTTCTTGGGGTCGTCGGTCGGCTTCTTTTGCTCGACGGGATCGCGGTAGTAGAGGCGGCTGCCGTCGGCGGTCCAGAAGATCTGGGGATGGAACTTCAGCGCATTGGCGAGCTTGACGAGGACGACCGGGGCCAGGTCTCCCCCGGCGGCGTCGAGCACTCCCGCCTCGAAGAACTCCTCCTCCTCGGGTTGGTGCCCGCGAAACTCGAGCCCCGAGCCGCGGAGGACGGCGATCCTGTCCCCCTTCGGCGACCACGCGGGGTTGGCGTAATGGCCGGCCAACTTCGTGAGCTTGACAGGCGAAGCGCCCGGGGAGGCTGGAGCCTTCCAGACGTGGCCGCCTGAGGCGTCGCTCCATGAGACGTAGGCGATCCACTTCCCGTCGGCTGAGAAGGCGGGCGCGTACTCGCGTCGGGGAAGCGAAGAGTCGTTCCGGGTCAGGCGGCGCGGCGCGCCGACCGTTTTGCCGGAGGCGGTTTCCTGCAGAAAGACGCGGCCGAACGCCTCGAAAGCGATCCAGCGTCCGTCGGGCGACTGGCTCGGCCACCGGAGAATCCGCGCCTTCACGGGCCCGGTCTCGACCTTTTCCTGCCAGGCGACGCGGGGCGCAACCCACTGCTCGACGGCAGCCGTAAACGGAATGTCCTGGAGGGCGCCCGCCGCCAGGTCGAGCCGCACGATCTTGCCCTTGTTGGAGAAGACGAGGGACTTGCCGTCGGGCAGGAACGCGTAGTTGGGCCAAAGATCCAACTGGGCGAACCCTTCCTCTTCGTCCCGCGTGACGCCGCGCGCGAGGATGCGTTCCGATCCGGAGGCGAGATCGCGCGCCACGAGGACCGTGTCGTCGTCCCGCCGCGAAACGTAGATCAGGGTCTTGCCGTCGGGCGACACGGCCGGCCGCACCGCGCCGCCGAAGCCCTCCACCACCGGGAAGCTCTGCGCCAGCTCCCGGTCGTAGCGCCAGATCTGCCAGAGGCCATCGGAGAGGTTGGGGACGTAGTTGAACCTCCGTTGCCGCGCGGAGTAATAGATGAACCTGCCGTCTTTCGAAACGGCGGCGCCGCCGGCGTTGTTCAGGTCGTCGGAGGAGGTGAGCTTGATGCCGCCTCCTCCTTCGCGGTGGTAGATCCACAGCTCGACGGGCGGAATGCCGGCCCGCTTGCCGTCTTCCTTGCGCGCGATCAGGTAGTTGCCGTCCGGCGTCCAGACGGCGCTGCGCACGTAGGCGTCCTTCTCGGCCGTGACGGCCCGGGGGTTCTTGCCGTCTGCGTCCATCAGCCAGACGTTCTCGATGCCTCCGCGGTCGCTCGTGAAGGCGATCGTCTTGCCGTCGGGCGAAAAGCGCGGGTGCGTGTCGTAGGCGGGCCCGCTCGTGAGCGCCGTCGCCCTGCCTCCCGCGATGGGAAGCGCATAAATATCGCCCAGCAGATCGAAGACGAGCGTCCGGCCGTCCGGAGACACGTCCACCGACATCCAGGTTCCCTCGGTCGCCTCGAAGGCGACCCTGCGCGCGTCCTCGCGCGGCTTGTTGATGTCCAGAGCGATGTCGGGTTTCTTGTCCTTCGTCTCCGACTTCGCGGCGTCACCTGCCGCGGCCGTTGCCGCCCCCGTGAGGAGAGCGACCGTGAGAAACGCCCGGAACGCCTGGCGCATGAATTCCTCCATCAAAGAGAGGGGGGATTATCTCCCGTCGCACGCGCTACGCGAGGGGCATCTCTCACTGAATCCCCGAGGCGCAACCGGGGATCCTCGAAATCGGATTTGGAACTACTTCTTTTTCGCGAGGCCCTTGAGCCAGATCTTGGCGTCGCCGTAGTCGTCGACGATGACGGCGCCGGAGTCGTCCGCCGAGACCTTGGCGGCCGGAGAGAGCTCGCCGTGCCCCGTGCCGTCCGCTTCGAAAACGAGTACGGCGACGGCGACGTCGTAGCCGGCCTTCGGCTTGGCATCCGGGAGGCTCCCGCCGAGGTGGTAGAGAGGCTTGGCGGTCAAGACTGTCACGATCCGCCCCGAGCCGGTCGTTTGGGCGTACGCATACTTGATCGCCGCCGTGGTTGTCGAGAGGTGCAGCGTGCCGCTGTCCTTCATCTTCGCAAGGACCTTCTTCAGCGACTTCGTCCCGCCGCTCCGGACCGCCTTCAGCGCGGACGCGCGCTCCGCGTCCGTCGCCCAGTGTTTGATCACGATGGAGACCGGAGCCGTGCCGGTCACCGCGTCAGACTTGACCGACGCAGTGGCGGTGAACGCCTCGCCCGCCGCCTGGCCTTGCGCCGAACCCGCCAGAGCCAGAGCCGCCAGCGCCGAAGCGGCGATCGTCGTTGGGAATCTCATGATCGTTGTCTCCTCCTCCGATCGCCGCATTGTATCGAAGTGCTGGGGTCAGGTCTATATTATGTAGTAAGCTTATCCCGCAGCCGCTTGACGCGACGCCCCAGGGGCGACTCCGGATTGTCGTCGATCCCCCGGACGATGTGGCTGACCTGGGCGGCCTTGACGCCAAAGGCAGCGCCGATGTCTCGTCCCCCCAGCCCGGTCGCCCTCTTGGCCAGATAGATAGCGGCCTTCTTTTCATCACCGCCGCGCCGCCTCGACAAAGCCTCGACCGGCACGCCCCACTCCCGGACTACTTCCGCCTGGACCCGCTCGATGCTGACCGCCTCCCTCGCCTTCCGGTACCGCAGCGGAATCTCGTCGGACAGAGCCCTCCCGTCAATCATTCTCTGGATCCCCCTCCGAAAGTCCCTGTCACCAGCGTATCCGTCCCTCTCCAGAGCGTCGATCTCCTTGCCCGAACCCTTCCCCGCCGCAACAAACCGACGAAAAGCGCGCCGAGCAGTCGATCGGCTGCGCGCCAATTGCGACAGGGTCCAATCCACGGCCAGCCAGGCCGGGACCTCCGACAAGCCGGCCGTCGCGTGGTAGCTGCTCCACTTCCAGTCCCTGACGCTGCCGACCAGCTTCGCCCGCACAGGGTTTAGAACGATGTACCGCGCCAACTCCAGCAAGTGGCTCTCCTTCTGGACGAGTACCGACCGAAACCGGCTCTCCAGCAGGTGGCCACGACGCCGATGCCGCCAGTTGAACCACTGAGCGTACCTGCCGTTCAAAGCCTTCATGCCGCGCGACAGCCGCCCCTCCGGCGTCTCTACCAGCAGGTGGAAGTGGTTGCCCATCAGGCAGTACCCATGCAGTTCCCACTGCTCCTCATCCACGACCGCCGCCAACAGCGAACAGAACTTCTCCCGATCTGCATCATCTCGAAAGATCGCCGATCGCTCGTGGCCGCGAGCCATCACGTGGTACACGGCCCCGGGAAACTCCAGACGCAGCGGTCGAGCCATCCGGCAGTATCATATACTATAGACCTGACCCCAGCTCTGAGCGGGGATTATCTTTCTTCGGGAGGCGGCGAGAAGCCCCGGTCCCGCGCGAAGACGATCGCCTGGGCTCGCGTCCAGACACCGAGCTTGTCGAAGAGATTCGAGATGTGATTGCGCACCGTCTTCTCGCTCAAGGAGAGCTGTCCGGCGATGTCCGCGTTGCCCAGGCCCCGAGTGAGCAGACCGAGCACCTCGCGTTCGCGAGACGTCAGCGACCGAAACACCGGGTCCTCGCCGGCCGGCTCGCCTTCGCGCCCCAGGAACTCGAGAACGGCGCTCCGAAACCGCTCCCAGGCCGGCTCGTTCCCCAGCAGGATGTGATTCTTCGAGTCGAGCTCGACGAACTGCGCCCCGGAGATCCCCGAGGCTAGCAGCCGGCCCTCGGCGAGAGGCACGACCTGGTCGTCCCACGCGTGGACCACGAGCGTCGGAGTCCGGACCTTTTCGAGGTACGAGACCGCCTCCACCACCGCGCGTGCCTCCATCAAGGCCGCCGCCCGCCTCGGCGAGGTCGTCTTGCGGCACAGATCGTTGAACCAGCCGATCTGCTCCTCCGTCGCGCCGGGAATGAATCGGGAGGTGAAGACCTGCCGGAAGGCCGGGTTGTCCTGTCCCCACCCGAATCGCGCCAGATCGATGATGGCCTGGGACGCGCGGGCCGCCTCGGGATCTCCCCGGCGCGCCGCGCCGCGAACGTGCGCGCCGTAGAGCACGAGATGCGACACGCGCTCGGGGTGCCGGGCGGCGTACGCGACGCACACGGCGCCGCCTTGCGACATCCCCAGCAACGCGAACGGCTCCGTGAGATTCGCGGCCGCGATCACGGTTTCGAGATCCTCGACGCGCCGCTCCAGGGAGAGGTCGTCGGCCTCCCAGTCGCTCATGCCGCAACCGCGCTCGTCGTACCGCACGAGCCGGAAGTGGCGGCAGAGGAATTGGATCCAGTGGCCCCAGACGGGGCTGCTCCAGTCGGCCTCGAGGTGCGTCAGCCAGTTGGCGGCCTTGACCAGCACCGGGCCGCTTCCGGCCTCGGCCCAGGCGAGTTGCACGCCGTCGGAGGCTCGGACGTATCGGATGCGCTGTGGGGCCTGCTTGGGCACGCTGGGGGCTCCGCCGGGACATTTGTCCCGCGATTTGAGGCCGATTCTAGTCCCACTCGGGACAGAACTCCCATGGCGACGGGGGCTTGCCCGGCGCATCGTCCCGAATCAGGAGGTACAAAGCCATGTTGAGTCACGATTACGATTACGGTTCCATCCTGGAGACATCGGAACGGGTCAACTGGAAGCTCGAGGACGTCATCGGGGGGCGCACCTTCGACTACCGCGCGCCCTTTCTCCCGGAGGCGCTGGCAGGCGTTTCCGGGATCCGCTGCCTGAGTCCTGCCGAGAAGCTGAAGCTCAACCAGATCCGGGGCTTCACCTACCTCGCCATGTTCGGCCTGGTCGAGGAATACATCGTGCCGTCGGTACTCGACCACGTCCGCACGAGCGACCGAAGCGATGACCACGAGGTGCAGGCTCTCCTCCACTTCGCCGAAGAGGAGACCAAGCACATCCAGCTCTTCAAATGGTTCGTCCGGGAGTTCGACCGGGGTTTCGGCACCCCCTGCGGCATGATCGGCCCCGCCGCCGACATCGTGGCCGGCATCCTGGATCACTCGCCGCTGGGAGTCTTCCTGGCCACGCTTCAGATCGAGTGGATGACCCAGAAGCATTACCTGGAGTCGGTCAAGGACTCGAACGAAGGCCTCGATCCTCTCTTCTGCAGCCTACTCAAGCACCACTGGATGGAGGAAAGCCAGCACGCGAAGCTCGACACGCTGGTCGTGGACGAGATCGCGAGAACGGCGACCCCGGAGGAGATCCGAGAAGGGCATCGACGACTACATGGACATCGGGAAGATGCTCGACGGCGGGCTGCAGGCTCAGGTCGAGCTCGACCTGGCGAGCCTCGAAAAAGCCATCGGTCGGCGGCTGGCCGACTCGGAGAAGGCGGAGATCCGAGAGGCCCAGCTCAAGGCCTACCGCTGGACGTTTCTCCTGAGCGGCATGACGCATCCGAAATTCGACCAGAGCCTCCGAGAACTGGCTGCGGCGGGCCACGCGCGCGTCGGCGAGCTCGCGCGCGCAATCGCGTGAGCCGAACCCTCCCTTCGCGCGGCGCCGGGGCCGATCCGCGTCGGAACCCCGGCGTTAGCGAGGGGTCACGTATTCCGATCCCCACTGCGCCGCTGCGCTCTCAGTTCTTGTCCCCGTCATGCGTCCAAATCAGGGGCTCGAACTTGCGGTAATTCAGTATGTGCGTGATCTCTCGCCCTCTTCGGAGACCGAGTAAGCTAGCGCGGCGTGAAAACCGGCATCATCGGCCTGCCGCAAGTGGGCAAGACGTCGCTCTTCAAGATCCTCACGAAGGCGCGCCTCGACGCCCACGCCATGCACTCCCGCGACGCGCACGTGGGCGTCGCCAGGGTTCCCGACGAGCGGCTGGATCGGCTCTCGGCCCTCTACCACCCGAAGAAAACGACTCATGCCACCGTCGAGTACGCGGACGTCGCCGCCATCGGCCAGGAGGCGCTCAAGGAAGAGGCTTACTCGGACCGCCTTCGGGAGGTGGACTCGCTCATCCACGTGCTGCGCGCCTTCGAAGACCCGGCGATTCCTCACGTCGGCGAGCTCGACCCGCGCAAGGACGCGCGGAACGTCGAAGCCGATCTGATCGTCAGCGACATGGTGCAGATCGACAAGCGCATGGAGCGCCTGGAAAAGGACCTGAAGAAGTCAAAGACTCCCGACCTCGTGCGAGAGCACGAGCTGCTCACACAGTGCAAGGCGCAGCTCGAGGCCGAGCAGCCCATCCGCGAGGGCGACCTCTCCGCCGACGACAAGAAGCGCCTGCGAGGCTTCGCCTTCCTGAGCCAGAAGCCGATCCTGTACGTCGTCAACATCGGCGAGAGCGCCGAGCTCGGCAAGGCCCTCGAGGCCGCGGTCGCCCGCTTCGGACTGGCCGAGCTGGCTGCGCGCCCGAACGCGGGGGCAACCGCCATCTGCGGCAAAGTGGAGGCCGAGTTGGCGGAGATGAGCGATGAGGAAGCCGCCGAGTTTCTCGCAAGCTACGGCCTCAACGAGAGCGGCCTCGCGCGCCTGATCCGCAAGACCTACGAGCTGTTAGGCCTCATCTCGTTCCTGACCGTCGGCGAAGACGAATGCCGCGCCTGGACCGTGCCCCGCGGCGTGCGCGCGCAGGAGGCGGCCGGCGCGATCCACTCGGACCTCGAAAAGCACTTCATCCGCGCCGAGACGATCCGCTGGGACGAGCTTCTCGCAGCCGGCTCCGAGGCCAACGCCCGCTCGAAGGGCACGCTGCGCCTCGAGGGCAAGGACTACATCGTCCAGGACGGCGACGTCATGAACATCCGCCACAGCGGGTAGCCCCTCTTCTCCCCTCCGCGGCACCCCAGCGCGTCCGCGTAGTTACCGAGGTTGAATCGCGTCGGGTCTGACCTCGAAGGCGGCGCTCGCTGTCACGAGGCGCCCTTACCTTTGTCGGAGTGCCAGACGGACTTCTTCTTGCCCTTCTTGGGCGGCTTCACGAGGTCAGGGTTGGCCAGCATCTCGCGGAGCAGCTCGGGAGGATCGCCGTCGGCCGCCTTCTCCATGTTGCCGCCCTCGTCGCGCGCGATCTCGACGAGGAGCCGCTCCGAGACGACCGAGCGTGGCTCCTCGACGGCAAGGTCGCGCTTGCTGGCGAGCTCGTCGCGATGCTTGATGAGCAACCACGGGACTTTTCCATTTCGGCCTTCTCGCCCCCGGGAGCTCATCCGGACGAGGACCCATCCGCCCTGGAGCTTCTGGCCGTGGAGGCGGAACTTCAGGTCGCCCTTCTTCATCGCCGCGTCGACGTCGGGCGATTCGGGCTCCCAGGTCCCGCGGTCCCAGATCATGACCGTGCCGCCGCCGTACTCGCCCTCCGGGATCACGCCCTCGAACTTGTTGTACTCGAGTGGATGGTCCTCCACGGGCATCGCGAGGCGTTTGTCGGCCGGATCGAGCGACGGACCCTTCGGCACCGCCCAGGAGAGCATCACGCCATTCCATTCCAGGCGGAAGTCATAGTGCAGGGCGGTCGCCCGATGCTTCTGGATGACGTACGCGAGCTTCCTGGCCCGAGGCTTCGGCGGCTTGCCGGGAGGCTCGGGCGTGACGTCGAACCGGCGCTTCTTGCGGTATTGCTCGAGCGGCATGGCGTCAACTTCTCACGATCGCAGGCGCGCAGAAAACGCTACGTTTGCGAATCTCTGGAACGCTCCTTGCATTCTCGCTGATGCGGAGGGGAGTCACCATGAGAGCGAGTGCGCTGATGACGTCAGACCCTAGAACCTGTGAGCCGGAGGACGACCTTCATTGCGCCGTGCGCATCATGAGAACCGAGAACTGCGGAATGGTGCCGGTCACGAAAGGCAACGGCGAGACCTGCGTGGTGGGCGTCGTGACCGACCGCGACATCGCCCTCCACCTGGGCACCACGGACGACAGAGCCTCGACAGTCAAGGTCCAGGACGTCATGAGCACGAGCCTCGTCTTCTGCGCTCCGGACGCCGACGCCCACGAGGTCAGCCGCCGGATGCAGGACGCCCAGGTCCGGCGCATCCTCGTCCTAGAAGGCCGGCGCCTCGTCGGCGTCATTTCGACCGCCGACCTGGCGCGCGCCACGGGCTACGGCCTGGGAATCGGAGAAGAGGTCAAGAAAGTCGTCGTCGAAATCTCGCGGCCCACCAACTGGTGACGGGCAGCCTCCACCAACTGATCGACGACTGAGGCCTGCGAGCATCCGCTAGGCCGCCCTGGCAGACAGCGCTCGGATCTCGCGAAGGACCTTGTCGATGTCCTCGGTTGACCCTACAGATTCTTGGAAGACGGCTCCGCCGCCTCGGTCGCACCGGCCAGTTCGAGCGCCAGGCGGACTCGCCCGCCGGTAGAGCCGGTAACGGCGCGCGGCGCCTTGAGCTCGACCCGAGAGGCGTCGAGGCCCGAGGCGATCAGAGCCGCCCGGACCGAGTCGGCGCGCTTCTGACCCAGTTTCTCGAGGTCGCCGGCGGAGGCTGACCGTTTCAAGAGTGTCGCGTCCCGCAGCGCCGTCCCATCGGCGGCATCGTCCCAGACGCCAGGCACCACGATCCGCAGTCCCGGGCGCGCCTTCAGGGCGGTCGCCAGGCTCCGGAGCCGCTCGGCGGAGGCCGGGTCGAGCACCGCGCTCCCGGCCGGAAACTCGACGTGGCCGAGATCCTCCTCTTTCCCGCCGCCTTTCCCGCCGCCGATTTTCCCGAGCGAACGGAACGGAGACTTGATCAGCCCGGAAACGACTCCCCCGAGCGCCTTGCCGATCCCGAACTCCGGGTCGTCGAGGCGGCCCTCGACGGGAAAGTCGAGCGTGATGCGACCGTCCTTGTCCGTCAGGAGCGAGACGCCAAGCTTGATCGGGAGGTTCACCTTCCCCTCGCCGGCGACCTTGTCGCCGAGCGTCAGGTCCTGGGTCACGATGTGATTGCTGCCCTTCAGGTGTTGGTCTTTGACCTTGTAGTCGAGGCTGAGGTCGGTGCCACCCTTGGTGACCGGATAACCGAGGTAATGAATCGAGAAGGGAGAGAGGGGCGGGATCTCGACCTTTTGCACGCCGACCTGCAGGTCGGTCGCCCGGCCGGGCTGGAAGAGATCGATGGCTCCCTTGATTGTCGCCGCCCCGCCGCCGCGCACAGCCGCGCCGATCTCGATGTGCGCCGGAGCCTTTGTGGATGAGGATGAGATTCCTTTGACCGTACCCTGGATGGCCTCGACGGTCACCGTGGAGGGTGGCTTGAGCCGGCGATCCGTCAGGGCGAGTGAACAGTCGGCGAGGGCGATCGAATCGACGTGGATCGGGATCGGGTTCCCTGGCGCTGGCGCTTGCGTCGGCGCAGGCGTCGGCGCCGGAGCCGGAGCCGGCGATGCGCCAGCCGGCCGCGAATCCTGCGGCGGGCCCGCGGCCACCCGTTTCTTGACCTCGAGAAGGCTGAGCTCGCCGTTCTCCGAGATAACCAGGTCGATTACCGCGCCGTGAACGTCGACTGACTTGACCCCGACAGCCGTGGGGCCGTATCCGGCCTCAACACCATGGACCTGCACGGCGTCCCACTTCAGGGGCGTCGAACCCGTGACCGTCTCGCGCAGCGCCATCGTCCGGGCCTCCAGGTCGCCGGCGAACTTCGCCCAGAGGCCTTTCTCCGGGTCGACACCGCCCGCGACCTTCCCCTTCGAGCCCGCCTGTCCGGAAAGAATCTCGAATGGAAGGAGGCGGCCCAGGTAGGGCTGCGCCACCGTCACGTCGAGGCCGTCGAGTGCGACATCCATTTCGAATCGAACGGGCTTCAAACTGACCCGGCCGCTCGATTTTGCCGTCCCGCCCTTGGGAAGCGAAGCCGAGGCCACGACGCCGAAGAACGCGCGCGGGCGGGTCGTGAAGCCCGTGATCGCCAGCTGCATGTCGCCCGCCTCGAGCGATACGGGCGGGTTCAAGGTGCGGTCCTCGAAGCGGCCGTGCGAATCGACGACCTCGAAGCGGCCGACGTCGACGGTCCAGCGCGCGGCCTTCTCGATCTCCCGGTACGTCTGGACGACCACCTCCCGGGTCGTCGGGGGACCAGCCGTTCCCAGCTCATCTTCCCGTCGGCGTCCCGCCGGACGAGCACGCTTCGGCCGCTCGACCCGCATCCGCTCCACGACGAGCTCGGCTTCCGGCCAGCGGAAACGCCCTTTCGTGATCGTCGGCGGCCGGGACTTCGAGAATCCGATCGCCCTCGCTCACGACGACCAGGTCTTTCAGGGCGTTCTCGAAATCGGTGACGCGGGCACTCACCGCGCCGTCCGCAGCCGCGATCGTGTAGTGAAAGCGGCCCTTCAGCTCACCGCCCGTGACCGTGAATCGGAAGTAGGGTTCCAGCAGGGGCCAGAGTTCCTTGAGGTGCAGCTCTTCGAGCCTCACGTCCCCTTCGAGCCCGAACGGCTGCACCGTGACCTTCCCGGTGGCGTGAACGACACCCGATCCGGGCAGGCGGATGGCGATCTCCTTGGATCCCTGGCGTTCGGGGATCGTGCTGATTTCGGAGAGCTCGAACACGGACGGCCCAATGGCCATCTTCAGAGGTTTCTCGCGCGCCTGGTCCTCGACGATGATCGTGGCCCCGCTGACTTTGATGTGCTGGAGCAGGACGCGGGGCAGGCTCGAATCCGGATCGGGCGGGGTGGCACGAGGGGGTTGCCGCCGCCGGACCTCCTCGATCACCTCGGCCAGATTGATCTTGCCGTCGGCGAAGCGCCGCGCCCCGATGACGGGATTGACCATGCGGAACTCGCTCAGGGTCGCCGCCCAGCGAAAGAGGCTGGAGAGCTCGGCGTTGGCATAGATCTCGTCGGCAGAGAAGAGTACGGACCCCGGGCGATCGGCGATGGACAGGCCTTCGATGGTGAGCGAAAGAGTGAAGGGGTTGAATCGGACCGATCGGACGGTGGCCTCGAGGCCCGCCCGCTTCCGGAGGTTTTCGATCAGCAGTTTCCGGACGACGGGTGGAATGACCAGGAAGCCGACGATCAACCAGGCGATCCAGAGGCCGAGCAGGGCTGTGCGCCAGCTCCGCAACCGCCAGTTTCGCAGCCAGTCGAGAAGCCTGCGCGGCAAGCGGCCGATTCCTGCGGGTTTCTCGTCCACGGGCGCTTCCATGTCCCTCGAGCCTCCCCGCCTCCTTCATAACACTCTGGGGGTGGCACGGGATAGATGTGAAAGTGGTTGCCCATCGGGCAGTACTCTCGCCGATCGTTCGTGGCCCCGAGCCATCACGTGGTACACGGCCCCGGGAAACTCCAGACGCAGTGGTCGAGCTATTCCCTCGATATCATATACTATAGACCTGACCCCATTTCCTGAATATCCCGCACGCTGTGGGACTTCCTCGCTTTCACCGGTTTCTTACTGCTGTCTTGATTTTTCCAAAGCTGAAGCTGATGTTTTCTTTAACCCCGCCCTTGACGCCCTTAGCGGCCTTGGCGTTGAGCGTCTTCGCAGGAAGGTCTTTCATCCTGGCCGTCTTCGACTTCGCCGCCTTCTTCTTTTTCATGATGCGTCCTCCTGATTTCCAACATAGCAGAACCTGTGCCAGCGAGGCGAACGCGCCCGAACTCCTTAGCCTGAGAGACCTTACCGAAATGCCATGAGCCGCCGCCCGAGGCCGATTGCCTCGAAACGCAACCGGCCGGTATCGAACTGAGACCAACAGTCCCTCCGAAGGTGCGGGTTGTCGACGATGACGAAGTCATCCAGAGCAACAATCGCGCAATCTTTCGGGGCGAGCAACATCCAGATCCTCTTCGGGAAGGCATCGGCGACGAGGACCTCGATGGAGATTGCTGCGGCGCGATCGAGGCTGAAGTCGCTCGAGCAAGAGCCGAGTACCTGAGGTTGAACGATCGTCGGTGATTCTCTTGGAACAGGTGCGGACTGATCCCCCCGACCGGCGGGCCCTTTTGCTATCGGAAGTAGCCGCTCACGTCGAGAACGAAGTCCACCGGTCCGCCGGTGTTGGCCACGACCTTTATGGTGCCTGACCCGTCCCACGCGAGCGGCACGAGCGCGTTGTTCGCCCGCGTCTGCCTCGCCGAGAAGTTGATCGTGCTCGCCAGCGGCACCAGCGTTGCGTCGCCTCGATCGAGCATCAGATTGCCCGCACTGGCCGGATTCGTCACCGCGACATTGACCGAAATCGCGACGGCTGAGGCCGGAATACCGCAGGCGGATGCCGCGACGTCAAACGTCCGCGTCGCGTGCGCCTGGAGGGAGGGCCCGCCGAGCGGCCCCGCCGGGTTCCGGGTGTCGACGACACGGCACGGGGTTACCGTGTAGAACCCTACCCCGCCGGTCATGCAGTTCGGCATCTTCCCCTGGTCGTAACACGCCCTGGCGGGAATGGTCTTCGCGAATCCGGAGACATCCGGCCCGATCGGAGGCCAGGGCGTGCTCCCGAAAAAGGGAGGCTTGCTCGACAGATAGAACGAGTTCGGAATCGTCTGCGAAGCAATGGTCTCCCAGTGAACGGAATTCGTGAGGTAGTCGTAATTACCGCCGCGCAGGACCGTGCCGAGCACCTTGGGGTCTGCGGATTGCTCCCATTCACCGGCTTGATAGCCGAGCTTCCATATCGACGGCGGACCTCCGAATGGATCCGTGGGGTCGCTCCCGGTTCCCGAGTTCTCGTAGACCCATCCGCTCATTCCTCCGGACACACCCTGAACATTTCCCACGAAACTGTGCCACCACGATCCATAGTTCAGACCCGCGGTCCGGCCGTTCGAGAGGCCCGAATAGTCGCGCCGGAACCCGGTCAAGTGGTTTCGGAGCACCGTCATATCGATCGCGTTGCCGTGAGTGTTGTCGGAGTCGTAGTTGAAGGCTTCGTTGCCCTCGAAGAGGACGTGATGGGAGCCCACCATGTGGCTGGCGTTCAATCCCACCTCCTGCCAGGTCAGATCGTAGATGATCAATCCGTCGTCCGCATAGTTGTAGGCGACCACCGATCCCGCGCCCGCGCACCTCGCCACCATCATCTTGTTCGACTTTAGGATCTGGTTGTTCTCGATCAGCGCCTCGGAGCTTCCATTCGCCAGGCTGACGGCGTAGGCGATGCCGCCGGGAGACGGGTAAGCGGCGTCATGAATGTAGGAATCGCGAAGCTCGACGCGGAACGAGCTGTTGATGGCCACCCCTTCCCCGTACCACGTCGAGATCTCGACGTCCTTGGCCCAGCAGTATGCCGATGCTTCGAATCGGATGCTCCCGTCGCTCGCTCCCGTCGTCCTCAGGTCTTCGACGCCCGCGTTCTGGACGTGGGTATCAAAGTAGCGCGTGAGCTGAGAGGTCTTGGAAACTGGATAGTCGATGTGCAACGGCGACGTGAAGGTGACGACATTTCCGCTGACGGAGAGGATCTGTTTGACCTCGCTGACCGGCCTGCCGGTGCGGCTGAACCAGGTCAGAGAGTCGGGGAAGGGGTCGTCGATGAATTCTTCCGTCGGGTTGTGTCGCATGAACACGGCGCGGTCCGAGGCCCAGATCTGGACGGTGGTGGGGATTCCGTTGCGGTTCGGGAGAGCCGTCCAGGAGGCGGCGTCGTACTCGTCGGCGTCGAGCAGGACGAACTGGCCCGCGGCAAAGCCGCTGCCGCTGGCGACCGTCACGGACAGCGAGCCCTTGACGCCGTTGGCCGTCAGGTTCCGGGATGTCGTGTCATCGGTGCCGGGCCACCGCCCGGGGCCCACGATGACGATGGGTTGAGCGTCCTCCCCATGGTGGTCCTGGCCGGCGACCGCGCCGTTGGTCTTCTGGAGTGTGGTGAGACTCGGGCCCGACCCGCGAAGAGTGATCGGGCTGTGGATGAGGACATAGTTGTTGACGGTGAATGTCCCCGCTGTGAGCTTGACGACCTGCCCGGCGGGACAAGCGTCGAGCGCGGCCTGAATGGCGACGGAATCTTCGCCGCCGCTCGGTGAGAGCGTCCTGAAAATGGCGGTCCGGGCCGGGATTCCGCCGACCGAGTGGAGGCCGGGATTCCAGACCGTCGTGCGATCGGCCGGCAGGATCTGCGCGGACAGACCGCTCCCGCCGACCATCGCCGATCCCAACACCGCGGCGATCAGAATCGTCGCGAGAGGCACGTTTCGGGCAGGCGATGGACCATCTTCGAGGACCTGACAAACGCTCTCCTGAAACAGAAAGCACCGGCCGCGCTTAAAGAGGTGCGGCAGGCTCGTCCGCCACCAGGAAGCCGCCTCGGGGGAAACCCGCTCGAGCTCGGCGATCGCGTCCAGGACACGAACCGCGTATCCGCTTTCGCGGGAGAAGCGGCCGAAGAGAACGGCGAGGAACCGGCTGAGGTCCTCTTTCGGCGCGGACAGAACGCCAAACACGCGGCGAGAGCGGGCCGAGCGCGACTGTTGGGCCAGGGGAAGCTCGAGGCCCACCCATTTTTCGCGTACCCAGTCCGGCGCCTCTCCCGGCGGTATCGCGATGATCCGGACGCGGGGTCGCAAAAAGGTCATGGTCTGGCGATTCGGGTTATCAACGGTCGCCGTCAGTCCTTGCGGGAGCTGTGCCCGGAAGGCTACCACGGCAGCTCCTCGAGGCCGCCGCCAGAGCGGGCGCCCGAGACGACCAATCCCCGCGCTAATCGAAGGGAATTGGCCGGCAGGCGCGCAGGCGCCGACAATGGCCAAGGGAGGCTCGCCTGGACTGAACGAGGTGCGGGCGCCGCTGCAGTCACAGCGGCGCCCTGACCATCGAAGATGCTACTTCTCGACGCTGACCTTCAGGCCCGAGGCCGCAACCTTGATGTTGGCTCCTTTGGTTTCGCTCTTGAGGTTGATCACGACGCCCTTGTCGTTACGCAGCGAGGAGACACCGGCGCCCTTGCCCGCCGTGCCCTCAGTGGCAGCGGCCACATAGATGCCGCCGAAGTCGTCCATGCTTTTCAGGTTATAGACGGTCCCGGTGGCTTCGGCCTTGGTCACCCCGACCTCGGCGACGGAAAGCCCTTCAATCTTGAAGCGGTACGTCTGGCCCTGAAAAGAGACCGAGCCGTGTCCCCAGCTCCATCCAATGCCGGCCGCCACCGATCCCTCGGAGAGCCTGACCGTGGCATCCGGCATCTTGTCGTCCTCGCGGCTCAGGCCCCGGCGAGAAGCACCATCATCCCGACTGCAGCAATCCAAGCGGTCCATCGACGTTGCGTGAGCTCCTCCTTCATAAAATCAGATGAATGCAAGGGCCGCGCCAGGGATTCGGGCGTCATCGAGGCTCGTGGTATCCTTCGCCCTGCTCGACCGGCGTGCGCTCGGAGCCTCGGGCGCCGATTCTCCAATCAGGAGTGATTCCTTGCGATTACTGCATCCAAATGCATCTTGGCGTTTCCTGGCGTTCATTGGCCTCATCGGCATGCTCATCGCGCCGACTCCCGCCGTCTCTGGCGTGGGGACCGCGGCCGGAGAGCCGTACCGCCTGCGCTTCCACCATCTCCACACCGGGGAGCGTCTCGAAGTCGTGTACCGGCACGCGGATGGGTACGATCCCGCCGCGCTGACAAGGGTCGATCGAGTCCTGCGCGACTGGCGGAAGGACGACGTCCACGCGTACGACCCGCGCCTTCTCGATCTGCTCCGCGACCTGCTGGCTTCCCTCGGGCGGCCCGACGCCGAGATCGACGTGATCTGCGGTTATCGCACGCCGGCCACGAACGAATACCTGCGGCAGAGCGGGCACGGCGTCGCGCGGCAGAGCCTGCACATGCAGGCGATGGCGATCGATATCCGCGTTCCGGGCGTGCCGACCGCCGAGCTTCGCGATGCGGCGCTGCGTCTGGATCGCGGCGGAGTCGGGTACTACGCCGGTTCCGACTTCGTCCACGTCGACGTCGGGCGCGTCCGGCGCTGGTAGTTGACCCCCTACCGTTCGTTCACGGGTACGGGTAGCCCTTGGCCAGCGCCTGAGCCAGGTCGGCGTCGTGGCCGTAGATGTCGTCGTAGAAGTGCACCTCGCCGTTCTCGTAGGCGATCGCCGTCCCGTAGACGATGAAGACCGGCACGGGCGGCGAGCTTCACGGTCACGTCGTCCGGGTCCCGACTGCATCGCCTGCCGGACGCGCTCCAGCGTCCAGTCGGGGTTGTTGCGGAGCACCCACGCGGCGAGTTCGGCCGGCTTCTCGACGCGGATGCAGCCGTGGCTGAAGTCGCGCCGGCTTTTCGCAAACAGCGCGGCCGACGGCGTGCTGTGCAGGTACACGTTGTACTCGTTCGGGAATATGAGCTTGACGAGTCCCAGCGAGTTGGTCGGGCCGGGCTTCTGCCGAACGGCGAGCTGACCGGCCTTCAGCTGCGCGAGGACGTCGTCGGAGATCGGGCCGTCGGTGACGACTTTGCCGTCGTTGGTGGTGACCTCGTAGCGCTTCTTGGCGATGTAGTTGCGGTCGCGCTGTATGGCGGGCACGATCTCGCCGCGGCGGATGCTGGGCGGGACGTTCCAATACGGACGGAACACCACGTACGTCATCTCCCGCGTAAAGACCGGCGTCTGGGTCGGCGCCGCCTTGCCGACGACGACGCGCATATCCATGACGACATTGCCCTTCGCGTCGGCCGCGCGCAGTCGGAAGTCGGGGATGTTCACGACGATCGGAGGCGACGGAGAAATCCACGGGCAGCCAGCGCCAGCGTTCGAGCGCCAGCTGTAGTTGCCGGACGCGATCCGTGAGCGGTACGTTGAGCTGTTTGACGGTGCCCGGTCCGAGATGGCCGTCGGCGTCGAGGCCGTGGCGGCGCTGAAAGCGCTTGACCGCTTCGACCAGCGCGCCGCCGTAGACGTCGGGATTGGCGGTCGGCGCCGCTTCAGCCGCGAGGTCTCCCAGGAGAGCGAGGCGCCGTCCAAGCGCCGCCACACCAGCGTACGTCTCACCCGGTCGGATGGCCTTCGCCGGGACGGGTAGCGCTTCCACGCCATCGCCCCGCGCCAGCTCGACGTAGCGCACCAGCGCCGCCTGCGTCCGTCGATAGCCGCCGAACGGCGGCTCGACGCTGTCCAGCAGGGCGGACACTCCGCGGCCGGCGTCAGCCGCTCGCGCAGGAAGTGCGGCAGGTCGTACTTCTTCCCCTCGACGCTCAGACCAAAGTCGAAGTGCTGCGGATTGATCCGCCCGATGCGCAGGTCGGACACGAGACGCATCGCGCAGACCGTGAGCGCCACGTCGAAGCGCGCGGGATCGGCGTCCGGATTCTTCAAGGCCTGGAGGCGGGCGTCCCATCGGGACGCGTCGTAGTCCTCGGGCTCGAGTCCCCTCTTCCAGACGTCCCGGAAGACCTGAACCAAGGAGAGCGCCGACGCGGAGGGCTGGCCTCCCCGGACCCAGGCCGGCGCATAGCTGGCCGGCGCATAAAAGCCGTCCACCAGGACCTTGTAGTCGGAAAAATCCGGCCAGCGCAGGTCCGCGAGACGGCCGCTCGCGACGATGTCCCGCAGGGCGGCGGCCTGTGCCGGCGGTGCGGCCACGTCCTGCGGTTGCGGTCGGACATTCACGGCAAGGCTGACGGACGCGAGCACCGATAGCAGCAACGGCCGGAGTCCTCTGGAGGTGGGCAACGAAATAGACTCTATCGCGAGGCTACGAGGGGATGACCGAGCTCTGCCGCCTTAAGACGGCTCCGCCGCCTCGGTCGCACCGACCAGTTCGAGCGTCAGGCGGACTCGCCCCCCGGTGGAGCCGGAGACGGCGCGCAGCGATTTCAGCTCGACCCGAGAGGCGTCGACGCCCAAGGCGACCAGGGCCGCCCGGACCGAGTCGGCGCGCTTCTGACCCAGTTTCTCGAAGTCGCCGGCGGGGATTCGCTGAGCCCCTGTGCCGCCTCCCGCAGCGCCGTCCCGTCGGCGGCATCGTCCCAGACACCCGCCACCACGATCCGCAGTTCCGGGCGCGCCTTCAGGGCGGTCGCCAGGGTCTTGAGCCGCTCGGCGGAGGCCGGGTCGAGCACCGCGCTCCCGGCCGGAAACTCGACGTAGCCGAGATCCTCCTCTTTCCCGCCGCCGGTTTTCGCGAGCAGACGGAACGGAGACTTGATCAGCCCGGAAACGACGCCCCCGAGCGCCTTGCCGATCCCGAACTCCGGGTCGTCGAGGCGACCCTCGACGGGAAAGTCGAGCGTGATGCGACCTTCCCTGTCCGTCAGGAGTGAGACGCCCAGCTTGATCGGGAGCTTCACCTTTCCTTCGCCGGCGACCTTGTCGCCGAGCGTCAGGTCCTGTGTCACGATGTGATTGGTGCCCTTCAGGTGTTGGTCTTTGACCTTGTAGTCGAGGCCGAGGTCGGTGTGACCCTTGGTGACCGGATAGCCGAGGTAATGAACCGAGACGGGAGACAGCGGCGGGATCTCGACCTTTTGCACACCGACCTTCAGGTCGGTTGCACGGCCGGGCTGGAAGAGATCGATCGCTCCCTTGATCGTCACCGCCCCGCCGCCGCGCACAGCCGCGTTGATCTCTAAATGCGCCGGGGCTTTCGCGGGGGATGAGATCCCCTTGACCGTACCGTGGACGCTCTCGACGGTCAGCGTGTAGGGAGGCTGGAGCCGGTGATCCGTCAGGGCGAGGGAACAGCCGGTGAGGACGACCGAATCGACGTGAATCGGGATCGAGTTGCCTTGCGTCGGCGCCGGCGCCGGCGATGTGGCGGGCGGTTGCGAACCCTGCGGCCGGCTCGCGGCCAGCTTTTTCTTGACCTCGGCGAGGCTGAGCTCGCCCTTCTCCGAGATGACCAGGTCGATTCCCGCGCCGTTCACGTCGATCGACTTGACCGCGACGGCCATCGGGCCGTATCCAGCCTCGACGCCCCGGACCTGCACGGCGTCCCACTTCAGAGGCGTCGAGCCCGTGACCGTTTCGCGCAGCGCCATCGTCAGGGCCTCCAGATCGCCGGCGAACTTTGCAGAGAGGCCCTTCTTCGGGTCGACACCGCCCGCGACTTTTCCCTTCGAGCTCGCCTTTCCGGAGAGAATCTCGAATGGAAGGAGGCGGCCCACGTAGGGCTGCGCCACGGTCAGGTCGAGGCCGTCGAGCGCGACGTCCGTTTGGAATTGAATGGGTTTCATGCTGACCCGGCCGCTCGATTTCGCCGTCCCGCCCTTGGGAAGCGACGCCGAGGCCACGACACCGAAGAACGCGCCCGGGCGGGTCGTGAAGTTCGTGATCGCCAGCTGCATGTTGTCTGCGTCGAGCGATACGGGGGGATCGAGGGTGTGGTCCACGAAGCGCCCGCGCGAATCGACGACCTCGAAGCGGCCGACTTCGACGGTCCAGCGCGCGGCCTTCTCGATCTCCTGGTACGTCTGGACGACCACCTCCCGCGTCGGCGGGGGGACCATCCGCTCGTAGCTCATTTTCCCGTCGGCGTCCCGCCCGACCAGCACGCTCGGCCGCTCGACCCGCAGCCGCTCCACGACGAGCTCGGCTTCGGGCCAGCGGAAACTCCCTTTCGTGATGGTGGCCACCGGGACTTCGAGAACCCGATCGCCCTCGTTCACGACGGTCAGATTCTTCAGGGCATTCTCGAAATCGGTGACGCGGGCACGGACCTTTCCGTCCGCGGCCGCGACCGTGTAGTGAAAGCGGCCCGTCAGCTCACCGCCCGTGACCGTGAATCGGAAGTAGGGTTCCAGCAGGGGCCAGAGCTCCTTCAGGTGCAGCTCTTCGAGCCTCACGTCCCCTTCGATCCCGAGCGGCTGCACGGTGACGTTGCCGGTGGCGCGAACGACACCCGACCCGGGCAGGCGGATGCTGATCTCCTTGGTTCCCTGACGTTCGGGGATCGTGCTGATTTCGGAGAGCTCGAACACGGACGGCCCGAAGGCCATCTTCAGAGGTTTGTCGCGCGCCTGGTCCTCGACATTGAGCGTGGCCCCGCTGACTTTGATGTGCTGGAGCAGGACGCGGGGCAGGCTCGAATCCGGTTTGGGCGGGCGAGCATTAGGGGGTTGTCGCCGCCGGATCTCCTCGACCACCACCGCCAGATTGATCTTGCCGTCGGCGAAGCGCCGCGCCCCGAAGACGGGATTGACCATGCGGAACTCGCTCAGGGTCGCCGCCCACCGAAAGAGGCTCGAGAGCTCGGCGTTGGCATAGATCTCGTCGGCAGAGAAGAGGACGGACCCCGGGCGATCGGCGATGGACAGACCTTCGATGGTCAGCGAAAGAGTGAAGGGATTGAATCGGACCGATCGGACGGTGGCCTCGAGGCCCGCCCGCTTCCGGAGGTTTTCGATCAGCAGTTTCTCGACGATGGGTGGGATGACCAGGAAGCCGACGATCAACCAGGCGATCCAGAGGCCGAGCAGGGCTGTGCGCCAGCTCCGCAGTCGCCAGTCTCTCAGCCAGTCGAGAAGCCTGCGCGGCAAGCGGCCGATCCCTGCGGGCTTCTCGTCCTCGGGCGCTTTCATGTTCTCGAGCCTCCTGAGCGGGTCGGGCGTTTGCGCTTTCGAGCGGAGCCCGCACACATGGCTGGCCGATACCCATTAGAGCAGCGCCTCTTTCATAACACCCTTGGGGGTGGCACGGGATAGATGCATTGGGCTTAGGTCGCTCGCCGTCCTCTCGAAGCCTGACCGGGGTCCCCCGAAATCGGGGTTGGAGCTACTTCTTCTTCGTGAGGCCCTTGAGCCAGATCTTGGCGTCGCCGTAGTCGTCGACGATGACGGCGCCCGAGTCGTCCGCCGAGATCTTGGCGGCCGGAGAGAGCTCGCCGTGGCCCGTGCCGTCCGCTTCGAAAACGAGCACGGCGACGGCGAGGTCGTAGCCGGCCTTCGGCTTGGCATCCGGGAGGCTCCCGCCGAGGTGGTAGAGAGGCTTGGCGGTCAAAACTGTCACGACCCGCCCCGAGCCGGTCGATTGGGCATACGCATACTTGATCGCCGCCTTGGTTGTTGAGAGCTGGAGCGTGCCGCTGTCCTTCATCTTTGCCAGGACCTTCTTCAGAGACTGCTCCCCGCCGCTCCGGAGCGCCTTCATCGCGGACGCGCGTTCCGCGTCCGTCGCCCAGTGTTTGATCACGATGGAGACCGGAGCCGTGCCGGTCACCGCGTCGGACTTGACAGACGCAGTGGCGGTGAACGCCTCGCCCGCCGCCTGGCCGGACGCCGAAGCGATCAGAGTCAGGCCCGCCAGCGCCGAAGCGGCGATCGTCATTGGGAATCTCATGATCTTTATCTCCTCCTGCGATGCGGAACGGGACCGTTCCGGAGGCGCATTGTATCTGCTCCCCGTGCTCGCCCGACGAAGCAGCCGGCGGTTTTCTTGAAGCGCCCACCTCGCCCGCAGGCGCCTGAATTCTCCGAGGTATATGCTTTGAAAGGACTGGGTACCACACCGGACGCAGCTCCGACCACTGGAGGACCCCATGAAAAGAATCGTCGTCGCATTTGCCGTCTCGCTTCTGGCGGCGGGACTGGCTTGGTCTCAAAACCCCCCACCGTCGAGCGGAACGACTTCGAGCGCCACCATGTCGAAATCGCTCGGCCTCACCGTTTTCCCGGCGAAAAACCAGACGCCCGAGCAGCAGAAGAAGGACGAGTCCGACTGCTACGCCTGGGCGAAGGGACAGACGAACTACGACCCGGCTGCTCCGCCGCCGACGCCCACAGCCGTGCCCGCCGACAAGAAGAAGGGCGGGGCGGTGAAAGGGGCTGCCAAGGGTGCGGCGGCCGGAGCGGCGGTCGGCGGGGTCGCGGGAGATGCTGGAACGGGAGCCGCGGTGGGCGCGACCGCGGGGGCCGTCAAGGGCCGCCGCCAGCAGAAGGCGGCCGACCAGCAATCCGCCGAGAAGGCGAAAAGCGATCAGGCGGCCGCGGCCGCGGGTCCAAAGGAACAGTACAAGAAGGCATTCCAGACCTGTCTCCAGGGGAAGGGCTACACCGTCAACTGAGAAGCTCCGGATCGACTAGCGAAAGGACGCAGCAGTGGTTCGGATGCCGTCGACGTAGGGAGTGCCGGCGAAACCGAACTGTTTGGCGAATTTGCTGGAGTCAAAGAGGTAGGCCGAATCGCTCTGGTAGAGCATTTCGTAGGACTCCCTGACCAGCGGATTGAACCAGCCTGCGACTCGGAGCATCGGCCTGCTCAAAACGCGATACTTCGGAGCAACCCCAAATTCCTTCGCCGCCAGCGTCACAAACTCTTTTCCTGTAAGGGGATTGGGCGTGGTGGGGACATGCCAGGTCTGATTCCACGTGGTTGCCCGTTCGGCAAGCCCCAGCAGGGCCTGCGCAGCGTCCGGCGTGAACGTCAAGGAGTGCGGAACAGAATCATTCACGAGCCATGAGGCCTTTTCCTTCCGGGAGAAGGGCTGGAAGACGAGAACATTGGACACGGCGTTGAGCGTGTCGGGACCATAGAAGTCGGCAGCGCGCGCAATCATGCCGGTCAGAGCGCCAGCCTTCCATTCATTGATGAATGCGGTGGCAATCTTCGCGCGGACTTCGCCTTTCTTGCTGCAGGGATTGAAGGGCGTCTCCTCGGTCATGGGACCGTTGACCTTCCCGTACATGTACACGTTGTCAAAGAAGACGAGCTTTGCGCCGGCGCGCTTGCAGGCTTCGATCGTGTTTCCCATGACCCGCGGCCACGCCTCTTGCCAGACCTTGTGGTCGTACTTGAGACCGACGACCAGATGGACAACCGTGGAACCGGCAACGGCGCGGATGGCCTGCTCCTGATCCGTGAGATCGGCGGCCACCGTTTCTGTCGCCCCCGGAGTCGCCTTCGGGCTGCGCCCAACGAGCCGGAACGGCTGCTTCCTCGCGGCCAGAAGCTTGACGAGCTCGTTCCCAATGGCGCCGCCCGCTCCAAGGATGGTGATCACCGAGCCGCGCTCTTCACTTGGGGTCAGGTCTATACTATGTAATAAGCTTATCCCGCAGCCGCTTGACGCGACGC
>CAWERV010000014.1:0-81559 GCA_963811425.1 uncultured Acidobacteriota bacterium
AGACGTGGATCGGCCTGATTTCTTGGGAAAAAGTTCCTCAAGACGCTTCGTCCGAAGGCGTTTGATGTCGCCCGACGTTTCCCTGAAGCCGCCGCGAGGCTGGATCTCCCGCGCATTCGCCGCGCCCGCACGTTCTGGGAATTCGACGATGCCGCCACCGGCCCCCTCCACGGCTTTGAAGGCGCCGAGGACTATTACGCCCGCTCTTCCTCCTTGAACTTCCTCGGCCGCATCGCCACACCCACCTACTGCCTCTCGGCCGAGGATGACGCCTTCCTGCCCGCCTCCGTCCTGGCGGTGGCCCGCCAGAGGGCGTCGCCCTCGATCGACTTTCGGACGACCGCCCACGGCGGACACATCGGGTTCATCGGCGGCCGCGTTCCCTGGCGCCCCGTCTATTGGGCAGAAGAGCAGGCGGTCGGCTGGCTGGCGGATCGGGTCGGCTGAGCCTGCCCGGGTCACTTTCCGGAGGCTTTCGAGATCTCGGCGAGCTTGGCCTGCTGGGCGGGCGTCAGAACGTTCTTGATGCGGACGAGAAGCGTGATCTGAGCTTTCTTGATCTCCTTCTCGACGGCGAGGATCCGGTCGACTTCCGCGAGCACCTTCGTCTCGTCGACGGTTTTCTCCTGCAGCAGCCGCACCATCTTCTCCGCCTCGGCCTGCAGCTCGAACTGGGCGTCGGTGAACTTCGGCTGCGCCTTCTGCACCTCGTTTCGGATGGCGGTCTTCTGCGCATCCTCGAGGCCGATCTCGATGCTATGGCTCATGACCTTGTCGGGCGGGAAGAGGTATCGGGCGAAGGGATCGTCCCCTCCTCCTTCGGCCTCGGCCCAAGCGGCGGCGGGCAGGAGGGCGAGCAGAAGCAGGGCGGCGAGCTTTCTCATGATTCGACTCCTTTCGTGTGCGGAAGCTTCGTCTGCGTGGAGGGAGGAGTCGCCGGTTCGGCGTCGCCCCCCGGGAAAGGGGGAACAGGAAGGAGAACCGGCACCTGGCCGAGGAGCTCCGCCCCCGGCGTCTGCAGCAAGACGTCCGACGGCGCCTTCCAGGAGGCGATCGTCACGGCATCCGGGGGCAGGCTGGGCGCAGGCGGGGGACGGAGGATGGAGATCCCGACAGCGAGGGCGAAGGACGCGGCGGCTGCGAGTGCCGCGCGCCAGGCCCATCTCCCTTCCGGGGTCTGCCCGGCGATATCGCGGCCTTTTGTTCTGGCGCGCGCCCGGGCGACGAGCTCATGGAAGCCGGGCGCCGAGGCCTCGTCGGCGCGGCGCTGCTCCGCAAACAGACGGGTGAGCTCCCCGTCGACATCGTTTGGGTTCATTTCCTCTCCCCTGCGCCGAGGAGTGCGGAGAGCCGCCGCTTACCCCGGTCGTAGTGCACGCGCGCGGAGCCGACGGAAATCGAGAGCGTCGCGGCAGCTTCCTCGACCGTCATTCCCATGGAGAAGACCAGCGCCAGGACCTCGCGCTGCCGCCGCGGCAGCTTCGCCTGCGCAGCCTGCAGAGTCAGCCGCCTCTCGGGCTCCCACTCCCGAGCAGCCGGCTCGGCCGGCGGCGTCCGTTCTCCGAGCAGCAGCTCCCGCCAGGCGTTTCGTCGTCTTGCTTCCGAGGCGGTTTTCCGGATGACGCCGAAGAGGAACGTCTTGAAGCTCGATCGCCCGGCAAACGGGGCCCGCCCGTCGAGGACCTTCAGATAGCTCGTTTGCAACACGTCTTCCGCATCCTCCCGGCGCCTCTGGCAACAGTTGAGCGCCCACGCGAAGCCGGCTCCGTGAAGCCTCTCGAGCTCTGCCTCGATCTCGTTCTGGCGTCATCGGTCGGCCTTGCGTCTCTGTGTGGCCCGGAGGAGGCCTTCCATATGACAGGGGATTGTCCGCTGAAGTTGATATCGTGACGGCACGAGGGGGGAGGGATCAGTGAACAACATGACCGGTCACTGGGCTTTGCCGCGCGGCGCGACGGGTCGGCGGGTTGTTCTGTCTGCGGTCGCGTCGGCCTGGCTGGTGGTCTCGCCCGCCCTGTGCATGGACAAGGTTCGCGTTTCGACCGGTGTCGACACGGCGGTCTCGCAGTTTGGTGTCACAGGCCGCGGGGTCATCGTGGCGCTCCTGGACCGGGGAATCGACTGGAAGAACCTCGACTTTCGCAACGCCGACGGCTCGACGCGGATCGCCTACATCTTCGACCTGACGGACGACACGGGGGCTACGGCCCCGGGCAACACCTACGGCAGGGGGACGATCTACACGCGGGCGCAGATCAACGCGGCGCTCACGGGCGGGCCGACACTCGCGACCCGCGACGCCGTGGGTCACGGCACGGACACGGCGGCGATTGCGGCCGGCAGCGGCCGGAACAGCCCCGGCACGAAGTACCGCGGGGTTGCCCCGGACGCCACGATCATCGCAGTGAAGGTCACATCCGACGGCGCGCCGGCACACGGTTCCGAACCGGCGGAGGCTCCCTTCAACAATTCCGCCGTGTTTCCGACCGCGATCGACTTCGTCCGCGACAAGGCGCACGAGCTCGGCCTTCCGGCCGTCATGCTCTTGAATCTCGGGTCGGTGGGCGGCCCCACGAACGGCTTGAGCACACTCGCCCGGAAAATCGACGCGACAGTCGGGCCCGGCATCCCCGGGCTCGTCTTCGTCACGGGAGGGGAGGACGACGGCACCGCCCAAAACCGGGCGGGCGGCACCGTGCCCCAGTCCGGCGCCGTCCCGATCCAGATCCAGAAGGGCAACGCCGCCAGCTCGCTCGTCATGGATCTCTGGTACCCGGAGACCGACCGTTTCGCCGTCACGATCCAGGGCCCGGCGGGGACTGTCGGTCCCTACACATCGCCGGCGGCCAACACCAACTCTGACACCCACCAGACGACCGATTTTCTCTACTACCACTACGGATCGTCGGTGACGCCCTTCGGCGCCCAGACCGGGAAGCGCGAGATCTACATCCGGCTGGACGGTCCGGCGGCGACCTACACCGTGACGCTCACCGGTTCGAGTGTCGTCGGCGGGCACTTCGACGCGACGCTGAATCCGTCGAACATCGTGGGCGCGAACATCACGAACAAGTTTCTGACGAACGTCGCACCGGGAAGCATCTGGGACGGCGCAACCGCCTTCCACAACATCTGTCCCAACGCATACCTCAACAAGACGAGCTGGACGGACATCGACGGCGTCGTCCGAGGCCTTATCGGGCAGGGCAACCCCGGCGAGATCTGGACGGGGAGCAGCATCGGCCCGACTTTCGACGGCCGCCTCGGCATCGACGTCAGTGCGCCGGGAAGCGACCTGGTCACGACCTACAACCCGACGGGCTACATGGCGACGTTTCGGTTCAACCTGATCAACGACGGCGGCGGCCTTTATGGCATGGGAGGAGCCGTCAGCGCGGCGAATCCTGTCGTGACCGGCATCATCGCCCTGATGCTCCAGGCGAACCCCTCTCTGGATGCCGCGCAGGTCAAGCAGTTTCTCCAGCAATCCGCCAAGGCCGACGCCAATACCGGCGCCGTGCCCAATACGACCTGGGGCTATGGAAAGGTCGATGCGGTGGGTGCCGTCAGCCTGGCTGTCAAAGCGCCGTGCGCCGGCGGCGGCGCCAACCTGTGCCTGGCGAGCAGCCGCTTCCGGGTCAAGGTCGCCTGGAGCGCTCCCTCCCAGGGCACGAGCGGCGCGGGTAACGCGATCCCCCTGACAGGAGACACCGGGTACTTCTGGTTCTTCTCGTCGAACAACATCGAGCTCGTCATCAAGGTCCTCGACGCGCGGGGCGTCAACGGCAATTTCTGGGTCTTCTATGGGGCGCTCTCGAACGTCCAATACACGATCATGGTCGAGGACACGCAGACCGGGGTGGTGAAGTCCTATGTCAATCCCGACGGGAACCTGGCCAGCGTCGCCGACACGGCGGCCTTCTCGAGCACCGTGACGACCGCCTCGACCGAGACAGCCGCCGCGGCCAGCGGCGTCTCAACTTCTTCCGCCGAGCTGGACTACGCGCTCTACGCTGCCTTGACGACCACGTCCCGGCCTCGCGCGCACGTCCGGTCCGCGGTCCAGCGCAAGCCCGCGGCAGCCGCGTTAGCTGGTGCGGCCGCTGTCTGCACGGCCGACAGCCAGACGCTCTGTTTGAACAGCAGCCGGTTCCAGGTCCGCGTGGCCTGGTCGGCGCCTTCCCAGGGGACGAGCGGAGTCGGCACGGCCGTGCCGCTGACGGGAGACACCGGCTACTTCTGGTTCTTCTCCTCGAACAATGTCGAGCTCGTGATCAAGGTGCTGGACGGCCGGGCCCTCAACGGGAAGTTCTGGGTCTTCTACGGCGCCCTCTCGAACGTCCAGTACACAATCACCATCACCGACACGCAGACGGGCACCGTCAAGATCTACAACAACGCGTCGGGGACGCTGGCGTCCGTGGCGGACACCCTGGCGTTCTAGTTCCTGGTGCTGTGAGATGAGCCACGCGAGGCCGCTCCGGACGGTGCCATTTGGCGCGGCAGCCCTGCTGATCGGGGTGCTCGCGTGCGCCACCGTCACGCCGGAAATGAAGCAGGTTCGCGTGACGAACAACCCGGAGGTCGTTCGTGGCTGCAAGTTTCTCGGGAACACCTCGCCCTCGACGGAGACACAGTGGCAGTCGGGATCGCCGACCAACGACAGTGTTTTCCGGCAGCAGGTCGTGAAAATGGGGGGCAACGTGGGCTTCATCACGGCAGCGCCGCTGAAACCTGCCGACGGCGTCGGCTACTACGGCGAGGTTTACCACTGCGAGGAGCCCGGGGGCCGAAACCGGCCGAGGAGCCGAAGCCCAAGCAATAGGGTCACAACCTTCCGTGTTCGCGCCTATACCGGATACAACACCGGCAATGGACGCCGGCTGTTGAACGGGAGGGTTGAAAATGCGCAAGTGGACCTGGCTGGCGGTCTTGACGGTGGCGGCTCTGTCATTGGGAACGGCGTGGGCGGAGAGTCGCAGCTGCAATCCGCCGACTTGCTGCGAGAACGGCACGCCGGAGTGCTGCGTTCCGAGCTCCTGCCCGAAGTGAGGTCGAGCGGGCGCCGGTGAATTCCGGCGGGCGCGCTGCGCTCCAGGACGAGCTGACAGCTCTCGCGCGGGGAGACCGCGCGGCGTTCGATCCGCTCTTCCGGCGTCTTTGGCCTCTCGTGCGCGGCTTCGCGCAGCGTTGCCTGCCGGCAGGAGAGGCGGAGGACGCAGCCCAGGAGGCCCTGCTCCGCGTCTTCAGCCGCGCCAGCGAGTTTGATCCCGGGCGCGACGCTCTCGCCTGGGTGCTGGGCATCGCCGCGTGGCAAGTGCGGACGCATCGGACGAAGGCTCGCCGGCGCCGCGAGGACGCCATGGACACGCTGCCCGAGCGGGAGGCTGATCGGCCGTCGCCGGAAACGGAGGCCGTGGCGCGCGACCTCGGCGCGGCGCTCGAGAGAGCGCTCGAGGAATTGCCTCCTGGCGATGCGGCGACACTGCTCGCCTATGCCCGCGGCGAGCGCCCCGACCTGCCCGGGCCCACGTTTCGCAAACGCGTCGAGAGGGCTCTGGGCCGCCTGCGCAGGCAGTGGAGGATTCGTCATGGCGATGTCTGAGTTTCGGAAACGGCCCTGCGGCGGGACGCCCGCCGCGCCTATGAGATCGGGCGCCTCCCGGGAGCTCTTCGGCTGGGCGCCGTCGCCTCGGTGCTTGCCTTGCCGGGCCTCTTCTATTGTCAGGCGACGCGTCTGGCGGCTCTTTGTCTTGCCGGTCTCGTCCTCGTCGCCATCGCGGGACGGATTCGCGGAGAGGGCTACGAGGAAGGCGCGCGCGCGGGGCTGCTGGCCGGAATCCTGCCGTGCCTGATTCCGGCCGCGCTGAAGGTGGTCAATCCGGAGCTGTGCGCCGCCCTCTGCACCAACCGCCCGTGGCTCTGCGCGGCGGGAGGCGTCGCCGCGGGAGTGATCCTCGGCCTGCGCAGCAAGACGGCTGGCGGGTTCCCATTCTGGACAAGCGCGGTCGTTGGCGCTCGGCTTCGCCTCGGCGCTCGGCTGCCTTCCTGCCGGTGCCCTGGGCTTTGCCGGCCTCGCTCTCGGCGTCATTGCCGGGGGCGCCCCGGTGCTCGTTGCCCGCCGGTCTCTCGCATAGCGCCGCCTGTCACGCCAGCCGCGGCCCGCGCCTATCTAAAGGACGCAGTCACTTCATTCATCAGGAGAAAAGATGAAAGCAATTCCTGTTGTGGCGATTTACCTGACAGCACTCGGTTCAGCCGCTATCGTTTCGCCCTCCGGGTCCCCCGCGAAGCACGTTTCGGCCTTTGCCTGCGACGTGTCGGCGCTCACTCCGGAAGAGAGGAAGCGGCACTTCGACGAGCTCGGCCCGGCGCTCCGCGCATTGAAAAAGAGCGTCCACGAGCTTCCCGACGGCTACGAGTTCGAGTTTCCGGCCGACGCCAGGACCTTCGCGCTCCTAACGGAATGGATCGCCGGAGAACGCGCCTGCTGCCCTTTCTTCGAGATCAACCTGCGGGTCGATCGCGAGAAAGGACCCCTTTGGCTGCGCCTCACGGGCCGAGCCGGGGTGAAGCAATTCATCGAGGTCGACGGGGCCGCCTGGTTGAAGTAAACGTCGGCTTCGGTTGCAGGGGATCTGCCCCCGGGCCGGGGGGCGGGAGGCACGCGCGGTCCCCCGCTCCGCCTCCCGCACCGCGAGGCTCCTCCCTCGCTCGGGAGACTCCTCGCGGTGCGAGCTGATGCATCAGATCGGTCGGCCGAGCTTCCATTGCCGGGCCGCCGTCAGGGCGCCGTCTCGATCTCGACCTGCACGTCGGGGGTTGCGACCTTGACGGTGCCGTAGAGGGGGCAGCGTCCCTGGAAGGCCTCGACGATCTCGACGCCCTGGGCGCGGGTGACACCGGTCAGGGCGAACTTCAAGTGGACGGAATTGAAGAGCGAGACGTCCGGCCGCACGGGCCTCGATCTGTCGATCGTGCCCTTGATTGCCACCCGGGCGGTCTGGAGCGGCACGTTACGTTCTTTCGCGATCACCTGCAGGAGCTCGATGCCGCAGGCGGCGACACCCGAAAGGAAGAGCTCGGCCGGCGTGATCGCTTCGCCCGGGCAGTTGTTCTGAACGGGCCCGTCCGCCACGAAGTGAAGCGTCCGGCAGCCGCAGAGAACGCGCCCGAAGGTGTCCGTCGTTCGGGCATGGACTTCGAACTGCCGCAAGTCGTTCGGTGCCATGGTTCAGACCTCCGTCGAAAGAAGGTATCGCATGAACGTAGAATCCGCCCTCGGAATTCGCTGATCGCGGGAGGGACCCCCTGACTGTTCCAGTCGTGGCACGGATCGAGGACTTCGAGCCCGGGCAGCGCGCCAGCTTCACCAAGACCTTCTCGGAAGAGGACGTGCGGCGGTTCATCGAGATCACCGGAGACGTGAACCCGCTTCACGTCGACGACGCATTCGCGGCGGAAACGCAGTTCGGCCGACGCGTCGTTCACGGAATGCTCTCGGCGTCGATCTTCTCGACGATGGTGGGCATGCTGCTGCCGGGCGCCGGCGCCATCTACCGGTCGCAGACGCTCCGGTTCCTGCTGCCGGTCTATGTCGGCGATACCGTGACCGCGCATTTCGTCGTGCGCTCGGTCGATCGGGCCAGGCATCGCCTGGAGATCGACACCTGGATCGAGAACGAAGCCGGGCAGCGGGTCATCGAAGGGGTCTGCGAGGCGGGGTTACTCCGTCGGCTTCGCTAGCATAGACTGAGGTAATAGGAGGAATGTTCATGGCGGGAAAAGCGAGACGGACGACCCATCGGAGCAGCGCGGGAAAGAAGCTCTACGCCGTTCGAGACGCGAAGGGACGTTTCAAGGACATCCAGACCTACGAGCGCGCCCATCGAATGGACATGCAGCGCTCGAGCAAAGCCGAGCGGAGCGCGAAGGCCAAGAAGAAGAAGTAAACGACCGCTGCGCCCGGACGACCATCGCGGCGCAATGCGGTGCGGGTGTCTACGCTTTTGAGCGGGTGCGCTGTAGAGACACGCGCTCGCGGGCCGGCTTTCCTCCGCCTTCGAAGAGAAACGTCAGCGTCACGTGGTCGTCATCGCCGAATCGAACCTCCAGGCCGGTCACGTGTCCGGCATCCGGTGTGGAGAGATTCGTCGCGTCCACGAAGCTGAAGTCGATCGCTCCGCCGGCGAGGTCGATCCTCGAGGCCTTGAGCCGGGGCTGGTTCCGCGCGCCGCAGTAGTGCGTCATCCTCAGATCGGGGCCGTCGGTGTGGTAGACGGTCGTCATCAGCGGGACGCCGTCCACGATCAGGTTCTCCACCACGGCGGACCCGTTTCCCGTCGGGTAGTAGCGCGCGTTCATCGGGCCGCGGCTGGTCCGTCCTCCAGTCCACTCGGCGGTTCCCTCCCACTCGCCCGTCAACATCGCGAGCCGTGCGAGCGCGGCCGCGGCGGGGCTCGGGACGGCCTCCCCTGGGACCGCGAAGACTGGAGCGGCGAGGACCAGGACGGCCGCGGTGACAACGGCAGGAGCGAAGGTGGCAGCCGAAGCGGTTCTTCGAGTCATGGAAAACCTCCGGCCGAATTCTGCCGCAGCCGAATTCACACAAGAACGAGATGAGGACAGAATCCGGTCTTCGCTGGACGGGGAGGGCTTGAGTGCCTGCGAACAGAAGCGACGGTTATCTGGTCACCTGGCGCGGCGAGGAGCCGTCGGCGTTCATGACCCAGATTTCCATCGTGCCCGTGCGGTTGCTCTGGTAGGCGATGCGCTTGCCATCGGGAAACCAGGATGGAACCTCATCGAGGTAGGACTCGAAGTGAGAGTTGAGCTTTCGCGCGGAGCCCGTCGCAACGTCCACCACCCAGATGTGCCCGGGCAGGTTCTTGTCGCCTGCCTGGATAGCGAGCTTCTGGCCATCGGGAGACCAGGCTGGCACCTGGGCCTGCCCGTCGGAGGGCGCAAAGTGGGTGATCTGGCGCCGCCCCGACCCGTCGGCCTCCATGACGTAGATGTGCAGCACGTCTTGCGGATCCCTTCCCGTGAACGCGATGCGCTTGCCGTCCGGGGACCAGCGCGTGTTCCAAACCACTCCCGTGCCATCCGTGAGTTGCTTTTGATTCGAGCCGTCGAGCCCCGACACGAACAGCCGAACCGTCATCCATGCCCCCGTCCAGTACAGGACGCGAGTTCCGTCGGGGGAGAGCGTCCCGAAGCGGCCCGGAACGCTGCCGAGCAGCTTCTGGTTCTTGCCGTCCGGCTCGATCGAGTAGATGCGGCTCGTCTCGTTGGCGAAGGACGCGAATCGGATCGCCTTGCCGTCGGGCGTCCAATCGGGATGGCCCTTCGGGTCGATCGTCTGCGTCAGGCGCTTCTCGCCGGTTCCGTCGGTCCCAATGACGTAAACGTCGATGGTGCCTTCACGGTCCGAGAGAAAAGCGATCTTCGATCCATCGAGTGAGACCGAAGGGGCGCCGCCGTGAACCGGCGGGCGCGGCGGCGCCTGTCCCGACATCGCGTTGACGAAAAACGCAAGGGCCGCGGGCAGCGAAAGGAAACGACGTAGACACATGACGCGATTCTACAGGGGTCGCAAATGGTGTCGGGCTCGCGACCCGAAGGGCTCTTACCTGGCGCGTCCGGCGTGCGGTGCGCTGCCCGGGTGTGAGCCGCCGCCGAAACTGCCGCCGGCGCGAGGGCCGCTCGAAAAACCGGGATGACTGAATCCGCCATGACCGCTGGCGCCTCCCGAGGGTCCCCTGACGACGCGAGGGGCACTACGGCTCGCGACGTTTGAAGGTCCGATTCCGCGAGGGCTCACGACGCGCCCGTAAGGTCCCTGGGAGCGAGGGCTGAAGCTGCCGCGCGCGACAGTAGAAGAAGGCCGCCCCGATCCACCGCGAGGGCCAACGACGCTGGAGCTTGCTCGGCGGTCGCTGAACCCGCGCTCCCGCCAGGCATCGCGGGACCCGCCTGGACCGGCGACGTTGCCGTGATGCCCCCCGGATCCATGACCATCTCCGGGCCCGTGATGTCCGCCGGATCCGTGATGCCCGTCTGAGTGCCCGCCATGGAATCGATGATAGAAGCCGTGGCTATCGACGTAGAAATAAACGGGATATCCGTAGCCGTAATAAGGGTAATAAGGATAGTAGCCGTACCCGTACCCGACACCGTATCCGGGATACGCGTCGTAGTAGCTGTCCGGGTAGCTGTCCGAATAGCCGCCGTAATAACTGCCCGTGTAGTTGCCCTCGTTGCTCGCGTTCGAGTATGCAAGGCCCGGAAGCGGCACGTCTTCGTAGGAGCCCGAGGCGGCATCCGCCCCGGCGTCCGAAGCCCTCACGTCGATGGCCGTCATGTACAGGATGACCCTGCTGCTGACACCCGAATCCCGGAGCCAGCGGAGATCGCTGTCGCTCACTTCGGGAGGAAGCTCGGAGCGGTGCGCCCTGGCGTACGCGAGAACTTCCGCGTCGGAATAACCAGCCCGGGTCATGTGGACGAGCTCCTCCAGGAGCGTCGAGGATTTGCGCGACTGGGGTCCAGGGTTACTCGATTCACCCAGGATTACGCCGGAACCGAGCAGCGCGCCGGAAAAGGCCAGGAGGAATGAAAGGGCAACCGTGCGTTTCGTGGAGGCCTCCTCGCTGGAGAGTTTAGATCTTGGAAAGATCAAGTGCAAAGCCGTCGCCGATGGGAATCCGCCCGTTCGTTCTTACGTGCCTCCCGATCTCACCGTTTGTCCTCTTTCCAGGTCACAGAGGTCTCCCGGACGAAGTCCGCGAACTTGCGCGGCTCGTGGCCCAGGATCGCCCGCGTTTCAGCGAGCTGGGACGCGGTCGCCTTCAAGCCCTTGGCCTGGAACATCGCGTACATCAAGGCGTAGTCGTAGACGGCCCAGGCCGGAAGATACGGCGCCATGCTCTTCTTCCAGGCCTCGAGGTCGTTTCCACCGTAGGCGACGGGCTTGCCGAGGGCTTTCGCGAATTCCCCGGCGCAGGCCTTGCCGGTTAAGGCGTCCGGTCCGGCGAGAACATAGGTCTTTCCCAAATGGCCGCTTTCCGTCAGGGCTCGGACGGCGGCTTCGGCGATGTCGCGTGTGTCCACGCGCGAGACCCCGATGTCGCCGATGGGCTGCGGGTAGACGCCGTACTGGAGGATGACGTCCTTCGACCAGTAGTCGTTCTGGTAGAAGTTGTTCGGCCGCAGGATCGTGTGCGGCAGGCCGCTCTCTTTCAACGCCCTCTCGATGGCGATCTTGCTCGCGAAGTGCGGCGCCTCGGCGCACGTCTCGACATCGTGGATCGAGAGGTAGACAACCCGCTTGGCCTTCGTCCGCTTGGCCTCGTTGACGGCCGCCAGGCCCTCCATCAAATCGCTCGGCCCGTTGGCCGTGAGGAGAAACAGGTTGTCGTAACCGGCGAAGACCTTCTCGTAAGTGCCGGGGTCCGCCAGGTCGCCAAGAACAGGCTCGACTCCCTTCGGAAGAGTCTTCGCGCGGTCGGCGCTGCGCGTCAGCACGCGAACGGTCTCGCCCTTGTCGAGAAGCCCTCGGACGACGAGGCTTCCCACGGTTCCGGTTCCGCCGAAAACGAGATGTCGCATTTCTGTGAACCTCCAGCCCGAAAACTACTACCAGGCCCGCCCCGGGCCAACGATTTCGGCCGCGGGAACGATTCCTTTCACCGGATGAGGGTTATGACTTGCGCTCGCCGTTGCGCCGGATATCGTTAGGATGAATGAGACACTTCGTGCTGCTCGTCGCCGGTCTCCTCGCAGCCGCTCCCGCCCCGCAGCCGGATTACTCCATCGAGGCCATTCGATACGGGACGATCGCGAACTTTCCCCTGGCGGGACTGATGATGGGCGCTCCGAAGGACGAAAAGATCGACATCGCCATGGTCGTCTGGCTGATCCGCGGGGGAGGCCACAACATCCTGTTCGACACGGGCTTCCATCGCGAGGTCTGGTTGAAGACCTTTCCCACGGCCGACTACCTGCGCCCGGACGAAGCCGTGAAGTCGGCCGGTGTCAAGCCGGAAGAAGTGACCGACATCGTCATCAGCCATGCCCATTGGGATCACATGGGCGGCATCGACCTGTTCCCGAAAGCGACGGTCTGGATTCAGAAGCAGGAGTTCGCCTATTACACCGGAGAGGCCTGGCAACCTGGTGGAAAGCATGGAGGCATCGACCCCGACGACATCAAGGCCCTCGTGCAGCTGAATACCGAGGGCCGCCTGCGCCTCGTCGACGGTGATGACGTGGAGATCCTGCCCGGCATCCGTGCCTACACCGGAGCGCGCCACACCTTTGCGTCGCAGTACATCCGGGTCGAGGGCGATCCGTCCTTCGTCCTGGCTTCGGACAACTGCTACCTCTACCGCAATCTCGCCGAGCACAAAGCCAGCGCCACCTTCAGCGAGGCCGATCAGCCCGCCAACATCAAGAATCAGCAGCGCATGATCGAGCTCGCCGGCTCCGCAGACCGCGTCGTCCCCGGCCACGACCCCAGGCAATTCGAGAAGTTCCCCACCCTGGGCCGGGTCGCGCGAATTCGGTAATCACTCATAACGCTGCGCCAGCGTCGGCGCGATTTTCGAGGCTTTGCGCGCAGGCACGTAGGCCGCCACCATCGTCACGAGGACCATCGCCGGCACAACGACGAGATACACCGTCAAGGCGACGGTCAAAACGGCAAGCGAAAGGTTGTTAGCCACCCCCTGTCGTAGGTTCGGAAAGCGCTGACCGCGAACTGATATCCCGCGCCGACGTCCAGGTGAAGCCGGCCCGTTATCGGGAACCGTCCGGCGACAAAACCGATCGTGGCGATTGCCTGCCACTTGCCGTCGCTGGGGCCCTGACTCCAGTGCGTGAGGCTCATCTCGAACTCCGGCCAGAAGTGCTCGTCGAAAACATGACCCTGGAAGGCCGTGTTCCAAACGACCGGGATGCCGATACGTTCTCTGTCGCCGCTCGGGATGCTCACCGAGAGCGTGCTCTGGATGTCGAAGCCTTTCGTCCTCGTACCCCAGCCCTTGCCCCAAGCGAAAGTCGGAGTGTAGATCGCTTCGTTCGCAGTGAACGGCTCGCTTCCGGTCGGAACAGACACTCCGAAGAAAGCGGAGACCACGTAGTTGCCGTTTTCCTCGTTGGCGGACAGGGGGCTGTACTTCAACAGGAACGTCTCGTCCGCCCAACCTCTCTGGGTGCCGTGGGGCGAGTTGCGGACGATGTATGCGGGAACCCCGAAGGTCACCGCGACACGTTCGGCGACGATAATTTCCAACCCCTTGCTGACGCCGTAGTTGGCCAAGTCCACGCCGTTCGGGCGCGATTGCCAGGCGAGGTCGTACCGAAACCTCTGGTTGACGCGCGGAGTGGTCGTAAAGAGCGGCGAAATCCAGTGAGGCTGTTCGGCCTGCGTCTTGTCGACCACGCGCCGGTAAGCGTCGAGGAAGGAGCTCTTTTCTCCTTCTTCGGTCGTCTGGGCTCGAGCGAGCGCAATCCAGAGCGCCAGAAGGAGCGTGCCCCCGACCACTCCACGCACCCAGAAAAGATTAGAGAGCCTCGCTCGCCTTGCCGCGGGTAAGACACCGCAGGACCCTGTGGTCATGAGAGTGGCCCTCCAGGGCGGAGGTTGGTGCAAATCGCGCGCCCGGCAGGTTATGCGACTTTTCGAGGCGGGCCACAATATCCACATGCTTCCTCCGTCTACAACGGTGAGAAGGGGAAGATCTTGATCCTCGAACAGGTGATGAACGACCAGGACCTCGAAGGCCGCAGCTTTCGCGAGCTCGCGATGGAGACCGGCGTGGGCGTGAATACCCTTCTTTCGCGCAAGCACTACGCGGTGCTTCATTTGCGCCGCCGACTCCAGAACATTTACGACGAATTCAAAGAAAGGTGAGGGTGGAAACCATGAGAAGGCGCCTCGCGAGGATTCTCGCGCTCTTGCCGGTTGTCCTCGTGTTCTTTCCTGGCCTGGCCTGGCTGGTCCGTGCGCTCTGGAACGGGCTGATGCCGAGCATCTTCGGGCTGCACACGGTCACGTACTCTCAAGCCCTCGGCTTGATGGTGCTCTCCTGGATTCTCTTCGGGGGATTCCGCGGCCCGCGGTTTCATCGTGGCCAATGGGGACACGGCATGCTCGAGCAGTGGAGCAAAATGACGCCTGCCGAGCGCGTCGAGTTCATGAAGGCCATGCGCAGCCGATGGGCCGCAACGACGTCGGGGGTCACCGCGAATCCGACAGCTCGCGACGGGGCGGAGTGAATGGGGTGACAAGGCGCCGCCGTAAACCGTGATACAGGAATGCATGGCTCGAGAAACCAGCGCGCAACCTCGGAGCCGGGAGGATCGCCATGCAACTCGGGGGGAACACGGTGCTCATCACGGGCGGAGCGTCGGGGATCGGTCTGGCCCTGGCCGAGCGCTTCGTTCGGGCCGGCAGCAAAGTGCTCGTGTGCGGGCGCCGCGAAGGAAAGCTCGAGGAGCTCAGGCAGAGGCACCCCGAGATCGAAACCCGCGTCTGCGACGTATCGAAGGAGGCGGATCGCCATTCGCTCGCGGACTGGGCGGTCCAGGCTTTCCCCGAGCTGAACGTCCTCGTCAACAATGCCGGCATTCAGCAGCGTATGCAGTTTCCCGACGCGCAGGGATGGGACCGCGTCCGTGAGGAAATCGCCACCAACCTCGAGGCCCCGATTCATCTTGCGATGCTCCTGATACCGCACCTGCTCCAGCGGCCGCGCGCCGCCATCGTGAACGTGACGTCCGGCCTGGCGTTCATGCCGCTGTCCCGCGTTCCGGTCTACTGCGCCACCAAGGCGGCGTTGCATTCCTGGACGCTGTCCCTGCGGTACCAGCTTTCCGGCACGCCGGTCCAGGTGATCGAGATGATCCCTCCGGCCGTGGACACCGATCTCGGAGGCCCCGGTCTTCACACCTTCGGCGTGAAGACGGCGGCGCTTCTGGACGACATGCTCCCGCGGATCGAGGCCGGCGAGCTCGAGGTCGCCCACGGATTCGCGGCGAAGTCGAGCCGGGCCTCCCGCCAGGAGCTCGACCTGATGTTCGTCCAGATGAACGCGCCGGCTGGCTGAAGAATCTTAGCGAGCCGCGAGAAGCACCTCCAGGCGTTCGAGGCGAGCCTTCAGGTCCTGCAAGAGGGCCCCGCGCTCGTCGACGGTCTTGCGGCTCTTCTGAACTTCGTTCAAGAGCATTGGTACGAGGAAGTGATACCGGACCGCCTGAGCCTGCCCGGCGTCGTCGCACGTGACGAGACCGGGATAGACGAGAGCGACCTCCTCGGCCACGAGCCCGTACTGTGTCAGCCCGGCCGGATCGAGCTCCGGCTTGTATCGGAAGCTCACGGGGCGCAGTTTGAGAAGCCCGCCGCTCGCCTCGCCCATGTCGCGGATGTCTTCCTTGAACCGGGCCGAGGAGGTCGCCGTGCCGAGCTTGCCGCTCGCGTTGATGAGGACGTTGACTCCCGCGGCACTCGTCGCGCCGCTGATGCCGGCGATGAACGTCGCGGTCTGAACGTCTCCAATCCGAAGTGTCGAGTTCTCGTTGAGCCCGGCAGTCCCGATGTAAAGGTTGCCCTGTCCCAGGAGCAAGTTGGATCCGGCGCCCGCCCCGACGGCGAGGTTGATTTGGCCCGTCGAGTTCTGAAGCGCCCCGGACCCGATGCAGTTGCTGACGAGCCCCGTCGTGGTGTTCGGAAGAGCGTTGGCGCCGATAGCGGTGTTCGCGAGGCCCGTCGTGTTCGACCGGCCGGCGTTCAAACCGACGAACGTGTTGAAGTTTCCGAGGTCCGCCGTGTTGTACCCGTTGACGTCGACGACGAAGTCGATCTGGCCGGCCCCCTGCGCGACCTGGACGACGATTTTGCCGTTCGCGTCGAGCGCGACTGTCCCCGCGTTGGCGCGCTGCGCCTCGGACGGCGGGTAATTGATCCAGGCGCTGGCCGGCGGCGAGATGGTGTCGACCTTGAAGACGCCGTTTCCTGAGGCGCCGGTGATGTTGAAGATCGTGATGTTGGCGGAAACCGCGACCGCGCCGGCCGGGATGTTGCAGGGCGCGCCCGTCAACGTGACCGTCCGGTTCACGCCCTGGGGCAGCGGCGAGTCGCTCAACGAGTTGTATTGGCGGCACGGCGTGATCGCGACGAAGGCGTAGGCCGGCGAAGAGGCGGCCCCGAGGCCCGGCGAGACGGTGCCGAGAAGCGACAGGATCGAGAGCCCCAAAGCGAGGCGAAGGGTGCGCATGGTCTTCTCCTAGCGGGCTGAAGGCGAGAGGAGGCCTTCGAGCCGTTCCAGCCGGGCCTTCAACTCTTCGACGATCGCCCTCTGGTCCTCGATGGTCTTTCGGTCCTTCTGGACTTCGTTCAAGAGCATCGGGACGAGGAAGTGATAGCGGACCGTCTGCGCCTGCCCGGCGTCGTCGCGCGTGACGAGATCGGGATAGACCTTCGCGACCTCCTCGGCGATCAGCCCGTACTGTTCGAGCCCGGCCGGATCGAGCTCCGGCTTGTAGCGGAAGCTCACCGGACGCAGGTTCCGGAGCCCGTCGCTCGCCTCGCCCATGTCGCGGATGTCTTCCTTGAAGCGCGCCGAGGACGTCGTTGTGCCGAGCTGGCCGTTGCTGTTGACGAAGACGCCGACGCCGGCGGCGCTGGTCGCACCGGAGATACCGACGATGAAGGTGCCGGTCTGGTTCGGGCCGCCGATCCGAATCGTGTTGCTCTCGTTGCCGCCGAGGTTTCCGATGCTGATGTTGTTGCTTCCTCCCATCACGTTGATCCCGGCGCTGTCCCCGATCGCTGTGTTGTGTGAGCCCGTGGCGTTCAGGAGAGCATCCTCGCCGAGGGCCGTGTTGTTGGTCCCGGCGATGTTGTTCATGAGCGCGGAGTCGCCGACGGCCGTATTCCCGGCCCCGGTCGTCGACTTGCCGGCGTTGTTGCCCACGAACGTGTTCTGATTTCCGAGGTCCGACGTGTAGTACCCGTTGACGTCGACGACGAAGTCGATCTGACCGGCCCCCTGCGCAACCTGGACGATGACCTGGCCGGTCGCGTTGAGCGCGACAGTCCCCGCGTTGGCGCGCTGCGCCTCGGACGGCGGGTAATTGATCCAGGCGCTGGCCGGCGGCGAGATGGTGTCGACCTTGAAGACGCCGTTTCCTGAGGCGCCGGTGATGTTGAAGATCGTGATGTTGGCGGAGACTGCGGCCGCGCTCGCCGGGATGTTGCAGGGCGCGCCGATGAGCGTGACGGTCCGGTTCACGGCCTGGAGAAGCGGCGTCGCGCTCAAGGAGTTGTATTGGCGGCACGGCGTGATCGCAACAAACGCGTAGGCCGGCAGTGAGACCGAGGCGACCGCCTCGACCCTTTCGGGTCGGGCCAGTTGGGAGATCTCAGACAGGCTGCTCGGGTTTCCAGCCGGGTGCCAGTTCGCGGAAGCCGACCATTGCGAGAGCGGCGGGCCACCCTCCTGGCCGATGGAGACGACAGCGGCAAGCGAAGAGACGAACAGACCGAGAGCGACTCGAATTGTCCGATGCATTGTGTTCTCCTTTGCGCGAGGGCGGGCGTTCTTAGCTGCCCCTGAGCATATACGTCGGCGTCGCTTGCGGGGGGACTCCTCGGGGTGCGAGCTGATGGATTAGATCGGCCGGTGATCGGTCGGCGGCTCGTTGTCGGTCGGACGTATCAGTCGGACTTTCCCCGGCTGGCGGGCGGCACAATTCCGTTCATCCGCAAGTACTCCACCATTTGTCCGTAGTGATCGAATGCATGGGCGACGCCGAAGGTTGCCAGCCGCAGGCGGGACGATTTGCTGCTCCCCGGCGTTTGCAGCATGTTCTCGGCCGTCACCGTCGCCGCGGCCCTGTGGCCCAGGGCAAACGACTCCTTCAGGAACTGGATGATGTCGGCCTTGGTCTTCACGTCCGCGGGGCCGTCGCCGTCCTTGATGGCCTCCGGCACCTTCTCGCCGGTCAGCGGCGACCAGATGAAGTAGTTGGACGCGCCGATGTGCTTGACCTGACCGGCGAACGTGCGCACGCCCTTGTACTCGCTTCCCGGAATCTTTAGGTTCTCGGGTGAGAAGTTGAACCTGTCCTCCGGCATGGCTTCGGCGGCTTCCACGACCTGCTTTTCGATGCTGCTGATGTCGCGGTCGAGGGTCAAAGCCAGGGTTGGCGGGGCCTGCGGCTGCTGCGCCTGAAGCGTCGCCGTCGCGAGGGAGACGATCAGCACCGCCGACCAGGACACTCGTTGCTCTCTCATCGCGCCTCCTCTAGTACTCGCCATAACGCCCCTTGACCGAAGCGAGCAGCTTCTTTGTGTCGTATCCGACGCCGTCCTTGAAGACGATCTCGACGTTCTCGATGTCCGTGATGCGGGCGGCCGGATCGCCCTTCATCACCACCAGATCGGCGTTCTTGCCGACCGCGATCGAGCCGATCTGCTTCTCCCGGCCGAGGTAGGTCGCGCCGTTCAAAGTCGCGATCCGAATCGCCTCGACTGGCGCGAACCCGGCCTCGACCAGCAGCTCGATCTCGCGCTGGTCGCCAAAGCCCGGGATGTTGCCGTTCAGACCGACCGGATCGGGCCCGGCGAGCAGCAGCCCGCCCGCCGCGACAAAGGCGCGCTCCAGGTCCATGTCCCGGCGAAGCAACAAGGCGGATTCTTCCTGGCCCGCTTTGTTGGCGGGACGATTGCGGCTGTAGAGATAAGCCTCACGCAGGGAGGGTGACATGGCCTCGAAGGCCCCGGGCCGCACCGCCGACCGGCCGTCGCGCAGGCGGCAGGGACGAGGCCAGGCCCGGCAGGGTCGAGGTGACGGCAACATGGTGCTTGATGAGCAACGCGATCAGTCGTTCCGCCTCGGGGCTGCCGGGGCTCATGTGCAGGAGCGTGTAGTCGCCCTGGCTGTCGCTGCAGGTGTCGGGCTTCTTGTCGGGGTCCGCCCCGGTGTTCGTGAAGAAGCCGTGCTCGAGATTGTCGATGCCCATCTCCACCGCTTCCTCGTAGGTCACGGAGCACAGGTGGCCCGTGACCTTCAGGCCGCGCTTGTGCGCCTCGGCGACCGCGGCCTTCAGCTCCTCGCGCGTGATGTTCTTGTACGCCTTGAACGACGTCACGCCGCGATCCGCCCAGTACGCCACGGTCTGGCGCGCGTCCTCCGGTCCGGTGAGCAGGTGCATCTGAAGGCTGCGACTCGTGGTTCCCCCTTCCAGGTAGGGACCGGTGACGTCGAGGTGCGGGCCGGGAAGGACGCCCGTCTCGATGGCGTGCTTGAGCCTCAGGTCGGTGTAGGGCTCGACGCTGCCCGCCGTGCGCATCGTCGTGACGCCGTTGGCGAGATACAGCCGAGGCGCCGAGAAGGTCATCTGGACGAAAGAGGCCCGGGCTGTCCGAGCTGTTGTCGGCTGCGAGATTGGGCCGCGCCAGGTAGAACAGGTGGTCGTGCATGCCGACGATCCCCGGCATGACCGAGTACCCGCGCAGGTCGAGGATCGTGGTGCCGTCGCTCGGGGGCTGATCCGCGCCGGCTGATATCGCCGCGATCTTTCCGCCCTCGATGGTGACGTTCTGATCCGGGATCGGGGCGGCCCCCGTGCCGTCGATGACCTGGACGTGCTCGAGGACGACCCGGGGCGTGCTGACACGCAGGTACTTGCGCACCTCCGGCCCAAGGACATCAACGCTCTGAGCATCGGCAAGAGCGGAATATGCCGACGCCGCCAGGCAAAGGAGGAGGGACTCGGCGACCCTCGCGTTCGTCGTACGAGTCATGAGGCGCACTCCTGACGGAGACACATACGGGCATCGGAGCCCGAAAGTTCTACGTACCGACCTTTACTTGCAGGCGAAGATCAGGGCCCGGTCGCCCTCGACCAGGACGGTGTTGCCACCTGCTTTGGCCGCGTGCTCGGCGATGCACGGGTTGGGGGTTCCGTTGCCGGCGAGGCACTCGGCCTTGAGATCCATTTCGTCCAGATAGACGCAGCCCTTGACTGCCTCACGGCTCTGAACGAATCGCACTCCATTACCGGCTGGCGCCGGGGAGGCCTTCAGCGGGGCGGGAGCCGGTGTCGCCTCCGGGGTCGGCAACAAAGGTGCGACGACCCGTGGAGCGGGGGTGGGAGAAGGCGTTGGAGTTGCCGAGAGCTCGATCGGAGTGGGGCTCGGAGCCACACACTGATAGGCCTCTCCGATAAAGCCGTTTGAAAGAAGTGTGTCGCCGCCCGCCAACAACACCTGGTATTCGAGACATTCCAGCGGCGACGGCTGGACCGTCAGGCCACAGCCCCTCCGGGTGTCCCTGGAATCGACGAACGCGACGTGCCGGCAATTCTTGACGTCCTGGGGGTTTGTGGTGACCTTCACGGTCCAGATCGCCTCTGTCTTCTCGATATTCTGCATAAAGCTTGGGCAGCCGATTGCGGCCGCGAGGAGCAGCAGAAGAAGTCCCCGGATGTGAGTTCGCATAATCCCCATAAAGTTACCGGATCGGCTCGATCGGGGTCCGTTTGGGCTCCTTGCCGAAACGGATTCGCGACCGCTCGATGTGTTTACGGATCTCGACGTCGCGATCCTTTGGCGGCGCGGTCGTGATCCAGCCGTGAACCAGGCGCTCGGCGGCTGCGGCCACCTCGTCGACCGCGCGATCGAAGAGCGCCTCGTTCGCCTTCGAGGGTTTGTTCGCCCCGCTCACCTTACGGACGAACTGCAGGGATGAGGCGCGGATTTCCGCCGTGGTTGCCGGCGGCGCGAAGTTGGCAAGTGTCCGAATGTTGCGGCACATGACGGAAGTGATGCTACATCCTCCGTGAGGGCAGGCGACCCGGGGAATCCCGCCGAGCTCACCTCTCCAGAACCGCCTCCGCGTCAATCTCGTTCATCGGCCCGCGCTTCGCTTGCCTGCTTCCGGTCGCTCGCGTTCTGCGTGCTCCGACTCAAACCGGAGAAGGTCGCCAGGCTGGCACGAGAGCGCGCCGCAGATCGCCTCGAGCGTCGAGAAGCGGATCGCGCGCGCCTTGCCGGTCTTGAGGATCGAGAGGTTGGCCAGCGTCATTCCGATCCGATCGGCGAGCTCGGTCAGCGTCATCCGCCGATCGTGAAGGAGGTCGTCGAGCTTGACGGCGATCGCCATGTCAGACCGTCCCTTCGAGGTCTTCGCGCATGAGCGTGCCTTCGGCGAACACGCGGGCCAGCAGGAACGTGAGGAGCACGGCGAGCCAGCCGCTGATCGAAAAGCCCGCCTGGAGATGGAGCGGATGCGCCGGCGTCGAAACAGCCTTGGCGATCGCGCCGATGACGACGCTGAGAAGCTGCAGCGCGAGCAGCGCCCAGGCGATCGCCTGCAAACGGATCGCGTTCGCGGCGACGAACGGGTCGCCCGCGCGAACGGTCTCGACGATCGCGAGCAGCCGTCTTGAGGACGACGTAGTGCAGCGGGATCGCGACGAGGCCGAGGACCGCAATCGCGCGCAGGCCCATGATCAGCTGGTCTGCGTCAGGCGAAGGAGACAGCTTGAACGCGATCATGATCCATTGCCTGGTGGGCATGGCGACCAGCAGCGCGGCGATCGCGACGCCCGACAGCCAGTTCAGGACGATGAGAATCCGCAGCACGACGTGCGCGATCGGAAGGGCGGCGGAGGAGGCTGGCTTTGACATGGTTCAATGACCTCTGACTTATCGATTATCAATATATTATTTATTGACTATCGTCAAGTAGAATATTGATAATCGATAAATTAGCGCGATCGGGCTAGCGAGGAACTGACCCCCGGGGACCCTCGCGCCCGGCTTGTATCGCTATGCGCGACACCCGATCCCGGTGGAGACGCGAAAGAGGGTCGACTACGACACGCCGCCGGCGTCCGGGCTGCGCGTGACGTGGATGGGACATTCTTCCGTTCTTCTCGAGATCGACGGCTTGCGGGTGTTGGCGGATCCGGTCTGGAGCGAGCGCGTATCACCGTCGTCCCTGGCGGGGCCGAAGCGCTTCTTTGCTCCGCCGATCCTCCTCGACGAGTTGCCGTCGATCGACGCGGTGGTCATCTCCCACGACCACTACGACCATCTCGACATGGCGACGGTCAAAGCGCAGACCCCAGGACGCCTCGAGTCTTACGGTGCTGCCATCTTCCGCAGCACTCGCTCGCGGCCGTCGTCGTAGGTCGTGACGACTGAATCCACGTTCCCGTCTTGTCGATGGAACCTCATCGTGAAGCCGGCCACGGGGATGTAGTACTTGTCCCCTGCGATCGGATAGATCTGACTCTCATCACGATAGAGCTCGCCTTCGTGAACGGCGAACTCGAGCGGATCGTTGCGGTCGCCGTAGAGTCCGACCACGTCGGAGGGCAGCTCGAAGTTGGCGGCTCGGGCCGGAGGCATCGGGATGGCAAGCACAGGGTGCCCGACCAGCAGATCGCGGATTCGCTTTCGGAGCTGCCAATTCGCCGCTGATTGCAGATTACTCACCATGGCGACGACGAGATCCTGACTCGGTAGCAGATCCACAGAAGCCTCGTAGCCAACGGTGCGTCCATACCAGCCTCGCCACGTGTCCTTGTCGCCCGCGTTTGTAAAGCCTTGCAGTTCTTCACCGAGGGCACCGTCCCGGGCTTTTCGGGCGAACGCGACGAGATCGGCCGGCGTCGCATACACCGAGCCTGCGCCAGCGAGAAAAGTGAGATCCTTGTAGGGAGCTGTCTCGATCGCAGGCCCGCCCTTTCCGGCGCCGAGGACATATGGCAGCGCGCGGCTAGGCATGAGACGCGGCCTCGTCTCGCTCATCGCGGACTTCATTTGCGCAGGCTTGAAGATCTCTTCCGCCAACGCGTCTTCGAACGATCGACCTTCGATGATCTCTATGATTCGCGCCAGGCAGGTGTAGCCGGCGCTGCTATAGAGCTCCTGCGAACCGGGCTCGAACAATAGCCCGCGAGCCTTGACGCGCTCCACGATGTCTGCCGGGTGAAGCGGCAGCATCTCTTCCGCCGGCGTTGTGACTCGATGCGGGACACCCGCCGTATGCTTCACCAACTGCTCTATCGTCGGTTTCCCCCCATTGGGGCCTTTCGGGAACCCCGGAATGTACTGTTCGACGGGTGCTCCCGGCTTCAGCCGATTCTGCTTCGCGAGAGCGGCGACCAGCGCCTCGGTCATCGGCTTCGTGATGGACGCGATCCCGAAGCGCGTCTGTTCACCATTCGCAACCCTCAACTCCCAGCTGGCAAAGCCATAGGCTCGCTGGAAGACCACGCGATGGCCCTGCTGTACGAGAATTGCTCCGCTGAATAGATCGGCCCGCGCTTGTGGCTCAATCAGGCTCTTGATTTGGCCAGACACGGCGTCCGTCACAACGGTCGGATCCGGAGTGTCCGCCTCCGGAGGCCTGGACCCAATCGTAGCCAGAATCGCGCCGAGGACTATTCCAAGAAGTCGCGTCATGCAGATTCTGACGCCGGCGGCGGCGAGAGGTTTCTCTTACTCGAGCCGACAACGGTAGCCAGCGCGGGTCAGTCTCGAATTGATGATCTGGCGCCAGCGGCCTGGCAGGCGATGCATCTGATTCAGGTCATCAAATCAAGACTGACCCCAAGGGCGCCGCTTACCGAAACGTTACAGGTTCCCCATCCGTCCGCTGCGGTAGTCCTCCATGGCCTTTCGGATCTCGGCTTCGCTATTCATGACGAACGGCCCGTAGCCGACGACCGGCTCGTCGATCGGCTTTCCCGAGAGGACGAGGATGGTCGAGTCCGCGGCGGCCTCGATCGAGACCGCTTCCCCGTGACGGTCGAGCACCGCGAGGGCTCCCTCCTCGACCGCGTCGGCACCGTTGATGAGCCCGCCTCCGCGAAGGAAGAGGAGCGCGGCCGCGTGCCCTTCCGGGAGGCGGAAGTTCGCCGCCTTTTTCGCCTGGAGCCGCATGTCCCAGAGGTCGATCGGCGTCTGAGTGCGAGCGGGGCCCTTTGCCTTCTCGAACTGGCCCGCGATGACCCGAACGGTCCCGGCGCCGGCGGCAAGCGCCGCCGTGGGGATCGCGGGACTCACGATGTCCTGATATCCGGGCGGCGTCATCTTGAGCTTCGCCGGCAGGTTCACCCAGAGCTGGACCATCTCCATCGTGCCGCCCTTCGCGGTGAATTCGCGGCCGTGCATCTCTTCGTGGACGATGCCGGACGCCGCGGTCATCCACTGGACGTCGCCCGGGCCGATCCGGCCCTTGTTGCCGGTCGAATCGCGGTGCTCGACCTCGCCCTGGTAGACGACCGTCACGGTCTCGAAGCCGCGGTGGGGGTGCTCGCCCACGCCTCGGGGGGAGGGGGAGGGAAGGAAATCCGCCGGAGCCGCGTAGTCGAGGAGCAGGAACGGGCTCAGAGACGGGGCGGAGTCGTACGAGAACATGGAGCTCACAGGGAACCCATTGCCCACCCAGTGGCGGGGCGGAGCCTGCTCGATGCTGAGGAGGCGCTTCTGATTGGCGGTTGTGGTTTTCATGGAGCCTTAAATACGTCGTTTGGGGGCCAACGGGTTCGGACCCCGCGGCCGACGGATCACTTGAAGACGTTCGTGACCTCGCCGGTCTTGGCGTTGATCACGACGCTCAAGGTCTGCTTGCCGTCGGGGCCTTCGTAGTTGAGGTACCAGAGCGAGAGGCCGCCGGGCTTGTTCTGGACGAGGCCCGCCGCGATCTTCGATCCCGGGGCGAGCTTGTCGCCGCCGGCCTTCTGGGCGGTCTCATAGAGCTTCTTGCTGTCGAGAACGATCTTGTCATCCCACTCGATCACGCGGCCGCCGGGCCCGGTCATCGCGTAGCACGTGATCTGGCCGTTGGTGATGCTGATCAAGTTCACGGCCTTCGCGCCCGGCGAGGAGAACTTGAGGTTCCAGTCCTTCGACCGGCCTTCGGAGTCGAGCGGCCCCTCCGAGGTCGTCGTCACCTCGAAGGGAACGGCGTCCGGCTTCCAGGCCTTGGCGCGGGCGTTCGCCAGATCCCACGCCTCTTTGGCCGTGATCGACGCTCCCTTACCCGTCTTGCCCGCCGTGCAGGCCGCCTGCATCTGCGCCGCCGCGTCGGCGGCGACGCCCGCCAGGAGCACCAGAACCAGAGCCAGGATCTTTCTCACGAGGCCTCCTTTTGGAACGAAGTAGGGACGTTCAGGCGCTCAGAAAAGTACCGCGTTAGGGCGGCGGAGTCGAGGCGAGCACCGGACAGGCCGATGTAGCCGTCGGGACGCAGAAGGTAGAACGCCGGCTGCGGGATCCGCGCGAGCGCGAGCTCCCGATCGTTGGCGGGATCGGCGGGAATGACATGGGTGCGGATGAGCTTGTCGAGGTCCGGCTCGACCTTTGAAGGTGCCGGCTGGCCGATGACGATCAGGGCGAACCGCGCATCGTCGAGTCTTACGAAGAGATCCTCGACAGGGCCGTTCGCCGTGAGCTTGAGGTGTAGCCACGGAAAACGATCTCCGGGCTTGGGCGCACCGGCGGGCGGGCTCGTCAGCGCCTGCGACAAACGGCTGGCGGGGTAGCGAATGCCGATTTGCGAGATCGTTCGAAACGCGAATCGCCGGACCCGGGCGGATTTCATCGCAAGAGCCAGGATCGCCGGAAGAGCCCGCGTCCGGAACAGGGCCATCAGCCAATTGCTCGAGACGACGACGGAAAACCCCCTGTCCGTCGTGCGGAGCAGGCGCTCGGCGATCGGAATCCGCTCGTCTCCGTACGTGTCGAGCAGGGAATCTCCGGCCTCACCCGAGATGACGAGGGCGAGCTTCCAGCCCAGGTTGTAGGCGTCCTGCAGTCCCGTGTTCATGCCTTGCGCGCCGACCGGGCTGTGGATGTGCGCCGCGTCGCCCAGGAGAAAGCAGCGGCGGTCGCGGAAGCGCTCGGCCCGGCGGTGATGGATGCGGTAAGTCGAAAACCAGCTGCAACCCTGAAAGGACAGCCCGGGCCCCGCCTCCCTGTGAATCGACGGGATGAGCTCATCGAGCGTCAGGTCGTCTTTGTCCCGGAGGGCTGCCGGCACGATTCCGACGATGCGCCAGTGATCGGCGCCGCGCATCGGAAACAACAGGTGAAATCCCGTGCGCCACAGATAGACGTTGACCTCGCCCTGCACCATCGGACCCGTCATCTGTGTGTCCGCGACGTAGAACGCGTGCTCGTAGGGGGCGCCCTGAAATGCGATGCCGTTCAGCTCGCGCACCGCGCTGTGCGCGCCGTCGCACCCCGCGACCCACGCGGCCTCAACCTCCCGGACCGCGCCGTCCGCCTGTTTGAGCTTTGCGACAACCCGATCCGCCCCCTGGGTGAGACCGACGAGCTCCGTGTTCCACTGGACAGCAGTCCCTCTCTCGCGGAGCAGGTCGGTGAGCAAACGTTCGTTGTCGTCCTGACCCAGGATCAGGAGATAGGGGTAGGGGCTCAGATTGCGTCCCATGTCGGCGAGAGGAACCCATGCGGCCCGCCGACCCCTCGCCCACAGGTTGGCGCCGGTGGCGCGCTTGCCGAGCTCGATGGCCCGCTCGGCGATCCCGAGGTGCGCGTAGATCTCGAGCGTGCGCGCCTGGACACCCAGGGCTCTCGTTTGGAGCGACGGGCCGGCGTGCCGGTCGACGATGGAGACGCGAACGCCTCTCCGGCAGAGCTGGTCTGCAAGCATGAGCCCGGTTGGGCCCGCACCCACGACCAGGACATCTATATCCATGCTTTCAGTAGTTTAGATCAATAGACCAGATAGGCCTTGCTTGTGCTCTAGTGTTGTAGTTCACTACATCACTGATGGAACGGGAGTGGAACGATGGGCAGCCGATTTACCGACAGGTTCGGGACCGGGTCGTGGACATGATCCTCGAGGGCGTCCTGAAGGAAGGGGATCCGCTGCCGTCGGTGCGCAACGTGGCGGCCGAGTATCGGATCAATCCGATCACGGTTCTGAAGGGCTACCAGGAGCTCGTCGAGGAGCAAGCTCGTCGAGAGCCGGCGCGGTCTCGGCATGTTCATCAACGCCGGCGCGCGCGAGCTGCTGCTGCAGGGCGAACGCCAGAAGTTTCTCGCCGAGCAGTGGCCCAGGGTCTACGCAACCATTCAGCGCCTCGGCCTGAAGCCGAAGGAGCTGCTGGAAGCCGGCGCGACCCACGAGTCGCGGCCCGATGCACCCGAGGAGGGGAGCTGAAGTCATGGCAACCATCGAAGCCCGCGGCCTCCGCAAGACCTACGGCACGACTGTCGCGCTGGATGGCGCGAATCTGCGCGTCGAAGAGGGCCGCATCCTCGGGCTCATCGGCCCCAACGGCGCCGGCAAGACGACCGCCTTGAACGCGATCCTCGGCCTCGTCCCGTACGAGGGGCAGCTGACGGTGCTCGGGCGCGACCCCTGGACCGAGCGCGATCTGCTCATGCGCGACGTCTGCTTCATTGCCGATGTGGCCGTCCTGCCGCGCTGGATGCGGGTTTCGCAGGCGCTCGACTACGTGGCCGGCGTGCATCCGCGATTCGACCGCGCGAAATCCGAGGGGTTTCTTGCGAAGACGACCATCCAGCGCACGAGCCGGATCCGGGAATTGTCGAAGGGAATGGTGGCCCAGCTGCACCTCGCCCTCGTCATGGCCATTGACGCGCGCTTGCTCGTCATGGACGAGCCGACGTTGGGCCTCGACATCCTGTACCGCAAACAGTTCTACGACTCCCTGCTGAACGACTACTTCGACAAGCAGCCGCACCATCGTGGTCACGACGCACCAGGTGGAAGAGATCCAGGACGTCCTGACCGACCTCATGTTCATCGACCGCGGCCGCATCGTGCTCGAGTTGCAGCATGGAAGAGTTCGACTCGCGCTACCTGGAAGTGAAGGTGCGCCCCGAGTTCGTCGAGGCGGCCAGGGCGCTCAAGCCGATTCACGAGCGCCAGCTGTTCGGCCGCAGCATCCTGCTGTTCGATCGTGCCGACAAAGAGCAGCTCGCGGCGCTGGGCGATGTGCGGCCGCCCTCGATCGCCGAGTTGTTCGTCGCCCTGATGGGGAATCCGTCATGAACACGCCATCGAAGGCCGTGCCCGAGACATCTGCTCAGACTCGCGCTCAGGTCATCGCGCCCCGGCTATTTCGGCGGCCCGGCTGCTCTACTGGTCGGTGCGGCGGGAGCTCTGGGAGAACCGCTCGATCTTCATCGCGCCGCTCTGCGCGGCGGGCGTCGTCATCTTCGCCACCTTCATCGGCTCGTTTCATTCGGCAGATCGCAGGCGTGCCGCGTTGCTGCTCGAGCCGTCGCTGCAGCGGGCGGCCATCGAAAGGCCGTACGACGTGGTGGCGGTCATGTTCCTGTTCCTCGCCTTCATCGTCGGCGTCTTCTACTGTCTCGAAGCGCTGCACGGGGAACGCCGCGACCGCACCATCCTGTTCTGGAAGTCGCTGCCGGTCTCGGATCTCACCACGGTGCTCTCGAAGGCGAGCATCCCGCTCGTGATTCTGCCGTTGATCACCTTCGCGATCACCATGGGCGTGCAGCTCGTCATGCTGCTCGTGAGCAACGCGGCCCTCGTGATGAGCGGTATGAGCGCCACGACCTCGGCACAGTTGCCGTTGCTCCAGCGGTCGGCGATGCTCCTCTACGGCCTGATCGTGATGGCGCTCTGGCATGCGCCGATCTACGGCTGGCTGCTGCTCGTCTCGGGCTGGGCGCGGCGCGCGGCGTTTCTCTGGGCGTTTCTGCCGCTGATTGCGATCCAGATCTTCGAGAAGATCGCATTCGGAACGTCGTATTTCGCCGCCCTCCTGAACCCTCACTTCCTCGGCTGGCTGCACGGGGCTTTCGTGCCTGCGGGGAAGGGCCATATGACGATGAAGCCGCTGACGACGCTCGATCCGGGAGCAACGCTGTGGACTCTCGATCTGTGGCTCGGTCTGGCCGTCGCCGCCCTGTTGATCGCCGGCGCGGTGCGGCTGCGCCGCTATCGCGAGCCCCTCTGATTCGCATGCACACCGGGTCGAAGCCTTTGCGTGAGGAGAGAAGCATGAGCGCAGCAGTCATGACGGAACGGGTCGCAGAAGCGTCGCCGCGCTTCAAGGCCAGGGTTGCTGGGTTCTTCTACTTCCTCCTCTTTCCGTTCGGAGCACTGTCTCTTGTCGCTCGCAGCGGGATTGTTGTCAAGGGAGACGCCGCCGCGACGGCGGCCAATCTCCTTCTGCACGAGACCGCTTTTCGATGGGGCGTCGCAGGCGACCTCCTCTCGATCGTGTCCTATGTCGTCGTGACGGCTCTCTTCTATGAGTTGTTCAAGCCGGTGAACACAAGCGTCGCCTTGACCGCCGCGTTTTTCAGCCTCGTTGGATGCGCGACTCAGGCTTTTGCCTGCGTCTTCGAGCTCGCCCCCTTCGTCCTCCTGGGAGGCGATGCCTACTCGAACGTCTTCCAGGCGGATCAGTTGCAGGCGTTGGCGCACATGTCTCTCAAGTTTTACGGTCCGGCCTACAAGATCGGGCTGGTCTTCTTCGGGCTCTACAACCTCCTGAACGGTTACCTCATTCTCAAGTCGATCTTCCTGCCGCGGTTTCTGGGCGTGTTCATGGTGATCGCCGGCCTGCCCTTTGTGATCTTTCTGACACCAATCGGAAAGGACCTGTCCCCCTTCGCCGTGGCTCCCGCCGCCGTCGGGGAGGGATTGCTGCTGGTGTGGCTCCTCGCGAAGGGCGTGAACGAAGAGCGGTGGAAGCAACAGGCCAGCGCAGCGCAGCTCGCAGGAGCCGCATGAGGATCGAAGGGCGAGGAGGGAACATGGACTCAACGAAGAAGAACGCACGAATCGCCGGATGGCTCTACCTCATCACCTGTTTGCCCGCGCCCTTCAGCCTCCTTTACGTTCCGAACACCCTGATCGTGTCCGGCAACGCCACGGAGACGGCCAGCAGGATCCTGGCGCATGAAACGATGTTCCGGCTCGCCATGGCGGGCGAGCTGATCAACGCGATCGCCTTCATCTTCGTCGTTCGGGCTCTGTACTTCCTGCTGCAGGGCGTCAACAAGCGGCTCGCCTCGCTCATGGTGGCGCTGTTTGCAATCTCCATTCCGATCTCGTGCCTGAATGTTTTGAACGACGTCGCCGCGCTGGTTCTCTTGAAGGGCGCCGATTTCCTGTCGGTCTTCACGCGGCCGCAGCTCGACGCCCTGGCGCTCGTCTTCCTCCGCATGCACAGCTCTGGATTCCTCGTCGCCCAGATTTTCTGGGGTCTCTGGCTCCTCCCGTTCGGTGTCCTCGTCTATCGGTCGGGCTTCATACCCCGCATCCTGGGCGTCTTCCTGATCTTCAACGGCCTGGCCTATCCCGCGATCAGTTTTACGGCCCTCCTTCTGCCGCAATACAGGGGGATCGTGTCCCGGATCACGTTCCCGCTCCTCTTCGGGGAAGCGGCCATGATGTTGTGGCTCATCGTCATTGGAGCAAGAGACCGGGGGTTGGCCTCGACAGCCGGGCGCGAGGGCGCTGCAGCGTCTTTGTATTAGACACAGGCGCAATCCGCTTACAAGGAGAAGAAAATGGAAACAACCTTCGTCGGTGTTCTGCGAGCGCTTCTGATCTGCCTTCTGGTGCCGGCCGCCCTGGCCCATGCCCAGCAACCCGCGTCCCCAGCTCCGTTCGTCATGCCCAAGGAGAATCCGGTCACTTCATGGCACAAGTACGCCTATAGCCGGATACAGGGCATCGTGCTGCGCTCGGCCGACAAAATGCCCGAGGAGAGCTACAACTTCAAGCCGACAGACGTCATCCGCAGCTACGGCCAGGTCCTGGGACACATCGCCGACGCCCAGTACACATTTTGTTCCATCGCGCTGGGCGAGCAGCGCCCCGCTTTGAAGATCGAGGAGACCAAGACCTCGAAAGCCGATCTCACCGCTGCATTGAAGGACGCCTTCGCCTATTGCGACAGGGCCTACAACGGCATGACCGATGCCTCCGGCGGCCAGGCGGTGAAGATGTTCGGAAACGACGCGCCGAAGCTCGGCGTTTTGATTGTCAACACCTCGCACACGATGGAGCACTACGGCAATCTCGTCACGTACATGCGGCTGAAGAACGTCGTTCCGCCCACCAGCGAGGCGGGCATGCCACCGCCGGCCGCGAAGAAATAGTCAGCAGGCCGCCTGGGCAGATCCCTCGACTTCGCTCGGGATGACAGCGGGGGTGCGTTAGGACTCCACGCGTCGAGACAGCCAAACTGCTGTCATTCCGAGAAGCGTAGCGACGAGGAATCTACCCCCGGGCCGGTCGGCACTGCGAGGGCCGACCCTACCACCCAATCCCGTAATCCTCGCCGTGGTCGCTGCTTCCACCCCACATGGTTCCATGGGCCTGGTCGAGCAGGATCGCGTTGATGGGGCCGCTCGTCTTGGCGACGACCTGGAGCTTGTAGCCCATCTTGGTCAGCTCCGCGCGGACGTAGGGCGGCAGGCGAGGGGTGGATGTCCATGACGCCGGGCTTCGACGTCGTGGGCTCCGAAGGAGCTGTGCATCTGGTAGCTGTTGATGTTGGCGGCCTCGGTGGCCTCCTGCGGGGTCATGCCGAACTCGACGACGTTCAGGAAGAACTGCAGGAGGTTCTGATCCTGGCTGTCGCCGCCCTGGACGGAAAAGCAGAGGTACGGCTTGCCGTCCTTGAGAGCCAGCGTCGGCGTGAGCGTGACGCGCGGGCGCTTGCCGGGCTCGAGCACGTTGAACGGGTTCTCGGCCCTGTCGACGACGAAGCTCTGCATGCGCTGGCTCATGCCGATGCCCGTGTTGCCGGCGATGACGGCGGGGAGCCAGCCGCCCGAGGGCGTCACCGAGACGACCCAGCCCTCGGCGTCCGCGGCCTCGACGGATGTCGTGCCGGCGAAGAAACCCTCCTCGAACGAGTCGGGCGGCGTCGCCGAACGGCATGTCGAGCCGGTTCGCGCCTTCGGTGGTCGAGGCCGCGGCCGCTTTGGGCTTGGGCGGAGGAGGCCATTTGGCGAGGAGGTCCGCGTACGGGTTTGCCGCGTTGCATGAACGGGTAGGGGTCGCCCGGCTTCACGTTCGGGTCGTTCTTGGCCCAGTCGATCTTCGCAGCGCGGGTCTTCGCGTACTCCTTCGACAAGAGGCCTGGCCCCGGTGTCGACGGCTTGTAGGCCGGGTCGCCGTAGTAGAAGTCGCGGTCGGCAAAGGCCAGGTTCATCGCCTGGTAGAGGGCGTGGAGGTAGCGCGTGCTGTTGTAGCCCATCGATTTCAGGTCCATGCCCTCGAGGATGTTCAAGGCCTGGAGCATCACGGGGCCCTGCGTCCAGAAGTCGAGCTTGTAGACGTCGATGCCCTTGTAGCTGACCTTGACGGGCTCCTCGATCTTGACCTTCCAGTTGGCCAGGTCCTCCGCCGTGTGGAGGCCGCCGACCTCCTGCGAGCCGCGCACGAACTCCTTCGCGATGTCGCCCTTGTAGAAACGGTCGTAGGCGGCGAGGATCGCGTCCTTGCGGGACTTGCCGGCTTTGAGCGCGGCCTTCTCTGTCTCGACGAGCTTGCGCAGTGTCGCCGCGAGATCCGGCTGCCGGAAGATCTCGCCGGGCTCAGGCGGCTGGTCGCCCGGGCGGGGGAGCAGGACGCGGCGGGACTCGGGCCACTTCAGAAGCCAGTCGCGCTGGCGTTTGAGCGTGTTGACGTGCTGCTGCTCGACCGGGTAGCCGTCGGCCATGTCGATCGCGGGGGCCAGGACCTCGGCGAGAGAGAGCTTCCCGTACTCGGCGAGCATCACCATGATGCCGCCGGGCGTGCCGGGCGTGACGGCCGCGAGCGGGCCGTACTCGGGCGGGTACGGCATGCCCTTCGACTGGAAGTACTCGGGTGTGGCTCCCGTCGGCGCGACCCCGAGGGCGTTGATGCCGATGACCTTTCCTGGTCACGGGGTTGTAGATCAAGGCCTGCGTCTCTCCGCCCCAGGAGAGCGTGTCCCACATCGTGCGCGCACGCGGCGATCATGGCGCACGCGGAGTCGACCGCGTTGCCGCCCTTCAGAAAGATCATGGCGCCGGCCGTTGCGGCGAGCGGCTTGCCGGTGACCGCCATCCACTTCTTCGCGTGGAGCGAGGGCTTGTTGGTCGCCGCGATCGCGACAGCCGCAACAGCCGTCGCGACTGACGGCGGCCAGCGCCGCGGTCTTCCACCAGGTGCTGCGATGCTTCGCCATGGGGCCTCCTCCTGCTTCGACCGTCCGAGTCTGTGTTGCCGGGAATCCTACTCCGTCTCCACCGGCCCACGCGGACACCGTCCTATACTTTCGCGGCACCCGACTGTCGGCCCTGAAGAAATGAGGACAACGTGAGCGATGTGACGCGCCGGGAGATCCTGGGGATCGTGGCTGCCGTCGGGAGTCTGGCGGCGGTGGGTTCGGCGTCGGCCGCGCCGGCCCCGCCGCGAAGCTCGCGGTCGATCTCTCGGGAGATGGGATCCCGCTGACGCCGGCCGAGTACGCCGAGCTGCTCCAAAGGCTCACGGCGCACGGCGCCGTGGCGACCGACCATTACTCTCTCGGCGGCGCCATCGAGGTGCTCGAAAAGCAGTTCGCCAGTCTGCTCGGCAAGGAGATGGCGGTGTTCATGCCCTCGGGCACGCTCGCCAACCAGCTGGCCGTGCGCGCGCTCTGCGGCGGGAACAGGCGCCGCGTTCTCGTGCAGGAGGTCAGCCACCTCTACAACGACTCGGGCGATTGCGCGCAGCAGCTGTCGCAACTCACGCTCGTGCCTCTGGCGCCGGGCAAGGCCACGTTCACCTGGCAGGATGTCGACGCCGCGCTCGAGCGCTCGGTGTCCGGCCGCGTGCCGGCGCCCGTCGGCGCGATCTCGATCGAGTCGCCGGTGCGCCGGCTGCATCACGCGATGTTCGATTTCGATTCCATGCAGCGCATCGCAAAGGAGGCCCGTGCGCGCGGCATCGGCCTGCATCTCGACGGAGCGCGCCTGTTCGTGGCCTGCGCGTACTCCGGACGCAAGCCGACCGACTACGCCTCGCTCTTCGATACCGTGTACGTCTCCCTTTGGAAGTGCTTCAACGCGGCTTCCGGGGCAGTGCTGGCAGGGCCGAAGTCGCTCCTTGGCGAGATGTTCCACACGCGCCGCATGTTCGGCGGCAACCTCTGGGGCGCGTGGCCCTTTGCCGCCGTCGCCTCTCACTACGCCGAGGGCTATCTCGACCGGCTGACAGCCGCGGTCGGGGTGGCCGAGGACGTGTGGAAGCGGCTTGGCAGCGACACCGCGTTTTTCGATCGAGCGGGTACCGAACGGAACGAGCGGGCTCCGAATCACGCCGCGCGTCGCCGACCTCGAGGCCTACCGGACGCGCCTGCAGACGAGGGGCGTGACGCTTCCGCCGGCCGAGGACGGCGGGTTCTGGCTGAGGGTCAACGAGACGATGCGAGGCGCGTCGGCTGACGCTGTTGCCGAGGCTTTCCGCTCTGCTCTGACCTAGGCCACTCGGACCTGGGTGCGCGTGTTCGGCGCGACTCGCTCGTCGGGTGTCAGGATGCCGCGGTAGTTCAGTGGGTCGGCTGCCGAGACGTTGACCGGCTCGCCTGGCTCGCGGCGTACGCGCCGCAGCAGCGTCACGGCCTCGGGCAGGGCGTACTGTTCGCCGTCAAAGCCTGCCACGAAGCGGCCGCCGCGGATTTCGCCCCGAGCCTCGAGCGTGCGGAAAACCCGAGCTATGTCGCGCCATGGCACAGGCAGCTTCTCGCGGGCGAGCGTTTTGCGGAAGACGACGCCGGTGCGGCGCAGGAGCTGCCGCGCGACGAACTCCACGGGCATCGCGTTGGCCGAGGCGCGGGACAGGATGCTCCAGCGGCCAGCCGAGAGAGCGCCGGACCTCCGCTTCGATGCGGGAACGATGAACCAGCGCAGGCCGCCGAAGGAGTCGCACGTGACGCGGCCGAGCGCGATCAGTTCCGCGAGGCCCGCTTCGACGAACGAGGGCAGGAGCCTTCATGGCGCGCGAGAGCTCCTGCAGGAACATCGCGCCCTTCTGGGCCAGGGTCTCCTGGACCTCGAGCGCCGTTCCGGTGGGCTCTTCCGCGGGCGCCTGCGCAGCAAGCGACATCCAGTCGTCCAGCTCCTCGCGCCGCACGAGGCAAACGGGCGTGCGGCGGATCGCGGCGATGCCGGCTGCCCCAGAGGCGGCCCCAGACGACTTCGCCCGAGGTCGTGAGCTGATCCAGCCACTCGCGCTTGTAGCCGCGCACGCGCGCCGGAAGAACGCTCGCCTTCCCAGGCCGCTGCGGCGACCTCGAAGCCCGAGAGCTGCGAGATCGCCTCGGCGACACCGCGCGGGCCCTCGAGCTTGTAGCCCGGATCGACGTGCTGCCAGCAGGCGAAAAAGCGCAGGAGATCGGAGGCCGTGACAGGCTCGATCTCCTTGCGCAGGCGCTCGAGCGTGTAGCGATGGATGCGGGCGAGCAAGCGCCGGTTGCACCAGGCCTGGCGGCCGTTGATGCGGGTGCGCAGGACGGTGCCCTCGGCCTCGAGCTCGGCCAGGAGGGGATCCTCGCTTTCGATCGGCCCGAGCGCTTCGAGTCGGCCGCGGAGCACAGCCTTGGGATCGCGCGACGCCTCGGCGGCGAACCAGCGGTCGCCCTCGCGCACCACGCGTCCTGCTGCCGCGAGCTCGTCGAGCCAGGGCTGCCACGGCTGCCCCTCCTCCTGCGAGACGAAACCCATCCAGAGGAGCGCCTCGTGGACCTCCTCGGCGCTGCGGGGCTCGGGCCACGCCTCTCCGCGGACGCGCTCGATGGCCGCAGGGTCGAGGGCGCCCAGTTCGTCGGAGCTCTTGATGTCGAGCGACGCGGCGCGACAGGACGGCCTGCGTGCGGCGCTCTTCGAGGGGCGCGTCGTCCAGGAACGCGTAGGGCTGTGCCGACAGGATGCCGCGGGCGAAGGCCGAAGGCTCGGTCGTGTCGATCGCACGGCGCTCGATGCGGCCGTCGCGCAGGCCGCGCAGGACCTCGAGGAATCCGTCGACGTCCATGGCTTCGGTCAGGCAGTCGTCGATCGTCTGTCGCACGATCGGGTGCTCCATGGGCACCGGGATTGCGCCGCCCGGCAGCGTCTCGGGGCAGGCGACGGACCTGCGGGAAACCGGCCGCAAGCAGGTCGTTGGCCCGCATGCGCAGGAGCGGAGCCGGAACCCTCTTGCCGCCGCGCGAACGCTCGAGCAGCAGCGAGCGCTGCACGTTCCAGCGCCAGCGGGTCTCGAACATCGGCGAGGCGAGGAGCGCCTGGATCAGGACGTCGCGCGCCGTGTCCGGGTGGAGGTAGTCGAAGACCTCTTCGAGCGCGAAGCTGTGCTGGGGCCCGAGCGAGAGCACGATCGCCTCTTCGTTGGCCGCGGCCTGGAGCTCGAAGCCGAACCCGACGCAGAAGCGTTTGCGCAGAGCGAGCCCCCAGGCGCGGTTGATCGGCGAGCCGAAGGGAGCGTGCACGACGAGCTGCATGCCGCCGCTCTCGTCGAAGAAGCGCTCGAGGATGACGCGCTGCTGCGTGGGCACGGCGCCCAGACCGTCTCGGCCGGCCGCGACGAACTCGGCGATCTGCAGGGCCGCGGCCTCGGGCAGCGCCTCGCCGCAATCGGCACGCAGTCTTTCGACCGCCTGAGCCTCGTCGGGAGCGGCAGCCGTGTCTTCGCGCAGGGCGCCGATCTCGGCCGCGAGCTCGCGGGTGCGCGCCCGGCGCTTCTCCCAGCCAGAAGGGGACCGACGGCGGCTGGCCCTTGGCATCCGCCACGCGGACGACGCCGGGCTCGATGCGCACGATGCGCCAGGACGTGTTGCCGAGCTGGAAGACATCGCCGCATGTCGACTCGACCGCCCAGTCTTCGTGGACGCGTGCCGACGAGGGTGCCTTCGGGCTCGAGGAGCACCCGGTAGTCGGCGGTGTCCGGAATGGCGCCACCCGATAGGAGCGCGGCGAGCCTCGCGCGGCGCGTGCCCATCAGGCGGCCGTTGACGCCGTCGCGGTGAAGGAGCGACCGGCGGTCGCCCGTGTGCAGCGCGACGACGCTGTCGAACTCCTCGCGCGTCAGCTCGCGGTAGGGCCAGGAGCGGCGCGTGAGGGCGAAGAGCTCGTTCTCGTCCCACGTCCTGCGCCGCGCACGCGGCGACGATCTGCTGGGCGAGGATGTCGAGAGGCCGCGCGGGGTCCGGCGTCTGGTCGAGAATTCCGGCGCGGATGCAGCGAACGATCGCGGCGCTCTCCGAGAGCTCGTCGAGCGTGAGGGGGAAGATACGCCCCTTCGGCGTCTTGCGCAGCGCATGGCCGGCGCGGCCGACGCGCTGGAGGAGTGTCGCGATCGAGCGCGTGGCCCCGACCTGGATGACGAGATCCACGTCGCCGATGTCGATGCCGAGCTCGAGCGAGGCCGTGGCGACGAGGGCGCGGAGCTTTCCGGCCTTGAGGCGCTCTTCGGCGTCGAGCCGCCGCGCCCTGGACAAGCTGCCGTGGTGGCTCGTGACCGCGTCCTCGCCGACCAGGCGCGAGAGCTGGGCGGCGATGCGCTCGGCCATCTTGCGGGTGTTGACGAAGACGAGCGTCGTGCGGTGTGCTCGCACGAGCTCGGCCATGCGGGCGTAGATCTCCTCCCACTGCTCGTGGGAGCAGACCGTCGAGAGGGCGGACGGCGGGACCTCGATGCCGAGATCGAGCGTGCGGAAAGTCCCGGCGTCGATCAGCGAGCACGGGCGATCGGGCCCGACCAGAAACCGGCCGACGCGATCGAGCGGCTTCTGTGTGGCCGAGAGGCCGATGCGCTGGACAGGCCGCCCGACGAGACTCTCCAGCCGCTCGAGCGAGAGGGCGAGGTGGCTGCCGCGCTTGTCCCGAGCCAGGGCGTGGATCTCGTCCACGATGACGGTTCGAACCGTCGCAAGCATCTTCCGGCCGCCGGCGCTGCCGAGCAGGATGTAGAGGGACTCGGGCGTCGTCACGAGGATGTGGGGCGGGCGGCGCGTCATCGCCTGGCGATCTTTCTGGGGCGTGTCGCCCGTGCGCACGAGAACGCGGACGTCGGGAAGAGAAGGATCGGCTTCGCGGATTTCCAGGAGCGGGCCCTGGAGGTTCTTCTGGACGTCGTTCGAGAGGGCCTTCAAGGGCGAGATGTACAGGACCTGCGTCTCGTCGGGAAGGCTTTCTCCCTGGCGAAAGAGCGAGTCGATTGCCGAGAGGAAGGCGGCGAGCGTCTTGCCCGACCCGGTGGGCGCAGCGATCAAGGTGTGGAGCCCGGCGCGGATCGAAGGCCAGCCTTCCCGCTGCGGGGCAGTCGGCTCGCCCAGGCGGGAAGAGAACCACGCGGCGACGGAGGGGTGGAACGTTGCCAGGTCCGGCATAAACGCGCATGTTAACTCCGCGGCGGACCGATGGCACGCGCCGGTATCATGCCCCCAAGGCGGAGGTCCCATGAGAAGACTGCTGGCGATCGCGGCGGCCGGCCTCGTCTCCCTCGCCGGGTCTGCCGGGGCGGCGAAGGTGACGGTGGACGACCTGATGAAGCTCAGGTCGATCCTGGACGTCCGCATCTCTCCAGACGGCGAGAGGGTCGCCTACGTTGTTTCGACACCGTCGCTCGAGCGCAATGCCCACGAGGCCGCTATCTACGTGGTGCCGGCAAGAGGCGGCGCGCCTCTGCGGCTGGCCGAGGGCACGAAAGTGTTCGGCCCGCGCGTGCCGGTGCCGAAGCTGCGCTTCACGCCCGACAGCCAGGGCGTCTCGTTTCTCGGCCTGCTTGCCGAGCGGCCTCAGGTCTTCGTCGTCTCCGCGGCGGGCGGGCCGGCCCGTGCCGTGACGTCGGCGGCCGAGGGCGTCACGAGCTACGAATGGGCGCCGGACGGCAAGTCGATCGCGTACCTGACGCGCGACCCGGCCTCTGCGGAAGAACAGCGGCAGCGAAAGGACAACTCTTTCGTCACGCACGTCGGAAGCCCCGACCCGGCGGCCCGCCTCTGGGTGAAACCGCAGGACGACGCGCCGGCCCGAGCGCTCTCGCCTCCCGGCCAATACGTGGAGAGCTTCTCGTGGGCGCCGGATGGAAGCGAGATCGCCTACGCGGCGGCGCCCGTCAGCGGCTTCGGCTCCCAATACGCCACGCGCATTTACGCTGTGGCGCCCGACGGCAGCGCGCCCCGAGCGGTGGTCGACCGGCCGGGTATGAACTCATACCCCCAGTACTCGCCGGACGGAAAGCGGATTGCATTCGTCACGACCAGCGGCCGAGCCGAGCTCATGGCTTCGCGCAGCCTCGCGGTCACCCAAGCGCGGGGAAGCGCCTCGCCTCGCCTCTACGATCTGAAAGACGCCTGGGTCAGCGACCTCGTCTGGGCCCGCGACAGCCGCTCCGTCTACCTGCTCTGCAACGACGGATTGTTCGCCCAGGGTCGGGACATGTTCGATCAGCCGCTCGTGCGCGTCTCCATCGACACCGGGCGCGCCGAGCGCGTCTCGGCCGGCGCGAACTTCAACCCGAGCATCGCCCGCGACGGCGCCCGTCTTGCCTACAAGAACGTCTCGGGAAGCACGATGGGCGACGTCGTCCTGCGGGAGTTGGGCAGCGGCAAGACCTCGAAGCTCACGGAGGTGAATCCGGAGATCTCGGCCCTGGACGTCGGTCAAATGCGCGCCGTGTTTTGGAAGAGCTTCGATGGCATGGAGATCTGGGGCCTGCTGCTGACGCCGCCGGGCTGGAAGGAGGGGCAGCGCGTGCCGATGCTGGTGTATTGCCACGGAGGCCCCGGCGGCGGCGTGACCTGGGGCATCTTTCCGCAATTCATGCAGACGGTCGGGCAGGTGGATCCGTACGGGACCGAGGCGATGGCGAGCGCGGGCTTCGCCGTGCTCTTTCCCATGCCGCGCGGAGGCGCCGGCTACGGCGAGGCCGGGCAACGCGCGATCGTGAATTCGTGGGGCGAGGGGGACTACAAGGACATCATGGCCGGTGTCGACGATCTCATCGCGAAAGGCATCGCCGATCCGGAGCGCCTGGGCGTCCTAGGTGCGAGCTATGGAGGATTCCTGGTCGACTGGATCGTGACGCAGACCGGTCGGTTCAAGGCGGCGTCGGCCGCCGCGTCGATCAGCGACCTCGCGGATCAGTACTACCTGTCGGACGGCGGCGACTTCATCGCCGAGTACTTCCGCAAGCCCTGGGAGGCTCGCGAATCGTACGTCGCCCATTCGCCCATCAACTTCGTGCAAAACGTGACGACGCCCCTTCTCATCCAGCACGGCGAGCGGGACCTGCGCGTGCCGATTGCCAACGCCTGGAAGTTCTACAAGGCGTTGAAGGAGCTCGGTAAGACGGTGGAGTTCGACATCTACCCGCGCAGCTCCCACCTGTACTACGAGCCGATGCTCGAGCGCGAGGCCATGAAGCGCAACCTCGAGTGGTTCAGCCGCTGGATCAGGACACAGCCGTGAGCGCGCCGGGCCCGCAATCTGCCGGGCCGGATGAGACGCCATGACCAGCAGGACCGTCCTCATCACGGGAGCAACCGGCGGTATCGGCCTCGAGGCGGCCAAAGAGCTTGCCCGCCGGGGGGACCGGGTCGTGATCGGCGCCCGCGATGCCGCCAGGAGTCAGACGGTCGTTTCCGAGATCGCGCGCGCCGGAGGCCAGGCGGAGTTTCTTCGAATCGACATGGCGTCCTTCGCCTCGATTCGTGAGGCGGCCGGGTGTCTTTCGGCTGCTCACCCGAAGCTCGACGTGCTCGTCAACAACGCGGGCGTCGTGACGAAGAAGCGCGAGGTTTCCGTCGACGGGCATGAAGTCATCTGGGAGACGAACTTCCTGGGGCCCGAGCTCCTGACGCGCCTGCTCCTGCCGCAGCTCCTGTCGGCTCCCCGGCCGCGCGTCGTCAACGTCAGCTCCATGGCGCACGCCTATGGACGGATCGACTGGAACAACCTCGAGCTGGCCAGAAACTGGAAGGGGATCCGAGCCTACGCGAACTCGAAGCTCGCGCTCGTGCTCTTTACCCGGGAGCTCGCGCGCCGCGAGCCCCGGATCGCCATCAACGCCGTTCACCCCGGCGCGATCGCCACCGGTATCTGGCGCGCGGCGCCCCAGCCGTTCCGGTTCCTTCTCGACCTGTACCTGCCTTCTCCCAGGAAGGGGGCGCAGCCGGTCGTGCGCCTGGCCGCAGCGCCGGAGCTCGACGGCGTGAGCGGCCGTTACTTCGACCGGGAGCGCGAAGTCGCCCCGGCCCCGGCCGCCGTAAACGACGCCGACGCGGCCCGGCTTTGGGAGCTGACGACCCCGATCCTGACCCCTTGACTCGCCGCCCTGCAACGACGAACTCGCCCCACTTTCTCAGTTTCGAAAAAGGACGGCAGCGACGGCTAATCTGCGTTGGTGAAGTAATCGGGCTTGGCGTCGGCGTCGATGACGGCGCCGGGCGCGATGACCACCCTGTCGGGGATCTGCGCGTTTTTTCCAACTGTCGTGATGCCGAGCTTTTCCTCGGCTTTCGGCATCCGGCCGATGCGGGCGCCGCGTCCCACGTTCACGAACTTGTCCACGATGGCCCGCTCGATGCGGGCGCCCGGTTCGACCGTGGCCCCGGTCAGCACGATCGACTGGCGCACGACCGCCTTGCTCGAGACGAAAACGCCCGGAGACAGGATGCTCTTCTCGATGCGCGCACCCGGCATGATGACGCACCCGTCCGTAATCAGGCTGTCCTGGATGATCGCCCCCTTATGGATCATGACGGGCGGGCGCTCCTCGGACCGCGTGTGAATGATCCAGGAGCGGTCGTTCAAATCAATCGGCGGCGGGCTCTTCAGCAGATCCATGTGGGTCCGCCAGTACGCCTCGATCGTCCCGACGTCCACCCAGTAGCCCGTGAAAGGGTAAGCGAAGACCCGCAGGCCGCCCGTGACCATGCGCGGGACAATGTCCTTTCCAAAATCGTGCGTCGAGTCGCGCTTCTTGGAGTCCTCGACCAGCATCTGCGAGAGGATCGGCCGGCTGAAGACGTAGATGCCCATCGAGGCGAGCGTGCCCGGCGGGTCCTTGGGCTTCTCGATGAACTGGGTGACGCGGTACTCGGCGTCGGTTGCCAGGATGCCCATGCGGGAGGCTTCCTCGCGCGTCACGTTCAGAGTGGCAATCGTCACGTCCGCTTGCCGCTTCTCGTGGAAGTCGATCAGGCCCGCGTAGTCCATCTTGTAGATGTGATCGCCGGAAAGAACGAGGATGAGGTCCGGGCTGCCGCGGCGCACGAAGGACAGGTTCTGCGCGATGGCGTCGGCGGTGCCCTTGTACCAATCGGTCACGGAGCGGCCCCGGTAGGGCTGATAGATCTGGATGCCGCCCGAGAAGCTTCTGTCGAGATCCCACGGGCGGCCCGCGCCGATGTGCTCGTTCAAGGAGTGCGGCCGGTACTGCGTGAGCATCATGACGTCCGTGATGCCGGAGTTGGCGCAATTGGAGAGCGTGAAGTCGATGACCCGATATTTGCCCGCAAAGGGCACGGCGGGCTTGGCGCGCTTGTCGGTCAGGACACCGAGGCGCGAGCCCTCTCCGCCGGCGAGAATGACCGCTCGAGTTGTTCGCATCGCTCGCCTCCCGCCTACCGGCCCATCCGGATCGTCCGCGCCCGTTCGTAGATCCCCGAGTACTCGGCTGCAGAACGGGCCCAGGAAAAGTCCGCTCCCATCCCGCGGCGCTGGAGGGCCTCCCAGCGGCCGGGGTCAGCGTACACCGCCATGGCCCTCTCGAGAGCATCGGCCACCGACCAGGCCGAGAGCTCGTCGAAGAGGATCCCGTTGCCCCGGGGATCTCCCGCGTCGATGACCGTGTCGGCCAGGCCCCCGGTGCGCCGTGCGATCGGGATGGCGCCGTATCGCATGGCGATCATCTGCGTGAGGCCGCAGGGCTCGTAACGCGAGGGGATGAGCATCGCGTCCGCGCCGGCATAGATGCGGCGGGCATAGCGGCCGTCGAACCGGAGGCGCACGGAAGCGCGGCCCGGAAAGGCGAGCTCGAAGGCGGCCACCGTGCGCTCGATCGATTCGACACCCGTGCCGAGGAGAACGAACTGGCCTCCGAGCTCGAGCCATCGCCGGATGACCGGCGCGGCGACGTCGAAGCCCTTCTGGGAATCGAGTCGGGAAACCGCAGCCAGGAGCGGCGTGAGCGGCTCGGCGGCGAGGCCGGCTTCCTCTTGTAGCGCCTGTTTGTTGGCCGGGCGGCGGCCGAGGGTCGCGAGCCCGTATCGCTCTTCGATCGACGAATCGGTCTGCGGGTTCCAGAGCTCTGTGTCGATGCCGTTCAAGACCCCGGAGAGACGGTCCGCGCGGGCTCGCAGCACGCCGTCCAGGCCGTAGCCGCCCGCGGGCGTCAGGATCTCGCGCGCATACGTGGGGGAAACCGTCGAGAGGAGCTCGGCGCCGAGAATCCCGAGGCCCATGAGCGAATCGCTGTAATTGGCGGGCAGGGCCGAGAGCGCGGCGGTTCGCGGCACGTGGTAGTCGGACAGGTACTTGCCGGCTCCCTGCCCGGCATAGGGCAGGTTGTGGATCGTGAAGACGGAAGCAACGTCGCGGAAAAAAGCGTTGCGGCGCCCCTCTGTCGCGAGCCACCAGACTGCGGTTCCCGCGTGAAAGTCGTGCCCGTGCACGACATCGGGTTGCCATCCCAGCGCCTCGGTTGCCCAGAGCGCGGCTAAGGAAAAGAAGATGAACTTGGGCCCATCCTCCTGGATCCCCGAGCCATAGGGCGAGCCCTGGCCGGGAATCGGCGATCCGGTGACGAGATAGTGCCGGAGCTTGCCGACCCAGGCCTCCCAGATTTCGGCCGGCTGGTCGCCCCAGTCGCGGGGCACGTTGATTCTCGTCTGCCATTGCGGCTTCCAGCGCGGCCAGTCGATGGCCGTGCCGTAGCCGGGCACGGCGACGCGCACGTCGTGGCCGAGGACAGCGAGCGCCTTGGGCAGGGAACCGACGACATCGGCGAGGCCCCCGACCTTGACGAGCGGGGCGGCCTCCGACGCGATGAAAAGGACTTTCACCCGCTGCCTTTGTCGGCTGCTTCGATCGACTGGACGTAGATCGTGTCGCCCTCGAGACGGCCTGTCAGGCGTACGCGTCGCCCGGCGAAGGGCCGCGCCTTGTCCTGGTCGTCGAGCAGAAAGAAGTTCTTGCGATCCGAGTCCACGAAGCCGAACGCCGCGCCCATTGCAACGCACTTCAGGACACATTCCGTGTCGGTTTTGCCCATCGTCCCGGTCCGGAGCATCGCGGCATGGTCCTCCCCGCAATCGCTCTCGCTGATGTATCCGACGAAAACGCTCGCCTTCGCCGGATAGGCCGCCGGCGCCGTTCCACCCGTGCAGGCGGCAAGAGGCAGGAGCAGGGCCGCCGCAAAGAAACGCAAGAGTGTGTCTAGGCCGCTTTCTTCGCGGCGGGCTTGGCCTGGGCCTCGTACTTCGAGCCGGTCTCGGCGAACAGGAAGGCCAGTTCGTCGGTCAGGTCTTCGATCTGTTTCGAAACGGGCGTGTTGAAGCCGCGGGAGTGGCCGGCCTTGGTGTCGTAGTGAAGCAACACGGGCCGGTCCGATGCGGTCGAGAGCTGCACGAGGGCCGTCATCTTTCGGGCGTGCAAGGGGGCGACGCGCGTGTCGGCGTCGCCGGTGATGAAGAGCACCGCCGGGTACTTCGTGCCGGCCTTCACGTGGTGGTAGGGCGAGTAGGCGAAGAGGGCCGGGAATTGCTCGGCATTGTCCGCCGAGCCGTATTCCGGCACCCAGAAGCCGGCCACGAGGAACTTGTGGTACCGCACCATGTCGAGCAGCGGGTACGAGCAGACGACGGCAGCGAAGAGGTCGGGCCGCTGCGTCAGCGCCGCGCCGACCAGCAAGCCCCCGTTCGAGCCTCCCGAGATGGCCAGGTGCTCCGGCTTCGTGTAGCCGTTCTGGATCAGCCACTCGGCGGCCGCGTGAAAGTCGTCGAAGACGTTCTGCTTCTTCTCGAGCATGCCGGCCCTGTGCCACTCCTCGCCGAACTCGCCGCCGCCGCGAAGGTTGGGCAGGGCATAGACGCCGCCGGCCTCGACCCAGAGCGCCGCGCGCGCCGAGAAGGCCGGCGTCTGGGAGAGCGTGAAGCCGCCGTAGCCGGTCAAGAGCGCCGGGTGCGAGCCGTCGAGCTTCAGCCCCTTCGCGTGCACGAGAAACATCGGGATCATCGTGCCGTCCTTGGAGGCGTAGCGCACCTGCTTGACCTCGAAGCGCCCGCTGTCGATCGGCACGCTGTCCTTGGCCCAGATGGTTCTCTGGCCGGTCGAGACGTCGTAGCGGTAGATCGTCGGAGGCGTGACGAACGAGTTGAAGGTGAAGAAGGCTTCCTTTCGGCTCCACTCGCCGCGCACGCCGGAAAGCGACCCGATCTCGGGAAACGCGATCTCGCCCAGCGGCTTTCCGTCGGCGTCGAGGATCTTGACCTTCGAGATGACGTTCTCGAGATAGCGCACGAAGAGCTTGCCGCCGACCGCGGAAAAGCTCGCGAGGGGCGCGTCGCGTTCCGCCACGACTTCCTTCCAGTCGGCCCGGGAGGGTTTCTTGAGGTCCACGGCGAGGACGCGCCCGCGCGCGGCCTTCCAGTTCGTTTCGAGGTAGAGGCGGTCGCCGGCGATCGAAGGCGAGAACCGCGCCTCGATGTCGTTGACGATCGGTGTCATCGGGCCCGAACCGCCGCCGGAAAGATCTCTGACGTACACCTCGGTCTTGACCGCGGCCGAGCCGTGCGAGACGACGATCTGGAGATAGCGGCCGTCCTCGGAGAGGCCGACGCCGATGCCTTTGCCCGGGCCGTACCCGTCCCCGAAGATCTTCTCGTCCTTCGCGCTGTCGGTGCCCATGGCGTGCACGTAGACTCGCGGCCCTTCCTTCTCCTGGCGCGAGTAGTAAAGGTGCTTGAGGTCCTTGGTCAGCGAAAGGCCCGAGTACCGCGCCCGCGGCAGCGAGTCGGAGAGCTCCGTTCGGGTGTTGACGTCGAGGAACTTCACGGCCACCTCGTCTTCGCCTCCCTGGCGCACGCCGTAGGCGATGAGCGTCCCGTCGTCGGACACCTCGAGGAGAGCAACCGAGACCGAGTGGTCCGGGCTCAGGGGCAGCGGGTCAATCAAGACCTCGTCTGCGCCGGCGAATCCCTTCCGGACGTAGAGGATCGGCAGATCCTGGCTTGCCGCTCTCTTGTAGAAGAAGTACCGGTTGTTTCGCACCGTCGGGGAGGTGACCGTGTCGACCTTCAGCAGCTGCTCGAGGCGCGTCTGGAGGGCGGCCCGCCCGGGCAGGACGCGCAGGAAGGCGTCCGAGTACTTGTTCTGTGCGTCGATCCAGGCTCGCGTCTCGGGCGAGTTCTGGTCTTCGAGCCAGCGGTACGGGTCAGAAACAGCCACGCCGCCATAGAGATCGTTGACGGGCTCCGCTTTCGTTGAGGGCGGGCGCGACGGGTTCTCCGCGCCCAGCGGGAAAACGAACACGAAGATCGACAGGGCGGCGGCGATGCGAAGGCGGAGCGAGCTCTGCACGGTAGCCTCCTTCTCGAGAGAGAACGGCGGGGAGTCTACGCCTGTGGCCGGTATGTCGGAAGCACGGCGGCGCCGTTCGACGGCCAGGCGTTCATCTCCCTTTCGGGGACGAGCAGGTCCTTCAGGGTGATCTTGCCGAGGACGTCGTCGACGGCCCGCTGGACGAGGCGCCAGACCGAGCGGATCGAGCAGTCGGTCATGTTGCTGCAGAGCTCCTCGACCCCCGTGTGGACGTCGCAGAAGGAGGGCTCGTAGAGGCGGCCGCCCAGGACGGCGAGGACTTCGCCGATCTGGATCTCGGCTGCCGGCCGGGCCAGCGCGTAGCCGCCCGACTGGCCGCGCGTCGACTGGACGAATCCGGCCTGGCGCAGAAGCCTCATCATCTTGGCGACGTTGGGTTCCGTGATCCCTTCGGATCGCGACAGCTCGGCGATCGTGACGCTCTCCGGCGCTGTCACTCTCCCAACCCGCAGCAAACACCGAAGGCCGTACTCTTCCTGCGAACTGAGTCTCATAGCTTCGCCCCTTTGGACTTTGGACTTTGGACTTTGGACCCTCCGGCCCCGCTCACAGCATCCCCAGCTGCAACTTGGCGGCATCAGACATCATCGCCATGCTCCAGGGAGGGTCGAAGAGCACCTGCACATCCGCCTCCCGGACGCCCGGAACCGCGAGGAGCTTCTGCCTCATGTCTTCCTTCAACGTGTCGCCCATGCCGCAGCCGGGCGCCGTCAGTGTGAAGCGCACGTCGACTTTCTTTCCTCCGTCGGGCAGGTCCGAGAGCTCGCACTTGTAAACGAGCCCCAGGTCCACGACATTGACGGGGATCTCGGGGTCGTAGCAGGTCTTCAACTGCTCCCAGCACAGCTCCTCGACGGACTTGCCGGCGGAGGCGGCCGCGTCGGCCTCGATGACCTTCTCCCCGATGGCGTCGGCATCCTTGCCGTCGATGCGGGCCATGAAGCCCGAGGTCGTGATGACGGTGTAGCTGCCGCCCAACGACTGCGTGATCGCGACCGGGTCTCCGGCCCGCAGCGTGACGGCCATTCCGCTCGGGATCTCCCGAGCCTCGACGTCGCGGGTCATGGTCGTTTGCTTTTCCATCTTCATGGCAGGCTCCTCAACAGGTCTTCGGTTCTTCTTTGGGCGAGGCCTCGGCGCCGTCTTCGGTCGAGACGACGGATGCGGCCCCGCCGCTCGTCAGCGCCGCCTTCAGCGTGTGCCAGGGCAGCGTCGCGCACTTGATGCGGACCGGATACTCGCGCACGCCCGAAAAAACCTCGAGCTTGCCGAGCGGCGGGCCGTCCGGGCCGGACTTCGACTCTCCCGTGATCAAGTCGTGAAACCGGGAAAAGAGCGCCTCGGCTTCCGGCGTCGTCTTGCCCTTGAGGCTCTCGGTCATCATGGAAGCCGACGCCGTCGAAATGGCGCAGCCGGAGCCCGTGAAGCGGATGTCCTTCAAGACGTCGTTCTCGACGGTCAGGGACACGGTCTCCCGGTCGCCGCAGAGCGGGTTGTAGCCCTCCGCCTGTCGGTTGGCGCCGGGCAGCTCTCCAAAGTTCCTCGGCCGTTTGCTGTGGTCGAGGATGACCTCCTGGTAGAGGTCTCGCAGGTCGGAGCTCGCCTTGCTCATCGGAACATCCTGATGACGTCTTCGACACCCGCTCCCAGCACGTCGACTTCGGCGCGCGTGTTGTAGAGGGCGAAAGAGGCGCGCGCCGTGGCCGGGATCTTGAAGAAGTCCATGACGGGCTGCGCGCAGTGGTGGCCGGTGCGGACCGCGACACCCGCGCGGTCGAGCACCGTGCCGATGTCGTGGGGGTGCACGCCGTCGATCGTGAAGGACAGAACGGCCGCTTTCTCCGCAGCCGTGCCGACGAGCCGGACCCCCGGGATCTTCCCGACGCGCTCGGTCGCGTAAGCGAGGAGATCGTCCTCGTGGGCCGCGACGCGCGCCACGCCGACTGCGTTCAAGTAATCGACGGCGGCACCCAGGGCGATGGCGCCCGCGATGTTCGGCGTTCCCGCCTCGAACTTGTAGGGCAGCACGTTCCAGGTCGATTTCGCAAAGGTGACGGAGCTGATCATGTCCCCGCCGCCCTGCCAGGGAGGCATCGCCTCGAGGAGCTTCTCTTTGCCCCAGAGCACGCCCACACCCGTCGGCCCGTACATCTTGTGTCCGGAGAAAGCGTAGAAGTCGCAGCCGAGCTTCGAGACATCGACGGGCAGGCGGGGCACAGCCTGCGCGCCATCCACCAGGACGGCGGCGCCGCGAGCGTGGGCCAGGGCGGCCATCTTCTCGACCGGGTTGACCGTGCCGAGGGCGTTGGAAACGTGCGCGAAGGCGGCGATCTTCGTGCGTCCGGAGAGGAGCTTCTCGTACTCCTCCAGGATCACCTGCCCGCGGCTGTCGATCGGGGCGACGACGAGCCTGGCGCCCTTCTCTTCGCAGAGCATCTGCCAGGGCACGATGTTCGAGTGGTGCTCGAGGTGGGTGATCAGGATCTCGTCGCCCTTGCCGACGTGCTTGCGCCCGTAGGTCTGCGCCACGAGGTTGATCCCTTCGGTCGTGCCGCGCACGAACACGATCTCGCGCGTTGCGGCAGCGCCGATGAAGCTCTTCACCTTCTCCCGGACCTTCTCGTACTCCTCGGTCGAGGCGACCGACAGCAGGTGCACTCCCCGGTGGACGTTGGCGTAGTACTCCTCGTAGACTTTTCTCTCCGCCTCGAGGACCGGGATCGGCTTTTGTGTCGTCGCGGCGTTGTCGAGATAGACGAGGGGCTTGCCGTGGACCCGGCGCGAGAGGATGGGGAAGTCGCGGCGCAGCCGTTCGACATCGAGGCCGGGCGATTTCCTCTCGCGGATGGGGGCCAGCGTGCTCATCGGGACTCCGGAGGGGAGGGGAGGCGCGAGCCCAGAACGGCCTCGACGGCGGAGCGGACGGAAGGAACGGGGATGCGCCCGACGACGTCGGAGGCGAACGCCCAGGTCATCAGGGCCCGGGCCTCGGCCTCGCCGATGCCGCGCGACCGCAGGTAGAAGAGCGCGGCTTCGTCGATCTGGCCCGTCGTCGAGCCGTGCTTGCATTTGACGTCGTCGGCCAGGATCTGAAGCGCCGGGGTCGAGTTGACGAGAGCCTCTTTGGAGAGCAGGAGGTTCTTGTTGGTCTGGATCGCGTCGGTTTTCTGGGCGCCGTGCCGCACGATCACGAGACCGTGGAAGATGCCGCGCGACTGGCCGTCCATGATGCCCTTGTAGAGCTCGCGGCTCGATCCGTGCGGCTTCGCGTGGTCGATCACGGTGTGGTTGTCGATGTGCTGGCGGCCGGAGCCCAGGAAGAGGCCGTTCAGCTCGCATTCGGCGCCTTCTTCATCGAGCAGCACGTCGATGTCCGTGCGGGCGATCGCGGCGCCCACCGCGATGTTGTGCGACGCGAAGCGCGCGGAGCGCCCGACGCGCGCCGCGATCGACTGGACATGAAAGGCAGCCGTGTCCTCGCGCTGGACTTTGACGTGCTGGAGCGCGGCGCCGTCGTTGACCACGATCTCGGTGATCGCGTTGGTGAGGTACGGCCGCCCGCCCCGGCCCGCCCAGGACTCGACGATTGTTGCCTGGGAACCCTCTCCGGCCGAGACGAGCACCCGCGGGTACGAAACCTCGGGGGTTTCCCCCTCTTCGGCTCCGGCCGCGTCGAAGACGAGCCCGATGGGCTCCGCAATCACCGCCCCTTTTTCGATCTCGATGAAGACGCCGTCTTCGAAAAAGGCCGTATTGAGGGCCGTGAAGGCGCTCGACTCCGATCGGGCGACCTTTCCGAGCAGCCGCTCGAGCTTCTCCGGGTTGCCCGTGATGGCGTCGTGAAGGCTCGTGATCCGGACACCCTGTCCCCGCGGGGGCGGGGTGAGGTGGGGGGCGCGCGTCGTGAGCGCCCAGGCGTTTGCGACGATCGGCCGCACGCTCGTGAAACGCCAGGCTTCCACTTTCGTCGTCGGAAAGCCGAGCTCCGTAAAACGGGAGAAGGCTGCGCCGCGCAGCTCCCGGAGCCAGCCTGGCCCTCTCGGGTGCTCCGCTTCGAACGCCGCGAAGTCGGGCGCGAAGGCCGTCTCTTCGGCGACTGCCGCCATCATCTTGCGTTGATCCCGGCAGCCGCGGCCGGCGCCTTCGGGGCCGGCGGCTCCTTCTCGAGCCAGGCATAGCCCTTTTCTTCGAGCTTGAGCGCCAGGTCCTTGCCGCCCGAGAGGGCGATCTGTCCTTCGACGAGCACGTGCAGGAAGTCGGGCACGATGTAATTCAAGAGTCTCTGGTAGTGGGTCACGACGATCATCGAACGGTCGGGAGCCCGCAGCGAGTTGACGCCCGAGGCCACGATCCTGAGAGCGTCGATGTCGAGGCCCGAATCCGTCTCGTCGAGAATGGCGAGCGCCGGCTCGAGCACCGCCATCTGGAAGATCTCGTTGCGCTTCTTCTCGCCGCCCGAGAAGCCCTCGTTGACAGGCCTCTTGATGAGGTCCTCGTCGATCTCGACGAGGCGCGCCTTTTCCTTGGAGAGCTTCAGGAAGTCCATCGCGTCGAGCTCCGGCAGGTTCCGGTGTTTCCGGATGGCGTTCAACGCGTTCTTCAGGAAGTAGACGTTCGAAACGCCCGGGATCTCGACGGGGTACTGGAACGCGAGGAAAACGCCTTCGCGCGCCCGCTCCTCGGGCTTCATCGCGAGCAGGTCCTTGCCCTTGTAGAGCGCCGTTCCGGCCGTGACCTCGTAGCCGGGCCTGCCGGCCAGCACGTGCGCGAGAGTCGACTTGCCCGAGCCGTTGGGGCCCATCAGGGCGTGGACTTCGCCGGCCTTCACCGCCAGGTTGACGCCCTTCAGGATTTCCTTGCCAGCGACGCTGGCGTGGAGGTTCTTGATTTCGAGCATGGTCTCAGCCAACCGATCCCTCCAGACTGACACCCAGCAGTTTCTGCGCCTCGACGGCGAACTCCATCGGGAGCTCCTGAAAGACCCGCTTGCAGAAGCCGTTGACGATCATCGAGACGGCGTCCTCGGCCGAAATGCCTCGCTGCTGGAAGTAGAAGATCTGGTCTTCCCCGATCTTCGAGGTCGAGGCTTCGTGCTCCATCTGCGCCGTCGAGTTGTTGACCTCGATGTACGGGAAGGTGTGCGCCCCGCACTGGTCGCCGATCAGCAACGAATCGCACTGCGAGTAATTGCGCGCGTTGTCGGCCTTCGCGAGGATCCGGACCTGCCCGCGGTAGCTGTTCTGGCCGCGCCCGGCCGAGATCCCCTTCGAGACGATCGTCGACTTCGTGTTCTTCCCGATGTGGATCATCTTCGTGCCGGTGTCGGCCTGCTGGAGGTTGTTCGTGACGGCCACCGAATAGAACTCGCCGACGGAGTTGTCGCCCTGCAGAATGCAACTCGGGTACTTCCAGGTGATGGCCGAGCCGGTCTCGACCTGCGTCCAGGAGATCTTGGAGTTGGCGCCCTGGCACTTGCCCCGCTTGGTGACGAAGTTGAAGATGCCGCCCTTGCCGTCCTTGTCGCCCGGATACCAGTTCTGGACGGTCGAGTACTTGATCTCGGCATTCTCGAGCGCCACGAGCTCGACGACCGCGGCGTGGAGCTGGTTCTCGTCGCGGATCGGGGCGGTGCAGCCTTCGAGATAGGAAACGTAGGCGCCTGCGTCGGCCACGATCAGAGTCCGCTCGAACTGGCCCGTGTTGGCCGAGTTGATGCGGAAGTACGTCGAGAGCTCCATCGGGCACCGCACGCCCTTCGGGATGTAGCAGAACGAGCCGTCGGAGAAGACGGCCGAGTTCAGGGTCGCAAAGAAGTTGTCCGAATACGGCACGACCGAGCCCAGGTACTTCTTCACCAGGTCCGGGTGGTTGGTCACGGCCTCGGAGAAGGAGCAGAAAATGACGCCGACTTTCGAGAGCTGCTCCCGGAAGGTCGTCGCAACCGAAACCGAGTCGAACACGGCGTCGACGGCCACACCTGCCAGCTTGCCGCGTTCGCGCAGCGGAATGCCGAGCTTCTCGTAGGTCTCGAGGAGCTTCGGATCGACGTCCTCGAGCGACTTGGGCGCATTCTTCCTGTCCTTCGGGGCGGAGTAGTAGACGATCGACTGGTAGTCGATCGGGGGATAGTGGACGTTCGCCCAGGCGGGCTCCTTCATGGTCAGCCAGTGGCGGTAGGCCTTCAGGCGCCACTCGAGCATCCACTCCGGCTCCTTCTTCTTTGCCGAGATCGTTCGGATGACGTTCTCGGAAAGCCCGGCCGGTATCGTTTCGGACTCGATATCCGTGACGAACCCGGCCTTGTACTCGCGGTTCGTCAGGTCGAGGATGGAACGGGTTTCGGTCACCATATGAGCAGAATCTATACTATTAAGTCCATATTGTCTAATCTGTTAAGTTTATAGAAATGAGTCAGTTACGATGAACATACGCGGCCTCTTGTTTCCAGCATAGCATCCGGCGGTGAACGATCGTGCATGCCTCGTCGTCCTTCCGAGCGGCTCCGAATCGAGCCCGGAATCGGTTCTCGAGGCTGCGCGCAAGAGCGGCCTCGACCCCCAGCGTCTTCGCATCCAGTTGAACGGCCGCGCCCTTGCGGCGGCGGCCCGGGGATCGGCCGAAGAGGTGGCGGCCGCCGCGCAGGCTCTCGCGGGAGCCGGGCTCGCCTCGGCTGTCGTGACCGATGCGCAGTCCCGCGCGCTGCCGAGGCTCCAGGTGGCCGGCGGCGTCGCCCCGGTCGATGGAGATGGCGTCTGCCTGCGCGTGCACGGGCAGCCGGCCGGACCGCCCCAAGGCGTGCCTCTGCTCTTCGTGGTCGCCGATGTTGGCCGGGACGATCCCGCACGCGGCGCGGCGCAGGCCCGCCCGGGCGACTCGATGCGGCAGCGTCTCCTGCGCGCGGTCTTTCCCGTCGTCGATGTGGTCTGGGCCGAAGGCCGCCTGCGGGTGCCCGTGAAAGGCATGACGTGGCGGGGCCTTCCGGGCGGCGGGCTGTCGGGACCCGCCAACCTCCTGCGCCTGCTCGAGCTGATCGCGGCGCGCTCCTCGGGGGCGGTCGTGGATATCGGGTTCATGGGACAGGATCTCGCGATCGATGCTCCGGCCGGAGCCGAGCCCCTCGAAGGCGCCGACAGGGAACGCGTCTCGCTTTTCGATCGCTACGCGGCCGCGGCCTCGATCGCCTGGAGCCGGGGGCTCTATCCGAAAGCACCCCCGGGAGAGGTCGCCGAAGTCGGCACTGCCGCGTCGGCCGGCCTCGCGCGATCCGTCAAGGCGCAGGCCTTCTTCGCCAGGCCGGGCGCGGCCCGGGCGGCCTCACCGGTGCCCTGGGTTCGCCGGGGAAAGGCGGCGCATCTGCGCCTGAGGCTGTGGCCGTGGCTCGTCCTCGGGCCGGCGGTCTTCCTCCTCGTGCCGCATCGTCTATCGGCCATCGGTCTCGCGCTTTCGGGATGCGGGGCGATCGGGTTCGGGCTCCGCTCCCTGTCGCTGCGCGAGAAGCTGCGATCCGTGCCGGTCTCGAGGGTTCGCTCGATGGCGATGGGACTGGTCCAAATCTCGGGCAGAACTGCCGCCACCGCGTTGCTGAAAGCCCCCTACTCGCATCTCGAGTGCGTCTGGTATTGCTTCGATGTCCGAGTCCGGGAGCAGGCCTCGGAGAGTCGGGCGGGCTGGCGCACCATTGCTGAGGGCAGCTCGTCGGACATGCCCTTCCGCATCGAGGACGGCAGCGGCTCCGTCCTCGTCCAGCCGACGGACGCGGAGCTCGACGTGGAGCCCGAGACGATCGCTCTCGACCACGACACGATCGTGCGGGAGTGGCTCCTGCCGGCCGACATGCCGGTCTTCGTGACCGGTTTCGCGCAGCGCCGCTCGACGGATGCGATGGGGCTTCAAGCCGGCAACGGATCGCCGCCCGCAACCGACGAGGTCTTCATTGGCTCGGACCCCGGTGCCCCTTTCACGATCGCGACCCGCTCGCGCGGGCAGGAGCAAGCGCAATTCCAACGCGAGTTCTTTGTCGGGGTGGGCGCCGGCGCCGTCTATCTCGCCATTGCGCTGATCCTGCTGCTCGGCCTGTCACCGTAGAATCCCGGCATGACCGCCCTGTCCGTCCTCCTGTTCGGCCTTCTCGTGGTTGTTGCCTTCGTTTGCGTCTGGACGCTGGTGACGTACAACGGGCTCGTCGCCGCGAGGCAGGAGTGCGAACGCGCCTGGTTCAACATCGACGTGCTCTTGAAGCAGCGGCACGACGAGTTGCCGCAACTCGTGGAGACGTGCCGGGGCTACATGGCCTTCGAGAAGAGCACTCTCGAACGGCTCGTCGTGGCGCGGATGACGCTCGCAGCCGCCCGCGACCTGCCGACGCAGACCCGGGCCTCCCAGGGTGTGTCGGATGCTCTGCGCCAGCTCTTTGCCGTCGCCGAGCGGTACCCCGACTTGAAAGCCAATGAGAGCTTCGCGAAACTCTCGGCTCGGATTTCGGAGCTCGAGAACCAGATCGCCGATCGGCGCGAGCTCTACAACGCGGCCACGACCACATGGAACACGCGGATCGAGCAGCTGCCCGACCGCCTGTTTGCAAGGGCGGCCGGGATGACCCGGCGCGAGCTCTGGCGCGCCTCGGCGGCCGAGCGGCTGGTTCCGCGCGTCAGCGTGGCGTCGGGCTAGGGGCCCGGCTTCTCCGTCGGCTTCGGCGTCGGCTTCTCCTTCGGTTGCGGCTTCTCCTTCGGTTGCGGTGTCGCCTTCTGTGGCGGGCCGCCGCCGGGGTGCGCGTGCTCGACGGGGGGCCTCTCGACAGCCGGCTGCTGAGGCGGCGCCGTCGGACGCGGGCCCGGCGTCGGGCGCCCGGTGTCCGGAGGCCTTCCAGAGTCCGGCGGACGAGTCACGATCTCGCGCTGGTGGTTCGGCTTTTCCCGCGGCGGCTGTGTCGCTTGTTGTGGCGGCTGTGTCGCTTGGGGCGGCGGCTCTCGCTGCGGCTGCGTCGCTCGTGGCGGCGGTGTCTCGCGAGGCGGCCGCGTCGCCCGCTGCGGCGGCATCTCGCGCGGCGGCTGTGTCGCTTGGAGCGGCGGTCGCGGCGGCTGTGTCGCTTGTTGCGTGGGCATCTCCCGAGGCTGGGGCGTCGCGCGTTGGGGCGAAATCGTCTGGGGTGTCGGACGTATGACCCTTTCATCGGGCCGGCGGCTACGATCTGAAAGAGGGGTCGCAGCCGGGGCCGGCGCGGCGACGGGAGTGGGCCTGACCTGGCGCGTGGGCGCGATCGGCTCGGCGCGCGGCGCGCGGCCATCCGAGTTCTTCGGCGCAAACGTGACGTTTCCTCCTCCGCTGGTTGCCGGCCGGACCACGACGACGGGCCTTGGCGTCCCGCGGTCGGACTCGGCCATTTGCGTTGCCGCGGCCGGGGCGACCGGCTCGCCGCGATTCTTCTCGATCACCGTCAACTTCGTCCGAAACGTCGGAGGGGCGGGAGGCGGCGGCATCCGGACGACGACCGAGCGCGCGTCGACCTGTCGCGGCGGCCGCATGACGGGCGGCAGGCCCGGCCGCGCCGCGATGCGCAAGGACGCCGATGTCGGAACGATCGGCAGCGGCCCGCGCAGGACGGGCGCCTGCATGACGCTCGTCACGACGGAGCGGTCGCGCACCCAGTTCGAGGTCACGAGGCCGCCGGAGATGAACGTGTTGTGGTTCACGACCGTGATGTAGCTGTGGTTGACGTACGTCACGTTTGTGACGTTGCGGCCGCGGCTCGGTCCCCACCAGTGGATGAAGGGATCTCGCGGGGCGAGCGGGAACCAGCCGACGTAGCCGCCGCCACCTGAGGACCAGCCCGGGCCGCCGCCCGAGAAGGCGACGAGCGCCGGCGCGTACCAGACGGACCGCACGGTGCGCGCCACGGGCACCCACCACCAGCGCGAGGACCAGTTGACCCACCGGCCGTAGTGGTACGGCGCCCAGCCCCACGGCTCGGCCGCCACCCAGGTCCATCCCCACGGGTCCTGCCAGATCCAATGGCCCGTCCGGTAGGGCTGCCAGCCGGCCGCGACGACTGTCGGCGTCCAGACCATGCCGTAGGAGGGGATGCTTTGCCACCGCCCGTGCTCGTCGAGATCGGCCACACCGACGATGTCGGCGTTGACGTAAGAGAGCGACTGCGCCCGCGCGCTTTCAGATCGGCGCTCCCGTTCGCGCACCCAGCCGTCGAAGCTGTCCGTCGCGCCCATGGCGATGACGTCGTAACTCGGGGAGTCGGTTCCATCGACGTTCATCCGGTCGCCGCTGTTGAGCGGGACCTGTCCGCCGCCCGCCGCTACGATCGCGCGGCCGCGCCGGACGGTCACGCGCGTGTTGCCATCGCCATCCACGTCCACGCGGTACTCGCCTGTGCGCTCGAAGGTGATCGCGGCATTGGGCGTGTCCACCTCGAAGACCTCGTTCTCGCCGAGGCGGCTGAGCTGGAAAGCCGCGTAGCCCGAGCGCAGGGACCACTGCTTCGTGTCGTACGTGAGGTTCAAGGCCGCGAGATCCGCCTGGGGGCCGACGCGGATGTAGAAGCCTCCCTGGACCTGCAGCTCCGCGCGGCCGTCCTCGCCGGTGAAGAGGCGGTCGCCAATCGTCAGGGGAATGTTGAAGTCGGCGGCCTCCCAGTTGTCCGGGTCGTCTCCGCGCGCGTAGGACACGCTGCCGGTCAGGAACGAGACCCGCGCGACCGTCTGCTGGATCTCGCCCGTATCGTCCCGGTTCTGACCTGCTGCGGCGCCAGCGAAGAGCAGTACCGAGAAGAAAACTCCGATCGCGCGGAGCGTTGATGACCGTTTCGATGAGTCCATTGCAGTTCTCCCCTCTCGAAGGCGAAATGATGCAAGAGTCATGCAATAGGATACCGGCGCAGGGCCGTGGAAAATGAGACTTAGAATCGCTCGGGTCGAGACGCCGAACCGTTCAGAATCCCCCCGAGGCCGCGCCCATTTGACGTCCCGAGCAGGCTGAACGTCTAGACTTCGGAGCATGGATCGGACGGAGGCCCTGCCGACGTTCCGGGTCGGCAACGACCTCTTCCTCCGGTCCGTCGGCCTGTGCTACCTGGTCGCCTTCGCCTCGCTCTGGATCCAGGTCGACGGGCTCGTCGGCTCGCGCGGGATTTTGCCGATTGGCGAGTTCCTGGACTATGTGCGACGGAACATGGGTCCGGGCCGATTCGCTCTGCTCCCGACTCTCTGCTGGCTGGATTCGAGCGACGGCTTCCTGCACTTTCTCTGCGGCGGAGGGATGCTCGCCGCGCTGGGGGTCGTCGCGGGCTTTTTTCCCGCGGCGGCTCTCTTTGTCTGCTGGGCCTTCTACCTGTCGCTCTGCGTCGCCGGGCAGGTCTTCCTCGAGTTCCAGTGGGACGCTCTGCTGCTCGAGGCGGGCTTGCTCGCGCTGCTTTCGGCGCCGCTGTGCCTGCGCCTGCGCCGCGCGGCGATGCCGCCTCCGTCCGTTGCCGTGTGGCTCCAGCGCTGGCTGCTCTTTCGCCTCATGTTCTCGTCCGGCTTCGTCAAGCTTTCGAGCGGCGACGCCGCCTGGTCGAGCCTCACGGCCTTGCGCCGCCACTATGAAACGCAGCCGCTTCCCCCGTGGACAGCCTGGTTCATGCACCAGCTTCCTCCGTGGTTCCAGACGGCCTCGTGCGCCGTCATGTTCGCTATCGAGCTCGTCGTGCCCTTCTTCATCTTCGGGCCGCGGCGCCTTCGCCTCGTGGCTTTCTGGACATTCCTCGCCTTTCAGGCGGCGATAGCCTCGACGGGCAACTACGCCTTTTTCAACATGCTCGCGGCCGCCCTCGCCTGGACGCTCGTCGACGACGCATCGTTCCCGGAGCGCTGGCGCCGGCTGTGGCCTGCGCCCGCCGAGGCCTCGCCGCGGCGGCGGTTCGAGGTTTTGCCGGCGTGGGCGTTGGCTCCGTTTGCCGCCGTCATCGGCGCGGTTTCGGCGATCCTGATGTGGAACATGGTGCTGCGCCCGGCCTCCTGGCCCGCGCCCGTCGTGTCGCTCGTTCGGGCCGTGGCTCCTTTTCGCAGCGTGAACGGCTACGGTCTCTTTGCCGTCATGACGATCGAGAGGCCCGAGATCGTGCTGGAAGGCAGCGACGACGGGGAAGAGTGGAAGCCCTACACGTTTCCGTGGAAGCCGGGTGACCCGATGCGCCGGCCTCGCTTCGTTGCGCCTCATCAGCCTCGGCTCGACTGGCAAATGTGGTTCGCGGCGCTCCAGGGCTACGGGGAGAGCCCCTGGCTCGAGCGGCTGGAGGCGCGCCTGCTCGAGGGCTCGCCGCCCGTCCTGCGTCTCTTCTCGGGAAATCCCTTCCCGGGCCATCCTCCGCGCTACATCCGCCCCATTCTCTACGACTACCGCTTCACGGATTTTGCGCAGCGCCGCGCAACCGGCGCCTGGTGGCGGCGCGAGGAGCGAGGCCCCTTCGGCCCCGTCCTCTCTTCTACACCCCGAAGCGCTCCGGATCCCAGGTGAGGCCGAGCTCTTCGGGCGGTCCCATGTAACCGAGCAGGGCGGAGGCGGCGACGACGGCCGGCGAGGCGAGGTAGCCCTCGCCGCCCACACCCATGCGGTTCTGCCAGTTGCGGTTGAAGGACGTGATGGCGCGCTGGCCCTGCGTCAGGGCGTCCTCGCCCTGGCCGAAGCACGGCCCGCACCAGCTGCGCCGGATCACGGCGCCGGCGCCGCGGAAGACTTCGGCGATCGATTCGCCGGAAAGACGCGGGTCGGGCCGCTCGATCTGCTGCCCCACGCCGCCTGACCCGGGGAAGACCTTGAGCGCCCGCGCGGCCTTCGTGATTCCGAGCTTCCGGGCGGCTCTCATCACGAGCGCGGCCTGGAGCAGGTCGTCGTAGCTCCCGTTGGTGCAGGAGCCGATCAAAGCGGCATCGAAGGTAATCCGCTCTTTGGCGACGTCGCCGGCCGGGAATGCGTTTCCCGGCGCAAAGGGCTTGGCGATCATCGGCGCGACATCGGCCAGCGAAAAGTCCTCGTCGATCGCGTACACGGCTTCCGAGCCGGGCGTGAGTCCGCGGGTACGGCAGCTCCGCGATGCCCCGGGCGCGGAGCCACGCGTCGGTCACGGCGTCCTGCGCGAAGATTCCGTTCAAGGCCTCGCCCTCGGCCATCATGTTGGCAATCGTGTTTCGGTAGGCGATCGGCAGTTCCAGGCCCGCGTCCACGAACTCGACCGACATGCCCTGGGACTGCTGCGGGCCCCAGCGCCGCAGGAGCTCCAGAACGATGTCCTTGCCCGAGACCCAGGGCTGCAGCTTGCCGCGCAGGAGTCACGCGGCGCTGTTTGGCGAGCGTGAAGTAGACGTAGCCTGTCGACCAGCCGAAGCCGAGCGTCGTCGAGCCCACGCCGAAGCCCACCGCTCCGTAGGCGCCGTAGGCGCGGCTGTGCGAGTCGGCGCCCGGGTATGAGCTGGCCCGGGTACACGAGGCCCTGCTCCGGGAAGTAGAAGTGAAAGATGCCGTCGCCCGGCGTCGCGTAGTAGGGCTTCTCGATCCCGTGCAGGCGCGCGAACTCCCGGCCGATCGATGTCTGTTTGTCGTCGGCCTCGTGGCCGGTAAAGACGAAGTGATCGTTGGCGACGGCGGCCTGGCGCGGGAAGATCGAGCGGCCCCCCGTGATCTGGTTGAACGTGTGGATCGCGAAGGGCGCCGTGCCGTCGGAAGCGGGCAACAGGTCCGCGAAGACGCGCAGCGTGGCGCCGGGGGCGACCTTCGCGTCCCTGTCCACGCGGTGCGCCCAGACGATCTGTTCGGTCGTCGTGAGGCGCCTGGCGGCTTGCGGGTCCGGCCAGGCGAGCTCGGGCCGGCGCCACACGGAATCCCGGAACTCGCGGCGGCCCACGGCGAAGATGCCGCCCTCGCGGCGGATCTCCTCTTCCTTGGGCGAGAGAGGCACGGGGTCGTAGGCCTTACCTTGCGTTTCGTTGCGTGAGACGCCTCGTCCCGGGATCGAACGCGAACGCGTCCCGGTCGCGCGCCTCGGCAACGGCCTCCGGGCTCTGGACGACGTGCAGGCCGAGATTGAAGGCGTTGCGGCGAAAGATGTCTCCCATGTTGGCGCCGCAGACGATGACGAGCTCTTTGCCGACCTCCTCCGCCACACCCTTCAAGCCGGCCGGGCTCATCTCGCGCGAGGAGCCGATGGCGAATCGGTCGCCCGCGATGACGAACGTCTCGCCGGCGTGGACGCGTTCTCGAAAGTCCGGCATGAGGTGGCGGAAGGCGCCGTCCTTCCAGCGCTGATCGAGGCTTGCGAGGCTCTCGGAGACACAGTCGGTCGTCGGCGTGATCTGGTCCGTGTCGATGGCGTCGCGCTTCTTGCCCGGGGTCTTTGGGTCCCAGAAGATCAGGGCCTTGCCGCGCACGAGACGGCTCGAGGCGTGGGCGGACGGCGCGTCTTCCGGCCTGGGGCCCGGAAGCGTCTCGGAGGTCATTCCGGGTGCAAGGCGGGCGGGCTCGATCCGGTGCATCGTCATGGGCAAAGGGGCGCCATGCTATCGCGGCCGGATCGCGACCGGGCGCGGCCGCGTTCGGGCTCTATCGAGGGGAAAGGCGGCCGTGCCACGTCTAGGGTTTGCCGATCCTCTCGTAGAGCGTCAGGAGCGCCTGGGTGCCGTCCTCGCTGCGGCCCTCTGCTTCCAATGCCGAGAGGAGCTGGTGGACGAGCGCGACTCCCGGCAGCGGCACGCCTTTTTCGCGCGCCGTCTTCAACACGATCGCGAGGTCCTTCTGCTGGTGCTTGATGGCGAAGGCCGGCTTGAAATCGCGGTCGAGCATCTTCTTGCCCAGCACCTCGAGCGCCCACGAGTTGGCGGCCCCGGCCGTCAGCGCGGCGTGCAGCTCCGGCAGGGGCAGGCCCGCTTTCGCCGCGAAGGCCAGCGCCTCGGCCACCGCGATCAGGTTGCCGGCGACGAGGATCTGGTTGGTCGCCTTGCCGAGCTGGCCGGCCCCGGAGGCACCGAGGTGAGTCAGCCGTTTTCCCATCGCTTCGAAGACGGGCCGGGCCCGCTCGAGGACGGCCGTCTCGCCGCCGATGAAGAACGTGAGCGTGCCTTCGGCAGCGCCTTTCTGGCCGCCTGAGACGGGCGCGTCCAGGAAGCCGATGCCTCGCTCGGCCAGGCGCGCCGCGATTGCCCGCGCCGACTCGGCGGCAATCGTCGAGCAGTCAATGACGATCGATCCCTTCGCCGAACCGCTTGCGGAGCCGGAGGGGCCCAGGTGCACCTGCTCGACTTCCGGGGCGTCGGGCAGGCTCGAGACCACGATCTCGGAGGCGCGCCCCACCTCGTCGAAGCGGTCGAAGGCCCGGGCGCTTAAGCCGGCGGCCGACAGCTCGTCGGCGAGCGCGCGGGCCTTGGACGCCGTGCGCGAGGCGAGCGAGATCGGAAAGCCCGCCTTTGCCAGGTTGCGGGCCATGCCGAGCCCCATCGTTCCGAGGCCGATGAATCCGACCGGTGTTGCCATGTCGAGGTCCCCGGCCGCGATTCTAGGGGAAGCGAGCTACCAGATCGAGACAGTCTCCGCCGCTCCCCCGGCCGGCCCGGCGCAGGAGAACGCTCTGGCGAACTCGGGCAGGTTCGACGTGGGCCCGAGCACGCGGAAGCGGGGAGGAGAGTGCGGATCGGTCGCGATCAGAAGGCGGAGCACTTCGGGCCGTGAATTCCGGCGCCAGGATTGCGCGAACCCGAGGAAAAGCCGCTGTTCCGGTGTGAATCCGGCCGCATCGGGCGCGTCCGGCTTCCCGGCGTTCGCCTTGCGCCAGGCCAGGTAGGCGATCTTCAAGCCTCCGAGGTCGGCGATGTTCTCTCCGAGCGTGAGCTTGCCGTTGACGTGCTCGGCGTCCACGGCGATGTAGGCGGAGAACTGCTTCTCGATCTTCTCCGCGCGGGCGGCGTAGTTCTTTTCGTCCTGAGCCGTCCACCAGCTCTTCAGGTTGCCGTCGGCGTCGAACTGGTGGCCCTCGTCGTCGAAGCCATGCGTCAGCTCGTGCCCGATGACCGCGCCGATCGCGCCATAGTTGTACGCGTCGTCGGCCTGCGGGTCGAAGAAGGGGGGCTGCAGGATTCCGGCCGGAAACACGATCTCGTTGAAGCTCGTGTTGTAGTAGGCGTTCACGGTCGGAGCCGTGATACCCCACTCGGAGCGGTCGACGGGCTTGCCGATCTTCGCGAGGTTGCGGTCGAACTCGAAGGCTTCGGCCTCCATGACGTTGCCGGCGTAGGTGCCTTTGTCGACCTTGAGCCGCGCGTAGTCGCGCCACACCTCGGGATAGCCCACCTTGATCTGGATGGCGTCGAGCTTGCGCAGCGCCTGCTGCCGCGTCGGTTCTTCGATCCAATCGAGCGCGACGAGCCGGTCGCGGAGAGCGGCAATGAGGTTGTTGATCATCTCGCGGGCGCGCGCCTTGGCTTCCGGAGGAAAGGCGCGGGCGACGTAGAGCTGGCCGAGCGCCTCGCCGAGCTCCTGGTCGGTGGACTGGAGGACCCGCTTCCAGCGCGGCCGCAGCTCTTTGGCACCGCCGATGGTCTGCCCGTACATCCGGAAGTTTTCCGCGACAAAGGGGGAGGAGAGGTTGGCCGCTTCCGCGTGAAGCAGGTGCCAGCGCAGATACGTCTTCCAGTCGGCAAGCGCAACTTTCGCCGCCATCGCGCCAATCTCCCGGGCAAACGCGGGCTGGCCGACGTTGAGGTTGTCGAGGTCCTTGACGCCGACGCTTTCGAAGTAGCTTTTCCAGTCGAGCCCGGGGGCCAGGACCTGAAGCTCCGCGGGCGTCATCTTGTGGTAGATCGCCTGCGGATCGCGCTGCTCGACGGGCGTCATGGAGACTTTGGCCAGGCGCGTCTCGAGAGCGAGCACGGTCTTCGCGTGCGCCGCCGCCGCCTTCGGGTTGTCACCAGCGAGCTCCAGGATCTTCGCGACATGGATCCCGTACTGCTTGCGGATCTCCGTCTTCTTCGCGTCTTTTGTCAGGTAATAGTCCCGGTCGGGCAGTCCCAATCCGCCCTGGTAGAGCCAGGCCTGATTCTTCGAGCTGTCCTTCAAGTCCAGCAGGACGCCGAACTGAAAGGCCGGTCCGACGCCCTGTCGGTGGAGGCGCGCCAGAACGGCCGGCAGATCCGACCGCCGCTCCATGCCTTCAATGCGGGAGAGCTCGTCGGCCAGGGGCCTGGCGCCGCCCGATTCGATCGAGGCCGTGTCCATGCCGACGCGATAGAACGTTCCGACCTTCGCGGCCGGGCTGTCTTTGGGCGCCGCTGTATCGGCGGCGGCCTCCTCCAGGATCTGCCGGAGCAGCTCGAGGTTGCGTTCGTAGAGCTCGCTGCCCGCTCCCCAGGTCGAGCGGTCCGCCGGGATGGGCGAATTGGCGAGCCATGTTCCGTTGGCAAACAAGTAGAAGTCGGCGCAGGGATCGGCGGAGCGGTCCATCTTGGCCGGGTCGACTCCGTGGACAGCCTGGGCGTGTGCCGGGTCTGCAGCGAAGCCGGGCGCCGCGGCGGAGAAGGCGAGAAGGGCGAGGGCGAAGCGCGCGGGAGCAAGGGTCTGTCTCATGGCCTGCCTTTCGACGAATTTTCTGTTCGTCCTACGAGCTCGAGCGCCAGATGTTTTGGTAGCCCGCGGCAGGGAGAGAGGAGCCGGTCCTCCGGTCCTCCTATTCGGGGGTCTCGTCCGGAAGGTGCGCGAATTACTGCAGGGAGGAGAGGCGAACCAACCGGACACGCTCCTCGCGGGAGACGTCTTCCGCCATGCGGTAGAGCTGTGTCGAGCGCATCAGGATGGGCTGCGCCAGCTCGTAGGCGCCCTGACGGAGGAGACGGTTTCCTTCTTTTTCGTTGCCCTGCGCTTCGGCGTAGAGATCGCGCGCGATGACGCCGGCGTCGAGCCGCTCGGCTTCGACGCGGGCCAGGGCGGCCCGCAGCCGCAGGCCCTCGGCGGAGCGCTTGGCGAGAGCGGCCGCGGCGGCCCGGTCGGGGGCCGAACCTCGGGTCACCGCATGGGAGGCGTGGAGCGGCTTGAAGGGATCCAGAACGCCGCTCCCCGCTCGGGCCAACGGCGCCGGCTGTGAACCTGCCGCAACAGGTGCGGGAACGATCCAGGCTCCCGCGGTCGAGGGGCTGGATGTCGAGGCGGCGCTCGCCGAAGGTACCGCGATGCGCTCGCTCCGATGTCCCGGGAAGAAGAAGCCGGAAGCGATGAGCGACGCGGCGATGGCAAACCCGATGCGGCCGGCCCAGATCGTCCTGGGCGCCGGTGGCGCCGAGTACTCCCGGTAGGGCATCGCCTCGAGCGTCGCCAGCGCCACCTGGAAGCGCGGCTCCGCGCGTTCTCTCTCAAACGGCACCACGGCCATCGGCGGCGCGGCCTCGACAGGCTGGAAGAGCGGCGCGAGATCCGGCTCCGTGGCCAGTGCCCCGGCGTCGACCGGATGCGTCGCGTCGCCGTCGGCCGCATCCATGACGTTCTGTCCCTCGGGGTTCAAGAGGCGATAGAGGAAGAGCGCGAGGTTGCCCGTGTAGAGGGCATAGGGGCTCGCCGTCAGAATGTCCTCGAGGGCGCGGCGCATCTCGACGATCGTCGGGAAACGTTGTCCGGATGGAGCGAGCGCGCGCTCGACGAGTGCTCGAAGGTCCCTGCTGAGGGGCTCCGCGTCCGCCAGGGCCTCTGCCGGGTTGCTGCGGCGCGGGTGCCTCCCGGTCAAGAGCTCGGTCAGGATGACGCCCAGGGAATAGACGTCGGCGTCCGGGCCGACCTCGCCGGATTCGCGCGCTTCGGGCGCGGCGTAGGGCGCAACCTCGCGGCCGATGCGCGGCTGATGCAGCGAGTTGAGAAGGGCTTCCGCCAGGCCGAATCCCCCGAGCCGGATCTCCGCATTCGACGAGATCGAGACGAAGCCCGGCCAGACGAGGCCATGGGCGATGGGCCGGCCGGGTATGGCGCGGCGCGCGTACTCGAGAGCGGAGGCGATGCGCTCGGCGACGAGGAGCGCGTACTCGGGCGGAATCCGGACACCGAGGGTGCGGACGCGCTCGAGAAGCTGGTCGAGCGTCCAGCCGGCAACCTCGTCCCAGGCGAGATACGGCAGTCCGTCGGCCAGGCCCACCTCGGCGTTGGGAACGATCGCCCGGTGGACGAGGGCCCGAGCGTCGTCGGCGCTGCGGTCGATGGCGGAAAGGACCGCTTCGGGCAGTAACTCGGGCGACTGCAGGATGCGCATGCGGACGAACCGCCGTTCGTCGGGCGCGTAGATGGCGCGAAAGACGGTTCCCAGCGCATCCTCGGCCAGCTCGGCGATGAGGATGAAGTTGCCCAGGGGCCGCGAGAGAAACGGCGCTGTCGTCATGGCTGGTTCTTGATTGGGTCCATCGATGGCCTCACCGGACGATTCAGGAACGCGCCGACCCTTCGGAGGCGACGGCCCGCTCCTGGAGCATTCGGAATCCCAATTGTATCAGGACTTTAAGTAACCTGAAATCAAGCCTTTGCCGCCTAGTGGCGGGTCAAACGGGAGAGGAGCCCGGCCGCAATCGAGGTTGCTCGGTTCGGCCGCTCCTCGGCTTTAGCCGAAGGGGCCGGCCGTGCAGCCGCCTCGGAGCCCGCTTCGTTGTTGACTCGCGTGAGCAGATCCTGCAGGCGCTTCAGGACCCCCATGACCTCGACGGGACCGTCGCTCGAGCGGCATGTGAAAGTCACCGTGCTCGCTCCGGGGTCCAGCCGGAAGCGGGAAAAGGACGGGGAACTGACCGTTATCCGCTGGTAGCAGTCCGCCCAGCGCCGATCGAGTCTCCCTGTCAGGTTGACGGCGTATCGGTCGAAGAGCGGGCCCGCCTGCTCCCAGTTGAGCCCCGCCTCGTCCACCACGACGTCGTACACGACCTTTGATTCCATCGCGCACACCTCTTCCGACTACACTGTCTCCCCTTGTAAGCAAACTTGAAACCAGGCAGTCAAGTCTCTCGAATACAGGGCTTTAGCGTCGAGAGTCGGGGCCGACTGCCCAAAAAGTGTCCGGTCGCAGCGCCAGGCCGCGCCGATCTGCGTCTTCTAGAAGTCGAAGAGCACGGCGCCGCTGGTGCGAGCGCGCAGGCGGGAGGGGCTCGTGGCGTTGGGGTCGCGCACGGGGGGATTGCCCGAGACTTCCGCCGTCGCGGGGTCGAGGTCCTCGACGGGCTCGTCCACGATGTCGAACTGCAATTCCGGGAGGCCGTCGAAAAACTCGATGGCGTCCGAGATGAAGCGCTTCAGGGAGAAACTGTCGGCGAACGGGTCTTCAGCCGTTCGGCCGGCTTCGGCCTGGATGTGGATGGGCACGGGCTGCTCCAGGACGGCGCTCACGTCATTCTCCGGCTCGGGGGGCGGAGCGAGCGACAGGACCGGCTCTTCTTCCTCCGGTGTCGAGAAATCCGGCAGGGGCGGGGGCACGGCCGCGCGCAGGGGCAGGGTGTCGCTCAACGCTTCGAGCCCCGAGAACGCGAGGGTCTTCCCGCTGCTCTCGCGCTTCTTGCTAGACCGCTCGAGCCGCTGGAGGACCGCCCAGACGGACGGCGAGATCGAGCGCCCGTAGTGGAGCTGCAGCGCCTGCACCATCCGCACTTCCATCGCCACACCCGGACGGACGCGCTTCCGGGTGATCGCCGTCACCTCGTCGACGGCAGCCAGGTCGGACGGATTGACGAACGCAACCTTGAGGGTGCGGTCGTCGACCGCGTAGGGCAGCGCGCAGAGGCGCTCGGCTTGCGCGGGGGAGAGCAGCTTGACGGCTGAAGGGTCCGCGGCCGAGAGAACCGACCAGCCCACGGAGGGGCAGCGGTGCACGCGGCTCAAGGAGTCGAGGATCTCCTCTTCCTTGAGAAGGCCCCACTTCAACAGGATGCCCCCCAGGCGCAGACCTTTCTCGTTGAAGCCCTGGAGCTCCAAGGCACGGCTCAGGATTTCGTGAGAAATCCGTCCTTCTGCGACGAGTAGCTCGCCAATACGCTTAGCCAATTGGGCGTAGTCCTGTGTCCGGCCATTCTGGGACTTGTGCAGCCTTCGCGCAACCCCGATCTACCAGATCTGGCACCGTTCGGCCCGCACCATGGGGTCTCCCGCCTTGCAGGAGAAGGCTTTAGCGAATTCCGGCATGTTCGAGGGGGCCGCTTTTCCCCGGAAACGGTCGAGGGGATGGGGGTTCGTGTTGACGATCAACCTGGCGTACTCGGGGCGGTCGTTGGTGGCCCAGACGCGCGCGTACGCGAGGAAGAAGCGCTGACCGGCTGAAAGACCGTCGATCGGTTCAGGCTCAGGTTTACCCTCGAGGCTCTTCTGGAAGGCGCGCCAGGCAATGGCCAGGCCCCCGAGGTCCGCGATCGATTCGCCGAGCACGAGCTTTCCGTTCAAGTGGAGGTCGCCCTCGACGATGTAATTGGAGAACTGCTTCTCGACGCAGGCGGCCCGCGCCTCGTAGTTCTTCGTGTCCTCCGGTGTCCACCAGTCGGTCAGGTTGCCCTTCAGGTCGAACTGGCGCCCTTCGTCGTCGAAGCCGTGCGTCATCTCGTGCCCGATCACCGCGCCGATCGAGCCGTAGTTCACGGCGTCGTCCGCCTTGCTGTCGAAGAACGGGGGTTGGAGGATGCCGGCGGGAAAGACGATCTCGTTCTTCAAGGGGTTGTAGTACGCGTTGACGGTGGGCGGGCTCATCCCCCACTCGGTCTTGTCCGTCGGCTTTCCGATCTTCGCGAGATCGCGGTTGAACTCGAAGAGCGTGCCGGCCATCACGTTGTCGACGTAAGGTCCCGCGCGTGACGGCGAGCTTCGAGTAGTCGCGCCATTTGTCCGGGTAGCCGATCTTGGGCGTGAACGCGTCGAGCTTTGCCAGCGCGGCCGTGCGCGTGGCCTCTCCCATCCAGGGCAGCGTCTTCAAGTCCTCGCGCAGAGCCGCGATGAGGTTCTTGACGAGCTCGTCCATCCGCGCCTTCGACTCCGGCGGGAAGAACTCCTTGACGTAGATGCGGCCGAGCGCATCGCCCATCGCGTTGTCGGTTGCCGACACGCAGCGCTTCCAGCGCGGCAGGATCTGTTTGGTTCCCTGGAGCGTGCGCGAGTAGAAGTCGAAGTCCTGATCCACGAACGCCTTGGACAGGGAGGACGCGGCGGCGTTGACGAGCTGCCAGCGCAGGTACGTCTTCCAGTCCTGGAGTGTCGAGGCGGTCAGCTGCTTGGAGAGGGCCTGGAAGAACTTCGGCTGGCCCACGTTGACCGGGACGTCGGCGGGTGAGCCGATCTCGCGGAAGTAGGCGCTCCACGAAAAGTTCGGCGTCAGCTTCGCCAGGGCCGGCGCGCTCATCTTGTTGAAGGTGGCGATCGAGTCGCGCTGCTCGACGGGCGTCATCGATGCCAGGGCCAGCCTGGTTTCGAAGGAGAGGACGGTCCGGGCGTGGGCGGCGGCCGCGGCCTTCTTCTCGCCGAGCAGAACGAGCATCTTCGCCACGTGCGCGACGTACTTGGCGCGCAGGTCCTTGGACTCCTTGTCTGTCTTCGTGTAGTAGTCGCGCTCGGGCAACCCGAGGCCGCCCTGGAACGCCGCGGCGATGACGTTGGCGGAGTCCTTGCGGTCGGGCTCGGAACCGTACTGGAAGGCGGCGTTCACCCCGTAGGTCTGGAGCCGCGCGATCTCGGCCTGCAGGGCCGAGAGGTTCTGGATCGCCGCGATGCGCGCGAGCTCGTCCTGGAGCGGCCGGCGCGCCCTGCGCTTCGATCGCCGTCTCGTCCATGCAACTCGACCAGAAGTCGCCGAGCTTGCGCTCGTCCGAACCTTCGGGGCCCGGGCTGGCGGCGAGCCGCTCGAGAATCTGATGGAGGGCTTCGCGGTTGCGCTCGTTCAACTCGTTGAAAGCGCCCCAGCTCGGGTAGTCGGCGGGAATGGGATTGGCCTTGAGCCAGCCGCCCACGGCGTACTGGTAGAAGTCCTGGCAGGCGGCCGCGCCCTTGTCCATGTCCGACGGCTGGAATCCGCCCGTTCCCCCTCCCGGAGGAGGCAGGGCGTTGGCCGGCGGGACCGCCAGGGTCAGGACGAGAACGGCTGCTGTTGCGGAGCTTCGTCAAGGTTGCCTCCTTCGGTCGCTTTCCTAGACCTTACGTCATCGGCAGACGGAGGTTCTATCAGGCTCGCCTTTCCCGCGGCATGGACAAAGTGACAGAATCGGGTCACTTACCTCGGAGGGCCGCCATGGACGACGAGAACCAGGAGACTCAGCCCGGGCTGAACCGTTCGGAGGAGGTCTACCTGATCCAGGAGGCCGAGCAGACACTGCAGCGGATCGGAGCCGAGCCGGGCCGGCCCGTCGACGCGGCCAAGCTGGGCGAGGCGTGGACGATTGTTCCGGTCGCCGGAGGGTTCGCCATCAAGGACACGACGAGCGGCAAGATCCTGGATGTGTCACGCGCGGCCCGCGCCGACGTCTGGGTCATCATCAAGCAGGTCCTCTCGCACTTCGCCGGGTAGGCCATGCGTTCGCCGGGTCAGGCCCTGGCAGAGTGGTTCGTTCAGCGAATCACCCGTCCGCGGCGCGAGTACCGCCGGTTCGTTCTCAACGATCCCGAGAGGTTGAAGAGCCGAATCCGCCCGGGCGACGTCGTCCTGGTGGACGGGGACCAGCGCATCTCGCAGGTCGTCAAGTACCTCACGACGTCTCCCTGGTCGCACAGCGCGCTCTACATCGGCAGCGCGCTCCTGCGGGATCCCGAGAGGCGTTTCGAGGTCCGCCGCCGCTATCGGCAAGGAGGCGCGGTACCTCGTCGCCGAAGCCCTCGTCGATCAAGGGGTCGTCGTCGAGCCGCTCGTCAAGTACATCGACTACAACATCCGGGTCTGCCGTCCGCACGGCCTGACGCCCGGAGCAGATCGAGGTCGTCATCGCGTACGTTCTCGCCCGCGTGGGTTTCACCTACGACCGGCGCAACATCCTCGACCTCTTCCGCTACCTGTTGCCTGTTCGCCTGATCCCGACACGCCTTCGGGAAGACGCCCTGCACTTCGGCAGCGGCAAGGAAACGGAGACGATTTGCTCATCGCTGCTGGCCGAGGCGTTCGCCCAGGTCGGTTTCTCGATCCTCCCCCAGCACATCCGAAAGAGGTCGGTCCTCCGCAGCCCCCTGCAGGAGCGCCTTCTCGGCCGCCCCACGCGCCACGCCCGGACCGGGATCCTGAAGGCCCGCCACCCGAGTCTGTGCGTCCCGGCCGACTTCGACCTGTCGCCCTACTTCGACGTCATCAAGTTCAATGCGCGCGAACCCGTTGTATTCAGCCACGTCCGGCAGGAGTGATAGACTAAGAGTTCCGCCCCGGAAGGAATCCACCTGCCAAGGCGATGTTTTCAACCCCCCACGGAGGATTTGTGCGGGCACGACAGAAAGATTGGGTCAACATTTTGTTTCTGGCCCTGACACCCGTTCTGGGTGTCTTTGGGACCGCTGCCTACGCGATCGCCTACGGCGTGCGCTGGTGGGAGCCGACCCTCTTTTTCGTGCTCTTCGGGCTCGTCAGCTTTTCGGTGACGGCGGGCTATCACCGCTGCTTCTCGCACAAGGCTTACTCGAGCCATCCGGCTCTGCAGGCCTACTACCTGTTCTTCGGCGCGATGGCGATGCAGAACTCGGCGCTGAAGTGGTCGGCCGATCACCGCGATCACCATCGCTACGTCGACAAGGACTGGGATCCGTACTCGATCAAGCGGGGCGGCCTCTGGGCACACGTCCTGTGGCTCTTCTATCGGGAACCCGAGGAGCGCACCTACGAGAACGCCCCGGACCTGCAGTCGAATCGGCTCGTTTCCTGGCAGTACCGCTGGAACAACTGGATCGGCATCGTCGCGGGTCTTGGCCTGCCGACGCTCGTCGGCGCCCTGTTCGGACGCCCGATGGGCGGGCTGCTCTGGGGCGGGTTTCTCCGCATCGTGGTGATTCACCACACGACGTTCCTCGTCAACTCGGTGGCTCACCTCTATGGCACGCGGCCTTACACCGAAGAGAACTCGGCGCGAGACAACGGCCTGCTCGCCTTCATCACGAACGGCGAGGGGTACCATAACTTCCATCACAAGTTCCCGTCGGACTTCCGCAACGGCGTCCGCTGGTACCAGTGGGACCCAACCAAGTGGTTCATCCAGACGCTCCACTTCGCCGGGCTGGCCCGCGACTTGAAAGCCACGCCGAAACCCGTGATCGAGAAATCGCTCCTGCGTATGAAGATCTCGAAGGCCGAGGCGCGCCTGCCGCACGTGCCCGAGGCGGTTGCGGCCTCGGTCCGGCCGCGCCTCCAGACCGCGCACGACGCGCTCGACCGGGCCGTCGTCCTGTGGCACGAAGCGGACGCGAAGCGGCGCGAGCTCGTGGAGCGGGGCAGGGCTGCGTCGGCGGAGCTCGCCCGGTCGTGGAAACAGTCGCTGCGCGAGTCCCGGTCCTCTCTCCAGGCCGCCCGCCGCGAATGGCGCGCGGCGGCGCGCATGCTCTCGAGCCTGCCCGAAGAAGCCTAGGACCGCGTCCCGCCCCCGACTGGTCCCGTCACCAGAAGTAACGAACGGCGCAAGGCCCGGGGGAACCGGGCCGGGCCCGGGGGTGTCCCCTCAACAAGTTGCGAGGCGGTAGGAGAATTGCACTCAAGGGGCCCGTGAGCTATCCGACTGAGACTCGCTGGCCGCTTCTGGGGGGGAGTTCACCCAAGATGCAGGACAACAAGAGGGCGCATCCGCGGTATCGGACCGAGGTGGTGCTCGACTTCGTCGCCTCGGACCAGAGGGTCACCGGAATGACCTGGGACGTCTCCCTGGGAGGGTTGTTCGTGCGGACGAGCCGGATGCCGGATGTGGGGCAGAAACTGCTCGTGACGCTGCGCTTTCAAGAGAGCCAACTCTTGATCCAGGGCGAGGTCGTGCGGACCTTCAATCCACCCGCCCTGCTGCGAGCCGGATTGCCCGCGGGCTTCGCCGTGACCGTCAAGAACGGCGACGGCTACAAGCGCTTCGTCGACTCGGTGGCCGCAAGCGCGGCAACCGCGCACTGACTTTAGCGACCTCCTACTCCCGTCGCAGGGGATGGGCTTCGGTCGAGAAGACGATCTTGTCGAAGTCGAGGGCCTCGGGGGCAAAGAGCAGGTAGAGATACTTCAGAGTCTCCGCGAGAAAGTAGCTCGGCATCAGGTCGCCTTTTTCTTTCGTTGCGACGCTCTTCAACGTGGTGTACCCGCTGTCGGTTCGGCAATACCTCACGAGGTCTTCGAAGTACATCTTTCCCGACTCGAGATACTTCGGGTCGCCGGTGAAGTGGTAGAGGTAATAGGCCGACTCGATGATCTCGGGCCGGAGCTGGTAGCCGGCGCTGACGACTTTCATGGTGCTGTAGTCGAGAAGCTCCGGTTCGATGCCCTGCAACGTCCACATCCGAAAGCCGGAATCCTGCAGGCGGCGCGCGCGGGGCAGATCGCCGCCCAGAGCCAGGACCGCCGGGAGGAACGCCTGGAGAGCGCGCGATCCGAGACGAAGAGGCCGAGGATGCCCTTGGGCTGGAACATCACGACGGCGAGCAGCACCAGGCCGAGAATGACCGGCCATATGCGCTTGATGGCGTCGATATCGGCCAGCAGGTAGGTCAGCACCTCGACCGTCGCCGTGCCGAGCACCGGACCGATCAGGGTGCCCGAGCCACCGAACAGGCAGTAGATGACCGCGGTCGTCGACAATCCGGGACCCATGTTGCCGGGGCCGATGAAGCCCTGGTGATAGCTGTAAAGCGCGCCGCCGAGGCCCGCGACCATGCCGGCGAGCGAGAACACCAACGCCTTGAAGAGCTGCACGCGGTAGCCGAAGAAGGCCAGCCGCTCCTCGTTCTGGCGCATGCCGGCGAGCACGAGGCCGAGCTGCGACTGCTTCAGGAACCGCGCGCCGGCATAGACTAGGACGAGGACGATCAGCGCCAGGAAATAGAACGCCGCTCCCTCGACGAACTCGTAAGTGCCGAGCTGCAGCAACTTGACGGCGGAGAGGCCATTGCCGGCACCGACATACTGCCAGCCGGAAACCAGCCGCTCGGCGGCGTAGGAGCCGGTGAGCGTGCCGAGCGCGACGAAGATGCTGGTCGGCGTCTTGCGGCCGAGCAGCAGGAAGGCCGCGAACAGGCCGGCCAGGAGCAGGCCGACCAGCATGGCAAGCGGAAGCGTCGCCCAGAGCTGGCTGAACTCGAGGTCGCGGCCGACCAGGGCGATAACGTAGCCCGCGACACCGAAGAACAGCGCCTGGCCGAAGCTCATTATGCCCGAGAGGCCCCAGCACAGATCGAAGCTGATGGCGAGCAGCGACAGGATCAGCACGTTGGTGGCGAGCGTGACGAGGTCGGTCCGCTCGCTGAGGGCAAAGGGAACGACCAACGCCACGACCAGCGCCGTTCCCTCGACCCAGGGCAGGACGCGACGGGCCGGCCGCGTGCGTCCTGCCGGCCGGCCGGAACCGGCAGAGCTCAGTGCGGAGCCGGCTTCGCTCAGCATTCCTTCGGATCGACCATCTTGTCGCTCTCGATGACGTCGTAACGCGTCTTGCCGGCGTCGACCTTGCACTGGGCAATGTACATGTTCATCTTGCAGTGCATCTTGCCCGGCACCATCTCGGCGCCGCCGCCGGGCCCCTGCTCGATCTTGGCCTTGTCCATGGCCGCCGACACCGCATCGCGCGCGAGATCGCCGTTGGTCGCCTTGACCGCGGCCTCATAGAACTTGATGCCGCGATACATACCAGTCGAGGCGGAGCCGGCGGTGAACGGATACTTGGTATCGGGGAACTTCTTGGCGTAGTCGGCCTGAAGCTGCTTGCTGAACGGATCGTCGACCGACAGGTAGTAGTCGAGGCAGCTGTACAGGCCCTCCATCTCCTGCGCCGGATGGTAGTTCAGCAGGTTCTCGTCGTAGTAGACACAGCTCAGCGTGCCGCCGTTCTTCTGGAAGCCCGATTCGTAGAGCTGCTTGAAGAAGGGCTGCAGGCCGGGCGGGATCACGGTGTTGAACACGCAGTCGACCTTGCCGTCGCGGATCTTGCCGATGGTCGCCGAATACTCCGCCTGGTCGAGCGGATAGTACTCCTCGAAAACCACCTCGCCGCCGTTGGCCTCGATGACCTTGCGCGCGTACTTGTTCAGGAGCTGCGGCCAGACGTAGTTGGCCGAGGGCATGGCGAAGCGCTTCTTGCCAACGGTCTTGATCAGATAGGGGATGAGCTTGTCACACTGCTGTGCCGGCGTGGGCCCGGTGCAGTAGAGGTGCTTCGTGCATTCCTGCCCCTCGTAGAGCTGCGGGTAGATGTAGAGCGTGCGCCCGCGATTGACGATCGGATCCTTGATCGCCTGGCGCATCGCCGACGTGATGCCGCCCAGCACGACGTTGACCTTGCGGTCCTGGATGAGCTTGCGGACGTTGCCGACCGCGACCTTCGGATCGGACGCGGTGTCCTCGAGGAAGAGCTCGATCTGGCGGCCACCGATGCCGCCGGCATTGTTGATCTGCTCGACGGTGAACTGCGCCACCTGCCAGTTGGCGTTGCCACCCGGCGCGATCGCGCCGGTGATGTCGGTGGCGATGCCCATCTTGATCGGGTCCGCGGCGTGGGCCCGCTTGGGCGCCAGCATCCAGCCGCCACCACCGGCGATCCAGCCGGCGGCGGCGAGGGCGCTGGCTCCCATCAGCCGGCGACGGCCGAGATGGGGCTGGCCAGGATCAGGATGGCGGGTGCGATGCGATTGGTCGGTCATGTCATAGCCTTCCCTGAGTGATGAACCCTTGTGGACGCAGCTTCACGATAATCAGTGCGATGATGAAGACCAGTGGATCGGCCAGCACCGGGATGACCAGCCACGGCAGGCCGGCGGCCATGCCGCCGACCGCGGCGGCGCCCAGCACCGGTCCTTCGAAGGTGCCGACGCCACCCAGCATCACCGACAGGAAGGCCTGCACCAGGAAGCGCGTGCCGATGTCGGCGGAGAGCTGATAGAGCGGCACGATCAGCGCGCCGGCGAGGCCCGCCAACGCGGCGCCGAAGGCGAAGGTGAAGGCGTAGAGCCTGGTCGTCGAGATCCCGCAGGCGCGCGCGAGGTTGGGGTTCTCGAGCGAGCCGCGGACCTGAAGGCCGACCGAGGTGCGGGCGAGGAAAAGCCAGGTGCCGGCGACGATGGCAACGGTGAGGAGCACGATAACGGTGCGCCACGCCGAGAAATCCACGCCGAACACGGTGAACACGCCGGGTATCGGCTCGGAGATCGACTTGTAATGGCCGCCGAGCAGCCCGCGCACGATCTCGCGGATGACCAGCCCGATAGCATAGGTGCCCAGCATGGCGATGATGGGTGCGGCGTAGAAACGGCGGATCACCAGCCGTTCCAGCACCAGGCCGATCAGCGCCAGCACCACGGGCGCTGCCACGATGCCGGCCCAGGCGGAAAGCCCGCTGCTCTCGAACAGATAGACCGTGTAGGCACCGAGAAGGACGAACTCGCCGTGGGCGAAATTGAAGATGCCCATCATGCTGGCGATGACTCCCAGCCCGAGCACGATCAGCACCATCACTGAGATGAAGGCCAGCACGTCGAACGCGAGCTTGATTTCGATGCTCATGACATCGCACCGCACGATGACCGGGCATAGGCCGGGATGTGGGAGTCAGCGAACGTTACAGTCGCATGCCCATCGAGTCAGCTTGAATTTTTCGATGTCTATGCCTCTGGACTTAACTAGCGGATCCAGCGCCAATCAGATTGGCGTTGGACGTCGTCGCGCCTTACAGCCCATAACTGTCTGCCGCCGAACGTTAGTGCAGTCGCGACGTCGGCACCGGGCGAGTACTACGCACCCTTCTCAATGAGATCACGCCTTTCGCAATGCGCGGTGTAAGTTTGAGCGCGTTGAAGGCGCGCACCGATCAACTCCACCGACATTGACCCGCTCCGGGACTGGCCCTGCCCCTAGAGCCTTAGGCCGGTTGCACCATCCCTTGCGCCTTGATCGGCGAGACGTACCCAGCCATTTTATCGCTTTAAGACTTTAAACGTTGAGGCGTTCCGTGGCCCGTGAGCAGCGCAAACTGGCGGCGATCCTCACTGCAGACGTTGTCGGCTACTCCCGCCTGATGGGCGCGATCGAGAGCGGCACGTTGGCGCGGCTTCGCGAGCATCGCAGGCAGCGGCGAGCCGAACCCTAACGCGCCACGGCGACCGGCGCAGCGCACCCTGCAGGCCGGCCTTGTATGAGTGAGATCCTGCGTAGACACGACAACGGCCTGAGACTAAGGAGACTACCTAGCCCAGCCAACTCGTCGCTGAGACAGACCGAATACGCCAGCAGGCCGGCTTGAGGCTCCGTGACCGTCATTCAAAGCTTATCCTTGGCGGACTTCATCACCAGTGGTTGCCGGAAGTAGTATCGACGAGACACGTGTAGCCGGAGCATAAACATCTATTGCGAGGGGAGAATGCTCATGGTCGACATCATGACACTCAATGGAGACCATAGCGTGCTGGACGCGCCGGAGATTGCGGCGTTGCGATCCGGGTTTCGCGGCGCAGTGCTTTTGTCCGGCGACGACGGGTACGAGACGGCCCGGCGCGTCTGGAACGGCAACGTCGATCGGCGCCCTGCGGTGATCGTGCGCTGCATGAGCGCTTCCGATGTCCAGCGAGCAGTAGACTTCGCGAGAAAGCGGGACTTGCTGGTCTCGGTTCGCGGCGGCGGCCACAGCGCCCCCGGCTATGGCACCAATGATGGCGGCTTGGTAATCGACCTGTCGTCGATGAAGGCGATCAGCGTCGATCCGACCGGCTGCACGGCCCGGGCCGAGGGCGGCGTGCTTTGGCGCGAACTGGACAACGCGACGCAGGCCCATGGCCTTGCGACCACAGGCGGCACGGTGTCGAACACCGGCATCGGCGGATTGACCCTGGGCGGCGGTTTGGGCTGGCTGATGGGAAAGCATGGTTTGACGATCGACAACTTGATATCGGCTGAGGTGGTCACCGCCGATGGCCAACTGCGCAAGGCAAGCGCTGCGGAGCATCCCGACCTGTTCTGGGCGCTGCGTGGCGGCGGCGGCAACTTCGGAGTTGTGACGGCCTTCGAATACCGCCTCCATCCTGTGACCCAAGTCCTGGGCGGCATGGTGCTCTACCCGCTGGACCAGGCGGCCGAGGTGTTGCGCTTCTATCGCGATTTCTGTCCCACGCTGCCGGACGAAGCCGAGGCCTACGCGGCATTGCTGACGTCGCCGGAGGGCATGCCGGTGGCAGCATTGATGCTGGGCTACAACGGGCCCATTGAAGAAGGCGAAAAGGTCTTTGCACCCGCCCGCCGGTTCGGCAAGCCGCTCGCCGACATGGTCGCGCCCATGCCGTATGGTATTCGTCAGTCGATGCTTGACGCCCCCAATGCAGAGCACGGTCTCCATCGCTACTGGCGCGCGGCCTTCACGGAGCAGATTTCAGACGCGCTGATCGGCGAACTGGTCGGGGCAGCCGCAAAATTCAGTTCACCGCTGAGTGCTTTGATCTTCTTCTACATGCACGGGGCTGGCACTCGCGTTCCAGTGCCCGAGACCGCTTTCTCCGCCCGGCGGGCGCAATGGGATTTCGATGCCATAGGACAGTGGGCTGAGGGCTCACAGTCTGCGACGCATATCGCTTGGTTGCGCGATACTTGGAGCCGCGTCGAGCCACATCTGAAGGGCAGCGTCTATCTCAACCATGTTGCTGCCGATGATCTACCTGAAAAGGTGCGCGCTTCTTTTGGCGACAACTATCAGCGGCTGCGCGAGCTTAAGGCGAAGTTCGATCCGACCAATCTTTTCCGCGTCAACGCCAACATCCCGCCTGCCTAAGATCGGTACCAATCAGAAGCGGCTGCAATGGCGAGATATCGAAGGGTGCTACCGGAGTTGCTGATATCCCACTCACTGATGGGGCGCGACGAGAGCGGCACGCTGGCGCGCCTGCGCGAGCACCGCGAGGAACGCCTGGAGCCGGCACTCGCGCGCTATGGCAACCGTCACTCATTCAACTAAACGGAGGCATTGAGTTCCTGGTGTTCGGGCCGAAGCGGACGCGAAAGCGTAACACGGATGTGACATCTTCCGTGGTTGTCTATCAGCGCCAGCAAAAAGCGGAGTCCGATGATTGCCAGGAAAACGTTAGAGCAAGAAGCCCATGATTTGAAGGAGGTAATTAAGGCGACCTTCGAAGAGCTGGACTCAAAAGCTCTCGCCGATGCCGACCGGCAACAGCTCAAGACAGATCGATCAGCGAGTTGCTGCCCGGAAGCATATCCTGAAACAGCTTTGGGTGACCCCTAGGATCGAGGCCGGCCAATCTCGACAACCGTGATCAAGCAAATCCGTAACTCGCTCCCTTTCAGCAACCCCCGCCTGATGGGCGCGACGAGAGCGCACGCTGACGCCGGCGAACAACCGCTGTTGTTCGGCAGACAACGGACGCAAAGTTCGGCACTGGCATCTCGGGGAGCGGTACGTGCCCTTCAGGCCCCGACGGTTGGCTCGGGCACTCGTCGGCCTTGGTCATTATTTGATGGTAGTTTACTATTTGCGCCAACGTCTCGAGGCGACATTTTTCGACCGGTTCAATCGAGAATGCGAATGGCATGGCCATGCTGAAATCAAGGAATTCGGTGCGACGGGGACGGCGGATAGGCATTTTTGTCTATGATGGAATGATAGCCTTGGACGCCGTCGGCCCCGCAGACGTCTTCGGGCTAGCCAATATTCTGTCCCGTCGGGAGGACCCCGCTGCGGGCCCAAATTACGATGTTTGCCTGGTGGGATTGCGCAAAGGCCCCATCAGAACCAGCACCGGATTTAGAATGACGGCCGACCTGTCCCTGCGGGATGCCAATTCGGCGGTCGATACATTGGTCATTCCGGGCGTCTACGAGTTGCGTGACGTCGAGGCCATTTTGGCAATCCCTGACGTGAATGCGTGGCTGCGGCGCTCGGCGCGGCAAAGCCGGAGGGTTGCCTCCATATGTACTGGCTCCTTGATTCTGGCAAAGCTCGGACTGCTTCGCGGACGGCGCGCAACCACTCACTGGGCCTTCTGTGAGCACCTTCGGGCCAATTTCCCGGCCGTCCATGTCGAACCCGATAGCCTGTGGATCAAGGATGGCAAGATTTACACGTCGGCGGGAGTGACAGCGGGAATGGACCTTGCGCTCGCACTGGTAGAGGAGGACCTGGGTCGTCGATTCGCATTGGAATTGGCGCGCATGTTGGTGATGTTTCTCAAGCGTCCTGGCGGACAAAGTCAGTTTTCGAGTGAACTTATCTCCCAGATCGCTTCGCCTGACCGCCTGGAGGACCTGGTGGAGTGGATCCGCGAACACCTGGACCGTCCCCTAGCGATAGAAGATCTGGCGCAGCGCAGCAAGATGAGCGCCCGCAATTTCCAGCGCGTGTTCACCCGGCAATGTGGCATGCCGCCCGCCAAGTTCATCGAACGGCTCCGGGTCGAGCGGGCACGTGTGATCATCGAGGACACGGGCTTGTCGATGACCGAAGTCGCCCGCAAAAGTGGCTTCGACAGCGAGCAGCGCATGCGTCGGGCGTTCAGGCGCGTGCTGGGAATCAACCCGGCCGATCACGCAGATCGTGTCCGTCCCCCGACCGCCGACGAAGCGGTTTCCACTTCTCGCTGACTACGGCGCACTACATCCAATTGGCGGGCGGGCTGCATGGGCGCAGATGTACCAACTTCGGAGTTGGCATTTTTTGATGGTTATATGTCATTTACGACAGATCGGCCCGCTCCTAGGTTTCTTACGACTGGCCGGGACATCGCCAAAGCGAGGGCACCGTCACCTTGCGCCAGTAAGGAGAAACATCATGGATACCTTGGTACAATTTTCTGACACCGAGAGATATGCGCACTGCATCGAGGCGTCCAAGGCGACGCACTGGGACATCGATCGGGATGTAATCAAGGGCCGCGCTTCGACCTCAACCGCAAGTACCTGCCCGACGGGTTGTCTCTGGCCCACGAATTCATCTCACTCTCCGACGCCGAGAAGCGCTTGGTGAGCCAGATCCAGGGCCGTACCTACGCCAACGTCTTCGGCCTGGTCGAGCGCTTCATCACCGCCAAACTGCTCGAGATCGGCCGCGACTACTGGCTGGGCGACCAGAACGCGCTCGAGGCCCTGGTGCGCTTCAGCGACGAGGAGCTGAAGCATCAGGCGCTGTTCCGCCGCATCGAGGCGATGATGGCGGGGGTGATGCCGGCGGGCTACCGCTTCGACGTCGAACCCGACGGCGTGGCCCGCGCCGTGCTCAGCAAGAGCACCTGGGCCGTCCTGGTGCTGACGCTGCACATCGAGCTCTTCGTGCAGAACCACTATCGCCAGAGCATCGAGCCCGACGGCGAGCTGTCGGCGCTGTTCAAGGACGTGTTCCTCTTCCACTGGAAGGACGAGTGCCAGCATGTCGTGCTCGACGAGCTGGAGCTGAAGCGCCACGACGCCACGCTGTCGCCGGCCGACCGCGACCGCGCCGTCGACGATTTCATCGCCCTGGTCGGCGCCGTCGACGGCATCCTGCAGATGCAGGCGGTCGCGGATGCGGCCTACTTCGCTGCCGCCTGCGACCGGACCGTGGGCAGCGCCGAGGCCGATGGTCTGACAAAGCAGTTCCTCAAGGCTTATCGCTGGCAGTACATCTTCTCCGGCGCCACGCATCCACGCTTCCAGAGGACCGTGAAGAGCTTGATCACCGAGCCTCAGTTCGAACGCATCGGTGACGCGCTCGCCACGCTCAATTAGGGTCAGTCGCTGGGGGACACGCTACTCCAGTGGCGCAATCATACTCCAACTACAGAGAAGATCGCGCCACTGGAGAGTTA
>CAWERV010000015.1:0-194626 GCA_963811425.1 uncultured Acidobacteriota bacterium
TCCTTCCGAAGTTAATCAGGGTCGATGAAGAGTTCGTCCGCGTCGCACACCAGGGTCGTTCGCCAGAGAAACGGTTCCGTTTTGCCGGAATATGCGCCGAGGACGGATGCAGACAGTGGGCGGTCGATCGTTGCAGCCTAATCGATTCGTTGGTCGAAGAACCTCATGGACGCAGTATCGACCAAGGGCTACCCGCCTGCCAGATCCGCGCTTCCTGCCGGTGGTTTCTGCAGCACTCCGAGAACGCTTGCCGAATCTGCCCCCAGGTAATCACGGACGGGATGGCAGCTTCCGAGGACCGTCACCGCTTTGGCGCCAGACCTCTAACCGGAGACGCTGGGACGCCGAACGCGTCTGCATGCGACGTCGTCGAGTCAGTCGACGCAAAACGCCTGGTCAGATCAAGCTCGAAATCCCCGAGACCGCCAACCTTGGAGAATGGGGCTCGACAGCAGGATTGAGCCAACAAGAGCGATTGCGGCTGGCCGCAGGCTCGGCAACTGCTTCATCTTTCCCCGCAGGGCCCGAAACCCTCGACTTTTCAGTAGGTCACGGCGTTAAGGAGGCCCGCCCTCTTCCTCGTCACCCACGTTGCGGATGCCCTGCAACGGATTCACGAAGTCAACGGAGCGCCCGTCTTGGTCCTGGATCCAAGCACATCGGACCGCGTCGCAGGGATCGTGACCGCCTTTGACTTGCTTTGAGGTTCTAGTAAACGCGAGACCTGAAATTCTCCGTGTTTTCTCCGTGTCTTTACGACAACCGACGACAGTCGACGACAGACGCTCTGAGCTAACTTGCTGAAGAACCTACTCTGAGCTGTCGTTAGGTGTCGTCGACTTCTCCCCTGATGGCTCTCCGGAGCTAAAGGTCGCCCGTTAAACTCGTCCACCTTATTGCCTTGGCTGCTACGAGCCCGGGCCTTTGCGTTCCGGCCTCCGGGTCTCTCGGCGAGCGCGAACGGCGAGCGCATAACGAGCGGGTAGTCGCTCCCCACTCTTGACGTGTGATCTCTGCGGGCGAATTCGCGGACGAATTGCGGGCGAATTCCGGAGACAACCGGGGAAAAACCGAAATCAGGAAAGCCTTGAAAACACTGGCTCCCCTATCCTCGGTTGAGATAAGTTGGCGGAAGCGTATGGGAGTCGAAACCACACGGGTAGGCCGCTTAACCGAGAGCCGACCACCGTGATTCGCCACTGAGTGCGGTGGCCCGGGACCCCGCGATAGCATCCTCCCTTGCCAATGCCGCTTGATCCACGAATCTCCTCCGGCGAGGCGTTGGAAGCGCTTCTGCGATCTGGATACCTCATCGAGGCCGTCTCGAGATGCAACTCAATTCGGGTGGGTACCACGTCGTGGCGAGCGAAGCTTATCCAGATCCCGCGACCGGTAAATCACGCGAACTCGACCTCTACGCAATTTCGACTCGTCGGATCGGCTCGACGGACGGGCGGGTTTGGCCCGTTCTGCTGGTCGAATGCGTCAACAACCCACAACCGTTTGTGCTCCTAACGAAAAGGACGAAATTGGACTTCATGTATTGCGAGGAAGCCAAAATCGCCGGCCTTCCAGCGAAACTTCTCACCGGCAATCGAAAACTCCGGTGGGCCGCCTTGCCCGATGCACTTGAGTTCTCCAACTTTCACCACTACTGCACGGAGCGGATAGCTACCCAGTTCTGCTCCTTCACCAGGAAAAAGGAGAATGCCGCGTGGCTAGCCCAGCACGAAACAGCTCACTTCGATTCGATCGGCAAACACTATGCGACGCGGTTGACCATTTTCAGGATGAGTTTTTCAGATCCTGGCATTTCCAACCGGGAAGAGAGGACGTGAATCTCGAGCTGTTCTATCCGGTGCTGGTGGTCCAGGGAGAGTTGCTCGAGGCAATGGTTCGGCGTCGGACCCTGAGTCTCAAGCAGATTCGCCATGGACAACTCCGCAGAGAGACCGTCGTTGGTGGGCGTCACAAAAGGACGTACCAATTGGACGTCGTGCAGGAGAAATGGTTTGGTCGCTATCTGAGAACTGTCGCTCGAGAAGTCGAGACTGTCGCCGCTCGCCTGGAGGACCGCCAAGAGCTGGTTATTCGGTCCATCGAGGAAATCGTAGCGGTCGCTAGACGGTTGCGCTCACCGGAAAAAATCGTCCAGGCGATGTCTCCGTAGGGCGCGCCCCCTCAATCCTGTAGCGAAGGCTCCGATTACTCTGCTCGCCAACCAACGCGCGCCAGACCTGTCGCGTGTCGCGGCGAGCCCGTGTAGGCTCGAACGCACGCGCTCGGGATGCATGAAGTCCGGAATCGCTCGACTTTCGCCCGACCTGAATAAGAAAGGGGTCAGGCATCACCGCCTAACCCCTTGATTTGATTGGTTGCGGGGGTAGGATTTGAACCTACGACCTTTGGGTTATGAGCCCAACGAGCTACCAGGCTGCTCCACCCCGCGGCAGAACGCGCACCTTATCGGAGTGACCCGAAGAGGTCAAGCCGACCGGGGAAGGCGGTCTAACGCGCGGCCGGCGGGGGCGTCGCGGCAGGGGCGGGCACGGGCGTGCCGTTCGGTCGCGTGAGTGTGCCCGGCGGGTAGAAGAGGACGACGTCGTCGGGCTGGACGAGGTGGAGCTCCTCGCGGGCCACCTTCTCGGCCGGGAACTCGTGGCGGCTCGCCGATTCGATGGCGGCCCGGATCTGCTCGTTCTCGGCGCGCTTCTCGGCGATCTGCCGGTCGAGCGTCTGGACCTCCATGCGCGCGCGCCGCAGCTCGAGGACGCGGCGGTCGGAGAGCAGCAGAACGCCCATGAGCACCGACGACACCGCGAGCGACACCAGGAAGGCCGTCATCGGCCGCGGGCCGCGCGGGCCTTCGGCGTCTTCCTTCATCGGGCGAAGGCGGCGCGCCCGGCGAAGGTGCCGGCGCCCTCGAGCTCCTCCTCGATGGCGAGCAGCCGGTTGTACTTGGCCAGGCGCTCCCCGCGGCAGGCGGAGCCGGTCTTGATCAGGCCGGAGTTCACCGCGACGGCGAGGTCGGCGATCGTGTCGTCGGGCGTTTCGCCGGAGCGGTGCGACGCGATCGTGCGGTAGCCCGAGGTCTGCGCCATCCGCACGGCGTCGAGGGTTTCCGTCAGCGTGCCGATCTGGTTGAGCTTGACGAGCAGCGCGTTGCCCACGCCGTCCCGGATGCCGCGGGCGAGAATCCCGGGGTTCGTGACGAAGACGTCGTCGCCGACGAGGAGGATCTTCTCGCCGAGCTCTTTCGTCATCGTCTTCCAGCCCTCCCAGTCGCCCTCGGCCAGGCCGTCCTCGATCGAGAGGATCGGGTAGGCCGCGACGAGCTCCGCCCAGTAGCGGATCATCCCGTCGGTCGAGAGCGACTTCTTCTCCCCGCCGAGGACGTACTTGCCGTTCTCGAAGAACTCCGAGGCCGCGGGATCGAGCGCAATGACCAGGTCGCGCCCGGGCTTGTGGCCCGCCAGCTCGATCGCCGCGAGCAGCAGCTCGATCGCCTCCTTCGAGGACGCGATGTCGGGCGCAAACCCGCCTTCGTCGCCGACTCCCGTCGAGAGGCCCTTCTTCTTGAGAATCCCCTTCAGGGCGTGGAATACCTCGACGCCGGCGCGCAGCGCCTCGGCAAACGACTTGAAGCCGACCGGACAGACCATGAACTCCTGCGGGTCGAGCCGATTGTCGGCGTGCGCTCCGCCGTTGATCACGTTCATGAGCGGCACCGGCAGCGTCACCGCCCCCGAGCCGCCGATGTAGCGGTACAGCGGAAGGCCCGAGGCGTCCGCCGCCGCGCGCGCGACGGCCAGCGACACGCCGAGCATCGCGTTGGCGCCGAGGCGGCCCTTGTTCGGCGTGCCGTCGAGCTCGATCAGCATCCGATCGATGAGCGCCTGGTCGCGGGCGTCGGCGCCCTCGAGCTCCTCGGCGATCTCGCCGTTGACGTGGCCGACCGCCTTGAGGACGCCCTTGCCGGAATAACGCTTCTTGTCGCCGTCGCGCAGCTCGAGCGCCTCGCGCGTACCGGTCGATGCGCCCGAGGGGACGCCCGCGCGCCCCGCGGCGCCTCCCGAGAGGAGCACCTCGACCTCGACCGTGGGATTGCCGCGGGAGTCGAGGATTTCCCGTCCGTGAATTGCCTCGATCGAAAAGCTCATGTGGAAATCAGAATCCCCGAACCGCCCCGGAAAATCAACCGGATTCGGCGCCAGGCGCTGCGGTAGAGTCCCGCGCAGAGTGCGCAGGACCGGGTCGGCGGGTGTCGTGCTGCTGGCGGCCGTCGGCTGCGTGGTCTCCGCGCCGGCGGCGGACGGGCCGCGCCTGGTTCTACGCGCGCCGGACCTGGCGCATCCGCTGACCGAGACGGCGCCGGCGCCTTCCCGCCCCGAGGATCCCGTCAAGCGGGGCGTCTGGGAACGCGTCAACGCGGACCGGGCGGCGGCGGGACTGGCCCCCGTCGCCTGGGACGAGGCGTCCTCGCGCGTTGCCGACGCTTTCTGCGCGGACCAGGTGCGCGAGGGAACCCGCGCTCACTTCCTGATGAACGGGGTGCCGCCCTACGCGCGGACGGGCCTGGCCGGCATCTTCGGCGTGGACGCCGAGAACTCCGTCGCCTGGACGAGCACGGGCGCGAGCTTTCCGAAGTCTCCCCTCGAGCTCGCGCTCGCCGGCCAGGCGGAGATGATGGCCGAGAAGCCGCCCAACGACGGCCACCGCCGGACGATCCTCGACCCCGACGCCACGCACGTCGGCATCGGCTGGGCGCAGGGCGGCGGGCGGTTCCGCATGGCGCAGGAGTTCCTCACGCGCCATCTCGCCTTCCTCACGCTCGAGCTCGCGGCCAGGGATCCGACGACGCTGCTTTTCCAGGGCCAGGTGATGCGGGGCGAGCGGCTGATGTTCGTCACGTTCGCCAACGAGCCGTCCCCGAAAAAACTGACGCGGTCCCAGGTGAACGCGCGCTCGCAGTACTCCCATCCGGACGCCCGCCTCGCCTATGCGCCCGAGGACATGACGACGCTTCACGTCGTCGGTGCCGAGACGCTCCCCCTGGTGCGGATGGGCTCGGACGGCGGCTTCTCGTTCCGGTTCACGCCGAGCGCGCCGGGGCTGTGGACCATTCTGATCTACACGGCCCCGGATCACGGAAAGCCCCGGCCCGGGGGCGCCGCCGTGCTCTGGCTCGAAAAGACGCCGTCGTGATCACGATTCTTGCCGTCGGCCCCGGGGCGGACAAGCTGTCGGCGCTCGCCGCGGGCGACCCGTCCGTCGAGGTCATGACGGCCGCGGGCGCCGAGGACGCGCTCGAAAAGCTGGCGCGCAACCGGCGCATCGACGCCGTGTTCCTCGCCGGTCCGGCCGATGCGGCCGGGATCGCGCGGCTGATCCGCGAGGAAGACCCCGGGGCGCCGCCCCTCTTCGGGCCCGCCTCGATCGGGGCCGTGCCGGGCGTCCGCGCCGTCGCCGAAGACCCGCCGGGGCGGATCGTCGCGGCGATCGCGCACCTGTTGAACGCCGACCGGTGATCGTGCGCCCCAAAAAGTAAGGGCGGCCTGACGGCCGCCCTGGAATGTACGCAGGCCGAAGAGCCCGCGCTCCTCCTCCTTACGCCCCGAACGAGCTCTTTCTCGCGAGGACGTAACCCACCGCGGCAAGCAAGAGAACCAGGGCCGCGAGGCCCTTCGTCGAAAGTGCGGGGACGGCCGCGCCGACCGGAACGGCCTGTCCCGTGAACGACACGCCCGTGTTGATCGTGGTCGGAGCGCCAGCCGTCGCGACGTTCCACTGGAGCGCGGCGCCGTCGTCGAGGCAGCCCGGCGCGATGTTGTTCGTGAGCGCGCTCGCCGCAATCTGCGAGAACACCGCCGAATACCCGTCGGCGGTATAGGCTTGCGCCGGGGTCGTCCCGAGGAAGGCGATCGTGTACTGCAGTTGCTGCGTGCACGTGCTGTCCGCGGCGTGGCTTCCGGCGGCCGCTCCGGGCACGGCGTACGGGAAGCCCGCGTCGTTGGCCGCGAGATACAGGTCGGCGCCGATGAAGACGCTGTAACCGCCCGTCGGAGGGGTCTGGCCCGCAGCGATGTTCAAAGAGATGCCGAGGGTTTGGCTTCCATTCACATACGTCAGAGTTTCGGTCAGGACGAGCGCCGTGCCGGCGTTCTCGACGATGACCACGGTGAAGGGATCGATGGCGGTGCCGGTGCCGGTCACCGGGCTCAACGAAACCGGCGTGTACGCCGTCCCGAGGAAGGGACCGTAGAGCACGCCGCCGGACGGAACGAGCGAAATCCACACTCCCGAGTTGCCCAGAAGGGAGCCCGGCGGGTAGAACTGCCCGGTGCCGCCGGGCACGTTCGTGTTGTGTACCTGCATCCGGGTGTCGTCGCCGATGTCGATCGTCAGCGGCGATCCGGCGATCGTGACGTTCGCCGTCGGGGCCAACCCATACGGATCGGGCTTCTCGGCGAACACCGGTACGGCGAGCACAAGACAGGCGACCGCGAGACCTGAGCGCTTCATGGAAACTCCCTTCCTCGAAATATCGGCTTCTCTGGTACCAACTAAGCTACCGGTGACCGGGGGATACTGTCAAGAAGTACAGGTGACCCCGAGGGTCTGTCCAGGGGAACAGGCGCTGTCGCCGCCGCCCGCCAGAGGCGCCTTCCGGGCCGCGGCTGTCGTGGTAACTTGCGCTCTTCAGGAGGGTTTCCATGGGTGGATGTGGCACTGGCGGGGGTTGCGGGATAGGCAACTCGTACAACCCCGGCCAGTACGTCGGAATCCGGCTGAACGAGCACGAGGATGGCCGGAGCGTCCTTTGCGACACGATGGGCGTCGAAGTGGCTCGAAAGCAGAGGGTTATCGTCGAAGGAGACTCCGGGATGGAGTTTGCCGAGGTGACGAACCTGCGGCCGATGATTCTCAAGCAGTGCCAGTTGCGGGACTCCAAGCGGCTCGTCCGGGTCGCGAGCGACGTCGACCTGAGCGCCTACAAGGCCAAGGTCGCCCGCGAGAACCGGTTTCTGGCCGACACGCGCACTCTCGCGGCCGAGAAGCATCTCGCCATGAAGCTGGTGCGCGCCGAGGAGAGCTTCGACGGCCGAAAGGTCACGGTTTATTACACTTCCGAGGCCCGCATCGACTACAGGAAGCTCGTCGCCGACCTCGCCCTGGCCCACCCGGTACGGATCGAGATGCGCCAAGTGGGACCCCGCGACGAGACGAAAATGAGGGGCGGGATCGGGCCCTGCGGCCTGACCCTCTGCTGCTCGTCTTTCCTGAAATCCTTTCACCCTGTAACCATCAAGATGGCTAAAAACCAGAACCTGTCGCTCAATCCCTCGAAAATCTCGGGCATGTGCGGGCGCCTGATGTGCTGCCTGGCCTACGAGGACGAGGGGGGAAGCGACCGGTCGGCGGCCTCGAAAAAGCCCCAGAATATTCCGGCGAACATGCCGGTTTAGGCTGTCAAGACGTCCCACCCTTTACGGGACAAAGAGAGACAGCCGTGGTCAATCGCAATACTTCCGGCGGCGCCTTCCGAAGCGATGACGATGCGCCCGCCAACCGCAAGCTGATCCGCCCGAACCTCTCCGAGCTCGCGGACCGCTACCCGACGCGCTCTTTCGCCCAGCGCAAACAGGTCCCGCCCGAGCAGACCAACGCGGAGAGCTACTACTACCTGAAGCAGATGGCGGCCAAGACGCCCATGGTCGTCGTCCTCACCGACGGCGAGGAGATCCACGGGTGGATCGAGTGGTATGACAAGGCCTGCCTCAAGGTGAACCGCGAAAAGGGCCCGAACCTGCTCGTGCCGAAGGCGTCGATCAAGTACATGTACAAGGCCTCCGAGGCCGGCGCGGACGAGGGCAGCGGGAACCGGTAAGCGTTACGGGGTCCTGGAACCTGGAACTCTGGAACCTGGAACCCTCCCCCTCCCACCCTACCGCGCCCCCCGGCCGGACAGCACCGCCGGCACCGTCTTCAGCAGGATCTTGATGTCGAGCAGCGGCGACCACGTGTCGATGTACTTGAGGTCGAGCGCCATCCAGCGGTCGAAGTCGAGCTCGCTCCTGCCCGAGACCTGCCACAGGCACGTCAGGCCGGGCTTCATGCTGAGCCGGCGCCTCTGCCAGGGCTCGTAGCGCGAAACCTCGTCCGGCAGCGGCGGGCGCGGGCCGACCAGGCTCATGTCGCCGACGATGACGTTCCAGAGCTGGGGCAGCTCGTCGATCGAAAGCCTCCGCAGGAGACGCCCCACCCCGGTCAGGCGCGGGTCCCGCGTCGCCTTGAAGACGGGGCCCGTCATCTCGTTCAGGTGCGAGATCTCCGCCAGGCGGTCTTCGGCGCCCGACTCCATGGTGCGGAACTTCAGGAGCGTGAAGAGGCGCCCGTTCAGCCCGCACCGCACCTGACGGAAGAGCACGGGCCTGCCGGACGCCAGCAGTATCAGGAGCGCCGCGACGAGCTGCACGGGCAGCGTCACGACGAAGAGGCCCAGGGCGAAGACGAGGTCGATCGCGCGCTTGGCGGCGAGCTGCCCCGGGTTCGACGGCGTCGTCGTGAAGGAGAGCAGCGGAATGCCGTCGAGCTCCTCGAGCACCGGCCGGGCGAGCACGTGCGGGAAGATGTCGAGCGACACGTGCGCGCGCACGCCGTGGCGCTCGGCCACGAGCAGCGCGTCCTCGTACTCCGCGAGCTTGCCCTTCTCGATGACGAAGATCACCTCGTCGATCACCTCGTTGACGAGCACCGACTCCATGTCGGTGATCCGCCCGAGGCACGGCCAGCGGCCCTCGAGACCGATCTCCTTGCCGTTGTCGTCGTCGAGGTAGCCGACCACGCGAAAGCCCCAGTGCGGGTGCCCTTCGAGAAAGTCCGCGAACTGCGCGGCCTTCGGCCCCGTCCCGACGACGAGGGCGGTGCGGAAGTTGAATCCGCGCGAGCGCACCCAGCGCGAAAGCATCCGCAGCGCGACCTTCTCGATCGTCAGGAAGAGGAAGTTGAGAACGCCGAAGAGGACGAGAAACCAGCGGCTCACGAAGTCGAGCCGCAGGCCGAAGATGACGAGGACGAGAATCGCCGTGCCCCCGAAGGCGACCTGGGCCGCGCCCCAGATCTCCTCGGCGAGCGGCAGCGTGCGGTGGCTGCGGTAGAAGCCCGCGAGCGACAGCAACAGGCCCCAGATCGGCAGGATGAAGAAGAGCAGCAGAAGGTACTGGTCGAGGGGGTGGAGGGGCAGAGGAAAGATCACCGGGAATGCTTTCCGGAGGACCCCCTGCCGCAGCGACCAGGCCACCGGCAGGGCGACCGCCGACAGGGCGAGGTCGGCCAGCAGCACCCCGAGGGCGATGGCGCGCGCTTTCTGTTTCAGCATGAAACGTTTTCCGGGGCCGGGCCCCGACCGACCGATCCGATGTTACAACGGGACGCCGGCGCGGCCCTCAAGAACGGCCTCGTACCGATCGACCACATCGTCCCAACGATATCGCTCTCCTGTGCGCTCTTTTGCCCGCTCTTTCCATACGGAGTGGCCGGCCGGATCATCCAGGACCGCCCGGATCCGGCGCGTCAGCGAGGCGGGGTCCCGGGCGTCGAAAGGCAGGCCCGCGCCCCCGGCGACCTCCTCGTTCTCGGGTGTCGCGTTGTAGCAGACGACCCGGCCGTAGCCCATCGCCTCGACCAGCGCCGGGTGCGTGCCGCCTACCTCCGTGGCCTGGACGTAGACGGCCGCATGGGCGAGCAGCTGCCGGTATCCCTCGCCGTAGATCGCCCCGGGCATGAGGACGCGCCGGTCGGCGGCGGCGCGAAGCTGCCGGATGTAGTCCGCGGCGTACGGAGCGTCTCCGACGACGACGAGCGGCACGTCGCCCGGAACGTCCCGGTACGCCCGCACCACGGCGAGCGCGTTGTTCTCGGGCTCGAGTCGCGAGACGTACAGGACGTAGTTCTCGGGCGCGATGCCCAGGCGGTCGAGCGTCTCGCGGCCCTTCGGCTCCGGAAGATCTCCGCCGTAAGGGATGAAGACGGAAGGCACGCCGTAGCGCGTCCGGTAGTAGTCCTGGATCACCTTCGCGTCCGAGACCACGACGTCGGGCACCATCGTCGAGAGCCGCTCCGAGATCCGGTAGGCGAGGCGCCCGGCGGCGCTCCACTTGCGCCGGTGGCGCTCGAGTCCGTCCACGTTGAGGACGACGCGCGTCTTGCCCGCCAGCCGCGGCAGAAAGCAGGACGCGGCGTTGATGGCGTTGCAGACGAGCACGGCGTCGAAGCGCTCGAAGGCCGCGTCCACGCCCGAGAGAACGCCGTGCACGACTGTATCGAGGTACTTCGTCGGGATCGTCGGGAGCACGCGGATCTTCGCCCCCCGATGCGCGTCGAGGCCCGGCTCGGCGTAGCGCGAGCGCGTGTACACGACGACGTCGTGGCCGCGCGCCGCGAGCCGCGCCGACAGCTCTTCGGCCAGCGTCTCGAAGCCGCCGTACCGCGCCGGAATGCCGCGCGTGCCGAGGATGCCGATGCGCACCGGGGGAAGTTATCTCAAGCGCCCTCACCCCGGCCCTCTCCCGTCGGGAGAGGGGGCAACGCTACGTCTCTCTCCCCCCGCTGATGGGAGGAGAGGGTCAGGGTGAGGGGGGCCGGGCTGCCACCTTTGCCTGGATCTCCCTCCTCTTCGCCCACAACCGCTTCCGGTTTTGCCACAGCCATCCGAACGCCGGCAGCGAGCTTCGCTCGACGGTCAAACAGGCGCCCACGACGACGACATCCCGGGCCGCCGTCGGGATGAACGTGCGGACGGCCTCGCCCGCCGACTGGTTGTTGATCCGCAGCAGGAAGCGGTTCTTGACCGAATGCATGTTGGCGAGCGCGGACATCTGGCGCCGCCTCTCGGGCAGGCTGCGCCGCCGGTGGTGCGCCACGGCGGACGGAACGTACAGGCAGCGCCAGCCGAGGTTGCGCAGCCGCCACGCGAGATCCGCGTCTTCGCGGTAGAGAAAGAAGTCGGCGTCGAAGAATCCCGTCGAAATGCGCGCCGTCGCGAGCGCCGCGCGGCGATAGAAGCCCGCCGCGCCGGAGGCGCCGGCGACGTCCTCCTCGCTTTCGTAGCGGCCCGCGGCGCTCTCTCCCGCGCCGCGGTCGAAGTGCCGGCCCGACGCCGTGAAATAGATGCCGGTCGAATCCAGGACGCCCGTCGGAGACAGGCGCTCGCCCTCGGCGCGCAGGAGCCGGCCCGAGGCGGAGCCGACGTCGGCCGCGTCGGGAGCGTCGAGCCGCCGCGCAAGTACGGCGGCGAAGTCCGGCTCGAGCCGGCAGTCCGGGTTCAGCGCGAGCACGTAGCGGCCCGAGCTTGCTTCGATGCCCGCGTTCATCGCCGCCGCGAATCCCACGTTCTCCGGCATCGCGAGGAGCCGCACGGCCCCACCGAAAGCGCGGGGGGCCTCCCGCGAGCCGTCCTTCGAGGCATTGTCCACGAGAAGCGTCTCGCAGGCCGCGCCGCGCTGCGCCACAGCCGCGCCGAGCGACACGGGCAGGTCCGCGGCGTCGTCCTTGGAGACGACGATGATCGAGACGTCGGGCGTCATGGCAGGCGCGGGCCGAGCCCGAGCGCGAGGCCGAGCACGGCGGCGTAGGCGCGGGCGGCCTCGCCGCGGGCGCGGGGCACCTCGCGGCGCAGCGGCAGGACCAGGAGCCGGAGGATCATCCCGGCGGCGAGAAGTCCGCGGTACGCGGCGCGCGCCGGCAGCGAGTAGCGCCGCTGCCGATATCGGAGGGCGTTGCGGTAGAACACGGGAAGAAAGCGCGCGTATCCGAGCCGGTTCGCGGACTGTCCGCCGCGATGCCGGAAGCGGGCTCCCGGAAGATAGAGGATCGAGCCCTCCGCGCCGAGGCGCGCACAGAGATCCACGTCCTCGTACCACGCCGGCACGTAGCGCTCGTCGAACCCGCCGCAGCGATCGAACACGTCCCGACGCACCGCCAGCACCGCGGCGGCCGCCTGCTCGACCGGGAACGACTCGTCGCGGCCGCGCTCCGCGTACCGGGACCGCCGGCGGCCGGCGTTGTTCGGGAGGAGATGGTCGAAGAGGAGGAGCTCGCGCGCGTCCCCGGCGAGCGTGGGAAGCCGGCGAAGCTGAAACGTCGCCTGGTCCTCGCTGCCCGGCGGCGCGAGGCGCAGGGGTCCTGCGGGCGCGGTCGAGCCGTCCATCTCGACGAGGCGCGGCGCCACGGCCACGACTCGCGTGTCCTCCGAGAAGCTGCAGGAGATCGCCGAGAACGGCTCGCCCTCGGCGCGCGTGTCCGGGTTCAGGAAGAGCAGCACGCCCCCGGTCGCCACCTTGGCCGCCTGGTTGGCGGCGGGGCCGAATCCCCGGTTCTCCCGGTTGACGATCACCGTGGCGCCCGGCCAGATCTCGTGGAGGGCGTCGGGAGAGTGCCACTGGGCGCCGTTGTCCACGACGACGAGCGACACCGTGACCCCTCCGGGCGCCAGGCGCTCGCGCGCCGCGGCGAGCGCGGCCGCGGCTTCGAGGACGTCGTCGACGTCGTTCCAGGAAACGACGATCGCGGTGATCGCGCGCAGGCTCATGGGCCGGGCCACCGCTCGAGCTTTCCCGGCTCCCCGACCGACCGGATCGCCATTCCGGGCAGCCGCGGCCAGACGAGGAAGGGAAGCGCCAGGCCCGTCCAGCCGACCGCGTGCGCGTGCGCGAGATCCGCGCGCAGCAGCGCCGGGAGACGGCGCACCAGGAACGACGGCGAAAAGTGCCGCCAGAGCGTCCGCCAGCGGTTGCGCGCCGTCCAGAACGCGCGCCGAAACGGCGTCCGCCGGCCGGTCCGGGAGCCTTCGTGCCGCGCGATCGCGCGCGGGTCGCAGACGAATCGCCAGCCGGCCCGGGAGAGACGCAGCGAGAGCTCCACGTCCTCGTAGTAGGCGAAATAGGCGCCGTCGAAGGCGGCTCCCGCCGCGGCGACCGCCTCGAGCGCCTCGCGGCGATAGAGCGTCGCCGTCGCCGACACGCCGGACACCTCGAACGGCTCGCGGGGCGCGACCGAGGCGTCCGCGCCGGAGAGGACGGGCACGGCCTCGCCGCGCGCGTTCCACGTCAGGCCCGCGGTGTCCACCTGCCGGCCGTCCTCGGAGAGGACCAGCCCCTGCGCCGCGGCCAGCCGCGCGTCGAGCTCCAGGCGGGCCGCCAGGCGCGCCACGTAGTCCGGCTCCAGGACGGCGTCGTTGTTGAGCAGCAGCGCGAACGGCGCCCGGGTCCGCGCGATGCCCTCGTTGGCGGCCCCGGCGAACCCGAGGTTGCGCGAGAACCCGATCACGCGGGCGGCCGGCGATTCGCGCGCGATCCGGGCCCGCTCCTCGGGCGCCGAGGCGTTGTCCACGACGACGACGGAGAGCGCTACGCCCCTCTGGCGCTCGAGCGAGGCGAGGGCGCGGAAGAGCGCGCTGCCGCCGTCGCGGTTGACCACGACGGCGTCCACGTCGGGAAGATGGGGAACCGAGCTCAAACGGTTGACTCGATCGGCGTGCGCGATATGAAATCGCTTCTGAATGCTACCACGCGACTATCTGCGCGAGCAGGCGCCTCGCCTCGTCTCCGAGATGCCCGAGCGCTTCGCCAACACGGGCCTCGAGACGTATACGGAGCTCGACCGCGAGCGCCGCGACGCGATCACGAAGCTCGAGGAAAAGCGGCGCCGGCGCAACGAGCTGACGGGGGTCAAGGGCAAGCCGTCTCCCGAGGCGCTCGCCGAGATGAAGCAGCTCAAGGAGGAGATCCGCCTCCTCGAGGAGCGGGCCGACGAGGCGGACCGGATGCTCGCCGCGGTCGAGCAAAGCGTTCCCAACGTCCCGCAGGATTCGGTGCCGCGCGGCAGGGACGAAAGCGCCAACCGCGTCGAGCGGACCTGGGGCGCGCCCCGCGACTTCGGGTTCCCGCCGCAGGCGCACTGGGACCTCGGCCCCGCCCTCGGCATCCTCGACTTCGAGCGCGGCGCGAAGGTCGCGGGCGCGCGCTTCACGGTCCTGTGGGGCGCGGCGGCGAGGATGTCGCGCGCGTTGATCCAGCTCTTTCTCGACGTGCACGTCGAGGAGCAGGGCTACACCGAGGTCCTGCCGCCCTTTCTCGCCAACGCCGAGTCGCTCTACGGCACCGGCCAGCTTCCGAGGTTCGCCGCGGACCTGTTCCAGACGGGCGACGGCTACTACCTGATCCCGACCGCCGAGGTGCCCGTCACGAACCTCCATCGCGACGAGATCCTGCCGGCGGAAAAGCTGCCGCTCCTCTACACGGCCTACACGCCCTGCTTCCGCTCGGAGGCCGGCGCGGCCGGCCGCGACACGCGCGGCATGATCCGGCAGCACCAGTTCGACAAGGTCGAGGTCGTCATGTTCGTGGCGCCCGAGAGTTCCGCGGCCGCGCTCGAAGCGCTGACCGCGCACAACGAGGAGTTGCTCCAGCGGCTCGAGCTGCCCTACCGGGTCGTGTCGCTCTCGACGGGCGATCTCGGTTTCGCCTCGGCGAAGACCTACGACATCGAGGTATGGCTGCCCGGGATGAACGCCTACAAGGAGATCTCTTCCTGCTCGAACTACGAGGCGTTCCAGGCGCGGCGGGCCTCGATCCGCATGCGCCGGGCCGAGGGCGACAAGCCCGAGTTCGTGCACACGCTCAACGGCTCGGGCCTCCCGGTCGGGCGAACGATGGTCGCGATCCTCGAGAACTACCAGCGGCCCGACGGGTCGGTCGCGATCCCCGAGGCGCTCCGGCCGTACATGCGCGGCCAGACCGAGATCGTTGCCCCAACCGCACGTCCTTGACGCGGTCCTGAAGGCGGTCCGGCGCCTGCCGGGCCATCCGCGCCTGCGGGTGCTCGACCTCTCCGCCGGGCGGGGCGAGATCGCCGCGGCTCTGGCCGCCGACGGCTGCACGGTGCGCGGCACGCATTTCCGGGCCGACGACTACAAGCTCGCCGACTCCGGGGCGCCGATCCACACCGGAGACGTGACGATCGACCCCGGCGTCGACCTGCTGCGGCCCCTGCCTTACGCCGACGCGTCCTTCGACCTCGTCGTCCTCTGCGAGGTGGCCGAGCACCTTCCGACGGAGATCCCCGTCGTCGCCGAGATCGGCCGCGTTCTCACCCCGGGCGGCCACCTCGTGCTCTCGACGCCGAACGTCGCGCGCCTGCACTCTCGCTGGCACTTCTTCTTCACCGGCACGCACAAGCTGATCCGCCGCCGAGTCGGATGGGACCTCGGGCCCGGCGACCTCTACGCGTACCACGTCAACCCGATCGACTTCCCGCTGCTCCACACCTTGCTGCGCCAGGCCGGGCTCGCCATCGTGCGCCTCGACGTCACGCGCTTCAAGTGGAAGCACGCGTGGCTGCTCGCCTTCTATCCCTTCGTCTGGCTCGCCACGCGCGTCGAGACCCGGCGCCGCCGCGGCGGGCCCGAGCATGCGCGCGGGGAGGAGGATCTCTTCGCCTGGATGACGCGGCCCGCGATGCTCGCGAGCGAGCAGCTCCTGCTGACGGCGCGCAAAGAGCCTCCAGCGAATACCCGGGTTCCGTAGGGGCGGCCCTTGCCGCCGCCCGCGGGCGGGGACGAGCCCCGCCCCACGAGAGCCCCCGTCATCGGGACTCTCGGGACGGAGCTCTAGGGAGTCGGCGGCACGAGCGCGCCGGCGGACACGATCATCTTCATCGCCTGCTCCGGCGTCATGTCGAGGTAGGTCACCTTCTCTTCGGGGACCACGAGCAGGAACCCCGTCGTCGGGTTGACGGCGCTCGGGATGAAGAGGCTGCAGAGCTTGCGCCCCGTCTTCGCGCTCGCCTCGCCCGCGGCGGTCGACGTCACGAAGCCGATTCCCCACGAGCCCGGCGACGGGAACTCGACGATCGCCACCCTGCCGAACGAGCCGACGCGAGAGGGCCCGAGCAGCAGCTCGGCGATCTGGCGCAGCGTCGCGTAGATCTTGTTGATCAGCGGCACGCGGTGCATGAGCCGGTCCCAGAGCGCGAAGGCCCGCTTGCCGAAGAAGTTCGCCGCGACGAAGCCGAGCAGCAGGAGCAGCACGTTGAGCAGCACGAATCCGAGGCCGACGACCGAGATCCCGCGGGCGCGCAGCTGGCTGCCGAGGATGTTGTCGAAGAAGCTGAAGAGCTTCCACACGACCCACGCCGTCAGGGCGGTCGGCGCGAGGACGACGATCCCCGCGACCCAGTAGCGGCGCAGGCGCACTCCGATGCCGGCGGACATGGCGTCCATCCTAAACCCGTAGAATGGGAGGCGATGCGAATGCGCGCCCCCGTGCGGACGCTTTTCCTCCTGGCGGCGGGCCCGGTTTCGCTGGCGCTCGCGCAGTCGAATTCGTGGGTGACGTACGGCCCTCCCCTCTTCCAGGTGAATGCCGTGGCCACGGGCGCCGACGAGACCGCCGTCTATGCCGCGAGCGCCGACTACGACGCCGTCCAGAGCACGATCTTCCGGAGCCCGGACGGCGGGCGCACCTGGACGCCTCTCGTCGACGCGTCTCGCGGCGAGTACTACGGCGACATCCTCGTCGGCCCGGGCACGCCGGCGACGATCTACGCGGGCGCCCTCGGCACGGCCGGGGCGACGAACCTGTACCGCTCGCCCGACGCCGGCGAAACGTGGACTCTCACCGGAACCACATCCTCGTACTGCGGGCCCTCCTTCGCGCCGACGGCGGCGGCCTCGACCGTCCTCGTCTCGTGCGGCACGCAGGTCCTCCGCAGCACCGACTCCGGGGCGACGTGGGCGAACCTGCCGAACACGTTCACGGAGCCGATTCGCCTGACGCCGGGCGCGGCCGGCTCGATCCTGGCGTTCGGGCCCACGAAGATCTTCAAGAGCACGAACAACGGGACGAGCTGGTCCCCCGCCGGAACCGCACCGGCGGCCTGCCCCGGGTTGAACGCGCTCCGCGTCAGCCCGGCGAACGCGAGCGTTCTCGTGGCGGGAACCGGGTTGACCGGGGCGGGTGGCTTCCAGTGCGGCGGCGTCTACCGCAGCACCGACGGCGGAAATACGTGGAGCCCGAGCAGCCTCGATGGCGTGTTCATGTCCGGCGTTCTTTTCGATCCCGGCAGCCCGTCGCACGTCTACGCGAGCGCCGGGTACCTGGCGGGCGTCCTGCCCCGCGGCGGCGTCTGGGATAGCCTCGACGGCGGCGCGACGTGGACGAACCTCCTGCTTCCCGCGCTCGGGGCCTCCCGGCTGGCGGCTTCCGCGACCGGGCACACGCTTTACGCGGCGACGTCTCTCGGCGTCTTCGCGCTCGCCGGCGCCGGAGGCGGAGCGCCCTGCGCTTCCAACGACGAGACGCTTTGCCTGGATGCCGCGCGATTTCGCGTGCGCGCGGCCTGGTCGAAGCAGGACGGCACGGGCGGCCAGGGCCGGGCCGTGCCCCTCACGGGCGACACCGGCTACTTCTGGTTCTTCGACAGCGCGAACGTCGAGGTGATGGTCAAGGTTCTCGAGGGCTGCGGCGTCGACGGGCACCGGTGGGTCTTCGCGAGCGGCCTGACCAACGTCGCGGTCGAGCTCACCGTCACGGACACCGTCAGCGGAACCACGAACACCTACAGGAACCCCCAGGGGACGGCGTTTCTGCCGATCCAGGACACCGGGGCGTTTGCGTGCGAGTGAAGTGGCGGAGAGGACGGGATTTGAACCCGTGGTAGAGGTTTAAGCCCCTACGGCGGTTTAGCAAACCGCTGGTTTAAGCCACTCACCCACCTCTCCGCGAGCGGTCAGGACCGCCGATCGTAGTGGATTACGCTTCGAGTGGGAACCAGCGGTTCGCCGCTACGCGGCGCCGCTGGGTAAGCGCCGGCCGAGCCGGCGCTGCCTGCGGCCCGCTCCCGCGGGCCTTGGCCAAGCCACTCACCCACCTCTCCGCGAGCGGTCAGGACCGGGAATCGTAACCCAACTCGACAAGGAGCCCGCGGTACCATCCCCGCCGGTGCGAAAGACCCTCCTGGTTCTGGCTGCCCTGCTGGCCGCGCTCGCCGGATGGTGGCTCTACCGCAACGCTTCCATCCATCGCCTTCGCGCCGAGTTCGCGCCCTGGATGGAGCGGCTCGTCCGCTGGCGCGACGGCTGCGAGGCGGCGCGGCGCGCCGTGCGCAGCCGGGAGGCGACGGCGGCGGATCCTTCGGGCATGGCCGCGCTGCGATCCTGGGCGTGGAACGGCCTCGAGCGAATCGCCTACGTGGAATACCGCGTCGAGAAGCCGACCCACGACATCGGAGGCGCCGTCGAGAAGACGAGCGGCCGCGTCGTTTTCACGGTGGGAGGCTTTCGGGCCGATGGCGCTCGCGTGGAGCACGCAGCCAGCACGCTCCTGACGGAAGAGAGCCTCTCATCCGCTTCCACCGCGAGAGCGAGCGCCGTTTCGCTCCAGTTCGAAAAAGAGCTCTGGAACCGCGTCGAGACCTCGCCGCGATTCCACGAGGCCACCGCCGCATCCGGCCTCGGGGCGCCGCGGCACGATCCGCCGCTCAAGCTCGTCAACCACCTGATCTCGGACATCTGGCCCGGATCCGGGATCGCGGTGCTCGACTACGACCGCGACGGCTTCGAGGACCTCTTCGTCGGCGACGGCGTGCGCTCGATCCTCTACCGCAACGACGGCCACGGCCGCTTCACGGACGTCACCGAGAAGGCGGGCCTCGCGACGTCGGCGACGGAAGGCGTGCCGGCCACCGGTTTGGCCGCCGGCGACGTCGACGGCGACGGTTTTCCCGATCTCTTCGTCACCAACGCCTTCGGGCCCGCCCGGCTCTTCCACAACCGCGGCGACGGGACGTTCGAGGACGTCACGGCGTCCTCCGGGATCGTCGTGCCGAGCAACGCGCGTTCGGCCGCGTTCGCGGACGTCGACGGCGACGGCGATCTCGACCTCTTCGTGGCCGTCACCGGCGACTACTACAACCAGATGCCCGACCCGCCCTTCGACGCCAACGACGGCCGGCAGAACTTCCTGTACCTGAACGACGGCCACGGCCGGTTCACCGATGCCACGAAGCAGTGGGGCCTCGCGGGCACGACGCGCTGGACGCTCTCCTGCCTCTTCCAGGACTACGACCAGGACGGCCACGTCGACCTGCTCGCGACCAACGACTTCGGCTTGAAGAACCTCTACCGCAGCGAGGGCGGCCGGCGGTTCGAGGACGTCGCGAAGAAGGCCGGGACCCTCGCGCGCGCCTACGGCATGTCGGGCGCGTGGGCGGACTTCGACGGCGACGGCCGGCCCGACATATACGCGACGGGCACGGACACCCAGTGGTACTTCCTCCACGAGTACCCCTCGGTCCCCGTGGGCCTCGCGGGGCGGCTCTTCCTGCCCTTCGCGATCCAGTGGTGCGAGGACATGGCCTCGGGCAACACCCTGTTGCTTCAGCGCGCGGACCACACGTTCGAGAACGCCACGGCGCGGTCGGGCGCGCAGCACGCCGGCTGGAACTGGAGCTCGATCGCGGCCGACCTCGACGACGACGGCTGGCCCGACATCTACGCGACCAACGGCATGTGGGGCGACGGGCGCGACCGGGACGTCGCCCTCGAGTTCTGGTGGGACTCGCTCGCTTACTGGGACGACTACGTCGCCGGCACGCGGACGTTCGACCGAAAGGGCGCGGGCATCAACGGCATCGAGCGGGACCGCTACTTCCACAACCGCGGCGGCGCCGCCGCGGGCGCGCCGCTCTTCGAGGAGCGCGCGTTTCTCGACGGGCTCGACCTCGAGACCAACGGCCGCGCGGCCGTCGCCTTCGACGCCGACGGCGACGGGTCGCTCGACGTCTTCGTGCGCTCCGTGCAGGCGCCCGAGGCCCTCTTCCTCGGCTCGCGCCGCCCGAACGAGCACTACCTCCGCGTCCGGCTCGCCGGGACACCCGGCGTCGACAACCGCGACGGCATCGGCGCCCGCCTGTCGGCGAAGTTGCCCGGAGGCCGGACGATCGTGGTCGAGAACGGCAACGCGAGCGGGTACCTCTCGACGGGCAGCCCGATCGTGCACTTCGGCCTCGGGAATGCGACTCGGCTGGAAGACCTTACGGTTCGGTGGCCCTCGGGCAAGGTCCAGGACGTCGGCGCGATCGAGGGCGTGGACGGCACGATCGTCGTGGACGAGGAGCGCGATGTCCAGGTTTGGAAGCCCCGCTCGCAGTAAACTCGGAACCATGGAGCCCGCCGCGGAACGCCGCGATTCGTACGACGTCGTCGTCGTGGGCGGCGCCGTCTCGGGCGCGTCGACGGCCATCGTCCTGAAGCGCGGCAACCCGAAGCTGCGCATCCTCGTCGTCGAGAAGACCGAGCAGTTCGACTGGAAGGTCGGCGAGTCCACCGTCGAGGTGTCCGCCTACTTCCTGACGCGCGTGCTGAAGCAGTGGACCTACCTGACGCGCGAGCAGCTCCCCAAGCAGGCCTTCCGCTACTGGTTCTACAACGACGACGTCACCTGCCTGCGCGAGGCCTCGGAGACGGGACCGACGCAGCTGGCGCGCACGCCGTCCTTCCAGCTCGACCGCGCCAAGCTCGACGAGCACCTGCTCGCGGTCGCCCGCGAGGAGGGCAGCGAGGTCTGGCGCCCGGCCAGGGTCACCGGCTGGGCGCTCGGCGAAGGCGCGGGCCCGAACACGCTCATCGTCGAGAAGAGCGACGGCACGACGGCGCAGGTCTCGTGCCGCTGGCTCGTGGACGCGACCGGCCGCCAGGCGATGCTCGCCCGAAAGCGCGGCGGCGTCACGCCGATCGATTCTCATCCGACGGCCGCGATCTGGGTCCGGTACCAGAACGTCAAGGACATGGACGGCATCGCGCTCGCCGGCACCGACCCCGGCGATCCCTGGCAGCGCGCGGTGCTCGCGCCGCGCCGCCTCGCGACGAACCACTTCAACGGCTGGGGATACTGGATCTGGTTCATCCCGCTGCACGACGGCGAGGTCAGCGTCGGCCTCGTGTGGGACAAGCGGCTGGTCACGCCGGAGGGCACGACGCCGCTCGACAAGCTGACGCGCTTTCTCGACACCAACCCCCTCACGCGGCAGATGATCGAGGGCGCGACGGCGATCGAGGGCGACTGCCGTTACTACGCGCACCTGCCGTACTTCGTGGACAAGTTCATCGGTCCGGGATGGGCGCAGGTCGGGGATGCGGGCGGGTTCCTCGACCCGTTCTACTCGCCGGGGCTCGACCAGATGTCGTTCTCGGTCTGGACGCGCACGCGCCTCATCCTCGAGGACCTCGCCGGCGCCGCGCCCGAGGAGATGGCGAAGAAGTACGCCGAGCACAACCGCCGCTACGACCGCTTCTTCAAGTACTTCTACGAGTCCATCTACCGGGACAAGTACTACGTCATGGGCGACTACGACACCATGACGACGGCATTTCTGCTCGACACGGCGCTCTACTACTTCGCCGCGATCATGCCGCTCTACCGCTGGTCCCACGACCGGCTCGGCATTCCGCCCTTCTTCGAGGACGGCGCGGAGATCGGCTACTACCCGATCCGCTTCTACAACCGACGCCTCACGGCGATCGCCAAGCGCAAGAAGGCTCTCGGCATCTACGGCAATCACAACGCCGGGAAGCGGCCGAAGTTCGTGGGCTTCTCGGTGCGCAGCGCGATGTGGGTCATGCTCTTCCACGGCCTGCTGCGCTGGTGGAAGGCCGAGCTCGCGAACGCGTGGACGTACGTCGTGCGGCCGAAGCCGATCGGGAAGCCCGAGGCGGCGCCGGCCGCCGCGCCCGAGCCGCGAAGCGCCGCGGCGCGATAGGGTCGGCGGGCAGCGTTGCCTCCTCCTCGGTGTCATCCCGAGGAGCGCAGCGACGAGGGATCCCTCGATTGCCATCGCCCCGCGTCGAGCCGGGATCCTCGCTGCGCTCGGGATGACCCGTAACTGACACGGAAGGACGTCCGCGCGAAGACACGCCGCGATATCGTCTCCCCCAATGCCGACGGCGCTCGTCACGGGGGCCTCCAGCGGGATCGGACTCGAGCTCGCGACCCTCCTCGCCCGCGACCGCCACGATCTCGTCTTCGTCGCGCGCCGCCGCGACCGCCTCGACGCGATCGCGCGCGGGCTGACCGAGGAGTTCGGCGTCCGCGCCACCGTCCTCGCGCTCGACCTCGCGCGCCCCGAGACGCCGGCTGAGATCGCGCGCGAGCTCTCCGGGCGCGGCGTCGGGGTCGACATCCTGGTCAACAACGCCGGCTTCGGCCTTCACGGCCTCTTCGCGACGACGCCACTCGAGAAGGAGCTCGAGATGATCCAGGTCAACGTCGCGGCGTTGACCCATCTGACGAAGCTCCTCCTGCCGCCCATGCTCGAGCGCCGGCGCGGACGCATCCTGAATCTCGCCTCCACCGCGGCCTTCCAGCCCGGGCCGCTCATGGCCGTCTACTACGCGACGAAGGCCTACGTGCTGTCGTTCTCCGAGGCTCTCGCCAACGAGACCGCGGGCACCGGAGTGACCGTCACGGCCCTGTGTCCGGGGCCGACGACGACCGATTTCCAGAAGCAGGCGGGCGTCGAGAAGACTCCCCTCTTCGCCGGCCCCCTCGTCATGGACGCGCCGACCGTCGCGCTGGCGGGATACCGCGGCATGATGCGCGGCGATCGCGTCGTCATCCCTGGCATCCTCAACCAGGCGCTCGTCCAGGCGCTGCGCGTGACGCCTCGCCGGGTCGCCACGGCCGTCGCCCGCCGGATCCAGGAGAGGAGGCGATGAGCGGCGCCGGCGGCGCCCGTCCCGCCAGTCTCCCGGGCGCCCGGTCCGCGCTCGCCCTGCTCCTCTTCATCAATCTCTTCAACTACATCGACCGCCAGGTGCTCGCCGCGGTCGTTCCCTCGATCGAGCACAGCTTCTTCGGCGCCGGCAGCGGTGCCGGAAAATCCGCCGCTCTCGACGCCATCCAGAGCTGGTGCCGCGTACATCTCGGCTTCAAGCCGGAGCTCGCGCTCATCGGCGTCCTCTCGATGGCGTTCATGGTCCTCTACATGATCGGCGCGCCGGTCTTCGGCAGGCTGGCGGAGCGCCATTCCCGGTGGGCGCTGGTCGGCGTGGGCGTCGTGCTCTGGAGCCTCGCGAGCGGCGCGTCCGGCCTCGCGGCGACGTTCTTCGGCCTGCTGCTGACGCGCTGCCTGGTCGGCGTCGGCGAAGCCGCCTACGGACCGGTGGCGCCGACGATCCTCTCGGACTTCTACCCCGTCGAAAAGCGCGGCCAGGTTCTCGCGTGGTTCTACATGGCCATCCCGGTGGGGAGCGCGCTCGGCTACGTTCTCGGCGGCGCGGTGGCCGCGTCGTCGATCGGCGAGCTCGGCGGGCGCCTTCTCGGCATCCACGCCGAGAGCTGGCGATGGGCCTTCTTCCTCGTGGTCCCGCCCGGGCTCGTCCTCGGGCTCTGGGCCTTCTTCCAGAAGGACCCCCCGCGCGGCCATGCGGACGGCACGGCCGGCGAGCCGAGACCGCACATCCGGTGGCGCGACTACGGCGTGCTCCTGCGCACGCCGTCCTGGCTGCTCTGCACCCTCGGCATGACGGCCATGACGTTTGCGATCGGCGGCATCGCGTTCTGGATGCCGTACTACCTGGCGCGCAAGCCCGGCGCGCCGGCGTCGGCGACCATCATCTTCGGCGGCATCACCTGCGTCGCGGGTCTCGTGGCGACGCTTCTCGGCGGGATGGCCGGCGACCGGCTCCGCGCGCGGTTTCCCGGATCGTACTTTCTCGTGTCCGGGATGGCGATGCTCGCCGGGCTTCCCGTTCATGGTCCTGACGCTGGGCGCGTCCTTCCCGATGATCTGGGTCTGGATCTTCCTGACGTGCTTCTGCCTCTTCTTCAACACCGGGCCGACCAACACGATCCTCGCCAACGTCAGCCACCCCTCGCTGCGCGCGGCGGGCTTCGCGCTCAACATTCTCGTCATCCACGCCTTCGGCGACGTCCTCTCACCCGTCGTCATCGGCGTCGTCAGCGACCGCTACGACATGAACCGCGCGTTTCTCCTGGTGAGCGCGATGTTCGCCGTCGCCGGCGTCCTGTGGCTCTTCGGCGCGCGGCATCTCGCGCGCGACACGGCGGCCGCCCCGACGCGCCTGCGATGACGGACCCGAGTTCGGGCGGCCCCGGATACGCCCTCGTTCGCGCCCTCACCCGCTTCCTGCTCCGCCTCTTCTACGCGCGCATCGAGGTCGTCGGCGCCGAGAACGTTCCCGCCTCGGGGCCGCTGATCGTCGCCGCCAATCACCACAACTCGATCGTGGACGCGATGATCCTGATGGCCGTGATTCCACGGCCCGTCCGCATCCTCGCCAACGCGCCGCTCTTCCGTCATCCGCTCATCGGGCCCTTCCTTCGCCTCGTCGGCGGGCTCCCCGTCCATCGCCGCAAGGAGGCGGGCAACGATCCCCACAAGAACGTCGCGCTGTTCGCGGCGACGACGGCGGCCCTTCGCGCGGGAGGCGCGATCCTCATCTTTCCGGAGGGCCGCACGCAGCCCGAACCGGCCCTTCAGGAGATCCGCACCGGCACGGCGCGAATGCTGCTCGCCGCCGAGGGCGGCGCGTCCGGAACCGCCCGCGTGACGCTGCTGCCGGTAGGCCTCGTCTTCGACCAGCCCGGCACTTTCCGTACGGGCCGCGCTCTCGTCCTCGTCGGGCGCCCGGTCCCGACCGCCGACTGCGCAAGCGGCGACGACGCCGCGACGGTTCGCGCCGCGCGCCTGCTGACAGATCGCCTGGCCGACGGGCTCCGCGCGCAGATCATCGAAGCGGACGACCGGCACACGCTGCGCCTGCTCAAGCTCGTCGCCGAGCTCTGGCGCGACGGCGACGGGTCGCCGCCTCCGGACGACGCCGCGCGCGTCGCGTGGATGCAGCGGGCCATGCGCACGTATCGCACGCTGCGGGAGCGCACCCCCGAGCGGGTGGCGGCGTTCCGGCGGGATCTCGACGCCTACGACGCCGAGTCGGAACGGGCGGGTCTCGCCGCGGAGCGACTCTCCCGCACCTATTCCTTCCCCACCGTCGCCCGCTACGCCCTGACCGAGGGGATGTCGGTCCTGCTGGCGGCTCCGCTCGCCCTTTGCGGGATCGTCCTGCACGTCATCCCGTACCAGCTCACGGCCGCGGCCGTCCGCCTCATCCCGCACACCGACGAGGAGGAAGCGACCGACAAGATCGCCGCCGGACTCGTTCTCTATCCGGTGGCGTGGGCCGCCGAGGCCTGGGCTGCCTGGACAATCGGCGGAAGGGTCGCGCTGGCGGTTTTCCTCATCGCGCTTCTGCCGACCGGCTTCTTCGCGCTCGCCTGGCACGAACGGCTCGAGCACGTCGCGAAGGAAGCGCGCGCCTTCGGCCGGTTCCTGCGCGATCGAGACCTCCCGCGCCGGTTGCATCAGAAACGCCAGGCCCTCGCGGCCGAGCTCGAGGAGCTGGTTCGCCTCGCCCCCGAGGAGTGGTCCTCGACGAGCGCGGCTGCGCCCGTCCCCGAGAGCAGGAGGTCGGAATGACTCTTGCCCCGTGGATGCTGCGAGCGATCCTGGTCGCGGCCGGCCTCGTCCTCTGGTTCTGGACGCAGTCCCTGATCGCGCGACGCGCCTTCCCGCTAGGGCAGATCGGCGACCGGCTTCTCGATCTGACCGCACCTCTCAATCGCTTCCTCCGGGAGCATCCTCGCGCGGCCAACGGCCTGCTCATCGCCACCTCGGCCGTCATCGATCTGCTCGGAATCTTCCTCGTCGTCCGGGCGATCGTCGGCCCGTCGGTGCGCCCCTTCCTCGGCCTCGTCCTCCTCTTCGCGCTGCGGCAGCTCTGCCAGGGCCTCTGCGCCCTGCCCGCGCCGGAAGGCATGATCTGGCGCCGTCCCGGATTCCCGTCGCTCCTCGTCACCTACGGCACGGCCAACGATCTCTTCTTCTCCGGCCACACCGCGATCGCGGTCTACGGCAGCATCGAGCTCGCGCACTACGCGGGCCCCGCCGGCGCGATCCTCGGCATCGCCATCGTCCTGGTCGAAGCCGCCACCGTCCTCGTCCTGAGGGCCCACTACACGATGGACGTCTTCACCGGCGCAATCACCGCCCTGTGGGTCTGGACCGTTGCGTCGGCAATGGCGCCCGGTCTGGACCGCTGGCTGGCCGGCGTCCTCGGTTAGCGGCCTGCGACGCCTCGGCTAGACTGGAATCCCGGAGGAGTGGCCGAGTGGCTTGGGCCGACCACCAGCGGGCGACCCCCGGCAGTAGGCGACGCCGTCCGCAGGACGGCGGCATCGCGGCGGTCGCAGGCCGCCGCCGCGCCGTGCGGGTGGATGAGCGAGGCGTCCGCTACACTGGAATCCCGGAGGAGTGGCCGAGTGGTTTATGGCGGCGGTCTTGAAAACCGCTGTACCGGAAACGGTACCGGGGGTTCAAATCCCTCCTCCTCCGCCAAACTGAAGCATCCGACCCCCGACGAGGAGATGACCGAGCTCAGGACGCTGTTCCTGCGGCCTTAGACGGCTCCGCCGCCTCGGTCGCACCGGCCACTTCGAGCGTCAGGCGGACTCGCCCCCCGGTGGAGCCGGCGACGGCGCGCGGCGCCGTCAGCTCGACCCGAGACGCGTCGAGGCCCGAGGCGTCGACCAGAGCCGCCCGGACCGAGTCGGCGCGCGTCTGACCCAGTTTCTCGAGGTCGCCGGCGGGGATCGGCTGGGAGGCGACGATCTTGCGGCGCAGCTCGCTCTCGTAGGCGGCCTCGTCGAGAGTCGGCTTTCCACCGGCGGCGCCGGGCTTCTCCTGTGCGCGACGCAGGGCCGCGAGATCTTCGCGTGTCGCGGTCTCCAGGTAGATCGACTCGAGAGCCGACAGCGACGCAGCGGATCCGCTCCGCTCGCTCGGCGAGCCGTTTCTCGAGTGCCGCCTCCCGCAGCGCCGTCCCGTCGGCGGCATCGTCCCAGGCGCCCGGCACCACGATCCGCAGTTCCGGGCGCTCCTTCAAGGCGGTCGCCAGGGTCCGGAGCCGCTCGGCGGAGGTCGGGTCGAGCGCCGCGCTCCCGGCCGGAAACTCGACGTAGCCGAGATCCTCCTCCTCTTTCCCGCCGCCCTCTTTCTCACTGATCCCACCGCCCCCTTTCCCACCGCCGATTTTCCCGAGCACACGGAACGGAGACTTGACCAGCTCGGAAACGATCTCCTCGATCGCCGATCCGATCGCCGTGCTGATCCCGAAGTTCGGGTCGTCGAGCCGGCCCTCGACGGGAAAGTCGAGCGTGATGCGACCGTCCTTGTCCGTCAGGAGGGAGACGCCCAGCTTGATCGGGAGTTTCACGTTTCCTTGGCCTTCGACCTTGTCGCCGAGCGTCAGGTCGTGGGTCACGATGTGATTGCTGCCCTTCAGGTGTTGGTCTTTGACCTTGTAGTCGAGGCCGAGGTCGCTGCCACCCTTGGTGACCGGATAACCGAGGTAATGAACCGAGAGGGGAGACAGCGGCGGGATCTCGACCTTTTGCACGCCGAGCTTCAAGTCGGTTGCACGGCCGGGCTGGAAGAGATCGATCGCTCCCTTGACCGTCACCGCCCCGCCGCCGTGCACAGCCGCATTGATGTCGATCTGCGCCGGGGCTTTCGCGGGGGATGAGATTCCCTTGACCGTACCCTGGACGCCCTCGACGGTCAGGGTGTAGGGAGGTCGGAGCCGGTGATCCGTCAGGGCGAGGGAACAGCCGGCGAGGACGACCGAATCGACGTGAATCGGGATCGGGTTGCTTGTCCGGCGCCGACGCCGACGATGCGGCGGGCGGTGAATCCTGCGGCGGGCTCGCAGCCAGCCGTTTCTTGACCTCGGCAACGCTGAGCGCGCCGCTTCTCCGAGATCACCAGGTCGATTCCCGCGCCGCGAACGTCGATCGACTTGACCGCGACGGCCATCGGGCCGTATCCGGCCTCGACGCCCCGAACCTGCACGGCGTCCCACTTCAGGGGCGTCGAGCCCGTGACCGTCTCGCGCAGCGCGATCGTCCGAGCCTCCAGATCGCCGGCGAACTTCGCCCAGAGGCCCTTCTTCTCGGTCGATACCGCCCGTGACCTTTCCCTTCGAGCCCGCTTTCCCGGAGAGAAGTTCGAATGGAAAGAGGCGGCCCACGTAGGGCTGCGCCACGGTCAGGTCGAGGCCGTCGAGCGCGACGTCCGCCTCGAATTGAACGGGCTTCATGCTGACCCGGGCGCTCGATCTTCGCCGTCCCGCCGTTGGGAAGCGACAACGAGGACACGACGCCGAAGAACGCACCCGGGCGGGTCGTGAAGCCCGTGATCGCCAGCTGCATGTTGCCCGCGTCGAGCGATACGGGCGGGTCGAGAGTGCGGTCCTCGAAGCGGCCGTGCGAATCGACGACCTCGAAGCGGCCGACTTCGACGGTCCAGGGCGCGGCCTTCTCGATCTCCTGGTACGTGTGGACGACCACCTCCCGGGTCGGCGGGGGGACCAGCTTTTCCCAGCTCATCTTGCCGTCGGCCTCCCGCCCCACCAGCACGCTCGGCCGCTCGACCCGCAGCCGCTCCACGACGAGCTCGGCTTCCGGCCAGCGGAAACTCCCTTTCGTGATCGTGGCGGCCGGGACTTCGAGAACCCGTTCGCCCTCGCTCACGACCGTCAGATCTTTCAGGGCGTTCTCGAAATTGGTGACGCGGGCACGGACCGCGCCGTCCGCGGCCGCGACCGTGTAGTGAAAGCGGCCCGTCAGCTCACCGCCCTCGACCGTGAATCGGAAGTAGGGTTCCAGCAGGGGCCAGAGCTCCTTCAGGTGCAGCTCTTCGAGCCTCACGTCGCCTTCGATCCCGAGCGGCTGCACCGTGACGTTCCCGGTGGCGCGAACGACACCCGATCCGGGCAGGCGGATGCTGATCTCCTTGGTTCCCCGACGTTCGGGGATCGTGCTGATTTCGGAGAGCTCGAACACGGCCGGCCCAAAGGCCATCTTCAGGGGTTTGTCGCGCGCCTGGTCCTCGACGGTGATCGTGGCCCCGCTGACCTTGATGTGCTGGAGCAGGATGCGGGGCAGGCTCGATTTCGTATCGGGCGGGCGAGCATCAGGGGGTTGACGCCGCCGGACCTCCGCGACCACCTCGGCCAGATTGATCCGGCCGTCGGCGAAGCGCCGCGCCCCGATGACGGGATTCACCATGCGGAACTCGCTCAGCGTCGCCGCCCAGCGAAAGAGGCTGGAGAGCTCGGCGTTGGCATAGATCTCGTCGGCAGAGAAGAGTACGGACCCCGGGCGATCGGCGATGGACAGGCCTTCGATGGTGAGCGAAAGAGTGAAGGGGTTGAATCGGACCGAGCGGACGGTGGCCTGGAGGCCTGCTCGCTTCCGGAGGTTTTCGATCAGCAGATTCCGGATGATGGGTGGGATGACCAGGACGCCGACGATCAACCAGGCGATCCAGAGGCCGAGCAGGGCTGTGCGCCAGCTCCGTAGTCGCCAGTTTCGCAGCCAGTCGAGAAGCCTGCGCGGCAATCGGCCGATTCCTGCGGGTTTCTCGTCCTCGGGCGCTTCCATGTCCTCGAGCCTCCTCGGCCGGACCTCCTTCTTAACACTCCGGCGGTGGCACGGGGTAGTCGCCCATTGGCGCTCAGGTCGCTCGGCCCCAGGAGAGGAGTGGGCTTTCGGGTTCGAACCGGTCAATGACCGGTAGCCTCCGATATAGAGTCCATTTCGTTGCCCACCTCTCGAGGACTCCGGCTGCTGCAGCTATCGGCGCTCGCGTCCGTCAGCCTCGCCATGAGTTTCGTACCGCCGCCACAGGACGTGGCCGTCGCGCCGGCGCAGGCCGCCGCGCTGCGGGAGATCGTCGCGAGCGGTCGTCTCGCGGGCCTGCGCTGGCCGGATTTTTCGGACTACAGGATCCTCGTGGATGGCTTCTACGCGCCGGCGGGTTACGCGCCGGCCTGGGTCCGGGGCGGCCAGCCCTCCGCGTCGGCGCTGGCCCTGATTCAAGCCTTCGGGGACGTCGGGAAGAGGGGGCTCGAGCCCGAGGACTACGACGCGTCCCGATGGGACGCCCGCCTCCAGGCCTTGAAGGGTCCGAACGCCGATCCCGCGCGCTTCGATGTGGCGCTCACGATCTGCGCGATGCGTCTCGTGTCCGATCTGCACATCGGTCGGATCAACCCCCAGCACTTCCACTTCGGGCTGAGCGTCCAGGAGAAGGAGTACGACCTGCCGCGCTTCCTCCGCGATCGGCTGATGGCGGCCGCGGACGTCTCCGCGGTGCTGGACGGCGTCGAGCCTCCGTTCGGCGGTTATCGAAGGACCGAGGCGGCGCTGGCGCGCTACATGGAGATGGCGCGGGGCGCTGCCGTGGAAGCGCTACCCGTCCCGGCGAAGGCCATCAAACCCGGTGAGAAGTACGCCGGCGCGGCGGCGCTTGGCCGGCGCCTCGTCCTCCTGGGCGACCTCCCGGCCGACGCGGCGCCAACCGCCAATGCCGACGTCTACGGCGGCGCGCTGGTCGAAGGGGTCAAACGCTTTCAGCGCCGCCACGGCCTCGACGAGGACGGCCGGCTCGGACCAGGCACCGTCAAGCAGCTCAACGTCCCGCTCGCGGATCGCGTCCGGCAGCTGCAGCTCGCGCTCGAGCGCTGGCGCTGGCTGCCGACGGAGTTTTCGTCGGCTCCGATCATCGTGAACATCCCCGACTTCCGACTGCGCGCGGCCAATGCGGAGGGCAACGTCGCCATGGAGATGCGCGTCGTCGTCGGCAAGGCGGCGCCGACCCAGACCCCGGTCTTCTCGAAAGACATGACCTACGTCGTCTTCCGGCCGTACTGGAACGTCCCGCCGAGCATCCTCCGAGGCGAGATCGTGCCCGCCATAGCGCGCGACCGGAACTACGTCGCCAACAAGCGCTACGAGGTCACCACCCCCGACGGCAAGGTCGTCACCGACGGCCCGATCTCCGACGACGTCCTTGCGCAGCTGAAGGCCGGTCGGCTCGCCGTGCGACAGAAGCCCGGACCGACCAACGCCCTGGGTCTCGTGAAGCTGATCTTCCCGAACGAGTTCAACGTGTACCTGCACAGCACGCCGTCGGTCACGCTGTTTGCGAGGAGCCGGCGGGACTTCAGCCACGGCTGCATCCGCGTCGAAAAGCCGGCCGAGCTGGCTGCCTGGGCGCTTCGCAACAATCCCGACTGGACGCTCGAGCGCGCGCGGGAGGCGATGCAGTCAGGACCGGACGACGTGACCGTGAAGCTCGATCGCCCGGTGCCGGTCTTCATCGTGTATGCGACGGCGCTCGCCTACGAGAACGGCGAGGTGCATTTCTACGACGACATTTACGGCCACGACGCCGACCTCGCGCAGGCGCTGGCCAGGGGCTACCCCTACCCGGTGAACTGAGCGGTCCCGCTTCCGCGGGGACCTACCAGCGCCGGACGCGTCCGACGTCGACGTGCACGAAGTCGGAAGCGGCGTAGTACCCGACTCCGCCGCGACCCAGACGCAGCGCGGCATCGCGAAGCTGCGCGGTCGGCACGCCCGGCAAGCGGATGTCGATCGCCATCGCCTGCATGTGCATGCTGTGCCGCGCGACGCCGTGCCCGCTCAGCCGCAGGGACTCGTTCGTGTCCGGCGTGCGATAGCCGCAGACCACGTCGATCTCGGCGTCGGGCCGCCCGAGGGAAGCCAGCAGGTCGCGGAGCAGATCGAGGAGGCGCGGGTCGTACGCGTGGACGTCGTCCTTGCGCCAGTCGCGCAGGACTCGATCGACCCGGGTCAGCGCGGCGGGATCGTAGCCGTCCGAGTGCCGGTAGACGACGTCGAGACGCTCCCCGGTGTGGAGATGGTGGAAGCGCAGGCGGTACGGCTCTCCCGCCGCGGGCCCCACGCCGGAAACGGCGGGAGCCGGCGTGATGAGCGCCGCGATGAGGCCAACGAGCACCAGGAAACGCCGAGATGCGTTCGAACGCAGTAATCGCAAGGAATCACCCCGAATTGGAGAATCGCCGCCCGAGATTCCGAGCGAACGTCCGTCGAGCCGGCCGGAGAGGATACCACGAGCGCCTGCCCCGGGCGAGCCCGCCCGGCCGGCAACCAGGGAGCGTGCGATGACGCCGATGCCCGATCCTCACCGTCGAGGGCTTGTCCGAGATCTATCGGACCGTCTTCATATTGAGGAGCGCGGCTACCCGCCGCTGACGACCGCGAGGATGTTTCCGTCCGGGTCCTTGAACCAGGCCGCCCGCATGGATCCCGACACGTGGACGTCGCCCTCGAGCTTCCCGTTCGGGAAAGTCGTAGTGCTCGAATTCGACTCCCCGGCCCTTCAGATCCTGGACGACGGCGTCGACGTCGTCGCTGACCCAGGTCACGGCTGTCGCCCGGTTCGAGCCCGCGAACTGCGACTCGTAGACGAACAGGCGTGATCCGGCGCTCGCGTACGTCACGACGTCGCCGTCTCGAATGTCCTCGGGATCGAAGCCGAGCGTCTCCTCGTAGAACTTCCTCGCCGCCTTGACGCTCTTGACCCCGATGGTGGCGACGGCCTCGGCCGTGGCCAGGGCCGGCCTCGTCGACTTCTTCGCCGCGCTTGCTTTCTTCGCCATGGAAGGCCTCCTTATCGAGTGGTCTCGAAACGGGTATTTGCTGCAATCCCCGTGCCCTGCTTCCCCGCTCCCGCCGGTTCGAATCTTGCATAATTCCCAGGGGCGAGGTCGTCTGTGAAGATTCTCGTGACGGGAGCAACCGGGGTAGTGGGGCGTCGGCTCGTGCCGATACTGGTCGGAAACGGTCACCGCGTCGTCGCCGTGGCGCGCGCGCGCGAGCAGCGTGAAAAACTCGCTGAGAGCCGGCGCGGCCCCCGTCGCCGCGAGCCTCTTCGACGCGGGTTCGCTGCGCCGCGCCGTCGCGGGCTGCGACGCCGTCGTCAACCTGGCCACCCACATGCCGCCCTCGACGATACGGATGCTGCGGCCCTCGGCCTGGAAGGAAAACGATCGCCTCCGCGGCCAGGGATCCGCGAACCTCGTCGACGCGGCTCTGGCCGGAGGAGTGAAGCGGTTCGTCCAGGAGTCCTTCGCTCCGGTGTATCCGGACTGCGGCGATCGCTGGATCGACGAGCAGGTGCCCCTCCAGCCGGTGCGCTACAACCGGACGATCCTCGACGCCGAGGCATCCGCGGCGCGCTTCGCCAGGGCCGGCGGCACCGGTGTCGTTCTCCGGTTCGCGTCGTTCTACGGGCCGGACTCGAGGTTCCTCGTCGAAGCCCTCCCGCAGGTCCGGAGCGGAAGAGCGTTCCTGCCCGGCCCGCCGGACGGCTTCGTCTCTTCGCTACACCACGACGACGCCGCGACGGCGGCGGCCGCCGCTCTGTCGATTCCCGTGGGCGTCTACAACGTCGTGGAAGACGAGCCGGTCACCCGCCGCGAGTATTTCGACTCGCTCGCGCACGCGCTCCGCGTCCCGCCGCCGAAGCCTCTGCCGCGGTGGACGAAATGGATCCTCGGGAGCCTCGGGGAGCTGCTGGCGCGCTCGGAGAGGATCTCGAACCTCAAGCTGAGGTCGGTTTCGGCCTGGATGCCGAAGTACCGAAGCGTCCAGGAGGGCTGGCCGGCCGTCATCGCCGCCCTCCCCGCGGACAGCGGCTCCGCCGCCGCCTGACGAGTCCCCGCGGGGACGGGGACACATCCGGCCGCGTGTCGGTTTAGGATTCCCCGATGCCCGCGGGCGCGTTCCCGCGCGCCGGCGTCCGGCTGGCTCTCGCGATCGGAGTCGAGACGTGCCGGCTGAGCGAAAATCCCCGAAGTGCCCGGGACCCCCTGTCCCGCCCGAACTAGAAAGCTAGGCGCCTGGTCTTCGGCCAGCCCGCGGAAGGCGACCCGATTTCTCTACCCATTGGCGCAAGCGTCCGCTGCGCCGAAAGGTCTGACTTCTGCACCGGCCTCTCCTCGATAACGACGACGATCTGCCGCGTCTGCTCCTCACGAAAGAGCGTCAGCCGGACGGCCGCGCCGACCTCCAGCGCCTTGACGGCCCGCGCCAGGCTTTCACGGTCACCGACGGGCACGCCATCGATCTCCGTAATGATGTCGCCTCCCAGAAGAAAAGCGTCGCCGCCGATGATCACATCGAGGTTCCCGCCCGGCCCCCCGGGCGGGACGCGGCGGCTCCGGGAACGGGAACAGATCCGGCCGGGTGTCGGTTTAGGATTCCCCCATGTCCGCTCTCGACTCCTTCCATCCGGCGATTCGCGAGTGGTTCCGGACCCGCCTCGGCGAGCCCACGGATCCCCAGATCCAGGGCTGGGCTCCCATCCGCGAGGGACGGCACACCCTGATCGCCGCGCCGACCGGCTCGGGCAAGACGCTCGCCGCGTTCCTCGCGGGGCTCGACATGCTCGCTCGTCAGGGCGACGCGCTGCCCGACGAGACACGGCTGCTGTACGTGTCTCCCCTGCGCGCTCTCTCGAACGACGTTCAGAAGAATCTCCAGTCGCCGCTGGCCGAAATTCGCGCCCTCGATCCCTCCGTGCCGGAGATCCGCGTCCTCGTCCGCACGGGAGACACGACGTCCGCCGAGCGCGCCGCGATGGTCCGCCGGCCGCCGCACATCCTCGTCACGACGCCGGAATCGCTCTACATCCTGCTCGGCAGCGAGGGCGGGCGCGCGATGCTGCGCTCGATCTCGACCGTGATCGTCGACGAGATCCACGCGGTCGTGCGCGACAAGCGCGGAAGCCACCTCGCCCTGTCGCTCGAACGGCTCGAAGCCCTCGCCGGGCGGCCGGTCCAGCGCATCGGCCTGTCGGCGACGCAGAAGCCGCTCGACGAGGTCGGCCGGTTTCTCGTGGGCGCCGGCCGGGAATGCGTCCTCGTCGACGCGGGCACGTTCCGCGAGCTCGACCTCGGCATCGAGGTGCCCCCCTCGCCCCTCTCGGCGGTCTGCTCGCACGAGCAGTGGGAGGAGATCTACACGCGCATGGCCGAGCTCGTCCGCGAGCACCGGACGACGCTCGTGTTCGTCAACACGCGCAAGATGGCCGAGCGCATCGCGGCGCAGCTGACGAAGCTGCTCGGCGAGGACGCCGTGACCAGCCACCACGGAAGCCTCTCGAAGGCGCGCCGGCTGGACGCCGAGCAGCGGCTGAAGGCCGGCACCCTGCGGGCCCTCGTCGCCACGGCGTCGCTCGAGCTCGGCATCGACATCGGCGACGTGGACCTCGTCATCCAGGTCGGCGCCACGCGCTCGATCGCGACGTTCCTCCAGCGCGTCGGGCGCGCGGGCCACAGCCTCGCGCGGGTGCCGCGCGGGCGAATCTTCCCGCTGACCCTCGACGAGCTCGTCGAGAGCGCCTCGCTGCTGCGCTGCGTTCGCGAGGGCACCCTCGACCGGACGCCGCCGCCGCCGAAGCCCCTCGACATCCTCGCGCAGCAGATCGTGGCGGCCTGCGCGGCCGAGCCGTGGGCGGAGGACGGGCTGTTCGAGCTCGCGCGGCGCGCCTGGCCGTACCGGGAGCTTTCGCGCGCCGATTTCGACGACGTCGTGGCGCTGCACACGCGCGGCCGGCGGGCGCTGCTGCACCGCGACGGCGTGCAGGGGCGCCTGATGGGGGCGCGCCGATCGAAGCTCACGGCGCTGCCTGTCGGGAGGGGCGATCCCGGACACGGCCGACTACCAGGTGCGCCTCGAGCCCGAGGGAACGCTCGTCGGCACGGTCAACGAGGACTGGGCGGTCGAGTCGAGCGGCGGCGACGTGTTCCAGCTCGGCAACGCGTCCTGGCGCGTGCTGCGCGTCGAGCCCGGCATCGTGCGCGTCGCCGACGCGAAGGGCGCGCCGCCCTCCCTGCCGTTCTGGCTGGGCGAGGCGCCGGGCCGGACCCGCGAGCTCTCGGCCGAGATCGGGCGGCTCCGGGACGAGTGCGCCGACCGCGAGGATGCCGCCGCGGCGTTTCTCGCGGAATCGTGCGGCTCGGCCCTTCCCGAGGCGGGCGCCGCGCAGATCGCCGAGTACGCGGAGGCCGGGCGCCAGGCGCTCGGCGCGGTCCCGACGCCGCGGCGCGTGATCCTCGAGCGCTTCTTCGACGAGAGCGGCGGCATGCAGCTCGTCGTCCACGCCCCCTTCGGTTCGCGCATCAATCGCGCGTGGGGCCTCGCCCTGCGCAAGCGCTTCTGCGTCGGGTTCGGCTTCGAGCTCCAGGCGGCGGCGAACGAGGAGGCGATCATCCTGTCGCTCGGGCCCCAGCACAGCTTCGAGCTCCAGGACGTCTTCGAGTTCCTCCACCCGGCGTCGGCGCGCGACGTCCTGGTCCAGGCGATCCTCGGCGCGCCGCTCTTCGAGACGCGGTGGCGCTGGAACGTCCAGCGCTCGCTCCTTCTCGAGCGGTCGCGCGGCGGCAAGAAGGTGCCGGCGCCGCTGTTGCGGATGCGGGCGACCGACCTGCTCGTCGAGGCCTTTCCCCAGATGCTGGCGTGCCCGGAGACGCTCCCCGGCGGGCCGATCGAGGTCCCGATGGACCACCCCATCGTGCGCCAGACGATCGACGACTGTCTGACCGAGGCCATGGACGCCGACGGCTTCCTCGAGGTCCTGCGCGGGCTCTACGACGGAACGATCGAGAAGCGGGCCGTCGACACGCCCGAGCCCTCGGCCTTCGCGCGGGGCATCCTGAGCTCGCAGCCGTACACCTTCCTCGACGACGCGCCGCTCGAGGAGCGGCGGACGCAGGCCGTCCTCTCGCGCCGGATCCTGGACACACGCACCGCGGACGACATCGGCATCCTGGATGCGGAAGCGATCGCCCGCGTTCGCGGCGAGGCCTGGCCGCAGCCCGACGAGCATGGAGGAGGTACACGAGGCGCTCCTCTGGATGGGATACGCCACCACCGAGGAAGCCACGCCGTGGAACCCCTGGCTTTCCGAGCTCGAATCGGCGGGGCGCGTCGTGCGGGAGGGCGACCGGTGGTTCGCCGTCGAGGCGTCGCGCGATCCGCGCGCCGTTCTGCGGGGCCGCCTCGAAGCGCTCGGCCCGATCGTCAGCGACGATCCCCTGCTCGCGGAGCTCGAGGCCTCCGGCGTCGTCCTGCGCACGCGGATCGACGGGCGGGAGGCCTGGTGCGACCGGCGCCTGCTCGCGCGCATCCACCGCTACACGGTCGAACGGCTGCGGCGCGAGATCGAGCCGGTGTCGGCCGCCCAGTTCCTGCGTTTCCTCGCCTGCTGGCAGCACGCCGATCCCGAATACCGGCTCGAGGGCCCGCGCGGCGTCGCGACTGTGCTCACGCAACTGGCGGGCTTCGAAGCGCCCGCGGCCGCCTGGGAGGCGAGCATCCTGCCGGCCCGCGTCCGCGGCTACAAGCGGGACTGGCTCGATCAGCTCACGGGCTCCGGCGAGATGGTGTGGGGACGATTCTGGGGCGAGGGCGCGACCGCGATCCGTCGCACGCCGATCACCTTTGCGCCCCGCGAAGACCTGGAGTCGTGGCTGGCGCTGCCCGCCCCGCCCACAGAAGAGCCGCGGGGCGCGGCGCTCGAGGTCCTCGAGGAGCTGCGCCGCCGCGGGGCGATGTTCCTGCAGGAGCTCTCGCGCGCGACGCGGCAGCCTCCCTCTTTCGTCGAGGAGGGGCTCAAGGACCTGATCGCGCGGGGGCGCGTGACCTGCGACTCGTACGGCGGATTGAGATGGTTTCTCGTTCCCTCCTGGAGCCGAAAGGCCGGAAGCCTCGCCTCGGGGCGCTGGAGCCTGCTCGAGCGCACCGGCTCGGAGGCTACGCCCGAGTTCGTCGCCCGCCGGATGCTCGCGCGAACGGGCGTGGTTTTTCGCAAGACGCTCGCGCGCGAGAAGCAGCCGGTTCCGTGGCGCGACGTGGCCCGCGTCCTGCGCGGGCTCGAGGCGCGCGGGGAGGTTCGGGGCGGCCGCTTCGTGGCGGCCTTCGATGGGGAGCAATACGCGCTTCCCGAGGCCGTGACGCTCCTGCGCGCGATTCGCCGGCGGGAACGCTCCGATGCTGACCCCTCGCCGGTGCGCGTCGCCGCCGCGGACCCGCTCAACTTCCGCGGCATCCTGACGCCCGACGAGCGTGTTCCGCAGTCGGCGCGCGAAGCCGTTCTCGTCGCATAGCGCGGCACCGCCAGGGCCGCTGCCGTCGGCCTGAGGTATGTTGGTTCCGGCCTTCATGATCGAGTTGTTGCCGCCCGTCTGGCTCGTGCGCGTCGCGGTATCCGCGGTGTGGCTCTACGAGGGCCTCTGGTGCAAGCTGCTCGGCGGGGAGCCGAATCAACTTCGCGTCGTCGGGGCGGTGCCCGGCTTCGACGCGCGCCGCGGGGGCCTCTTCCTGAAGCTGCTCGGGGCGGCCGAGGTGGGCCTCGCCTTGTGGGCGCTGAGCGACGCGGCGCCGATTCCGTGCGCGGTCGTCCAGACCCTGCTGCTCGCGGCGTTGAACGGCGGCGGCCTGATCTGGGCGCGCCATGCCATTCATGATCCCGGCGGGATGGTGGTCAAGAACTTCGCCTTCCTCGTCCTGGTCTGGGTCTCGGCGGGCCTGCCCCCGTGGAGCTGACGGCGACCGCCACGCCCACCGCCTGGGAGCGGGGCCGCTTCGACGCGCGCGCCGGTCCGAGCAAGCTTCTGTTCGGTCGCATGCACGAGGACGTTTCGATCGAGGTCCGCGCCTTTCGGCCGGGGGGCCGCGTGTTCTGCATCGCTTCGGCGGGTTGCACCGCGATGGAGCTATCGCGGCGCCACGAGGTGATCGCGGCGGACGTCAACCCCGTGCAGCTCGACTATGCGCGCCGCCGATTCTCCGGGGAGCCCGCCTCGCAAGGCGCCGCGGAGCGGATGATGGCCTTCGGACGGGCCCTTGCCCCCGCCGTGGGGTGGCGACGTTCCCGAATCCGCGAGTTTCTCGACCTCGCCTCTCCCGCCGAGCAAATCGACTACTGGCGCCGCCATCTCGACACCCGGCGATTCCGCGCCGCCATGGACACCGCTCTCTCGACCGCCGTTCTCGGTGTGCTGTATGCGCGGCCGCTCCTCCGCGCCCTACCGCCCCGCTTTGGAAAGGTCCTGCGCACCCGCATGGAGCGATGTTTCGCCCGGCATCCCAATCGCGACAACGTCTACGCGCGAGCCCTGCTCCTGGGCGAGGCCCCGCGCTGTTCGCCTCCACCCGAGGCGAAGACGGTCCGGCTCGTCCACGCGGACGCCGCCACGTGCCTCGAGAGCGCGCCTCCGGGAAGCATCGACGGGTTTACCCTCTCGAACATCCTCGACGGCGCCAGCGACGCCTATCGTCGACGGGTCTCGGCGGCCGTCCGGCGCGCCGCGGCGCCGGGCGCGGTCGTGGTCCTGCGCAGTTTCCGCGAGCCGGATGCGGCCTCGCCGACGAACCTCGCCGCGGAGGACCGGGCGCTGCTCTGGGGAGTCGTCGACGTGAGGCCGGCGGCCGCATCATGAGCTCGCCCGCCACGGCATCGGTCGTCACCGAAATGAGCGTCGCCGCCGCGCCCGCGCAGGTCTGGCAGGCGCTCATGTTCTACGAGCAGATCTCCCGCCGCCCGCCCATCCATCTGCGGCTGCTCCTGCCGTCGCCGTTGCGCGTGGAGGGGCGACGGTCGGCCGTCGGCGACGAGACCCGGTGCGTGTACGAACAGGGGTTCCTCCTCAAGCGCGCGACGAGAATCGACCCCGAGCGCCACTACGGCTTCGAGGTCGTCGAACAGGAACTGAAGATCGGGTCGGGAATCCGCTTGAGCGGAGGCGGCTACACCCTCACGGAGCGGCCCGACGGCTCGACGCGGTTGAGCCTCGAGACCCGGTACGCCAGCGCCGTCCGCCCCCGCTGGCTATGGAGACGAATCGAGGCCGTCGTCTGCCACGCCTTCCACCGGCACATCCTCGGGGCAATGCGCCGCGAGGTGGAATCGCTCGGGTCCGCTTCCGTTCAGCCCACCTCTTCCGCCACGAACCGCCTTCCCTTGTCCTCCGCGCCGAGCAGCAGCAGCGTTGCCAGCACGAGGATCGTCCCCGTCTCGAAGGACGCAAGCGCCCAGCCGTAGCCGATCCAATCGCGCAGCGCGTACTCGATCGAGTTGACCGGCGAGGCGAAGAGGATGCCGAGCTGGTAGGCGAGTCCCGGCACCAGGCCGCGCGTCTGGTCCGGGGAAAGCTCGTTCAGGTGCGCCGGGATGATGCCCCACGCTCCCTGCACTCCCATCTGCATGAAGAAGGCCGCCGTCGCGAGCACGGCGAGCGAGCCGCCGAAGGCCCAGAACGGGATCACGAGGAGCGACAGGCCGAGCGCGCCGACCATGCTGAACCGGCGGCCCACCCTCTCGGAAAGATGGCCGAAGCCGATCGCGCCGAGCACCGCACCGACGTTGTAGATCATGGCCATGAACGCGACGGTCTGGCCCGGCACGGCGTGCGCGATCTTGAGGAAGTCCGGATAGAGGTCCTGCGTGCCGTGCGAAAGGAACATCATCATCGTCATGAGGACGACGAGGTACGCCAGGCGCGGCGCGAAATCACGGACGGTCCTCCCGATCGCCGCGAGCGTCGGGGCCCGGTGCTGCTTCCAGGCCTCCGACTCGGGCACGTGCCAGCGGATGTAGAGGGCGAGAAGCGCCGGCACCCCGCCGACCCAGAACATGGCGCGCCAGCCCCACGCCGGCAGGACGAGCCGCGCCGCCACGGCCGCCAGGAGGTAACCGATCGAGTAGCCGCTCTGCAGGATGCCCGAGAGCATCCCCCGCCACCGTCGCGGCGCACTCTCCATCGCGAGCGAGGCGCCGACGCCCCACTCCCCTCCCATCCCGATGCCGAAGAGCGCGCGCAGCACGAGAAAGGTGGCGTAGTTCGGTGCGAAACCGCACGCCACCTCGATCACCGAGAAGAACACCACGTTGGCCATGAGCGGGACCCGGCGGCCGTACCGGTCCGCCAGCAGACCGAAGATCACGGCGCCGACCGGCCGCATCGCGAGGGTGGCGGTCATCGTCCAGACGATGTCCTTCTTCGTGACCCCGAACCGCTCCGCCAGCGTGTCCACGAGGAACACGACGACGAAGAAGTCGAAGGCGTCCATCGTCCAGCCGAGGAAGCCCGCGGTCACCGCGTGCGCGCGCTCCCGCCGAGTCGGCGCTCCCACGCTAGCAGGCTGCTGAAAAATGGATGCGGGCGTCGTGTCCGGGGCTTTCGGCCGCGGGCGTTCGCTTCACGAACGGCGGCCGAGAGTCTCTGCTACCGGAGCCCGTTAAGGTAGCTGGTGCGCTAAAGCCGGGAACCACTCTTCGTTCCCGTGGGCGCGTCGAGCACCCCTCAAAACACCGCGTCATCGCTCCTCGACGATGCAAAGGCATCGCCGTCGTCGCGCTTCCTTGCATCTGACCCCACGGCGCTCGGCACCCGACCACCGAAGGCAGACCCCCGGCAGTAGGGAACGTCGCGTACTCGCGGCGGTTACACTCGCCATCCCACACCCTTTTTCAGCAACCTGCTACGGATTCGTCTCGCGGCGGCGATACTCCTCGAGGCTCTTGCGGTCCGTGACGTCGCGGCACACGGCCATGGCGGCGAGGGTCCGGCCGAAGTCGTCGAAGAGCGGCACGACCATGATGTCGCACACGCCCTGGCCGCCGTCCTTGCGCACGAACCGCGCCTCGCCGCTCCAGCGGCCGTCGCGCCGCATCGCCGTCAAGAGGTCCATCGCGGTCGCGGTCGCCCCCGCCGGGCGCATCACGTCGGGCGTCTTGCCGAGCATCTCCGCCTTGGTGTACGCGAACATCCTCTCCGCGCCCGGGTTCCAGTCGACGATCCGGGCCTCGAGGTCCATCGTGATCACGGCGTCGCTGATGTGGTCGAACGCGCGCGCGTGGCGGCGGATCGTGTCCTCCATCAGGCGGATGCGCGTCACGTCGTGGAAGCTCCAGACCCGGCCGACGGTCTTGCCGCCGACCTTCTGCGGGGACGAGTAGCGCTCGAACAGCCGGCCGTCCTTGAAGTCGAGCCAGTCGTAGCTCTTGGCCTCGGGCTCGCCGTAGAGGCTCTGGACCTTCTGGACGAAGCGCTCGGGGTCGCGGAGCTGGTCGAGGACGAAGGCGATGGCCTGCTTGTCGTCCCGCGTCGCGATCACCGAATCCGGGATCTGCCACATGTCCGCGAACTTGCGGTTGAAGCTGACGATCCGGCCGTCGTTGTCGACGACCAGGATGCCGTCGGCCGTGGCCTCGAGCGTCGCCTTGAGAAGCGAGAGCGTCTGCTCGATGCCCTCCTCCGTCTGGAGGCGCTGGGTCACGTCGCGGAAGCTCCACACCCGCCCCTCGGTCCGGCCGTCCACGACCTGGGGCAGCGAGTCGCGCTCGATCAGCCTTCCGTCCTTCATCTCGATGAGGTCGTGGCTCGGCGAGGACGGCTGGGCGTAGACGCTCATCACCTTCTTGACGAAGGCGGCGGGGTCCGAGAGCTTCTCGAGGACCGAGGCGAGCGCCTTGCTCTCGTCGCGGCTCTCGACCACCGCCGCCGGGATCCCCCACAGGTCCACGAAGCGGCTGTTGAAGTTGACCATGCGGCCGGCCGCGTCGACCACGAGGATCGCGTCGGTCGTCGAATCGATCGTCGCCTCGAGCAGGGCGACGGACCGGTGGAGCTCCTCCTCGGCCTGCTTGCGCTCGGTGATGTCGAAAGCGACGCCGAGCACGCCGCGGATCGTTCCGCTCCCCTCGCGGAAGGGCTCGACGTGCGCCTGGAACGTCCTCCCCTGCCAGGTGGTCTCGTACGTGGTCGACTCGCCCTCGAGAGCGCGGCGGTGCGCGGCGATCGGCGGGTACTCGGGGTCCGTCGTCTTGAAGTACGCGAAGAGGCTCTGTCCGAGGACGCCCCCGGCGCGCTCGGTCAGAACCGCGCGACCGGCTCCCAGGGACTCCGTGAACCGAAGCTCCCGATCCACCGCCCAGAAGATGATCGGCATCTGGGCCAGCACGACCCGGAGCGCCTCCTCCTTCTCGTGCAGGACTTCGCCGGCCTGTTCGCGGTCGAGCGCCATCCGGCGACGGAGCTCGAGCTGGGCGACGACCTGCCGCGACAGCGCCTGGAGCGCCGCGGACTGCTCGGGCGCCAGCTGCCGGGGCTGGCGGTCCATCACGCAGAGCGTGCCGAGGGCGTGGCCGTCGGAGGTCATGAGGGGCGCGCCGGCGTAGAACCGGATCCCGGGCTCGCCCGCGACCATCGGGTTGTCGGCGAATCGCCGGTCGGCCGCGGCGTCGGGCACCACGAACACGTCGCGGCCGAGGATCGCGTGCGCGCAGAAGGCCACGTCGCGCGGCGTCTCGGGCTCGTCGAAGCGGACCCGCGCCTTGAACCACTGGCGATCGCCGTCCACGAGCGACACGAGCGCCGTCGGCGCCCCGCAGACGTGCGACGCGAGCAACGCGAGGTCGTCGAACGCCGGCTCGGGCGGCGTGTCGAGCACCCGGTAGCGGCGAAGCGCCTCGAGCCGTTCGGGCTCGTTCGCCGGCCGCGGAGGCGCTGCGGTGGAGGTCATGGGCGATCGCCGAAGAAGGGGCCGATCATAGAACAGGTGGCGGGATGCGGGATGCGGGAAGCCGGATGGAGGGCCGTGAGCGGCGCCGCCTCCCCGTCGCGCCTACTGCTTCGCGGCTTTCGACTCCGGCACCAGAGGCTTCCCGATCGCCGAGAGCAGGTCGGGCTTCGCGGCGTCCCGTTCGAGGTGCGGATACCGCTCCCCTCCGTGATAGTCGACCGGGATCGTGCGGAACGTCTCGACGTTCTCGACGAGCAGCTCGATCGGCTCCTTGCCGTCCCGGGCGGCCTTCAGCGCCTCGCGCAGGCCCCTCTCGGAGTAGCGCCGGCCGTTGACGGCGACCAGCCGCATTCCCGGCCCGATGCCCGCCCGCGCCGCCGGCGATTCCGGCACGACGTCCCGGATCACTCCCTCGTCCGCGTCTCCGCCGCTCCCGTCCCCCTGCACGACGAACCCGAGGGAGTACCAGAAGTCGTAAAGCTTCGACTCCTCCTCGGCCGCCCGGACGAGCTCCGGCTTGACGTCGGTGTACACGAGCTTCCAGCCGCCGTTCTCGATGCCGCCGAGCGGGGCGCGCGGGGCGACCCGGCGCACGCGGACCTCGAAGAACTCGTTCCAGTCGTACGGCGCGACGGCGTTCAGCGCCGCGATCACGTCCTCGTACCGGTAGGTCTTGACGGCCGGTGCCGCCGCCCGGCGCGCCGTGGAACGCGCGCGCGAAATCGTCGAGCGATTTCCTGCCCCCGGACTTCTGCCGGATGATCGTGTCGGCCTCGAGCCAGATGAGCTCGCTCTCGGGATAGAAATCCACGCCCCGGCGCCAGGCCGCCCAATCCGGCCGGCCGTCGTAGAGAAGCTGCGCCGCCACGGCCGTGTCCTCGAGCGGGCGCCACGCGCGCCCCGCCTGCGAGTCCATTCCCGCCGCATACAGCGCGAGGTTCTCCCGGTAGAGCTCGGGGCTGCGCAGGCCGCTGCGCGCCCCGAGGACGTCGCCGTAGTACTCGGTCAGGCCCTCGTAGACCCAGAGGAGGCTGCTGTCCACGGGGACCTGGTAGTCCGACGCGACTCCCGAGACGAGACCTTCGGGACGGCGGTACTTGCCGTTCCAGGAGTGGACGTACTCGTGCGAGAGCAGCGTCCCCAGGACCTTCTTCGACGAGTCGTCGACGAGCGAGTGCTCGAGGCCGCGGTTGTCGCTCGCCTCGTGGTGCTCGAGGCCGTTGGACGGAATGTGATCGGAAAGCGTCAGCAGGAAGTGGTAGTCGCGGTAGTGGCGCGCGCCGAAGAGCGCGTACGCCTCCGCGACGAGCTTCTGGTAGCGGGCGACGTCCTCCGGGGAGATCGCCAGAGCCGCCTCGCCGTCCGCGGCGAGGTGCAGGTAGTGGGCGGGCTTCTGTCCCGGCGTCAGGTCCACCGTCTTGAAGTGGGCGCCGGCGAGGACGGGCGAGTCGATCAGCATCACGAGGGAGGTCGGCGCGAAGCTCACCGTGCCGTCGGCCTCGCCGACGACGGGCAGGGCCGTGCCGTATTTCCATCCGGCGGGCAGCTTGAGCGAGGGCTCGAACATCGTCGCGTTGTCGTTCGGCCCCTGCGGGTAGACGAGCACCGACCACCAGTTCACGACCAGGATCTGAGCGGTCGCGGTCGTCCAGGCGTGCAGGGGCGGCACGTAGTCGAAAGACACGTCGATCGCGCCGGCGCCGGGCGGCACCTCGCACGTCACGCTCCACATCTCCGAGGTCGCGCGCTTCCACGGGAGGGGCCGGCCGCCCGCCGCGATCCGGAGCCCCACCTGGTCGACCACCGGGCCCGCCGCGCTGTGCTCGCCGGGGATCCACTTGGGGTACACGAGCGTCAGCGTTCCCGGCGCGGCCGGAATCGACTCGCGGACGTGAAAGATGTGGCGCGGGGCCTCGGTCGCGTCCACCGCGATCCGGATCGGCGCGGCGCCCTCGGCCAGCGCCCCGCGGGCCGCTGCCGCCAGAAACGCCGCCGCTGCGATGCGTGCCGGCCACACTCCAATCGAACGCATGAATCCTCCTCGGTTGATGTCGGTTTCGAGGAACTCTAACAGGCGCGCCTCTCGTGTCCTGTCACCAAAGTCTCGATAGCGAGATCGGTCGCCGGGGCGGGGCTCGTCCCTGCCCGCGGGCGGCCGCAAGGGCCGCCCCTACGAAACCAAAGCGACACAAGACTTCTGTTACAGAAACACTAGCGCGCCCGGGCCGGCGCGGGAGGCGTTTCGGCCCATCCCGGAGCAGCCTCCGGAGACGGGTAGATGCGCCTCAGGATCGGCGTCGTGACGACCGTCGTGAAGAGGGCCATCGTCACGAGCCAGAAGAACGCCGCCGGCGAGATCACGCCCATGTCGGCGCCGATGTTGATGACGACGAGCGCCATGAGGGCCCGCGTGTTCATGAGCAGGCCGATCGACAGGGATTCCTTCCACGGCAGGCCGCTCGCCCGCGCCGCCAGCGCCGTCGCGCCGAACTTCGAGGCGCAGGAGACGAGGATGACGAGCCCGAGCGCCACCCAGAGCCGCGCGTCGGCCCCGAGCGAGCCGATGTCGGTGCGCAGGCCGGAGAAGACGAAGAAGATCGGCAGGAACAGGATCGCCACGAGGTCGCCGATCGAGCTCCGGATTCCTTCGGCCAGGTCCCGGTTGAACGAGCCGGCGATGCCGCAGAGAAAACCGCCGAAGATCGAGAAGACGCCGAGGGCGTTGGTCGCGGTCGCCGCCGCGAAGACGACGACGAGCACCACGGCGAGCGTTCCCGCCGGGAGGCCTCCGGACTCGGCGCGGCGGACCGGCAGCCTGGCCAGCCCGAAGCGCCCGAGCGCCCAGAAGGCGCTCCCGAGGATGGCTACGCCCGCGAACGACACGGCCAGCGTCGGCAGGTCCGCCCGGCCGCGCGTGACCATCGAGACGACCGCGCCGAGGAGGATCCAGCCGAGGACGTCGTCGATGGCCGCCGCGGTGATCGACGTCAGCCCCATCCGCGTGCGCGTCAGCCGCGTGTGCATGAGGATGCGGCCCATGATCGGGATCGCCGTGATCGACACGGCCGTCGCGAAGAAGAGGCGGAAGGCGAGCTCGGACGTGCCGGCGGGCGAGATCGCGAAGAGGTGCCCCGCCAGGACGTAGCTCGACGCGAAGGGCACCACGATCCCGGCGACCGCCACGAGGGTCGAGGCCCGCGCCGCGTCGCGCAGGCGATCGAACGGAAATTCGAGCCCGATGAGGAGCATGAGCAGCACCAGCCCGACCTGCGCCATCGCGGAGAGCACGGCCGTGGTCTTCGGATTCAGCATCGTCTGGATCGCCCCGGGATAGAGCCTGCCGAGCAGCGAGGGGCCGAGGATCACGCCGGCGAGAATCTCGCCCACGACCGGCGGCTGCCCGACCTTGCCGAAGAGCCAGCCGAAGATCCGCGCGGACGCGATGATGATCGCGAGATCCGCGCACAGGAGAAGCAGCATCTTTTCGAGGGCGAGGTAGGAGTCCATGCGGCGGCTATGCGTGCGGAGGCGGAGGCGCCGCGGCGGCCGCGAGCCGCTCCCGGATCGCCTTGCCGAGCGGGATGAGCCCCCGGGCCTTCTGCTGCGACGCGCGGTCGTACGCCTCGAAGAACGCGAGCGGCCCGCCGGCGAGCGCCGCGCGGTAGGCGTCGAGGCCGAGCACCTGGATGATCCCGTCGGCGAGGAAGGCTCCCGCGGGCCCGGCCACGCTCGCCGCGAAGTCCGGCTTCTGGATCTCGGCGGCGATCTCCATGCGCGCGTCGAGGTCTCCCTCGGCCGAGGAGAGCCGGTCGGCCACGCGGTTCAACTCGTCGATGTCTTCCTTCATCGGCTGCTTCAGCCAGACCGAGAGCGGAAAGAAGTTTTCGTCCACGGAGTAGATCGCCGGCGGTCCCACCTCGGCCACCAGGCGAAGCAGGGGCTCGACCTGACCGAGCGCGGGGTCCCGCTTCTGCCAGACGGGGCTCCCGGCGCGATACGCCGACCATGCCTGCCGGTACACCTCGGCGGCCATGAGGCGGGAAAGGTGCTTGATCTGCTCGGCCGGAGGCGACGATTGCGCGTCGGCCAGCAGCCGGGCGAGATCGGCGACCACCGCCCAGCTCGAGCCGTCGGGGGCGGCCACGGCGACGTGGTCGGCGCGTCCCGGCAGTCCGAGCGTCAGGAATACGGTGCCGGCGACGGTAACCGGGCGATCGGGAGGCAGGAGCGCCCGGGCGCGGTTGGTCGCCAGCCGTGTCAGCTCCGCCTGGCGGGTTGCGATCATGCCGACGAGATCCGTCCAGCGGCCGCGGTCCTCGCGAATCTTCCGGAAGTCGAACATCGTGATGCGCGTCTGTTCGTCGAAGGCGGCGCCGAGGTCCCGTTCGAAAACGTCGGCCGGCCGGTTCGACTCCTTGATCGCGGCGCGGACGGCCGGCAACTCCTCGAGGGCCTTTGCCGCCTCGGCGTCGAAGCGCGGCCGGGCGAGCAGCGACAGGATCTCGCGCGCCGCCGTCAGGTCGAGCCGGACCGTCAGCGTGTCCGCGGCGGCCGGCGGGACGTCGTACGGCGCGCCCCCGCCGGGAGCCTGCGCGACGGCGGGCGTTCCCGGGGTGGCCACGCCGAGAACGGCGAGGAAGGCGGCGGCGGCGGTCCGGAGTCGCACTCTCATCCCAGGATCGCGGCGAGCGCCCGCTCGGTGTCCGCGAAGTCCGCGAAGAGGGCGTCCGGGCGTTCGGCCGCGAGGGCGCCGGTGCTCGTGATCCCCGTCGCCACGGCGACGGCGCGGACGCCGATCGAGCGGCCGCAGGCGACGTCGTGGATCGAGTCGCCGACGATGACGACGGCCTTGCCCGAGTAGCGGTGCCCGGTCTGCGCGTGCGCCCTCTCCACCGCCACGGGCGGGAGCTGGTAGCGGTCAGCCGAATCGCTCCCGAAGGCGCCGAAGGGAAAGTAGCGGTTGAAGTCCGGGGGCGAGAGCTTCAGGCGGGCACCCCGCTCGAGGTTTCCCGTCAGGAGGCCGAGCGTGACGCGTGGGTCCGCGGCCAGCCTCTCGAGCAGCTCCGGGATGCCTGGCTTGGGAACGACCGTGCCCGGCAGCAGCTGCCGCTCGAGCTCCTCGAGATAGAGGTCGAGCGCGCGCGGCAGGCCCGACTCGAAGCGCTCCCGGCCGACGTCCTCCATGACGAGCTCGCGCACGATCTGTGGATCGGTCTTGCCGGAAAAGTCGAACCTGCCCCGGTCCTCGTGGTCGGGCGTGTAGTTCCACCCGTAGGAGGCGGCCAGCGAGCGCAGTATCGCGTCGCGGGCGACCCGCCCGGCGGAAAGCAGCGTGCCGTCGATGTCGAACAGCACGAGCCGGCGGCCGTTTGCCGATGACTCACTCATCAATGCGGATCATATTCAAAGCGCGCGCCGTGCCACGCGAGGATGTCCATCATCGCGCGCCTCCAGTAGCTCCAGTCGTGGCCGCCGGGCTCCAGGACCACGGTCGTGGGCACGCCGCGATCGTTCAGGACCATGGCGTACTGGGCCGCCACGCCGTCGAGACCGTAGACGTCTCCGGTGCCGGCGCGCAGCTCCACTTCGAAGGGCGGCGGATCGAAGCACAGCGCCCAGAGGATGTGCCAGGCGTCGTTCGCGTCGAGGGAGTTGTCGTCCCGGGAGCGCCCGAAGACGCGCTTCAGCGTGAAGCGGGCGACGACGTTGTAGCGCGCGAGCTCGTCCCAGTCGAACGGGATGATCGCCCCCGAAAGCGCCGACACCGAGCCGTAGAGATCGGGGTGCTTCAGGGCGGTCTTGACCGCGCCATAGCCGCCCATCGAAATGCCCGTGATCGCGCGGGCCTGCTTGCCCGGCACGACGCGGTACCTCGCCTCGATCGTGCGCGGCAGGTCGAACGCCAGGTACTGCTCGAAGCGGCGCGACCCGTCGTGGGTGTCGGAGAACCAGCTCCCGGGCCCGTCGGGCGCCACGATCAGGAACTCCGGCAGGCGCCCGTCCCGCATCCGCGCGAGGGCGTCCTCGGCCACGCCGCGCCGCGCGAGCGTGCGGCCGTCCCCGTATCCATCGTGGAGGAAGTAGAGGACCGGGTACCGGCGCGCCGGCGAAGACTCGTAGGAGGGCGGGACGACGACGAGGACCTCGTTCGTTCCCGGCAGCGCCGGAGTCGCGACCTTTTCGACCCGCACGCCCGGCGGAATCGACGCGCAGGCGGCGGCAGCCAGGATCGCGCCGAACAGGGCGCGCCGAGTGCCCGCCTCCCGCCTCCTGCCCCCCGCCTCCTGTTTCAGGGCCGGGCCGGCGGCGCGTAGAGCGAGTCGTCGCGCGTGGAGGAGACAAAGACCTTGTCGAACCGGATCTCGAAGGGCTCGCCGACGATGGGCTTGTCGAGCGAGAGCATGATCCCGCCGAGCTTGCGCCAGTCCTTCCATTCCGCCGTCGTGGGCGGCTCGGCGGCGCCGCCGAGGACGTACTGCCACTGCAACATGCGGCGCCCGTCGCGTGTCACCCAGAGCCAGTAGACGTCCTTGGGCGTCAGGCCGACGTTCTCGAAGGACAGCTTCAGGACGTCGCAGGTCCCGCCTGCGCACGGCTTCTCGCCGTCGTAGGCGAGGTGCACGCCCGGATCGAAGACCTTCCAGGGAGCCAGGAGCCAGTAGGTGTCGTTGATGAATCGCCCGTAGGCGCCCTCGAGACGCTTCTCCTTTTCCTCCCCCTCGACCGCGACGCCGTTGACCAGGGCGCGGCCCGCCTTCGTGTTCACGTTGAAGTACACGGCGTACGGCGCCCCCGCTTTGTCCACGCCCTGCACCCGATAGTCCCCGGTATAGCGGTCCCAGGCGTGGGAGAACCGGGCGACTTCCTTGCCTTCCTTGATCACGACGAAGTCGAACTGGAACTGGCGGGCCTTCTCCCACGCGCCTTCGCCGCCCAGGGCGGCGATCAGCTCGTGTCCGACGGTGTCCGCCCTCGGGTCGCGCTCCTGCGCGCGGGCCGTCACGCCTGCCAGGACCATGAGCAGGGCGGCGGCGAGCCTTCTCATCATCCGCAAATCATATGCCCCGCTCGCAACGGCGACTCGCAAGTGATGACCATTCCCTTACACTAGACCTGGCAGGTTGCTGAAAAAGGGTGTGGGATGGCGTTACGAGCGCCGTGGGGTCAGATGCAAGGAAGCGCGACGACGGCGATGCGAGAGCATCGTCGAGGAGCGATGACGACGCAGATGGCCCCACGCCGCCGTAACCCGAAGGGTGGCCGGCACTTTGCCGGCGCCCGCTGAGAGGAACATGACGACTGTCTTAGCAGAAGCTCGGATCGGGCGCCGGTTGCAAAGTGCCGGACACGACGCCCGCATCCATTTTTCAGCAGCCTGCTAGATGCTCGAGTTCAGCCGCATGCCCCGGGACCTCCAGTCGGCCCTGTCCGGCGAGGGGTTCCGACGCCGCCGGCGGCTGGTGCTGCCCCTGCTGACGACCGACCCGAAGGGCTTTCCGCGCGTCGCCTTGCTGACCCTGGGCGAGATCCGCGCCAACACGCCCTCGGGACTGGCCGTCGCCGTCATGGGGGAAAGCCGCACGGCCTTCAACCTCGTGCGCCGCGGCGTCGCGACCGTGCTGTACCTGCATCGCCAGATGACCGCCTCCGTCCAGGCGCGGGCGGGGCGCGGCCGCGTGTCGAGCGCGGATCCCTCCCGCCGCGTGTTCCCCCTCTCCGTCGAGCGCGTGCGCATCGACCGGCCCGCCGCGGCCGAAGGAGACGTCTCTCTCCTGACGGGTCCGACGTTCGGCGGCAGGGATTCGGAGCGGCTCTTCTCCGAGGACCTTTTCGCCGAGCTCGGGCGGGTCGTCGAATCGTGAAGTTCCAGAACCGCACGATCCTCGTCACGGGCGCCGGCCGGGGCATCGGGCGCTCGATCGCCCTGCGCTTTGCCGAGCAGGGCGGGCGCGTGGCGCTCGTCGCGCGCACGGGGGCGGAGCTCGAAGAGACGGCGCGGCTCGTCGTCGCGGCGGGAGGGCGCAGCGCCGTCCTGCCGGCCGACATCACGGAACCGGGCGCCGCCGAGGAATGCGTCGCGCGCACCGAGCGGGAGCTCGGGCCCGTGGACATCCTCGTCAACAACGCGGGCGTCTTCATCTGGCGGCCGTTCCTCAAGCTGTCGCCGGCGGACTGGGACCGCGTGATCGCCACGAACCTGACGGGCGCCGCGGCCTTCTGCCGCGCGGCGCTGGCGGGAATGGTCGAACGCCGGCGCGGCCGGATCGTGAACGTCTCGTCGATCCACGGCATGCGCGGCGACGCCAACGTCGTCGCCCAGAGCGCCGCCAAGTTCGGACTGATCGGCATGACCCAGGCTCTGGCCCGGGAGTTTCGCTCCCACAACATCGCGGTCAACGCCGTCTGCCCGGGCACCGTCGAGAACAAGAAAGAGGAAGGCGCGGCCGAGCACGCCGAGCCCCTGGCCGAGAAGCTCTGGCCCCGCGACGTCGCGCGCGCGGTGTTGTTCCTCGCCTCCGACGACGCCGCCGGGATCACGGGAGCGGCGCTGGAGATCTTCGGCGGGACCCACCTGGTCATCCAGCCGTAGCAAGGGTCTGACACCCGAAGGGTGTCTGACCCCCGGTACCCGGTGTCTGCCCCCCGGGGCTCCCTCTTCACGACAATAGATATCCAGGGGGCCCTTTCGGGAGGCCTCGGAGGCTTAGAATCGTTCCATGAGCGTACCGGCCGCGCTGAAGTTCACATACGAGGACTATTGCCTCCTCCCCGAGGGTCAGCGGTACGAGGTCGTGGATGGGGAGCCGCTATTGACGCCAGCGCCGTCGCTGTTTCACCAGGCTGTCAGCAACCGGCTAGAGGAACTCCTGCGCCGATTCGTTGCCTCGACCAGTGCCGGCGTCATGTTTCACGCGCCCACGGATGTCGTCCTTTCGGAGTACGACGTCGTGCAACCGGACATCTTGGTGGTCCTGTCTGAGCGAAAGGCGATCCTCGCCAAGAACTACGTCGACGGTGCCCCCGATCTCGTCGTCGAAGTCCTCTCCCCCTCTACCGAGACTCGCGATCGGACTGCCAAGGCCAAGCGCTACGCGACCTTCGGCGTTCGGGAGATGTGGCTCGTGGACCCGGACAAGAAGACCATCGAAGTCTTCGTCAACACGCCGGAGGGCTTCCGCCGGGAGGCGATCTACGGCGAAGCGGACAACGCCAGGTGCGCGATCCTCCCCGGCCTCGAGTTTCCCGTCGCGCCGGTCTTCCGGCCCATCTGACCCGGCGGGGAATCCGCACTTTTCCGCAACCGTCCGCCCGTTCCTGCGTAATAACCTCCCGGGCGGAGCCTCGTCGGGCCCGCCGTGTGCTTCGTCGTCAAGGAGGGACTCGGATGCTCGGACGCAAAGGAACTCTGGCCCTTTTTGCTCTCTTCTCGGCGCCGCTCCATGCCCAGGCCCCGGCCCCCGCGCCCACCGCCGACGAGATCGTCGCGAAGTACGTCAAGGCGGTCGGCGGCATGGACAAGATCGAAGCCGTCAAGACCCTGAAGCGCTACGGCAAGTACCGGGGCGGCGGCGGCTTCGAGGCGAAGGTCCTCGAGGAGAACAAGCGCCCCGACCTCGTGCGCCAGGAGCTGACCTACCAGGGCATGACGGGCGTGACCGCGTGGGACGGGAGCACCGGCTGGAAGATCGAGCCCTGGGACGGCAAGAAGGACCCGGAGCGGCTGGGCGAGGACGAATTGAAGGGGATTCTCGAGGACTCGGTATTCGACGGCCAGCTCGTCCACTACAAGGAGAAGGGCAGCACTCTCGAGCTCGTTGGCCTCGACACCGCCGAGGGCAGCGACGCCTGGAAGCTCAAGCTGACGCTCAAGAACGGCGACGTCCAGTACTACTACATGGACACGGACTACTTCGTCCCGATCAAGATCGAGTTCAAGCGGGTGATCCGCGGCGCGGAACGGGAGACCGAGGTCTCGCTCGGCGACTACAAGGCGGTCGCCGGCTGGTACCTGCCCCACTCGATCGAACAGGGCCGCAAGGGCAGTCAGAACCGCTCGACCGTCGTCTACGACCGGATCGAGGCGAACGTGCCGATGGATGACGGCATCTTCCAGATGCCGGCCACGGCGGGCAAGTGAGGACCGCGATGAGAGTTCGAACGCTTCTTTCCGTCCCGGCGGCCCTCGTCGCCGCAGCGCTCGCGGCGCAAACGCCCGAGCCCGCGAAAGGCCCGGCCGTCCGGATCGACTCCGACACGATCTCCGGCCTCGGCGCCCGCAACATCGGCTCGGCCGCGATGAGCGGCCGCGTCGCGGCGATCGACGCCGTGCACGAGGGCTCGCGCCTGACGGTCTTCGTCGGCGCGGCCTCGGGAGGCGTCTGGAAATCCGTCAACGGCGGCACGACGTTCAAGCCCGTCTTCGACAAGCAGGCGGTCCAGTCCATCGGCGCCGTCACGATCGACCCGAAGAACCCGAAGGTCGTCTGGGTCGGCACCGGCGAATCCTGGACGCGCAACAGCGTCTCGATCGGCGACGGGATCTACAAGTCGGTGGACGGCGGCGACAGCTGGACGAACGTCGGCCTCGGCGGCACCGAGCGCATCGTGAAGATCCTCGTCGATCCCTCGCACACCGACACGGTCTACGCCTGCGCCCCCGGCAAGCTCTGGTCCGACAGCGACGACCGCGGCGTCTACAAGACGACCGACGGCGGCAAGACGTGGTCGAAGATACTGAAGGGATCGAACCTGTCGACCGGCTGCTCCATGATCTCCATGGACCGGCAGAACCCGGGCACCCTCTTTGCCGGAATGTGGGACTTCCGCCGCAAGGGGTGGACCTTCCGGTCCGGCGGCGAAAGCCCCGACGCGCCGAGCGCGAGCGGCCTTCTCAAGTCCACCGACGGCGGCGCGACCTGGAGCGACCTCGACGAGAAAAGCGCCAAGGGCCTGCCCCCGAAGCCCTGGGGACGCGTCGCGGTCACCATCGCACCGTCGAAGCCGAACGTCGTGTACGCCTTCATCGAGGCGGCCATCCCGAAGAACGGCCTTTACCGTTCCGACGACGGCGGCGCGACCTGGCAGGCCATGGACCGCAGCCAGTCCATGGTGTGGCGGCCGTTCTACTTCGCCAACCTGATCGTGGATCCGAAGGACGAGAACAGGCTCTACAAGCCGGACGGCCCGCTGATCGGCTCGACCGACGGCGGCAAGAGCTTCTCGAACATCGGCGACGGCGCGCACGGCGACTTCCACGACGTCTGGGTGGATCCCGACAACACCGACCACCTGATCACCGGAGACGACGGCGGCGTCTGGTACTCCTACGACGGCGCCAACAAGTGGTGGAAGGCCGACAACCTGCCGATCTCGCAGTTCTACCACGTGAGCGTGGACATGGACATGCCGTACAACGTGTACGGCGGGCTTCAGGACAACAGCTCGTGGGTCGGCGCGTCGGCGTATCCCGGCGGCATCACCAACGCCCAGTGGGAAAACATGTACGGCGGCGACGGCTTCTGGATGTTCGCCGACACGTCGGATCCGACCTACATCTACGCCGAGGCCCAGGGCGGCGAGATCGGGCGCGTCAACCGCAAGACGCACGAGATCCGGCACATCCAGCCCCTGCCGCTCTACAAGGAAGGCAAGCTGCGGTGGAACTGGAACACGCCCATCCACATGAGCCCGACGCAGAAGGGCACGGTGTACATCGGCGCACAGTTTCTCTTCCGGACGCGCGACCACGGACAGACCTGGGAGCGCATCTCGCCCGACCTGACGACCAACGACCCGGAGAAGCAGAAGCAGGAGCAGTCCGGCGGCGTCACGATCGACAACTCGTCGGCCGAGATGCACGAGACCATCTACGCCATCGCCGAATCGCCGGTGAACCCGAACCTCATCTGGATCGGCACCGACGACGGCAACCTGCAGCTGACCCGCGACGGGGGCAAGTCCTGGAAGAACGTCGTCGGCAACGTGGCGGGCCTGCCGAAGAACGCGTGGGTCTCCTCCATCGAAGCCGGCCACTTCGACGCCGGCACTGCGTACGCCACGTTCGACCTGCACACGTTCGGCGACATGCGCCCCTACGTCTACCGCACCGCCGACTACGGCAGGACCTGGACGGCGCTCGTGACGCCGGATGGCCCCGTGAGGGGATACGCCCACGTCGTCAAGGAAGACCTCGTCAATCGGGATCTCCTCTTCGTCGGCACCGAGCTCGGCCTCTGGATCTCGCTCGACGGCGGAAAGCAGTGGGCCCAGTACAAGGGCGGCGAGCTGCCGAACGTGGCCGTGCGCGACCTCGCGATTCACCCGCGCGACCGCGCCCTCGTCATCGCCACGCATGGCCGCGGCATCTGGATCGTGGACGACATCACGCCCCTGCGTTCGCTGACCGCCGACATGCTGACCCGCGAGGCCGCCTTCGTCCCGGGCAAGCCCGTCGTGCAGCGAATTCCGGCAGGCGGCGGCTGGGCCTACGGCGACGCCGCGTTCGAGGGCCCGAACCCTTCGAGCGACGCCGAGATCACGTACTACCAGAAGAAGCGCCACATCTTCGGCGACCTGACGATCGAGGTTCTCGGTCCCGACGGCAAGGTCCTGGCGAAGCTCCCCTCGAACAAGCGCCGCGGCCTCTCGCGGTCGAGTTGGTCCATGCGATTGAAGCCCCCGCGCGTTCCCACCGCGGCGACGGCAGCGGGCGCGTCCCGGGGCCCGCGCGTCTTGCCGGGCACCTACATCGTGAAGATGACCAAGGACAAGAACTCCTACGAGACGAAGATCCAGGTCGTCCCCGATCCGCGCTCGAAGCACACGCCCGAGGACCGCAAGGCGCAGTTCGACCTGGCGATGAAGCTCTACCGCGACCTCGGCGACATGACCTTCGCCGTGGATCGGATCAACGGCGTGCGCACCGCGCTTGGCGACCGCGCCGCGAAATTGCCCGCCGGCGATCCCCTCGCCGCGCGCCTGCGCACGGCCGCGGTCGAGGTCGACGCCCTGCGCAAGAAGATCGTCGCCACGACCGAGGGCGGCGCCATCACCGGCGAGGAGCGCCTGCGCGAGTACCTCGCGTCTCTCTACGACAGCGTCAACCGCTACGAGGGCCGTCCCTCGCAGACCCAGACCGAGCGCGCCGCCGCCCTCGAGCGCGAGCTCGCCGACGTCGTCCACGACTTCGACGCGTGGACCGCGAAGAAGCTGCCCGGCATCGACAAGGACCTCGCCGCGAAGAGCCTGCCGCCCATCCCCCGTCTCTCCCGCGCCGACTGGGAGAAGCAGGGCGAGGAAGGAGGGGGCGGAGAGGGCGGGACGAACTTCGACTACGACCGGCGCATCGAGCGAGACTGACGGCGGCCCCTGGCCGTCGGGCCCGTCGAACAGCCGGTCCGGGAAGGGCATTGTGATGCTTTGGTGTGTTGGTGATACGATCCCCATGCCATGCCCCGACTTACCATCACGCTCTCACCCGAAAGCCACCGAGCTCTGAAGGAGACCGCCGCGCGTCGCCGAAAGACGATCCGCAGCCTGGTCCAGGAGAGCCTCGACGCCTACGGAATCAAGACGCGGGACGACGCCGCCGCGCTCGTCGCGCAGGCGCGGAAACGCTCCGGGCTCACCGAGTCTCAGGCACTTCGTCTGGCCGTCGACGAAACGAGGGCCCGGCGACGTCGCCGTTGACGGTTGGGCCCTCCGTCATCGACACGAACGTCGTCGTGAGCGGCCTGCTCACGAGCGACGCGGATTCTCCCACCGCGAGGATTCTCGACGGGATGCTCGAAGGGAGGTTCCGGTTTCTGCTCTCGATCGAGCTTCTCGCCGAGTACCACGACGTGCTCGAGCGGCCCCGAATCCGCCGCCGCCACGGCCTCTCGGCCGGGCAGATCGCCATCGTTCTCACCGACATTGCCGCCGCCGGAACCGTCCTCGCCGCCGACCGCCTGGACGACCGGCCGCCCGGCGGCGACGGGCATCTGTGGCAGATCCTCGACGCCGAGCCGAACGCGGTCCTCGTGACGGGCGACCGCCGCCTCTTCGACAGGTCGGGTTGGCAGTCTCGCGTCCTCTCGCCCCGGACCTTCGCAGAGCGGCTGACCGGCTGAGTCCCGCCTACCAGGGTTCCCTTCGGGCTTCCTCGATGTCTGCCGCCGGCAGGGATGGTGGCCCTCCCGGAACGTGAGTCGGGACTCGGCAAGGAAATGGGCGGTGAAGGGCTGATCGGCCTGACGCGCGCATTTCAATACGCCGGTGCGCGGTCGATACTCGCTTCTCTCTGGATGGTTGAAGACCAGTCGACGGCGGAGCTGATGAAGCGCTTCTACACATACCTCAAGTCCGGCAAGACCAAGGACGAGGCCCTGCGGCTGGCGCAGATCGATCTCATTCACTCCCCCAACTTCTCGCAGCCCAGGGACTGGGCCGCGTTCCAGCTCAACGGCGACTGGAAGTAGCCGGGCGGGGCTTCGTGGTGGAGCGCAGGATCATCCCCTTCGGGCCTGCTGCCCAGCCGACGTGGTAGCCGGAGAAGGAGACGGCATTCATGGCGACGTCGCCGGTCTTCGTCCAGGTGCGGCCGGCGTCGAGGCTCGAGGCTTCGCCGAGGAGGCCGACGGCGATCAACTCGTCCTTGACGCCCGGGATGGGAACGACGGCCGAGTAGAAGCCGGTCTGAGACACGGGCGATGGAGTCCACGTGACGCCGCCGTCTTCGGTGCGGATGCCGTTGAGTCCTTCGAAACCAGGCTGCTTGTAATCGCCGCCCACGGCGTAGCCGCGGCGGGCGTCGAGAAAGGCAATCGAGAAGAGGCCGGACGACGCGTTGCCCGCGGGAGCGGGGGTTTCGGCGGCCGTCCAGGTGTGGCCGCGGTCCCGAGTACAGAAGACCCGCGCGACCTTCGCGCCGCCCGTGACGAACCACGCCTCGTCGCCGCCCTTGCGGGCGAAGAGGCACGTCCCGCTCGCGGCGAAGGCGCCCTCGCCGGGCAGCGCCTCGGGCATCGAGAGGTCCTTCGGGACCGCCCAGGTCGCGCCGCCGTCTTCCGTCACGCGCACCACGAAGCGCCCGCCGACGGGATCACCCATCACGATGCCGTTCTTCGGATCCCAGAACGCGATCGCATCGTAGAAGCCGTCCTTGTCCGGATTCGTGTGCGCGGCCTTCCACGTCATGCCGCCGTCCGTGCTGCGGAAGATGCGCGACGCGTCGCCGGGGCCGGCGCTCATCAGCACGATCGTGTCGCCGTCGAGCGCCTCGATGTCGCGAAAGTCGAGCGCTTCGCCGCCCGCGGGAGCGGGGAGCTTTTCCCAGGCGCCGCCGCCCCGCGTGCGGAGGACGGTCCCGCCGGATCCGCTCGCCCAGGCGCGCTTGGCGGCGTAGACCGAGATGCCGCGCAGCTCCGCCGTCGAGCCCGTTGGCTGCGGAACCCAGATGACCACGAGCATGGCCGCGATCAGCATGAACGTCACTTCTGCAGGAACATGCGGACGGAGACGAGGACGAGGAACCCCGCGAACAGGCGCCGCAGCGTCAGGTCCGACATGGGCTGGACGAAGCGCGCGCCGACGTAGGCGCCGAGGAAGAGCCCGGCGGCGATGAGCGCGGAGTAGCCGACGTTCAGGTTCCCGTTCTTCCAGTAGACCCACGCCGAGAGGGCGCCGACCGGCAGCAGCAGGGCGCCGAGCGACGTGCCGACCGCCGCGTGCTGCGAGAGGCCGTAGATGAGCACGAGCGCCGGGACGATGATGAGCCCGCCGCCGATGCCGAACATGCCGGCCGACACGCCGGCGGCGAGCCCGATCGCGAGCAGGCCAAGCGTCTGCATTACGCCTCCGCGGAATCGCGGGAGAGCATCAGCCCGGTCTCGCGCGCGTCTGCTCCGCCGCGGATCAAGAGCGCCTCGTCGGGCGCGTTGGTCGTGATGGAGGCGACGCCGGCGAGTATCAGCCGGCGGGTCTCGTCGGCGTCGTCCACGGTCCAGGGATGGACCGAGAGCCTTGCTCCCGCCGCCTGCGCGAGCAGCGTCGGCGAGACGAGGTCGCGCTTCGGGCCGATCGCGTCCACCGGCGGAAAGAGGGGCGTCGGCTGCCCCGCGGACGGTAGGGCGACCGGATGATCGAAGAGAAAACTCGTTGCGATCTCCGGCGCGGTCTCGCGCATGCGCTTCAGGAACTCGGCGTCGAACGACGCGACGAGGCAGCGCTCGGCGACGCCGAAAGCCGCCGCGAGCTTCGCGACCCGGCGCGCCATCGTTCCGTGCTGGAAGCCCACGCCGCTCTTGATCTCGACGATGTACCGCATCGAGCGGCCATAGCGGTGAAAGACCTGCTCGAGCCGCGGGATCCGGTATTCGCCGAACTCCGACGGGATCGCGAGCCGTTCGATCTCGCGCCAGGTGAAGCTGCGCACCGGGATGCGCTGCGTGCCGAGGACCACGTCCTCGTCGTGGTACAGGACCGCCTCGCCGTCGCGCGTCTGGCGCACGTCGAACTCGATGGCGTCCACGCCGAAGCTCTCGGCGAAATCGAGGCTCTCGATCGTGTTTTCGCGGGCGCGGCGGGGGGCGCCGCGGTGACCCACGATCCAGACCGGGTGCGGCGCTTTCCACTGGCTCATGCGGGCCGCATTATGTACGAGGCAGGGCCCCCGCGATTTCCTCGAGGATGCGCCCGAGGGCGGCGTCCGGGTCCGGCGCGGCCGTGACGGGGCGCCCGATCACGAGAAGGTCCGCTCCGGCGGCGAGCGCCGACGCCGGCGTCGCGACGCGTTTCTGGTCCCCGACTTCCGCGCCGGCGGGACGGATCCCGGGCACGACCGTGAGGAAGGCCGAACCGCAGGCGCCGCGGATCGAAGGGAGATCGGTGGCCGAGCAGACGACGCCGTCGAGCCCACTTTCCTGCGCGAGCAGGGCGAGCCGGCGGGCGATCCCCTCGGGGTGACCGGCCATGGGGAGGTCGGCGAGCGCCCGCGCGTCGATCGAGGTCAACAGCGTCACGGCGATCAGCCGCTCGAGTCCCGCCCGCCCGGCGGCGTCGCGCGCCGCCTCGAGCATCGCCCGGCCGCCGGCAGCGTGGACGTTGATCATCGCGGCGCCCGAACCCGCGGCGGAGGTCACGGCGCCGGCCACGGTCGCCGGGATGTCGTGGAACTTCAGGTCGAGGAAGATCTTCGCGCCGCCCGAGGCCGCGGCAACCTCCGCGACGAGCTCGGGACCCTCCGCGACGAACGCCTCGAGGCCTACTTTCATCCAGCCGACGCGCCCCGCGAACCGCTTGGCGGCGGCGAGGACCTCGGCGCGGTTGCCGAAGTCGAGGGCGAGGCAGACTTTGTCGGCTCCCGAGACGCCCGTCATCCTTCCGCTCCGGCTTCCCCGCCGACTTTCCCCAGGCGGTGCGCGCGGCCGACGAGATCGGCAACCGTCGTCTTCTTCGCCTCGCAGTACGCGGCGAGCTCCTGGACGAGCCGCCCCGACACGCCCGGGTCCTTGAAGTTGGCCGTCCCCACCTGCACGGCGCTCGCGCCCGCGGCGAGGAACTCGAGGACGTCGGAGAGCTCCGCGATCCCGCCGATCCCCATCAGGGGTACGCCGGGAAGCGCCCTGGCGACCTGATACACCATGCGCACCGCGATCGGGCGGATCGCCGGGCCCGAAAGCCCGCCCGTCCCGAAGGAGATGCGCGGCTTCGCCGTCTCCGGGTCGATCACCATCCCGACGAACGTGTTCACGAGCGAGAGGATGTCGGCGCCGCCTTCGCGGGCCGCGCGCGCCGACTCGACGAGGTCGGGCGCGTTGGGCGAGAGCTTGACGACGAGCGGCCGCTTCGTCGCCGCGCGCACCTTCGCGACGAGCGAGCGCGTCAGCGGCGGCGAGTTGCCGAAGAGCATCCCGCCCTGGCGCACGTTCGGGCAGGAAATGTTGAGCTCGACCGCGGCGATGCCTTCGGCCCCCTCGAGCGCCTGGACGACCGTGACGTAGTCCTCCTCGAGATCGCCCCAGACGTTGGCGATCACGGTCGCGCCGAGCGCGCGCAGCTTCGGGAGCTTCTCGGAGAGGAACGCCTCGATGCCCACGTTCTGCAGACCGATCGCGTTGAGCATCCCGGCCGGGGTCTCGCAGATGCGCGGCGGCGGATTGCCCGCGTGCGGCTTGAGCGACAGGCCCTTGGTGCAGAGCCCGCCGATCGCGGCGAGATCCACGAAGTCCGTGAACTCGAGGCCGTAGCCGAACGTGCCGGACGCCGTGAGGATGGGGTTCGCGAGCTCGAGGGGACCGAGGCGGACGGCGAGGGAGTTAGCGGGCATGGCGGTTTCCCCCCTCACCCCGCCCTTGCGGCCGCCCGCTGGGGGGACGAGCGGGAACGGAAGCACCCTCTCCCGGCGGCGAGATGGGACGGGGTGAGGGGTTCTCCGGCCTGCTCACCACCGATTTTCTCCGGACTCAAAATCGGCCCCTCGCTGCACGAGACGATGAACGGCTTCTCGGTTCCCGGGATCACGCAGCCGAGGCAGGCACCGAAGCCGCAGCCCATCTCCGCCTCGGTGGAGAACTCCGACGATATGCCCGCGGGACCCACGACTTTCGCGAGCGAGGCGAACATCGGCATGGGCCCGCAGGCGAAGACGCGGGCGTAGCGCTCCCCCGCCGAAATCCGCCGCGCGAGCGCCTCCGTCACGAACCCCTTCTCCCCGAGCGAGCCGTCGTCCGTCGCGAGAATCGTCTCCCCCGGCACGAGGCCGTCGAACCGGCAGCGCACCGAGAGCTCCCGTTCGTTGCGCCCGCCGAGATAGAGGTCGGCGGCGAGACCGGCCGCCGCGATCGCGCGCAGCAGCATCGGAAAGGGCGCCGCGCCGATCCCGCCAGCCACGACCGCCACGCGCGAGCCCGGCGTCAGGTCCGAAGTCGTGAACGCGTTGCCGAGCGGGCCGAGCAGGCACACCTTCGAGCCGTCGGGCATCTCCTCGAGGGTCGCCGTCCCCGGGCCGATCGTCTTGACGAGAAACTCGACCGTGTCGGTCTCCGGCTCGGCGTCCGCGACCGAGTACGCGCGTCGCAGGTACGGCCGCATCCGTCCGGGCACGTCTACCATGGCGAACTGCCCGGCGCGGGTGGCGCCGGCGAGAGCGGGACAGTAGAAGGTGACGGAGAAAAGGCCGGGCGAGAAGATCTGGCGCTTGACGAGCGTCGCTCCGTGGTCGGCCTTCACCGGAGGGGGATTCTACGCGAGTCCGGGGGCTCGCTCCGGGGTTCAGGCCTCCGCGATGGTGAGCGTGATGCCCTCGTTCTCGGCCCGCCGCGCCTTCTCGTAGCACTTCTCGCAAAGCAGCCTCGCGTCGACCGCCTCGGTGGCGGGCCGCGCGTAGCTTCCGCAGCCGTGGCACCGACGCAACGCCCGGTGATGGGCGTTCGAATCGGGTGCCGGGGTTTCCCTCTTGATCATTCCACCTCTCCTTAAGATGACTCGAACTCGAACGGGTATCGATAGAGCACGACCCGTACCCAAACCTCAAACACTCACAGGGCGATACTTACGCTGCCGGGGCTGCCGGAGGAGTGTCTCCTCCGGGATGGAATCAGTCCTCCGCCGAGGTCAGAACGCGACCACCCGGTCGAGAGCCTTCCGGACGTGCGAGGCCTGGGGCAGGATGAAATCCTCGACCCTCGGCTGGTAGGCGACGAAGGTGTCCGTCGCCGCGACCCGCTCGACCGGCGCATCCAGATACGAAAAGAGCTCGGAAGAGATTCGGGCGGCGATCTCCGCGCCGTACCCCCACGACATCGTATCCTCATACACGACCAGCGCGCGCGAGGTCTTTTTGACCGACGCCGCGATCGCCTCCCAGTCGTAGGGGTTGAGCGACCGCAGATCCAGGATTTCGACGGTCTTTCCGGTCTCCTCGGTGAACGCCCTGGCCGCCTGCCAGGAGCGGTAAACGGTCGCGCCGTAGGTCACGATCGTCACGTCGGCGCCCTCCTGCACGACCGAGGCCTTCCCGAACGGGACCATGTAGTCCGGCCCGGGGTAGACGCCCTTGTTGTGCGTCTGGCGGTAGAGGTGCTTGTGCTCGAGGAAGAGCACCGGGTCATCGCAGCGGATCGCCGTGCGCAGCAGGCCGTTCGCGTCGAGCGCGTTCGAGGGCATCACGACGCGCAGGCCCGGGATGTGCGTCATCAGCACGGCGCCCGACTGCGAGTGGTAGACGGCGCCGCCGCCGATGTAGCCGCCGATCGCGACCCGCACGACGACGGGGCACGAATACGTGTTGCCCGAGCGCCACCGCATGTTCGACAGCTCGTTGTGGATCTGCATGTAGGCCGGCCAGATGTAGTCGTAGAACTGGATCTCGACCACGGGCTTCAGGCCTCGCACCGCCATGCCGATCGCGCGGCCGACGATGTTGGCCTCGGCGAGCGGCGAGTTGAAGACGCGGTTCCCGCCGTAGAGCCGCTGCAGGCCGGCCGTCACCTTGAAGACGCCGCCCTTGCCCTTGCACTCGGCGAGCACCGCGTCGCGCGAGGCGTCGGCGACGTCCTCGCCGAACATGACGATGCGCGGGTCGCGCTTCATCTCGTCGCGCATGCAGGCGTTGAGCAGATCGACCATCGTCGTGGGCGTCGCGCCCTCGGCGAAGACGGGCGCCGTCGAGAACGCCGCGCTCGTCGGATCGACGTCCGGCGAATAGACGAACTCGTAGGCCGACTCGGGCTCCGGCAGCGCCGCCGCGAGCGCGCGGTCGGCCGCGTCGTTGACCTCGGCCTCGACCTCGGCGTGCAGCTTCTCGAGGTCCGCCTCCGCCAGGATCCCCTGCTCGAGAAGCAGGCGCGAGAGCCGCAGCATCGGATCCTTCTCGGCATCGCGGTCACGCTCGGCCTTCGGCCGGTAGTTCGCCTCGTCGTCGGAGAGCGAGTGGCTGTAGGGCCGGACGACGCGCGCGTGCACGAGCGCCGGGCCCATCCGCGAGCGGCAGTATTCGGCGGCATAGCGCAGGGCGTCGTAGGACTCCAGAAAGTCGCGTGCCGTCCGACCTCGGCGACGAAGAGGTTCGGAAAGGAGCGCACCAGGCGCGAGATCGAGCCGCCCGGCGTGTTTACCTCGACCGGGACCGAGATCGCGTAGCCGTTGTCTTCGATGAGAAAGAGAACCGGGAGCTTCAGGTTGCTCGCCGACGAGACCGCTTCCCAGAACTCCCCTTCCGACGTCTGACCCTCGCCGCCCGAGACGTAAACGACCTCGTCGCGCTGGAAGGCGCCGTTGCCGGCGAGCTCCGCGATGCGGCTCATTCTCCAGCCGGCCTCCGCGGCGCCGACGGCGTGGAGGAACTGCGTTCCCGTGCAGGAAGACTTCGAGATGATGTTCAGCCGCTTGTGGCCCCAGTGCGACGGCATCTGGCGGCCGGCCGAGGCCGGATCGTCCTTGGCGCCGACGGACTGGAGAAACATCTCGTAGGGGGTTACGCCGAGCTGGAGGATCAGCGCGCGGTCGCGGTAGTAGCACTCGAACCAGTCGTAGCCGGGCTTCAAGATCATCCCGGCCGCGGTCGTCACGGCCTCGTGGCCTACGCTGTTGATTTGAAAGTAGATCTTGTTCTGGCGCTTGAGCTGGATCTCCTTGTCGTCGAAGCGCCGGGAGAGGTAGATGTTGCGGTAGGCGGCGACGAGCGTGCGCCGATCGAGCCCGTGGTAGTTGTCGGTCCGAACCTCGGTCGCCATTTCGCCGGCGAATATACCAAAGGGGTGCGCGCGACCGCGGTGACGGGGCGACGCCTAGAAGAGCCGGAGAAGGCCCCAGAGCTCCAGGGCGGCGAGCCCCAGAGTGATGACCAGAAACAGGACCGCTTTCAGGAGGTCCGGCCTCGGGTTGGAATGCAACTCTCCCATGCTCACGGCCTCTCGACTAGCAGAACTCATGCCACGCATGAGAGTTACGAGTCGAAGGGACAAAACGTTTACGGCCGCGCCTTGCTATGCTCCACGACCCATGGCCGCCGCCTCTGGAATCGCCGCTTTTCCAGCGCTTCGGGATCGCCCGGCGCCGCCCGACATCTCCTCGATCGACCCGCGCCTGGACCTCGAGGCGGAGATCCGAAGCCTCAAGCGACAAAAAAACGCCGTCCTGCTCGCGCATTACTACCAAGAAGAGGCAATCCAGGACCTGGCCGATTTCGTTGGCGACTCGCTCGACCTGTCCCGCAAGGCGCAGGCGAGCGACGCGAAGATCATCGCCTTCGCCGGGGTGCGGTTCATGGCCGAGACGGCCAAGATCTTGAATCCGACACGGAAAGTCGTTTTGCCGGACTACGAGGCCGGTTGCTCGCTCGAGGACTCCTGCCCCGCCGACGCCTTCCGGGCCTGGAGGGCGGAGCACCCCGGCGCCGTCGTCGCTGACCTACATCAACTGCTCGGCGGCCGTGAAGGCGCTCTCGGACATCATCGTGACGTCGTCGAACGCCGAGAAGATCGTTCGCTCGATCCCGCCGGACAAGGAGATCCTCTTCGCGCCCGACCGCCACCTCGGCGCCTTCCTGTCGAAGAAGCTCAGATCGGCCCGATGACGCTCTGGCCGGGCGCGTGCATCGTCCACGAGACAGTTCTCCGAGCGCGAGATCGTCGCGGCTCAAGGACGCAGCACCCCGGACGCGCTGCTCGCCGCGCACCCCGAGTGCCCCGAGCCGATCCTCAAGCACGCCGACCACGTCGGCTCGACGCGATCGATCCTGAACTACGTCACGACGGCTCCCGGCAAGACGCTTCCTCATCGCGACCGAGGAAGGGATCATCCACCAGATGAAGAAGCTCGCGCCCGACCGCGAGTACATCCCGGTCCCCCCCGACAACGGCTGCCGCTGCAACGAGTGCCCCTTCATGAAGCTCAACACCCTCGAGAAGCTCTACCTCTGCCTGCGCGACGAGAAGCCGGAGATCGTTCTGCCCGGAGGAGATGCGCAAGGCGGCGGAGAGGCCGCTGCTGCGGATGCTCGAGCTCTCGTGACGAGTTTCGCGGTCGTTTCGGGTTCCAGGTTCCAGGTTCCAGGTTCCAAGAGGCGTGGACTCCACCTGGAACATGGAACATGGAACGTGGAACCGTGACCTCCCCCGACCTCGACGAACACCTCCGGCGCTTCCTCTCCGAGGACGTCGGCCGCATCGACGTCACGACGGAGACGACGGTGCCGCCGGGGACGCGCACGCAGGGCGAGCTCGTCGCCAGGTCCGAATGCGTGGTCTCGGGGTTGACGGTCGCGCGGCGCGTCTTCGAGCTGCTCGATCCGGAGCTCCAATGGGAGTCGGCGGCCGCGGACGGGGCGCAGGCCGCTCCGGCCACGCCGCTCGCCTATCTCTCGGGCCGCGCGCGCGCGATCCTGACGGCCGAGCGCGTCGCCCTGAACCTCCTCCAGCGCATGTGCGGCATCGCGACCACGACGCGCCGCTTCGTCGACGCGGTCGCGGGCACGCCCTGCCGCATCCTCGACACGCGCAAGACGGCGCCGGGCCTGCGGCCGTTCGACCGGCAGGCCGTGCGCGACGGGGGCGGGACCAATCACCGGTACGATCTGACCGAGATGGTTCTCATCAAGGACAACCACCGGCGGCTTTCGGGCGGCGTCGCGCGCGCGGTTGCGGCGGCCCGCGCGGGAGCGCCCGGCGTCCCGATCGAGGTCGAGGTCGAGTCCGAGGCCGAGCTCGCCGAGGCGATCGACGCGGGAGCCGAGCGCATCCTCATCGACAACCAGCCGCCCGAGACCGTCGCGCGCTGGTGCGCCGCCGCGCGAAAGGCCCCGCGCCCGATCTTCGTCGAGGCCTCGGGCAACATGCGCCTCGACACCGTGCGCGCCTACGCCCTGGCCGGCGTGGACGCGGTCTCCGTCGGCGCGCTGACGCATTCGGTCGTCGCCGCCGACGTCTCGCTCGAGCTCTTCACGGCGTAAGCGCGGCATGAGCACCGAGCCCACAGACGTTCTCATCCTCGGCACGGGAGTCGCCGGTTGCGCCGCGGCGCTCTCGGCGGCGCGGGCGGGCGCCTCGGTGACGCTCGTGACGCGGGCGGCCGAGGCGCGCGAGTCGAACACCTACTACGCCCAGGGCGGCATCGTCGCCCGCCCGCCCGGGGACACGCCCGAGAGCCTCGCCGCCGACATCATGCGCGCGGGCGACGGCCTGGGCTCGCCCGAGGCGATCGCGCTCATCGCGCAGGAAGGCCCGGACCTCGTGCAGTCGCTCCTGGTCGAGGAGCTCGCCGTGCCCTTCGACCGGGACGGCGCCGGCTTCCACTGGACGCTCGAGGGCGCGCACGCCGTGCCGCGGGTCCTGCACGTCAAGGACGCCACCGGAGCGCCGATCGAGCGGGCGCTCATCGAGGCGTGCCGCAAGGAAAAGAACATTCACTGGCGCCTCGAGTCGACCGCCGTGGACCTGCTGACGCTCTCGCACGACTCGACCAATCCGGCCGACCGGTACCGGCCGCCCGCCGTGATCGGCGCGTACCTGCTCTCGCGAGACGGCGACGGCGTCACGGCGCAGCTCGCGCGCGAGACGATCCTCGCTACCGGCGGCCTCGGCCAGGTCTACCTGCACACGACCAATCCTCCCGGAGCCCGCGGCGACGGCTTCGCCATGGCGCGGCGCGCGGGGGCGCGGCTCTTGAACCTCGAATACGTCCAGTTCCATCCGACCGCGCTCGTCCACGCGAAGGGGCGCCTGCTGCTGACGGAGGCCCTGCGGGGCGAGGGCGCGCGCATCACCGACATCTCCGGCAAACCCTTCCTGAAGGAGTTCCACCCGGACGGCGAGCTCGCGCCGCGCGACGTCGTCGCCCGCGCGATCCACCAGCGCATGCTCGAGAAGGACGAGCCGCACGTCCTGCTCGACATCTCTCACAAGAAAGCCGACTGGGTGCGCGCGCGGTTTCCGGAGCTCGTCCAGCGCTGCCTCGAGTACGGCTTCGACCTGACGGCGGGGCCGGTCCCGGTCGTCCCCGCGGCGCACTACGCCTGCGGCGGCGTCGCGGTGGACGGCAACGGGCGCACGGGCCTCGGGCACCTGCGCGCGGTCGGCGAGGTCTCCTGCACCGGCGTCCACGGCGCCAATCGCCTCGCCTCGACCTCGCTCCTCGAGGGGCTGCTCTGGGGTTGGAGGGCGGGCCGGGCGGCGGCCCGGGAGGCGGAGCGGATGCGCGGTCGCGCGATCGCGCAGGTGCGGCCGTGGCAGCCCGAGCACGAGCCCGTGGACCCGGCCCTCATCGCCCAGGACTGGATGGTCATCCGCCACACCATGTGGAACTACGTGGGCCTGCTGCGGTCGGAGCGGCGGCTCGACCGGGCCCGGCGCATCCTCGGGGAGCTGCGCGACGAGATCGAGAACTTCTACCGCCGGGGCACCATGTCGGACGCCCTGCTCGGCCTGCGCAACGGCGTCCAGACCGCCCTGGCGATCCACCGCGCGGCCGCGGACAACCCGGTTTCGAGGGGATGCCACTATCGCGTAGACGGCTGAGGAGGCAGTTCCACGTTCCAGGTTCCAGGTTCCAAGTGGCGTCCAGGGCTCGCTTTTCCTGGAACTTGGATCCTGGAACCTGGAACCTTCCCCGTGCGTTATAGTCCGCCGTTGCCATGAGCGTTCTTTACTTAGCCTTCGAGACCGACGACCGCCCGGCGCGGCTGCAGAAGCTGCAGAAGAGCGGGGCCCACATCGTCGTCGCCGAGCCCCGCTGGCCCGGCTTCTTCGAGCTCGCCAAGCGCGAAAAGCCCTTCGCCATCGCCATCGACTTTTCCGGCGCCCCGTCCCACGCCCTCGAGACCGCGGACTACATGTCCAAGGCCAAGGAGACCAAGGACGCGGCGCTCTTCCTCCTGAGGGTCCCGAACGACCGCAAGGAGGCCGTGCAGAAGCGCCTCGCCCAGGGCATCTTCGTGACCGAGAACGAGCTCTCGGGTCGCCTGGCCCAGATGGAGCAGGAAGCCGAGGCGCGCGCCCGCCAGAAGAAGGAAGCCGCCGCGCAGGCCAAGAAGGCCGCGCGCGCCGCCGCCCGGGCCGCCGCCGGCGGCGACAAGGGCAAGCCCGCTCCCGTTCCGGCCGCCAAGGCCAAACCCGCCGCCAAGGCCAAGCCCGCGCCGCCTCCGAAGAAGAAGACGGCGAAGAAGCCCGCGCCCCCCGCGCGCAAGCCGCAGCCGAAGAAAAAGAAGTAAGCCCCAACCCCAGACACGAGGAGACCGAGGATGTCCAGCGGATTCACGCGCGAGGAGCTCCTGTCGTACGCCCGCGGCAAACGCGCCGAGTACGAAACCGTCCTGAAGAAAATCGTCGAGATCCCGTCGGTGTCGGTCGAGCCCGAGCGCAAGGCCGAGGTCCACCGCGCCGCCGAGTACGCCGTGTCGCTGCTCGAGTCCTTCGGCGCGCGCGCGAAGCTCTACGAGACCAAGGGGCACCCCATCGTCCACGGCCGCTTCGACCGCGACCCGAAGTACCCGACGGTCACGATCTACAACCACCTCGACGTCCAGCCGGCGGAGGGGCCGGACTGGAAGACCGAGCCCTTCACGTTCGTCCGCGACGGCGACCGGTACCTCGGCCGCGGCACGACCGACGACAAGGGCCCGGCGATCACGGCGCTCTTCGGCGCCCGCTACGCCTTCGAGCACAAGGTGCCCGTCAACATCCACTTCCTCTGGGAGCTCGAGGAGGAGATCGGCAGCCCGCACTTCGAGACGACGATCCGGGCGCAGGCCGCCGAGTTCGCCACCGACTCCGTCGTGGTCTCGGACACCGTCTGGGTCTCCCGCGCGCGTCCGGCCTGCCCGGCGGGTCTGCGCGGCCTGCAGGGGTTCCGCTTCGAGCTCCAGACCGGCGAGACCGACCAGCATTCCGGCACGGCGGGCGGCGCGGCGCGCAACCCCGTCACCGAGCTCTGCGCTCTCATCGCCGAGTGCGTCGACGGCAAGACCGGCCGCGTCAAGATCCCCGGCTTCTACTCCGACGTCGTCCCGCCCACGAAGAAGGAGCTCGAGGACCTGAAGAAGTGCGGCTTCACCGTCAAGGACTTCAAGCGCGACCACCTCTTCCGGTCCCTGCGCGTCAACGACGCCATGGAAGTCATGAAGCGGATCTGGACGATGCCGACATTCGAGGTCCACGGGATCGCGGGCGGCTACCAGGGACCGGGCGTCAAGACGATCATCCCGCCCAAGGCGACGGCGATCGTCTCGTGCCGCCTCGTGCCCGCCATGAACCCGAAGAAGATCGTCAAGATCGTCAAGGACTTCGTCAGGAAGAAGAACCCGGACGTCAAGGTCTCGGCCGAGCACGAGCTGCCGGCCTACCAGGGCAAGACGACGGGCCCGTACGCCGACGCCATCCGCGGAGCGATGAAGTTCGCCTTCGGCAAGGAGCCCGTCTTCGTGCGCGAGGGCGGGTCGATCGGCGCGGTGCTCTCGATGGAGAAGGTTCTGAAGAGCCCCGTGTTCTTCCTCGGCCTTTCCTTGCCGGAGCACGGCTACCACGCGCCCAACGAGAACTTCGACTGGCCGCAGGCCGAGGGCGGGATGGCGGCATTCGCGGACTACTTCCGCCGGCTGGGCGAGCTGAAAAAGTAAGCCGGATCTCGGAATTCGGATTTCGGATTTGAAACTCCGGCGCCTGCTGCCCCTCGCCTTCGTCCTCGCCGCCCTGGCGGCGCGGCCGCTCGTCGCCGCGGACCCGACGCCGGCCGGCGCCTTGAATGCGCAGCTCGAACGGATCTTCGCCAAGAAGGAGTACGAGGCGAAGAAGTTCGGGCCGGCGCGCTGGCTCGACGGGGGGCGCGCTTACACGACGGTGGAGCCGTCGGCAGCGATCCCCGGGGCCGACGAGATCGTCCGCTACGACACGGCGAACGGCGCGCGCAAGGTCCTCGTCGCCGCTTCCGCCCTCGTGCCCGCTCCCGGACAGAAGCCCCTCGCCATCGACGACTACGCCTGGTCGAAAGACGGCAAGCGGTTCCTGCTCTTCACCAACGCGAAGAAGGTCTGGCGGCGCGAGACCCGCGGCGACTACTGGGTCATGGACGTCGCCACGGGAAAGCTCCACAAGCTCGGCGCAGGCGCCCCCGAATCCACGCTGATGTTCGCGAAGTTCTCGCCCGACGGCGGGCGCGTCGCCTGGGTGCGCGCCAACGACCTCTGGGTGGAGGATCTCTCCTCCGGCAAGATCACGCGGCTGACGACGGACGGTTCGGCAACCGTCATCAACGGCACCTCGGACTGGGTCAACGAGGAAGAGCTCGACATCCGCGACGGCTTCCGCTGGAGCCCGGACGGGAAGGACATCGCCTTCTGGCGCTTCGACACCAGCAACGTCGGCGGCTTTTCCCTCGTCAACGACACGGACGCCACGTATCCGCGTCGTGACGACGTTCCCGTACCCCAAGGTCGGCACCACGAACTCGGCCGTTCGCATCGAGATCGTTCCCGCCGACGGCGGCGCCTCCCGGGGTATTTCGCTGCCGGGCCACCCCCGCGACAACTACATCCCGCGGATGGAATGGGCCGAGGGACCGGCCGAGGTCATGGTCCAGCTATTGAACCGGCTCCAGAACACCAGCACCGTCTTTCTGGCCGATCCGAAGACCGGCCAGGCGCGGCCGATGCTGGAAGACCACGACGCCGCGTGGGTGGACGTCACGGACGACTGGCAGTGGCTTCCGGGCGGCAAGGAGCTGCTCTTCGTCACCGAGCGGGACGGCTGGCGCCACGCCTGGGCGGCGCCGCGCGCCGGCGGGGCTCCCCGCGTCCTGACGCCCGGTCCGTTCGACATCCTGAGCGTCGCCGGCATGGACGAGAAGGCGGGCCTGCTCTACTTCATCGCCTCGCCGGACGACGCCGTCCGCCGGTATCTCTACCGCGCGCGCCTCGACGGCAGCGGAAAGCCCGAGCGCGTCACGCCGGCAAACCTTTCCGGAACGAATTCCTACGACATCGCGCCAGACGCCCGTTTCGCCTTCCACACCTACTCGACGGCCGACCGGCCGCCCGTCGTGGATCTCGTGAAGCTGCCCTCGCACCAGAGCGTGCGGGTGCTCGAGTCGAACGCCGCGCTCGCGGCCGCCGTGGCGCCCCTGATGAAGCCGCCGACGGAGTTCTTCCAGGTGGACATCGGCGAGGGGGTGCGGCTCGACGGCTGGATGATCCGGCCGGGCACGTTCGACCCGGCGAAGAAGTACCCGCTCCTGATGTACGTCTACGGCGAGCCCGCCGGCGCCGAAGTCTCCGACGCGTGGCACGGCAAGAGGCCGCTCTTTCACCGCGCGCTCGCCGACGCCGGCTACGTCGTGGCCTGCGTGGACAACCGCGGGACGCCCGCGCTCAAGGGCCGGGAGTGGCGCAAGACGATCTATGGCGGCGTCGGCGTGCTCGCGTCCAAGGAGCAGGCCGCGGCCGTGCGGAAGCTCCTCGCGGATCGCCCCTACCTCGATCCCGCGCGCGTGGCTTCCTGGGGATGGAGCGGCGGCGGCTCGATGACGCTCAACCTCCTCTTCCGCTCGCCCGACCTCTACAAGGTGGGCATGTCGGTCGCGCCGGTTCCCGACCAGACCCTCTACGACACGATCTACCAGGAGCGGTACATGGGCCTGCCGCGGGAGAACGCCGAGGGCTACAAGAACGGCTCGCCCATCACCTTCGCCGAAGGCCTCCAGGGCAAGCTCCTGATCGTGCACGGCTCGGGCGACGACAACGTGCACTACCAGGGGACGGAGCGGCTCGTGAACCGCCTCGTCGCGCTCGGCAAGCCGTTCGACCTCATGGTCTACCCCAACCGCACGCACGCGATCAGCGAAGGCGAGGGGACCTCGCTCCACCTGCACGAGCTGCTGGCGCGCTACCTGATGGAGAACCTGCCGGCAGGCCCCGAGCCGCGCTGACGCGCGCTTTAGCCTGTCATCCCGGCTCTAGCCTGTCATCCCGAGCGTGAGCGAGGGATCCCGCGCTGAACGAGCCGGGGGCGTGTCGAGTCCGGGATCCCTCGTCGCTCCGCTCCTCGGGATGACACGCGGATGGGCCCGACTCGAGAGCGCGGCCCTACCGCCCCGGGCTTCCCTTCTTCGGCAGCAGCCGGTAGCCGGCCAGCGTTTTCTCGATCCGGCGCCGGACTTCGTCCCGGACGGGCACGAGCGGCAGGCGCAGCGTCTCGCCGCACTTCCGCATCAACGACAGGGCGCACTTGACCGGGCCCGGGTTCGACTCGATGAAGTTCATCTCCATCAGCGGGAGATACCGGCGCTGCAGCTCCAGGGCCGTGTCGCGGTGGTCTTCGAGGGCGGCGTGGACGAGCTCGGACATCTCCTTGGGGATCTCGTTGGCGGCGACGGAGATCACGCCCCGCGCGCCGAGGGCGATCAGCGCGAGCGCCGTGGCGTCCTCGCCCGAGAAGACGACGAAGTGCTCGGGCAGCGAGGCCATCAGCCGGGCGATCTTGCCGAAGTCGGTCGAGGCCTCCTTCAACCCCACGATGCGCGGGATCTCCGCCAGGCGCAGGATCGTCTCGACGTCGAGGTCGATCGCCGTGCGGCCGGGCTCGTTGCCCACGAGGATCGGCAGGTCGGTCGCGTCGGCGATCGCGGAGAAGTGGCGCAGGAGGCCCTCGGGGCTCGGCCGGTTGTACATGGGCGTGACCGAGAGGATGGCGTCGGCTTTCGCCGCCGCGGCGTCCCGCGCCCAGAAGACCGCGCGGGCCGTGTGGTTGCCGCCTGCGCCGGCGACGACCGGCACGCGGCCGTTGGCGGCGCGGACGACCGCCGCCGTAACGGCCTTGCGTTCGTCCCGCGAGAGGGTCGCCGACTCTCCCGTGGTCCCGCACGGAATGAGGAAGTCCACGCCCTGGCCGACCTGCCAGTCCACGAGCGCCTCGAGCGAGCCGAAGTCGATCCGGCCCTTCTCGTCGAACGGCGTCACCAGCGCGGTGCCGCAGCCCTTCCAGTCCACCTGTTTGCCGCTGCCTTTCAAGGAGCCTCCTTCGAACGTTTCTCGCGCAACCGTATAATCGAAGGCGTCCCGGATCGAGCACGAAAAAGCATGAGCGCGCCCACCGCCGGCCCCCGCTGTCCGCAAGTGCCGCCGCCCGCTGGCCGCGTGGCGCCTGGATCACTGCGTCTACTGCGGCGAGAGCTTCCCCCCGGACCTGAAGCAGGGCCACGAGGCGCCGGAAGCGCTCAAATGGGTCGAGCGGCCCGCCCTGCCCACGGACCTCTCGAAGAAGCTGGAGCTCATGAAGGTCGTCCCGATCGAGGCGCATAAGAAGTCGCGCTCGCTCGTCGCGACCGTCGGCGTGCTCTCGGTCCCGATCTTCGGCGCCGTCTTCTACCTGCTCTACACGATGATCCGCCGGCTATCGCCGGCCACGAGCGTCCTGGTCGTCATCGGCGGCGTCGGCTTCATCGCCTATCTCGTCTGGATCTTCGCCCGCGCGGCCAAACGCTGACGCGGCGGCTAGTCGAAGAGCGACCGCGGCGGGTCTTCCGGGATCTCGACGCCGAGCTCCCGGGCCAGAGCGCGGACCGTCAGCGGGGCGCAGCCCTCCGCGCGGTTGTTGACCAGCACGAAGGCGTCGGCCCCCGCCTCGGTGATCTGCCGGACGAGCCGCACGACGTCGCGGCGCATGTCCTCCCGGGGGGCCTGCATCCGGTCGTAGGGGCGGAAACGCTCGACGGCCTGCTCGTACGGCACGCCGGGCGGCACCAGGATCCGCGTCACCGAAAACGTGGCCGGCAGCGGTTGCGCGGCCTCCCACTGCTCGAGAAGCGGCGGCGTCCGCGTCCACCAGTTGAAGACGTGGGCAGCCCCCCGCGCGCGCAGGACGTCGAAGTACTCGCGCACGAAGTACGCCGGCGTTCGGATCTCGACGGCATAGCGGTGGACCGGCGGCAATTCGCCGAGGAAGCCGTCGAGCTTCCCGAGAAACGCCGCGCGCCGCTTCGGCGTCGGCTGCCATTCGGTCGGGAACTCGAATACGAACGGCCCCGTGTGGCCGCCGAACGCCCTCTCGTAGGCCGGCAGCACCTCCGCGGCGAAGGCGCGCGCGTCGAGGTATCGCGGGTTGTCCCGGCCAGCCCGCTCCCCGTGGCGCGGCAGCTCGGGAAAGCGCGGCATCGTGATCTCCTCCCACACCTTGGACACGACCGGAAAGCCCGCGGGCAGGGCCGCGGCGTAGCGCGCGAGCTGCGCTTCCGACGGCGGCCGGTAGAAGGGAAAGTCGAACTCGACCGCGCGAAAGGGCGCGTAGCGGGCGTACTCGCGGAGGCAGTCGACCTTGAACGTCGCCTCGCGGTAGCGCTCGTGGTAGACGATCCCCTTCCACCCCTCGTACGCGAAGCTCGCCGTGCCGAACAGGATCTCGGCCACGCCGAAAGTATCTCGCACGTACAATCCGCCCCATGATTCCCTTTCGCGGGGCGGCCGAGATCGCGGGACGGCTCGAGCTTTCGGCCGCCACGTCGGCCCTTCTCGTGGACGCCCCGCCCGAGCTCGAGACGATGCTGACGGCCGCGGCCGCTCCCGGCCAGACGATCGGCTCGACCGAGTCGCGCTACTTCCGGTCGGTCAAGGGCGCGCACGACTTCATCCTGTTGTGGCAGGAGAGCCGCGTGGGCTCGCGCGCGGTCTTCGACGTGGCGCTCAAGCGGCTCGAGGAGGGCGGCCGGCTCTGGGTCGTCACGGCCCTGCGCAAAGTGTCGGGACCGCGGACGCCGGCCATTCACCGGATCGAGCTGTCGGACCTGAAGAAGGCGTTCGAGAAGGCCGGCCTCGTCAACGACCGCGAGGCGCGGCTATCGGCGTGGCACGTGGCCTACGGATTCTCCCGCCGGCCCGCTCACTCGATGTAGGGAAAGAACCGCCCGGCCACCCGGAAGAAGCGGCCGCTCGGCGGCTCGACGGTGAGCTGGCAGCGCGAGACCTCGAGGGTCGTCGAGAACGACACGCCCGGGGCGGTCAGGCTGATCGGGTACTTCGTCCCCACCTTGAGCGGCGTGTCGAAGTCGAAGCGGACGCCGGTCGGGCTTACCTCGAGCACCTGGCGCGCCTTCTCCCACCGGATCTTCAGCTCGTACTGCTCCGGCTTGAGCTTTCGCGCCGAACGGGACGCCTCCAGGGGGCTCGACTTGCTGGAGGCCGGCGGATCTGTCTTCCTCTCTGCCATCGGACTAGGGGGGAAGAGCCTACCCCGTTTCGGCTGCGGATCCAACCATCACGCCAGCACGTCCCGCTCGACGAAAACGGCGAATGCGCCGACCAGCGCGGCCGCGGCCCACGCCGCCAGAACGGCCGCGCCGAAGGTCAGCGTCAGGCCCGGAATGGGCGGAGGCGACCCCGAGTAGTAGTCGGGCAGCGGCAGGTTGGTGACGAAGAGGAGCTTCTGCGCCTCCCAGGACGGAGCCAGGCGCGGCAGGATCGTGCCGGCGATCAGCGCCGCGAGCATCGTGCCCATCGCCGCGGCCGTCGAGCGCAGGAGCACGCTCGTCAGCAGGGCGATCGCCCCGACGCAGAGGGCGGCGAACCACGCCAGCCCGTAGGCGAGGATCGTGTCCTTCCAGAGCGCGATCGAGCGCACCGCCGCCGGATCGAGGCGCTCGCCCGCGACGCGGAAGCCCGTGAGGACCGGCGCGGCCCAGCCGCCGTAGCCGTACGCGATCCCGCCGAAGACGTACGCCACGACGCCGCCGAAGAGCACCGTCAGCGTGATCGCCAGCAGCAGCGCCGCGAGCTTCGAGGCGAGGACCCGCGCGCGCCCCACGGGCCGCGTCAACAGGAGCTTGATCGTTCCCTGCGCGAACTCGGCCGACACGATGTCGGAGGCGAAGACGATCGCGAGCAGCGGCAGCAGCAGGTAGCTCGCGGCGTTGGCGAACCCGCGGACGAAGAGCGGGCCCGACACGGCGTCCGGGTCCACGTCCCGCTCGAGGTGGTACCGGAGCCGGTCGAGCTCGAAGCGCGCCCAGCGCTGCGAGGACGCCGGCATGCGCCCGTCGCGCAGCCAGTTCTGGATCCGCGCCATGCGCTCCTGCGTCTCCACGTGCCAGTCCTTGCCGGCGCGGAAGCGCTCGCGGCCGCGCGACTGCGCAAAGACGATGAGCCCGATCAGCGCGACGAGGATGAGCACCACGACGCGAAACCGCCGCTGGCGCGCAAACTTCAGGATCTCGTTCTCGACCAGCCCCGCGAATCTCATACCGTCTCTCCCCCGGTGACTTCGAGAAAGACCTCCTCGAGCGACGCGGCCGCGCGCTCGACGGCGAACACGTCCACGCCCGCCGCGGCGAGAGCGCGCAGGGCGTCCGGGACCCTCTCCTTCGGGATCCGCGCCTCGACCGCGTCCTCGCCGTCGCCGGCCGCCGCGCTCCCGTCCACCGCGCCGAACCCGGCGAGGATCTCCGCGGCCCGCCGCGCCGGGCGCACCCGCAGTCGCAGGCGGTCGGAGGCGACGCGGTCCACGAGCTCGCGCACCGGGCCGGACGCGAGCGTGCGGCCGCGGTGGATGATCGCGACGCGGTCGCACGTCTGCTCGACCTCGGACAGCAGGTGGCTCGAGACGAAGACGGCGATCCCGCGGTCGGAGGCGAGGTGCCGCACGAGCTGGCGGATCTCGCGGATGCCCGCCGGATCGAGGCCGTTGGCGGGCTCGTCGAGGATCAGGATGTCCGGATTGCCGAGCAGGGCCTGGGCGATGCCGAGGCGCTGGCGCATCCCGAGCGAGTACGTGGACACCTTGTCGTCCAGGCGCTCGGAGAGGGCGACGAGCCGGGCGAGCTCCTCGATGCGCTGCATCGCGCCCTCGGGCAGCATGCGGGCGAAGTGCACGAGGTTTTCGCGGCCCGTCAGGTACCGGTAGAGGTCGGGGGACTCGACGATGCACCCGACGTGCCCCATCGCCTTCCGGAAGTCCTTCGCCAGGTCGAGGCCCCGGATGCGCACCCGGCCCCGGTCCGGCCGGGCGAGGCCGACCAGCATGCGAATCGTCGTCGTCTTGCCGGCGCCGTTGGGGCCGAGGAAGCCGAAGACCTCTCCCGCGCGCACGTCGAAGGACACGTCGGAGACCGCCTCCCGGCTTCCGAACCGCTTGGTCAGGTGCTCGGCCGAGAGGACGACTTCCGCCGCCGCCGACCCGGACAGAACGGCCTCCGTGCTCACCGAATCAACGTATCATCCCCGCTCGCATGGCCCGCGGACTGTCGCGCTTCTGGTTCTGGACGGCGCCCCTCGGCGTCGGGATCGCCGCGGCGCTCGTCTTCGGCGCGGGCTTCGTCCTCGCCCTGCGGGGAGCCACCGGACAGCCCCTCGGCGACGCGCCTCCCCGCCGGCCGGCGGCGGCGCCCGCGCTCCCAAAGAAGGATGGCGTCTTCCGGATCCTCGTCGTCGGCGATTCCCTGGCGAAGGGGACGGGCGACGAGACCGGCAAGGGCTTCGCGGTGAACGTGCTCGAGGCGCTCCGCAAGAAGGGCCCGGCCGAGATCACCAACCTCGCCGTCAACGGGATGGAATCGCCCGAGGTGCTCGCCCTCGTCGACAGCGCCAACGTCCGCGCGCTCGCCGCTTCGTCGAGCCTCATCCTCGTTTCGGTCGGCGGCAACGACCTGTCGCACAGCGCCACGCGCGGATCGGCGCCGACCGAGGCCGCCGACGCGCTCGCGGATGCCCGCGGACGATACGTCCGCAACCTGCGCGCGATCCTCGCCGGGCTCCGGGAGGCGAACCCGGCCGCGCGCATCGTGGTCCTCGGGCTCTACGATCCCTTCGGTAGCGAAGGCGGCTCCGGCCGGCTCGGTGCGTCGGTGATCCTCCAGTGGAACACGCTGATCACCGAGACGGCGCTCGCGTTTCCGAACGTGACCGTGATCCCGACGTTCGACCTCTTCCAGGGCCGGCCCGACCGCCTCTCGGCCGACCACTACCATCCGAACGGCCCGGCGTACGAGGAGATCGCGCGCCGGATGGTACAGGACCTCTAGCAGCCGGCGCTCTACCCCGCGCGTTTCGCGCCGAGATCCACGACGAGCGTGCGCTCGGACGACGCCACCGGTCCCGTGCCCTCCCGCGGGCGCCGCAAACGCTTTCCCCGCTCGCGCCACCAGGCGGCGGCCTCCGACTCCTTCCAGGCGGGCACGTCGTCGCAGGCGGCGAGAGCCTCCCGGAAGGCGCGGGCACTCTCGGGCCGGTCTTCCGGCTCCTTGGAAAGGGCGGCGAGGATCAACGCCTCGAGGCGGGCCGGAATCGGGCAGCCGACGCGCACCGAAGGCGCGACGGGCTTCTCGCGCAGATGCTGCGTAAAGACGCTCATCGCCGTGGGCCCCTCGAACACGACCTTGCCGGTCAGCAGGAAGTAGCCCACCGCGCCGACGGCGTAAAGGTCGCTGCGCGCGTCGATGCGGTCCGGCGAAACGATCGCCTCCGGCGCGATGTAGTGCGGCGTGCCGAGCACCACGTTCTCGACCGTGACGCCGCCGCCCGCAGGCGCCTGGACGTTCTTGACGAGGCCGAAGTCCACGACCTTTGCCAGGTCCGGCGTGCCGCCGCGGTCGCAGAGCAGGATGTTGGCGGGCTTGATGTCCCGGTGGATGAGCCCCACGCCGTGGGCCTCCTCGAGCGCGCGGCACACCTGTCCGAGGACGTGCGCGGCGCGCGCCGGCGGCATCGGCCCGTCGCGGCGCACGAGATCGTCGAGATCGACGCCGTCCAGGTATTCCATGGCGTAGTAGAAGATGCCGTCGGGCGTCCGCCCGTAGTCGTAGATGGACACGGTGTTCGGGCTCGCCAGGAGCGACGTCATCTGCACTTCCCGCTCGAAGCGCGCCAGGTCCATCTGGCCGGCGCGTTCCGGCGGCAGCAGCTTGATGGCCGTGGGCCGGCGCAGCAACGCGTGGTTGGCGCGGTAGACGGCGCCCATCCCGCCCTCGCCGATCTTCTCGACGAGCGTGTACTGGCCGAGCCGCCGGGCCTCGCTCACCTTCAGGCGCAGGCCATAGATCACGCGCGCGATGGCGGCCGACAGCAGGACCGCGAACAGGCACCAGACGAAAGCCCACGCGGTGTACGCCGCCGGCGACGCGAAGAGGGTCGACGGCGGTGTTCGCGCGTACGCCAGGTAGGTGCATACGGGCAGCGAAAACGCCGCCGCGGCGCTGATCCATGCGGTGCGGCGCGCGTCGCCCGGAACGATGGCCGACCGGTAGAGCAGCAGGAACACGAGACCGGCCAGCGAGATCAGGTCGGGCCGCAGCAGGACCGGCAACTCGAGGATCATGAGGTTGCCGGCGGTCGCCGCCAGCACCGTCGCGCCGGCGTCCGCGGCCAGCAGGACTTCGATGGGAAGGGGCCCGCGGCGAACCAGCTGCCACTCGATCAGAAATACGCCCGCCATCGCGAGGGTCAGCAGCGGGGCCCCGCGGAAGGGATGGTACGGAACGCCCCGGGCCGGGAGCGCGAGGGCGAGCATCCAGCCGATCAGCCAGAACGAAGCCACGATCCAGAAGAGAGTCCGCGCGAAGGCGCCGATCCTGCCCTGCAGGAACTCCCGCCCCTCTTCGGAGGTCCAGGGAGACGGCGCCGTGGCGCGCATGCCGATGCTCCTTCGGTCCGCCTACCAGAACCGGCGGACGCGCTGCACGCCCCGGCCGATGCCGAGAAGGAGCGACGCCGCCGAGGCCACCCGCCCGGCTTTCGCCGCGAGCGAGTTTCTTCCGAAGAGCTTCCACCCCGCGGTCGCGACCGCCGCGAGCCCCGAGGCCGCCCAGCCGGCGAAGCGCCAGCGCTGGCGAAAGGACGTCAGGTCGTCGCGCGCCGTGCCGAGCGCCTCGGCGAAGTCCTCGCGCTCGAGGGCCGCGCGCCGGCGCAGGGCGTCCAGGCGCTCGTCCGGCGCGGTCATTCCGAACCCGCCCGGAAACGTTCCTCGATGTCCTCGATCGCCTGCGCGTCGCGGGCCGGGTCGTCCGGCTCGTCGTCCGTGTCCGCCTCGGGCGCGAGCGACGCCGCCACGGCCTGCCAGTCGCGGGAAAGCTCTTCGGTCACGACGGGGAACTCGAGCGGACGGACGCGGGACAGCGCCTTCCATCCCATGCTCACGGCGACCGCGGCGCCGGCACCATAGATCACGACCGCGCCGAGGATGCCGAGGATCACGCTCTTGAAGAGCCCGGCGAGGATCGCCGCCAGGAGCGCCGCCAGAAGGAGCAGCGCACCCACTCCGAGCGCGGCGGCGACCGCGACCAGGGCCGCGCCGCGCGCCGCCAGGATGGCCTTGCCCGCCAGCTCTTCGCGGAAGATCGCCAGGCGCGTCGCGAGCAGGCCCTGTCCGACCGCGGCCACCTCGCCCAGCCGGTCGCGCCAGCTCTTCTCGTCCTCTTCGCCGGGAAGCTCCGCCCTTTCGGTGCTCATGGGTCCGAATAGTGTACAGGGTCGCGGGCTATCCGGGCGGGATGAGAACCCCGTCGCGGCGGCTCGGCCGCCCCGGCTCGAGCGGCGCGATGCGGATTCCCTCGGCCCGGAACCGCTCGTGGATGCGCCGGGCGATCTTTTCGACGCCCGGCGTGTCCCCGTGCAGGCAGAGGGTGTCCGCGCGCACCGACACCCGCGTCCCGTCGGCGGCGACGGCGACGCGGTCGCGCGCCAGGAGCACCGCCTGCTCGGCGGCCTCGTCGGGATCCGTGATCAGGGCGCGCGCCTCGCCGCGCGGCACCGTCGAGCCGTCGCTCATGTAGCGGCGGTCGGCGAAGGCTTCCTCGGCGACCGCGAGCCCCGCTTCCCGCCCCGCCTCGATCAGCATCGTGCCGGCCGCGCCCACGAGCACGAGGCTCGTGCGGAACCGGCGCACGCCCTCCGCGATCGCCCGCGCGACGTCGGGGAACTCGGCGCCCGCGTGGTAGAGCGCGCCGTGCGGCTTGACGTGGGTCAGCGTGCCCCCGCGCGAGCGCACGAATCCGTCGAGCGCCGCGATCTGGTAGAGCACCAGGTTCTCGACGTCCTCGGACGGGAGCTCGACCGCCATGCGCCCGAAGTGCTCGCGGTCGGCGTATCCCGGGTGCGCCCCGACCCGGACCCCGTGCGACAACGCCAGCGAGACCGTGCCGTCCATGACCGTGGCGTCCCCGGCGTGCAGCCCGCACGCCACGTTCGCGGAGGTGACGAACGGCAACAGCGCCGCGTCGTCCATCCCCTCACCGACGTCCGCGTTCAGGTCGATGCTCAAGGGAGCCTAATCGTACTCCCTGTTGCACTGCTGGCGTTCGCGGGTTCTGCCTGGGAATCGCAATCGCGCTCCGTGCCGTAGGGGCGGCCCTTGCGCCGCCCGCGGGCGGGGGCAAGCCCCGCCCCTACGACACCTAGAACCAGCGCCTCCGAGTCCGGCGCCGGCCGGGTCACAGCAGGCGGCCGAGCCCGTAGGCCGCCAGGCCGAGCGCCACGCCCCCGCCGACCAGGAGGAGCGGAGACGACGAAGCGGGAGGCGGCGGCGGGATGAGCGCCCGGTCGCCCGGCGTGGCCGCGCGCCGGCGCGCGAGCTCGAGCTCGAGGCTTCTCTCGCCCTGCCGCATGGCCCAGCGGTGGTTGGCTTCGAAGAGCGGCCGGGCGATCGGCGAAAGCAGGCGCAGCAGTGGTTTCTTTGCCCGGACCCGCCAGTCGTAGGTGACGAGGGTGAAGGCCCCGACTTCCTCGAGGGTCCAGACTCCCCTTCCGGCGAGGTCGCCCTCGGCTTCGATCGTGAAGCCGTGGGGATGGCGGGACTCGACGACGGCGAGCTCCCAGTCGAGCGTGTACGGCAGCCATCCCTTCGTGTGCATGCGGGCGCGCCGGCCGACACCGTCCTCCCCGCCGGGCTCGAGCTCCTCGACCCGGAGGTATACCGACGGCCACCAGCGCGGCAGCTCCCGCGCGTCGGCCAGAACGTCGGCCACCTCGCGCGCCGTCCCGAGGACCCGCCACTGCGTCCGAAAGCGGTACTCCGGGGACGGCATGGGCTTGCCTAGTGAAGCTCGCCCTCGAGCAGGCCCATCCGCACGACGTCGAGAGCCCGCCCGCCGCGGAAGACCTCCTGCCGCAGCTGGCCCTCCCGCCGGAAGCCGACGCTCTCGTACGCCTTGATGGCCGCGGCGTTGCCCTCCTGGACGTCGAGGCGGATCTTGCGCAGGCTCATCTCTCCGAACGCGAAGCCGCAAAGGACGCGCACGGCCTCGCGGCCGAATCCCTGGCCGCGGCAGTCTCTCTCGCCGATGAAAATCCCGAGCGTCGCCGTGCGGTTGTCGCGGTCGATCGCCATGAGGCCGCAGTTGCCGATGTGCCGGTCCCCCTGGGCGAGGCAGATCGCGAAGTTGAGCTCGGAGGGATCCTGGCCGCGCGTCGCGCGCTCGACCCAGTCCGCCTCCCGGGCGAGCGAGAACGGATAACGCTGGGCCAGGGTCGTCGTCAGCCCCTCGTCGTTCATCCAATCGTGGCAGCGCTGGAGGTCGTCCCTCTCGATCGCCCGCAAATAGACCCGCTCGCCTCGAATCACGCGCAACTCATTCATGCACAAAGATATCGGATCCGCCGCCCCTTTTCGCCCCTGGCGCCGCGATTTCGCAGAGGAACTTCGTGCGGCGGGCTGCGTAACTCCCCTCGAAGGCACTCAGGAAGGGTCCGGCATGAGCGGTGCGATCCGGCGCTTCTTCTCCAGGGAGGATGGAATGTCCAAGCTCTTCAAGACTCTGCTGCTTCTCGTCATCCTCGTGGCGGTGGCGGCCGGCGTCTATGCGCTGACCCGCAGCGGCAAGGGAGGCGACGGGGACGCGAAGCTGGTCACCGTCGAGAAGGGTTCGATCACCGAGAAGGCCCTGGCCGTCGGGCAGATCCAGCCGCGTCAGAAGTTCTCGATCAAGTCGAAGATCTCCGGGCTCGTCAAGCGCTGCATGGTCAACGTGGGCGACAAGGTCAAGGCGGGCGACCCGCTGTTCGAGATCGCGCCGGACCCGACGCCCCAGGAGCTGACCGACGTGGACCGCCAGCTCGACTCGACCCGGGCCTCCTACGAGAGGGCCCGGGCCGAATTCGAGCGCTCGCAGCAGCTCTCGAAGGACGGCGTCATGCCGAAATCGGATCTCGACGTCAAGCGCGAGGCCTTCGAGCTCGCCAAGGTCGCGCTCGCCAAGGCCGAGCAGCAGCGGGACCTCACGCGCAACGGCCGGATCCAGACGGCCAGCGTCAACATGGAGTCCATCATCCGCGCGCCGGCGGCCGGCACGGTCCTCACGCGCGCCGTCAACCCGGGCGAGCCCGTCGTGCCGCTGACGTCGTACCAGCCGGGAACCGAGCTCGCGGCCATCGCCGACATGAGCGACCTCATCTTCAAGGGCACGGTCGACGAGATCGACGTTGGCAAGCTGAAGGTGAACCTGCCGGCGCGCATCAAGGTCGGCGCGCTTCCGACGGACATCGTGACCGGCAGGGTCTCCCGGATCGCGCCCCAGGCCCAGCAGAAGGACGGGGCGACGCTGTTCGACGTCGAGATCGAGCTCGATCCGGCCTCGGGCATGACGCTGCGCGCCGGGTACTCGGCCAACGCCGACCTGATCATCCGCGAGAAGAAGGACGTCCTGACGATCCCCGAGCGGGTCGTGATCTTCGAGGATGGCGGCAAGAAGACGTTCGTGGACCTTCCGGCGGGAAGACCCAAGGAGCCTCCCAAGAAGACCGCCGTCAAACTCGGGATCTCCGACGGGTTGAACGTCGAGGTCGCCGAGGGGCTGTCGCTCGGCGCGAAGGTCCTCGAGCGGCCGCCCAAGAAGCTGACCTCGGCCGTCGACTAACAGGCCGCTGAAGAAGGTTGTGGGATGGCGTTACGAGCGCCGCGGGGTCAGATGCAAGGAAGCGCGACGACGGCGATGCCTTTGCATCGCCGAGGAGCGATGACGACGCAGATGGCCCCGCGCCGCCGTAACCCGAGGGTGGACGGCACTTTGCCGGCGCCCGCCGGGGAGCGATGAACGACCGATTCGCAAACACGTGGATTGGGCGCCGGATGCAAATTGCGGACACGACGCCCGCATCCATTCTTCAGCAGCCTGTTAGCGTAGCGGCGCGATGCTCTCGATCCGCGACGCGCTGCGCCAGATGTGGCGTGACGTGCGCAGCCAGAAGCTCCGCACGTTCCTGACGGTGTTCGGCATCGTGTGGGGAACCGTGTCGGTCAGCCTCCTGCTGGCGTTCGGCAAGGGGCTGCAGCGGCAGATGATCCTGAACAGCGCGGGTCTTGGCGACGCGATCTGCATCGCCTGGCCGGGGCTGACCTCGGTCCCGTTCGAGGGCCTCGGCAAGGGCCGGAAGGTGCGGTTGAACGAGGACGACGTCGAAGCGATCCGCAAGGAGGCCCGCGGCATCAACGCCATCTCGAGCGAATACTCGAAGACGCTGAAGCTCAACTACGGCGCCAAGACGATCGCGATCGACATCTCCGGCGTTTCGCCCGAGTTCGGCCCGATGCGCAACATCAACCCCCAGGAAGGCGGGCGCTTCTTCAACCCGACGGACATGGCCGAGCAGCGGCGCGTCCTCTTCCTGGGGCAGAAGATGGCCACCGACGTGTTCGGCGAAGACGTGAAGCCGGTGGGCAAGATCGTGATGCTCGGCGGCTCGCCTTTCCTCGTCGTCGGCGTCCTGCAGAGCAAGGTCCAGAATTCGAGCTACAGCGGCCGGGACAGCCAGAAGGGCTTCATTCCGGGCACAACGTACCGGGCGATCACCGGCGAGAAGTGGGTCGACAACCTGATCTACCAGCCGACCGTCGCCGCCCAGTCCGAGCAGGTCACCGACGACGTGCGCCGCGTCATCGCGCAGCGCCAGCGGTTCGATCCGGAAGACAAGGAAGCGTTCTCGGTCTGGGACACGACGGAGCAGTTCAAGTTCTTCCATATCTTCTTCCTGTCGTTCCGCCTCTTTCTCGGGATCATCGGCTCTTTCACGCTGATCGTCGGCGGCATCGGCGTCTCCAACATCATGAACGTCGTCGTCGAGGAGCGCACGAAGGAGATCGGCATCAAGATGGCGCTCGGCGCGCGCGATCGGTGGATGCTGCGGCAGCTCCTGCTCGAGACGCTGATGATCACGGGCATGGGCGGCGCGATCGGCTTCGGGATCTCGTTCCTCGTCTGCGCGATCTTCCCGAAGTTCGGCGTCACGGAATACGTCGGCAATCCCGATCTCTCGCTCGTCGGTCGCGGCGCTGACGGCCGGCATCCTCGGCGTCACGGGGCTTCTCGCCGGCTACTTCCCCGCCCGGGACGCCTCGAGGCTCGATCCCGTCGTGGCGATGAAGCTGTGACCATGAGCCTGAAAACGACGCCGGAACCGGGAGCCGTTTCCCGGCACAACCTCGCCATCGTCTTCCAGCTCTTCCTGCGCTCTGCGCGGCTGCAGAAGAAGCGCGCGACGCTCACGATCGCCTCGCTCGCCTGGGGCACGGTGACGATCCTGCTCCTGCTCGCCTTCGGCGAGGGCTTGAAGCGCCAGATGATGGCCAACGACCAGGCGATGGGCAACAACCTCGCCATCCTCTGGCCGGGCGAGACGTCGAAGCCCTACAAGGGGCTCCCGGAAGGCCGCTCGATCCGGCCGCGGCTCGAGGACGTGGACTATGCGCGCGAGCGCATGCCGGAGCTCGACGCGATCTGGGGCGAGCTCACCTCGTGGCGCACCGCCCTCGCCTACGGGCGCAAGACCGTCAACGGCCGCGTCATCGGCACGCGCTGGGACTACGGCGACGCCCGCAAGCACTTTCCCCGGGCGATGGGGCGCTTCATCAACCCCCAGGACGAGGAGGAGAAGCGCCGCGTGGTCTTTCTCGGCAACGAGATGGCCAAGGACATCTTCGGTCCCGAGGACCCGCTCGGGAAGACCCTTCTCATCAACAACTCGCCGTTCACCGTGATCGGCGTCATGCAGCGCAAGAGGCAGTCCTCCACGTACGGCGGCCCCGACGCGACGCACGCGGTCATCCCGCAGTCGACCTTCAAGGCGGTGCTCGGGGGCGACCGCATCAACGTCCTCGTCTTCCGCACGAAGAAGGCGGCCGACATGGACGCGGCCCTGATTCACCTGAACGAGGTCCTCGGCCCGCGCCTCGGCTTCGATCCCGAGGACCCGCGCGTCTGGGGAGTCTGGAACACGGTCAAGGGCCAGAGGATGCAGGAGAAGGTCCTTCTCGGCCTCGAGATCTTCTTCGGCATCATCGGCGCGCTGACGCTCATCATCGGCGGCGTGGGCGTCGCCAACATCATGTACGCGGTCGTCAAGGAGAGAACCAAGGAGATCGGGGTCAAGATGGCGCTCGGCGCCCGGCGCGCCTGGATCACCGGGCCCTTCATCCTCGAGGGACTGGCCTACACGCTCGTCGGCGGCCTCGTCGGGGCCCTCATCGCGATCCTGCTCGTGACCGGCCTCTCCTTCCTGCCGATCGAAGGCAACGACGTGCTCGAGTTCATGGGACGGCCCACGCTGTCCTGGCCCATCGGCGTCGCCACGATCGCGATCCTCGGGACCTGCGGCCTGCTCGCCGGCTACTTCCCGGCGCGCCGCGCCGCTTCGATCGACCCGGCGTCGACCTTGAGGTACGAGTGATGAGATCCTTCCCGCAGCAAGGAGATCCCGTGACGACGTCCATCATCGACATGAAGTCCATCCGGAAGGTCTACGACACCGGAAAGGTGAAGGTCGAGGCGCTGAAAGGCATCGATCTCGCGGTCGCGCGCGGCGAGTTCGTCGCGATCGTCGGCCCTTCGGGCTCGGGCAAATCGACGCTGATGAACCTCGTCGGCTGCCTCGACACGCCCTCGGAGGGAACCTACCTCCTCGGCGGCGAGGACGTTTCGAAGTTCACGCGCGACGAGCTCGCCGACGTGCGCAACCGCCGCGTGGGCTTCGTCTTCCAGGGCTTCAATCTCCTGCCCCAGATCTCGGCCTTCGAGAACGTCGAGCTGCCGCTGCTCTTCGGCGGCGTGGCGCCGAAGAAGCGCCGCGAGCGCGTCGAGGAGCTGCTCGCGCGCGTCGGCCTGGCCGAGCGGATGGACCACAAGCCGACCGAGCTCTCGGGAGGCCAGATGCAGCGCGTGGCGATCGCGCGGGCCCTCGCGATGAACCCGGACGTGGTCCTCGCCGACGAGCCCACGGGAAACCTCGACACTTCCGCCGGCGGCGACATCATGGGCCTCTTCACCGAGCTCTGGCAGCAGGGCTCGACGCTCGTCGTCATCACGCACGACATGACGCTCGCCCGCCGCGCCGGCCGCGTCGTCGAGATCCGCGACGGGCGGATCGTGCGGGACGGCGAAGTCGCGGCCTGACCGTCGCGATCGCTACGTTCGGGGATCTGCGCCCTTTGGGCGCACCGGCGTCCGGCTCGCGCGGATGCGCGCTCGACCGGACGCCTGATCCCCTCGCCACGCGCTCGCTCCCGCGGCGCGAACCTCCTCCCTCCCTCCGGTCGGGAGACTATTCGCGCCGCGAGCTCCAGTCACTGTGCCGTAATTCGACGTACTACTCGTCGCGCCGGTCCTACTTCTTTGTGAAGCTTTCCGTCTCCTCAATCCCGGCGCGGGCGAACTCGGCGACGGTGGGGTCGGGGTCGCCTTCGAGCTCGCGCAGCAGCGCCAGGTCCGCTTCGCGATGGAGCGTGCCGAGGCGCTTGACGGCGTCCTCGCGGATCGAGCGGTTGCGGTCCGAGGTCAGCTGGCGCAGCTTATCGGCGAGCTTCGGGTCCTCGGGCGCGGCCGAGACCCAGCCGGCTACGGCGGCCGCGCGGACGTCCTGGACGTACTTCCCGTCCGTGTAGCCGTCGAACAGCGGCGCGAGCGACGGGTCTTCGAGCTTGCCGAGGCCCGTGAGCGCCGAGACGCGGATTCCGTCGAACCATCGCGAGGAGCGCGAGAGCTGCTTCACCAGGTAGTCCTTCGTGCCGGGGGCGCCGAGGCGGCCGAGGGAAATCTCCGCGGCGCCGACGACGTCCTCCGCGCGGTCGGTCTCGATCGCCCGCTTGAGCGCCGCGGCCGAGGATGCCTCGCCGCACGCGCCGAGCCCGAGGGCGACGGCGCGGCGCACCCGCGGATTCGCCTCCGCCGACAGGGCTTTCTCGAGGGCCCGGGCCGCGTCCGCGCCACCTGCCCGCCCGAGGTCGAGCGCGGCCTCCTGCTTCATGCCCCAGTGCGCCGCCGGATCGGCGAGCACGCGCGCGAGCGCCGCCACCGCGCGCGGGTCCCGGCCGAAGTCGTCGGCGAGCTGACGCGCCGCGCGCAGGCGCGCCGCGAGATCGCCGCGGTCGAGTTCGGCGAGCACTTCCCCGATCGGCCGCTCGTACTTGACCTCGCAGACGAGCCAGCCCCCCTTGTCGAACGTGACCCGCCGCGGCCGGCTCGCGGCCGGCAACGCCACCGTCGTGGACCAGCCCGTCAGCTCCACCCGGTGCGCCGCCGTGGCGCCCGAGGCGTCCTCGATCTCGATGTCCACCGGCAGCCGGAACTCGTTCTCGAACGGGAGGTCCGACTGGATCTGCTTGACCGTCAGGTCCACCTGTTTGCGCTCGGGAGCCCACCGGTACGACACGTCGAAGCGCGGGTGCCCGCCGCCGCCCACCACCCAGTCGTGGAAGAACCCGGAGAAGTTCCGGCCGGCCGCGAGCTCGATTGCCTCGGCGAGATCGGCCGACTCGACCGACGAGAGCTCGTGCCGGCGCAGGTAGTCGCCGATCATCCGGTAGAAGTCGTCGTCGCCCATGATGTGCCGCACCATGTGGAGGACGAGCGAGCCCTTCACGTAGGTCGACTCCGTCTGGTACATCGCGGTCGGCTCGGCGTAGCGCAGGTATTCCATGGGCCGCACCGTGCCGGTCTGCCGCACGTAGTCCACGTACTTGTTCAGGTACCACCAGCGCTGGTAGGTCAGGTCGTCCTCGCCGTGGGCGTGGCCGTTCCAGATGGTGTGCCAGAAGGTGGCGAAGGACTCGTTCAGCCAGATCGAGCCGATCGAGCGGCACGTCACGAGGTCCCCGAACCAGTGGTGGGCGAGCTCGTGGGAGATCGTGTCCTCGACGGTGAAGATCGGCCAGGCCTCCTCGAAGTTCGGGCTCGAATCGGGCGGATCGCCCGCGACGTGGAGGTGGGAGTCTCCGAACCCGGTCATCGTGGTGGTCTCCATGGCGCCGACCGCGAAGTCGCGCAGCACGACCTGGTCGTATTTGACCCACGGGTACGGGTAACCCATGCGCTCCGAGAAGAACTCGACCATCTTCGGCGTGTCGCCGAACGTGTACGCGGCGGCTTTCTCCGTTCCCGGAGACGTCCAGACGGCGAGCGGGACGGCCGCGGCTCCCACCTTCGCGTCCGCCAGCGGCACGCGCGCGAAAACGCCGACGTCTACGGTCATGAGGTAGTTCGGGATGGGCTTCTCCTCGACCCACCGGAACGTGCGCGTGCCGTCCGGGTTGTCGCCCGGCGGGTCGAGGACGCCGTTGCCGACGGCCGTGAACCCGCGCGGCACGGTCACGACGAATTCGACCGCGAAGCGGTCGTTCGTGTCGTTGTAGATCGGCAGCCAGGCGTAGTGCAGGCCGCCCTCGCCGTAGTTCCAGGCCTGCGCCGGACGGCCGTCCGCCGGCGGGAAGAAGTACATGCCCACGCGGGGGTTGCAGGCGTAGGCGATCTTCAGCGTGGCCTCGCGGCCGAGCGGCAGGGGTTCGCCGAGCGAGACGTTCAGCTTGAAGGCCTTCGGGTCCGCGGTGAACGCGAGCGGCTTGCCGTCGCGCTCCACCTTTTCGATGCGCAGCCGCGCTGCATCCAGGGAAAGCTCCGTCAGCGGCGCGCGCAGCGACTCGAAGGTCACGGTCGCGACGCCGGCGACCTCCTCTTTGACCATGTCGAAGCGCAGCTCCGCCTTGTAGCTCTTGATGTGGTACGCCCGGTCCCGCACGGGCCGCTCCGGGCCCTCGGGAAGACGGTGGCCTGGCAGGACCTGCGCCGAGGCGGGCAGGGCGGCGGCGAGCGCTAGGATCGCGAGAATCCGTTTCATGTTGTCTCCCGAAAGTGGCGAGAGTCTATCCCCCTCCGGGGTCGGGCCAGCCTTGCCCATTGACCGGAGGTGGAAGCGGCCCAGGTCCCGCGCTCCGCATGCGAGTAAAGTCGCGCCATAGTCACTTGTCTCCCGGGAGGGCATAAAATCCCGCCGCGGCCATCCGATGACACTCAACGCTGGGACCCGTCTGGGTCCATACGAGATTCTGTCGCCCATCGGGGCGGGCGGGATGGGCGAGGTGTACCGGGCGCGAGACGAGCGCCTCGGCCGGGACGTGGCGATCAAGGTCCTTCCGGCCAATCTGGCGGAAAGCGCGGAGCGGCTGAAGCGGTTCGAGAAGGAGGCGCGATCGGCGTCGGCGCTCAACCATCCCAACATCGTCACCGTCTACGACATCGGCTCGACGGAGGGCACATCGTGGATCGCCATGGAGCGTGTCGATGGCGAGACGCTGCGAAAGCTTTTGGCCACGGGGCCGATGCCCCTGAAGAAGCTGCTGGCCGTCGCGACCCAGATCGCCGAGGGTCTGGCAAAGGCCCACGAAACGGGGATCGTGCACCGGGACCTGAAGCCCGAGAACGTGATGGTGACCCGGGACGGCACGGTCAAGATCCTGGACTTCGGCCTCGCGAAGCTGACGGCGCCGACGGGTGAGAGCGGCGAGCTGACGCAGTCTCCAACGGTCTCCGTGGGGACCGAAGCGGGCGTCGTGGTCGGGACGGTCGGTTACATGTCGCCGGAGCAGGCGCTCGGCGAGGCGATCGACTTTCGTTCGGACCAGTTCGCGTTCGGATCGATTCTGTACGAGATGGTCTCGGGCCGGCGCGCGTTTGCGCGGGCGAGCGCTCCGGAGACGATGGCGGCCATCATCCGGGAGGAGCCCGCGCCCCTGGCCACGGCCGCTCCCGAGACGCCGGTACCGCTGCGCTGGGTCGCCGAGCGCTGCCTCGCCAAGGACCGGGAGGAGCGCTACGCGGCCACGAGGGACCTGGCCCGCGATCTGTCGCGGCTCCGGGAGGGCCTCACCGAGGGAAGCCTCTCGGGCGCGGTCATGGCGGTTCCGGCGGCTCGGCGCGGACGGCAGCGCGCCATTGCCATCGCCCTCGCCGCGGCGACACTCGTGGCCGGCGCGGCGATCGGCATCGTCGCGACGACCAAGCCTCGGGAAGGTCCGCCGACCTATCGCCCACTGACGTTCCATCGGGGCGCTCTCGGCGGCGCGCGCTTCGCGCCGGACGGGAAGACCGTCCTCTACGCCGCCGCCTGGGAAGGAAAGCCGCCACAGCTCTATTCGACGCGACTGGACTCGACCGAATCGACCGCCCTGCCCTTTCCGAGCGCCGACCTGCTCTCGATCTCGAACGCCGGCAAGCTCGCGATCCGCGTCCTCCACGGCGACAATCCCTCGGCCATCGCCGAGGTGTCGATGGCAGGCGGGGCGCCCAGGGAGCTCGTCGCAACCGACGCGGATGCTCTCCAGTTTGCGCAGACGGTCGCGGACTATTTCCCCGGGGAGGATCGTCTCGCGGTCGTTCGCGACGGTCAGCTCGAGTTCCCCATCGGAAAGGTCCTCGTGCCCAAATCGCCCGGCCACATGGTAGGGGGCATGAGGTTCTCCCCGGACGGAAGGCACATCGCCTACAGCGAATTCCGGGGTAGCAGCGACCACGCCCTGGGCGTCGTGGACTTGTCCGGAAACAGAAAGATCCTGTCCGAGGGGTGGGAGATCATCTCGTCGTTCGCGTGGCATCCCGGCACGGGCGAGATCTGGTTTTCTGGACGCAAGCGGGGCGTCGGCATCGGTGTCGTCGAGCTCCACGCCATCACGCTTACCGGTGCCGAGCGCCTCGTGGCCCAGTCGCCACTGCTGGTGATCGTCGAGGACATCGCCCGCGCCGGACGGGTCCTCGCGCGCGCCGACGACTGGCCGGAGACGATGATGTGCCTCCCGCCGGGAGCCTCGCAGGAGATTAACCTGACGTGGTTCGACTTTTCCCAGAGCAGCGCCCTCTCCGCGGACGGGCAGGACGTGCTCTTCCTCGAGGGCGGCGCGGGGGCCGGGGCGACGGGCGGTCTCTACTTACGCAGGACCGACGGCTCGACGCCGGCCGTCCGCCTCGCCGACGGCTGGATGGCGGCGGACCTCTCGCCCGACAAGAAATGGGTCGTGCAGGCCGCGCCGGACCATCTGACGGTGATCCCCGTCGGACCGGGCGAGTCGAAGACGATCCAGGACAAGGGTTTCCAGTATCGAAAGGCCCTCTGGTTCCCGGACGGCAAGAGGCTCCTCATCGTGGCAAGCGTTCCCGGGCACGGCCCGCGCGCGTACGTGCGCGACATCTCGGGCGGCACGCCGCGGCCGGTCACGCCCGAGGGAACGAGGGGAGCGCAGCTCTCGCCCGACGGGACCCGCGTTGCCGTCGTCGACCAGAAGACCAGCAAATGGGCCGTCTATCCGACCGACGGAGGAGAGCCGCTGCCGGTGCCCCCGATCGGGGAGAACGAGGTCGTGGACGGGTGGGACGACAAGGGCGAAGGCCTCTACCTCGCCTCGGGCGATCTGAAAATGCGATACGACCGCCTCGACCTGGCGACCGGAAAGCGCATGCTCGTCAGGGAGATCACGCCGGCCGACACGACCGGCGTCGCCTCCCTCGCCGACGTCCGGCTGACGCCGGACGGCAAGAGCTACTGTTACAGCTTCATGCGGAGCCTTTCGCGGCTCTACGTCATCGACGGGCTCCGCTGACGCCTCGGGCGATCGCCGGGGAATCCGCCCGGATTCGATGCCTCGAACAGCCGAACAAATCCTGCATGGCCGGGACCCCGTCTGCTAGAACGCCACCTGGATCGCGGCCTGGAAGATCCGCGGGCTTTCGAAGTCGCTGATCTGGTTGAAGCGGGAGTCGGGACTGAAGGGCACGGCTTTGGCCGAGTTGTAGGTCCCCGTCAGACCGCGGCGGCTCAGGACCGTGTTCCCATTGGTGGCATTGAACACGTTGAACGAGGGCGTGACGCTCACGGGTCCGATCGCGAAGGTGTTCGCCAGGCGCAGGTCGAGCTCGTAGACGTTCGGAAGGCGATAGCTGCCCACGGGCGAGGTCAGCACGAAAATCGGGTTTCCCAGGGTGTCGTGCGGAATGATCCTGACCAGGTACTGCTGCGGGAATCCCTGCCGGCCGGAAAACGCACCAGACACGGAGAATCCAAGCGGGAGCTGGTAGAGACCGCTCGCGCTGAAGACCCAGGCCGAGGCTGGCCCCGCGTTGACCTCTCCGCCGTTCTTGTTCGGGCCGCCCGGGCCGTTGTTCGGATCGAAGATTCCCTGGGGGCTCACCGACTGCGTCCACGAATTCCAGGAAAAGGTCCCTCGAAAGAGCCATCGGTCCGACAGCGCCTTGACGAGCTGCAGACCCACTCCCTGGTACGTCTGGCTGTAGCCCGGCCGATTTTCGAGAATGGTTCCCGTCGGAGGAGGATCGAGCGTCAGCCCGAAGTAGGGAACGTCGAAGGTGATTCCGAATCCGTACGGGTCCGTCACAGAGCCGCTCGCGTTGCCCGAGTACTGGTATCCGCCGGCGCCCGGGGTCACGCCGATGTACGGGTTGAAGACGATCGCCCGGATGGAGCGATAGGTGTAGTGGAGCGACGCTGTCAGGCCCCCGAAAAGCTCCTGGTCCGCGCCGACGACGAATTCGTCGACGGTCGTCGGCTTGAGGTCGGGGCTGATCCGGTTGGGCGCGCTCGCGGCGCCGGGGTTGGCGGGGTCCACGTTGTAGAAGCCGGCGAGGTTGCTCAAATCCACTTCGCCCGGATCCACGTGGTGGTTTCCGTTCGTGTCCGTCCAGTAGTAGTAGACGCCCTGGATCGCCGGGAAGGGACTCGAGAAGCCGATCCCGTCGAGAAATAGGTCCGCGAACCGGGAGTACGAGGCGCGCAGGAGCGTCTGCCTCTTCTCGCCGAGCGCGTAGGTCGCGCCCACCCGCGGCTGCCACCTCCCGGCCGAGATCGGGTAGCCCTCATCGCCCGGGTACGAGACCGCCGGAAGGAGGTCCGGGTACTCCGGGTTCGCCGGAACGAGCGCGGCCGCGTTTCGCGCCCGACCGTAGTCGTAGCGGACCCCCGCGCTGACCGTCAGGCGGTCGGACGTCAGCGTGTCGCTCAGAAAGACTCCGAGCCGCTGATCCTGAATCGTCCCGACCGAGCTGCGGGTGATGTAGGCATATCCGAGCGACTCGTCGCCGTAGACCTGTCGCCCGGGCATCGCCGACGAGGCATCCGTCACTGCGTACCGGTAGCCGAATCCGAACTTGAGCTCGTGCGAGAGGCTTCCGGTGGTGAAGAACTTCGAAGTGGAGACCCCGCCCTGTCGGACGATCGAGTGGCTTTGCGAAAAGTACCTGCTCCCGCGGAGCACGTTGTTCGGATCGATGTATGCCGGCGTGTCGACGCCCCCGACCGGCGTCGCGGTTTGCACGAAGTCCATGTACGAGAAGAAACCCGTCGCCGTCAGGCTGGGCGAAAAGACCTCGGTATCGGCGATCTTGTAGATCGGAACCGGCTGGGTCAGATTGAAGCCGGACTCCGGAGCCGTGTTGATGTCCACGCCCCGTCCATACTGGACCCGGTCGCCGTGGTGGTAGTACAGCTCGAGGGAGTTCGACGCCGCGATCTGCGCATCCAGCCGCGCATCGAAGTTCTCGAGCGTGGAGTTCTCGTTGACCTGCCGGCCCTCCGTGTCGAGCTGACCGAGCTTCTGCAGGTCGATCTGGTTCTCGCCCCAGCCGCCCCAGAGCCAGAGCCGGTCGGGAAGGATCGCTCCGCCCGCCTCGACGCCATAGTCGCGGAGGACGTTCGTGCGGCTCGTGGACAGGCTGGCGAGGTTCACCTCCGCAGGCGTGTTTTCCCCCTGCCAGCGGTTCGGAGCGTAGAAGTAGCGAGCCGAGCCGTGGATGCCGTTCGTGCCGCGCTTGGTCACCATGTTGAACGTCGCGCCGCCGTTCAAGAGGGTTACGTCGGAGCCGCCCGTGACCACCTGGACCTCCTGAAAGGAGTCGAAGTTGTAGAAGGTCGGAGAGAGCCCGCCGATGGTGATGTCGGCGCCATCGAGGTTGTAGGTGGCTCCGGTGACTCCCTTCGACGACGGCGACGCCTGGACCGCGGTGTTCCCGCCGACGTTGACCTGATTGGTGACGACCCCCGGGACGGCCCACAGGGTCGCCCAGATGTTACGCGCGCTCGGGATTGCCTGGAGCTCCTTCTCCTCGAACGTAGCGCCGGTCACGGTCTTTCGCGGGTCGATCGCGGGCGCGCCCGAGACCGTGACCGTCTCCGTCACGCCGGCCAGTTTCATCGTGACCCGCAGCTGGGTGCTGCGGTCCAGCGCGACGACGACCCCCTGGTTCTCCACCGTGGCGAAGCCGTCGAGGGACAGCGTCACGACATACGTCCCGGGCGAGATGTACAGGAAACGAAACTTGCCCCGCCCGTCCGTCTGGACCGGCGCCCGCTCGCCGGCGCCGAAAAGCTTCACCGCGACGCCCGGCAGCGGAGCGCCCTGCTCGTCGACGGCGGTTCCGTAGATGCTGCCCGTCGAGGGCAGCGTCTGCGCGCCCACCGGCAGGTGGCACAACCACAAGGCGGCTGCCCACGCCGCACGTCGAAGCCCGGGGTTCGTCATCCCCCACCCCCAACCCTGGCCGATAGGTTCCCGTAATCTTACGGGAATCCATCTGACGACCATGCTCCCCCGCCGGCAAGCCCGCTGTCCTTGTAGAATTCTCAGGAATTCCTCAGATGCGCTTCGAGCTCGGCCCCGTCACCCTCGACACCGACCGCCGGCAGGTCTTGCGCGGGGGCCAACCGATGCACCTATCGCCGAAGGCCTTTCAGCTGCTCCAGACCCTGGTCGAGGACCGCCCGCGGGCGATCTCGAAGAGCGAGCTGCAGCAGAGGCTCTGGCCCGACACGTTCGTGTCCGATACGAGCCTGACGACGCTGGTCAACGAGCTGCGCCACGGGCTCGGCGAGAGCGCGCGAGAGCCCGGGCTCATCCGCACGGTGCACGGCTACGGTTACGCCTTCGAGGGCGCCGTGGCGCCCGTCGCTTCCTCCGGTCCCCGCCTGGTCTGGGGCCTGCTCGAGGTCCCGCTCCGCGAAGGGGCGAACGTCCTCGGACGGGACAACGACGCCGACGGGACGATCCGCGACGCCTCCGTCTCCCGGCGGCACGCGCGCATCACGATCGAAGGAGACGCCGCCACGCTCGAAGACCTGGGAAGCAAGAACGGGACGTTCGTCGGCGAGCGGAGGGTCGCCGAACCCACGGCCCTCGCCGACGGCGACGCGGTCCGCCTCGGTCTCGTGACGCTCGTCTACCGAACGCTCGGCGCCGAAGAATCCACGAAGACGGCGGGAACGACGTAGGGATGGCGGCTACCGCACTGTGACCGTCGCGCCGGCCGTGTAGGCCGAGAACTCCGGAGCGTAGAGCGACTGGACGGTCGCGGGACCGACCTTGAACGTCCCGGCCATGTTGGCGCGCAGCCGGTACTTGAAGGTGTACTCGCCGGCGGGCAGGCGTTCGAAGAAGAAGTTCGAGCCCGAATCCCGGGTCTCCTCGTACCACCCGATTCCGAGGTCCCACTTGTAGCCCGAGATCACGGTCTCGGGCTCGGTTCCAGCCGCGCGCGGATCGCGCAGGTGGACGTATTCGGCCTCGTGCTTCGCCCGCAGCGAGATCTGGACCTCGATCTCGTCGCCGGCCGAGAGCGAGACGCCCTCCGACAGCGGCTCGAGCGTGAAGCCCGAGGACGACGCCGTCCGCTTGAAGAACTTCCGCGAAACGGCGAAGAAATCGCCGCGGTCCTCCGCGGGCAGTCTCTCCGTCGAAAAGTTCCAGGTGGCCGACGCAAACGCGAGCCCCTTGCCGCCCTTCGCGACGCCGACCCCGCGTCCGTCTTCGGATCGATCTTCTCGCCCGGGATGACGACCTGACTGCGTCTGCCCGTATAGCGGTCGGGCTCGAAGGCGAAGACCGTCTTCTGGCCGCCCGCCTCGACCGTGACGTCTTCGCGCGCCGAGAGGGCGCCTTCCTTCTTCAGGTACCAGACGAGCGCGTAGACGACCTCGGCCGTCGCGCGGGTGGACTTCCACTGGTTGAGCTTCTTGTTCAGGAACAGCCACTGCACGAGGCCGTGGCGGCGCGCGTCGGACGGGTCGAGCTCCATCAGCGTGCGCAGCGCGAAGGCCTGTGTCTCGATCGTGTCGTTGTACCAGAGCCACGAACGGTCCTCGGGCGCCCACCAGGTACCGAGATCGCGGTCCGTCTTCGCCGAGTCCATGACGCTCGCCCACACGAGCAGGGCGTCCTTCGGGCGCCCCGACCGCTTCAGGGTCAGGGCGAGCAGACCCTTCAGGTACGGGGAGTGCTGCCGCCAGTGCTTGAACGAGAAGGCGAGCATCGCGCTTCGCTCCGCCGGCGTCAGCGCCTCCCCCATCCAGGAGGGATCGGGGTAGGACGTCGCGACGTATCCGAGAAACGTCAGCCATTCCCAGTCGCACTTGTCCTCGGCCATCCGCTTTGCGTATTCCTCGCGGAAGTGCGCCGCGAGATAGCCCCAACCGCGTACGACCATGTCCTTCGGCACGACCACCCCGAACTCCGAGGCGCGGGCGAGCCCCGACAGGATGTAGAGCGTCATGTAGGGCGACGGCGGCCCCCCCGGCCACCACGGGAAGGCGCCCGACGCCGTCTGGGCGTTGCGCAGCTTCGCGAGCGACGCTTCGCGTTCGGCCTTCGCGACTCGGGAGTCGAGGACGTCGACGAGGCCGGACCCGGCGTCCTTGCCGCCCCGCGACAGCCTCGAGCCACGGGGTCTCCTCGAGCGCCATCTTCCGCGTGGGGTCCGGCGCCGCCCAGCTCTCGAGCGGCGTCTCGCGCCGCGACATGTCCGCGGCCATCGCCGCGACCGCCGGGTAGTCGCGATACAGCGAGGACACGATCCCGGTCGAGAGAAAGCGGTTGAGCGTCTGCTCGGTGCACTCGTACGGGTAGTTGACGAGATACGGCAGGGCGTTCAAGACCGAGTAGAAGAGCTGCGCGTCCACGGTGACGACGAGCTGCTCGTCGATCCGGCTCGGGTCGTCGGTCTTGCCCATCTCCGGGAAGCTCAGCGTGCGCCGTTCGCCTTCCGTGAGGGCCGCAAACCGGGACTGGGACAGCTGCATGCGGCCCGGCAGCACAGGGACCGGGTCGCAGCTCCCCGTCCGAGAAGTCGCCCGCGGCGGCCGTCGCCTTGATCGCATAGGTGCCCACGCGCCGGGGCGCCGAAAGCGCGAAGGCCGCATTGGCGCTTCCGCCCGCGGCCGCGGTGAACGCCCGCGTCGCCGTCTGCGGCGTCAGGCCGAACGCCGCCAGGGCGCTCGCGTTCGTCTCGGTGTCGAGGACGTCGAGCGTGACCGACCCGGACAGGGGACGGTCCGACGCATTGTTGACGACGACCTCGAGGTCCGCCGTGTCGCCCTCGCGCAGGAACCGTGGCACGTACGGACGGACCATGAGCTCCTTGACGCTCTTCGCCTCCCGGTGCGCGGAGCCCGCCGCGAGGTCCCGCGTGATCGCATGGACCCAGACGCTCCAGGAGGTGACGGAGTCCGGCACGACGAACTCGATGACGGCGGACCCTTCCGCATCGGTCAGGAGGTGGGGCATCCAGAACGCAGTCTCGGAGAAGTTGCTGCGCAGCTCGGAGGGCTGCGAGGCCGGCGGGCCGCCGGACAGCGCCGGCTCGCCGGAGACGGTCACCTCCGCGGTCGGGCCGCCCTCCCCGCCCTTCACCGCGAGGGCTTCCGTCGCGGGCGCCGCCGCGTCCACCACGCTCGCCTGCGCCTTCGCCATGATCCCGACGCCCGCCATCCGGCGGCCGGGCCCGCCGACGCCGTATCCTTCGAAGAACTTCAGGCGGTCGCCGCGCAGCGGCACCCACGACTGCCGCGACGCGACCCGTCCGAACACCCAGGACCAGCCGGTGGGCTGGATGCTCGTGAAAAGACCGCTGTCGGCGCTGCGGTTCGGGTACAGCGAGAGTGGATCGGGCGGGCTCGGCGCGACGAAAAAGTCGAGGCTGCGGTCGTACATGTAGGCGAGCAGCTCCGCCGCGCTCGCCTCCGCCGGCGTCCCGGGCGGCGCCTTGACGGTGACTCGCCACGTTTCCTTCGCGCCCGGTCGGAGCCGGTCGCGGAAGGTCGCGAAGGAGACCCGCAGCTCCTTGTCGCTCCACGGCACGAGGACCGACCGGCCTTCCGTCAGGAACTGGTGGTCCCGGACGAGGGACACGCGGACCGCGAAGCCGCCGCGGTCTTCGGCGGAGACGGGGATCTCGATGACGCCGCTCTGCGCCGACGCGATCGCGCGCCGCGAAACGACCTTGCCGCCGCGCAGCACGTCGAAGTACAGGACCTGGCCGGGCAGGCCCGACGCCACCAGGAAGCGCGCAACGCCGCCCGACCCGACCGACTCGCGCTCGGCCAGCAGGACCTCGGGAAACGCGATCCGCACGCCCTTTCCGGCGACGACGAAATCTTTCGTCGTTTCGTACTTTCCGCCGAATGCGTCTCTCGTCTCATAGCGCAGCCGCCACGCTCCCGCGGACAGGGCAGGGAGCCGGACCTCGGCCTCGCCCTTTCGCGTCGTGGGTGACCGTTCCGCGGGCCTTCTCGGGACCATCGGGCCAGTCGCGCAGCGGCGTCTTCGAGAGAAACGTTCGTGTCCCACCGCGGCCGGAGCCGGTCTCCCGGCGTCGTGAACGGGTTCGCGGCGTCCGGCGGCTGATCGAGCGGCATCTCGGCGGGCAGCAGCGTCTTTTCGGGCTGCACGATCGGGCCGAGGCGCCAGCTCCCCGGACCGGGGCTCGGCGCGCCGTCGAGATCGGTCCGCGCGAGCGCGAGGCGCACGGGATCGCCTTCGAGGACGAAACCGGCGTCCATCCGCACCTGCGCTTCGACGGCCACGAAGCCGAGACGGAACGCCCGGTCCGACGAGCGCGTCTCGCCTCCCTCGTCGGTCACGTCGGCCGTCGCCGACGAAGCGATAGGTCACGTCCTTGCCGCTGGCCGCGAGCCGCTCGTCGGCCGCGGCGGTGAAGGACGCCTCGAACGTCCCGTCCTCCTTCAGCTTCGACGTCCCCTGCGCGACCGTCTGCGGAGGATGCCGGCGTCCGGGATCCCCGCCGCCACCACCACCACGGAAGCTGCGGCGCGCGCACGACGCGCCAGCGCACCGTGCCGTTCGTCACCGGCAGCCCGAAGTAGTAGCGGGCCGAACCCGACAGCGTCGCCGCTGTTGAGTCGAAGCGGGGACTTCGGCGTCTCCCATCTCGACCTCGAACGTGGGCCGCTTGTACTCCTCGACGCTGACATGGACGCTTCCGCCGGCGAGCGAGCTGCTCACGGCTCCAGGCGCCAAGGGCGCGGCCGGCCGGGATGACGAATTCGCCGGAGGCCGAGCCAAAGGAATTCGTGGACAGGGTCTTCGACTCCACCGCTTCGCCGTTGGCGTCCTCGAGCGTCACCGACACGGTCGCGTTCGCTTCGGTCCGGTAGTCTGCCGGATCCCGCCACGCCCCGATACGCGACGATCTTCCACAGGACCTTCTGGAGCGGGCGATAGATCGCCCGGTCGGTGTAGACGAGGGACCGCGTCTCCAGCTCCGGCGTTGACCGGGTACTCGACAGGGAGAAGTTGCGAGCTTCGAGCGCGATTTCTCGACCTTCCCGCGCCAGAAGGAAGTAGTTTCCCCCGGGCTACGATCCCCGGCTCCCGCCGAACCGGCCGAGGCCCTGCTGGTCCGAGTTCGCCGTGGACGACACGATGGTGACCGCGCGTGCTCCAGTCGTAGGCCCACAGCTCGAGGGCCGCGCCCGCGAAAGGCTCTCGCCGGTGGAACCGCGGACGGCGCGCGCCACGACCTCGAGATCTCTCGGGGTGCAACGACCAGAACGAGGTCCGAAAGGACGAGGGCCACCGAGCTCACGCGGTTGTCCGTCTCCGCGAAGTCCGGCCGGACGGACACGACGACGACGTACATCGCCCGTCTCGCGCATCGGCGGCGTGACGTAGGCGGCGTGATGCTCGAAGTCCGGCGTCGGCGCGTAGGCCGGTCTCCCACTCGGCCGCGGGCGCGCCGGCTCTCACGAGGTCGCGCACCTCCTCGGCGTTCGGCAGCAGGTTGAATTCGGCTCGCGTCGTGACGCGACGGTCGACGTCCACGCGGTACGCGCGGAAGAAGAGGCCGGACAGGTTCTTGTGCGTGACCCGGATCGAGCGTCGGTCCGGCCCGTCCGACGACATCGACGTGGCCTGGTAGTCGGGCGCCTCGATCGCGGCGACGATCGCGCTCGCGCGCCATCGCCGCCGGGCGACTGCGGATAGGCCGCGAGGGCCTCGGCTGCCGCGGCGCGGGCGCGGATGAGATGGTCGTGGCGCTCTTCGGCCTGTCGGAATCGTCGCCAGGTCGGACATGCCCATCGACCACCAGGAGACGTCGCGATAGCCCGACAGCCGCGATTCGAGATCCGCGCGGATGGCCGCTCGGTCCGCGGCTTCGGTGAAGGCCGCGTGCAGCCGCCGCAGTCGCTCGAGACGCGCCTCGAGCTCGGCCGCGCGCTCGCCGCCGGCCCGCGTGCCACGACTCGAGGTCGCCGAGGATCGCGGCGAGCTTCTCGAGCGGGTGCGCCGCCGGGTCCGCCAGGCGCGCGTCGGCATCGCGGCCCGCATCGGCGAGGAGCGCGGCGAGGTCGAGCCCGGTGGATGCCGTTCGACTGTTCCGGCGTCCAGAGCGACGAGTCGGCGTAGAGGGCGACGAAGAGGTACGAGACCGCGTCGCGCAGCGTCCCGCGCACGTCCTTCGGATACGTGTTGGGCTCGACGTACTCGGACAGGACGCCGACCGGCTCCTTGCCGAGGGCCGCGCGACGATCCCACGCGCGGCGATAGGCCTTCTCGGCCTCAGCCGACGATCTGCGGCCGCGTCCAGGCCTTCAGATCGATCGGGCCCGAAGACTCGACCTTCTCCCGCTGGCCGATCTCCCACGAGTTCGTCTGCGCGTAGTCCACCAGCGACTGCGCGTAGAAGAGGTCGAGCGTCGTCTGCGACAGGAGTCCCGGAGGCCAGGGCTCGTCCTTGAGGAAGCGGACGGCCGTCTCGTAACCATGGAGCGCTTCGCGCAGCTGCACCTCGCGCACGAGCGCCTTCGTCCACTCGGCCTCGTCGCGGCGCTTTTGCGCGGCCCGGAGGATCGCCTCGACCATCTTCGAAGCTTCCTCGAGCTTCTGCTCCTTGACGAGCCGATCCACCTCGGCCCAACTCGGCAGCGGCGCCGGCACTTTCGTCACGGGAACCACCGCGAGGCCTGCCAGCGCCGCCGCGAGGATGACCGTCCGGATCAGGATTCCGCGCAGGCGCATGGCGTGCATTCTGCCAAGAGGGACACCGGGCTGGAAGAAATGTTCCGAGGCGCCCCTCACCCCATCCCGATACCGCCGGCCCGTCGGGCCGGCGTTGCCTACTGTCGAGGGTCTACCTTCGCTGGTCGGCTCCCGCCGGGAGAGGGAGCCCTCGAATATCCCTCTCCCCCCGCCGGGGGGAGAGGGTCAGGGTGAGGGGGGTAACCCCCGCTAGTGCTGAAACGCGTACGAAATTTTCACGAAGAACTGCTGCCCCGCCCGCGCCAGCGTCCCGTCCTCCTCGAGCGCGCGGCCGTCGCCGTAGCCGACGAAGAGCACGCTCTGCCAGTTCAGCTTGTACGAGAAGAGCGCCGACCCCGCGAACCCGCCCTCCCGCGCCGCGACCGAGCCGACCCAGAGCGACGGATCGCGGCGCAGGTCCTGGTACTGGCCGATCAGGCGCAGCAGCATCCGCGAGTTGAAGACGTATACGGCCTTCAGGCGGGCGACGTCGGCCGTGAAGAGCCGCCCCGAAATCCCCTCGACTGTTTCGTCGATCCAGCGCCGCTCCAGGCGCACGTCGAGCCCGAGGTGGTCGGTCGGCCGCATCAGCGCCGTCAGGAGCACGTCTCCGCCCTTTCCGACGCGGACGTTCTCGACGTCGGGCTGCTCGCCGTAGTTGCCGCCGAGGCCGACGACGGGGAGAAACCCGGACGGCGACGCCGTGATGGTCCAGACCAGGCGGTCGTAGTCGAGGGTCGCGCCATTGATGGCCACCGCCTCGAAGTTGTAGTCGAACTCGGCGCGCAGGCCGCCCCCCGCCTGGAACGAGACGCCGGGGAATGCCTTGCGCGAGATGAGCGAGCCGTCGCGCTCCGTCGCGTAGTTGCCGCCCGTCAGGAAGCGCCAGCGCGAGAAGAATCCCGTCGGGTAGATCCGGTAGCCGCCGCTCCAGGTCCCCTGGCTGTATCCGACCTGGGGCACGAACCCGTCGTCGGCGCGAAAGCCCTTCGCGAAGTCGTCGTACTGCAGAAGCCAGTCCCAGTGATAGCTCGTGTGGGTCCAGTTCCCCGTCAGGCCGAATCCCGATATGTCCTGCCCGTTCCAGCCCGCGTACAGATCGGGCCGGTTCGGCAGGCGCGAGAAGCTGTAGAGGTACTGGCCGGTCACCAGGTCGGAGTCGTTCGGCCGCCACTGGAAGTCGCTCCCGACGACGTAGTTCCAGGCCCCGCCCTCGACGACGCGCGCCGTCGCGACCGCGCCGACGAAGGACGCGCCGATGTCGCGCCGCGCGCGCGCGATGCCGACGTAGGAAGTGAAGTCCTGTGGCGCCGCGTCCGAAAAGACGGGCCCGGGGATGACCACCGTTCCTCCGCCCCGGTCATTCGTGGCGAGGACGGTGTAGGACGTCGAACCCTCGCGGCTCGTGAGCCGCCCTCCCCACAGCGGATCCGTGATGGTCCGCGTGTAGATCGCCTGGATCGGCGTCTGGAGAAGATCCACCTGCTCCAGGAAGAACGGGCGCTTCTCCGGGTAGAAGAGCGCGAAGCGCTCGTTGACGCCGATCTGCACCACGTCCGACTCGACCTGCGAAAAGTCCGGGTTGATGGTCGCGTCCACGATCGTGCCGGCGTCCGGCAGCCACTTCAGGTCGAGGCCGAGCTCACCGCGGGTCGTGGTGTCACCCTCGCTCGTCGTGCCGGGAGGAACGGGCGGCGGATAAACGGTGTCCGAAAAGCCCGCCGCGTAGGGGGCGAGGACGTAGTGCGGCCCCTGCGGCAGGCCGTCGATGCCGGCCACGGTCGCCGACCAGCACAGAAAGCAGCTCGAGCCGCGCGGCATCCGCACGTTGTAGAACTGGTAGTTGTACTCGCGCGGCCACACCCGGTAGACCATCAGCGCCCAGTCCTGCGGGTCCTTATTCGGGTACCGCAGCGACGAGAGCGGGATCGCCACCTCGACCGTCCACGAGTCCTTGCCGATCTTCCCGGCCGACTGCCAGAACCAGTCCGGAGCGGTATCTTCCCCGAACGGCGACTCGTTCAGCATCGAGTCCGTCTGGATCCCCCGCGGGTTGATCCAGAAGTCCACGGCCGATCGCCGCGCGTTGTCCACGTCGAGGAGGATGCCGACGTAATCCTGCTGGTCGGTGACGCCGTCGCGGTCCACGTAGGGCGCACGGATCTTCGCGATGTCGGGCTCCTCGCACCAGAAGGACGCGTAGAAGTACTTGTCGTCGCGTCCGACCCGGGCGATCGTGCGCACCGGCGGCGTGACGCCGTCGCCCGGCTGGAACTCGTAGAACGTGTCGATCACGAGGGCGTCCGCCCAGGCCGGATCCGAGAGGTCGCCGTCCACTTTGATCGGGCCGGAGATGCGCGGCAGGGACAGCGTCGGGGGGACCGGCAGCTCCCCGGCCGCGAGGCCGGGCGCGCACAGCACGGCCAGGACGGCGAACGCACGGAGCCTCATTGAGGAGATGCTACGCGCCAAACGAACGAAAGTTACAAACCAGGGATGCAGGAGCGAGGATGCGGGAGGCGGTCGGCGGGAGGCGGGCGGGGACTGTCGGTCAATCCTCCCGCCTCCTGCATCCTGCCTCCCGCCTCCCTAGCGGAAGTCGTGGCTCGGCATCCGCTCGAACTCGGGGATCGTCCAGAAGCGCTCGGCGCGGACCGAGAGCGAACCGTCCTGCCTCTGGAGCCGGCCCCGCACGACGAGCGCGCCCGAGCCGACGACCACGGCACGCTGCTCCTTGAAGAGGTCCGGCCGCACGATCGCCTGGAGCATCCCGGTCTCGTCCTCGAGCGTCAGGAACACGAACCCCTTCGCCGTGCCCGGCCGCTGGCGCACGATGACCGCTCCGGCCGTCGTGACGCGCTCGCCGTCCTCGCGCCGGCAGAGGTCCGACGCGGAGGCCACGCCCCGCCGCGCCAGCCCCGCCCGCAGGTGCGCGAGCATGTGCGGGCCGGCCGTCATCTCGGTCGTGGCGTAGTCGGCGCGCGTCTCCTCGATGGGCGACATCTCCGGCAGCGGCGAAGGATCGTCCGTCGGCACGCCCGCGAAGAGGGGCCCCGAAGGGCGGCCGGCCTTGGCGACCTGCCAGAGCGCCGCCCGCCGCGTGCGGCCGAAGGCGGACAGGGCTCCCGCGTGCGCGAGCAGCTCGAGCTCGCCGGGCCGCAGTCGCGCGCGGCGCGCGACGTCGTCGATCGAGCCGAAGGGGCTCCCGGCCTGCGCGCGCTCGACCGCGCGGCCCGCCTCTTCCCGCAATCCCTTGACGAAGCGCATCCCGAGGCGCACGGCGCCGGCCTCCCAGCGGCACATCCAGCCCGAGCGCGACGCGTCGACGGAAAGCACCCGCGTGCCGTGGTGCTGCGCGTCCTTCACGAGCGTGGCCGGGTGATAGAAGCCCATCGGCCACGCGTTCAACAACGCCGCGAGAAACGCCGCCGGGTGATGGGCCTTGAGATACGCGCTCGCGTACGCGATCAGGGCGAAGCTCGCGGCGTGCGACTCGGGAAAGCCGTAGAGCGCGAAGGAGGTGATGCACTTGACGATCTGGTCCTGCGCCGCCGGGCCGATGCCGCGCGCGGCCATGCCCTTGCGCAGGCGCGACTCGATCGAGTCCATGCGCTCGACTGAGCGTTTGAACCCCATCGCGCGGCGCAGCTCCTCCGCCTCACCGCCGGTGAATCCGGCCGCGACCATCGCCATCTTCAGGATCTGCTCCTGGAAGAGCGGGACGCCGAGCGTGCGTTTGAGTATCGGCTCGAGGCACGGATCGGCGTACTCGACGGGCGCCCGGCCCTGCCGCCGCTCGAAGAACGGGCGCACCATGCCGCCGACGATCGGCCCGGGCCGGATGATCGCGACCTGCACGACGATGTCGTAGAAGCACTTCGGGGCGTTGCGCGGCAGCGACGCCATCTGCGCGCGGCTCTCGACCTGGAAGAGCCCGACGGTGTCGGCGGCATTCAGCATCCGGTAGACCGCCGGGTCGTCCTGCGGCAGGTGCGCGAGGTCCACCTCGACCTTCTCGTGCGTCCGGATCATCGGGATCATCTCCTCGATCGCGGCGAGCATCCCGAGGCCGAGCAGGTCCACCTTCACGATCCCGAGGTCCGCGCAGTCGTCCTTGTCCCACTGCACGACCACGCGCCCCGGCATGGACGCCGGCTCGAGCGGCACGACCTCGTCGAGCCGCCCCGCCGCGACGACGATCCCTCCCGAGTGCTGCCCGAGGTGGCGCGGCAGGTTCTGGATCTGCAGGAAGAGGCGCAGGAAATGCCGCGCGCGCCGCTCCTCCGGGTCGAGCCCGGCCGCCGCGACCTCGCCCTTGAGCTCCTCGGGCGGGTCGCGGATCTCGCCGAAGTTCCAGCCCCCGAGCTGCTTGGACAGCGCATCCACCTGCTCGGGCGAGTAGCCGAGCGCCTTGGCGACCTCGCGCGCGGAGGAGCGGTCGCGATACGTGATCACGTTGGCCGTCATGCCGGCCCCGTGCGGGCCGTACTTTCCGTAGACGTGCTGGATGACGCGCTCGCGCTGGTCGCCCGAGGGCAGATCGAGGTCGATGTCGGGCCACTCGCCGCGCTCCTCCGAGAGGAAGCGCTCGAAGAGAAGCTCCATCTTGACCGGGTCCACCGCCGTGATCGAGAGCGCGTAGCAGACGGCGCTGTTGGCGGCCGAGCCGCGCCCCTGGACGAGGATGCGGTTCTCGAGGCAGAAGCGCACGATGTCGTGGACGATCAGGAAGTAGCCCGCCAGATCCAGCTTCTGGATCATGACCAGCTCCTTCTCGATCTGGGCCTGCGCCTTCGCCGTCAGAGGCCGGAAGCGCGCGCGGGCGCCGTTCCAGGCGAGCTGGCGCAGGTACGAGGAGGGCGTCTCTCCGGGCGGCAGCGGATATTCCGGAAACCGGTAGCCGAGGTCGGCGAGCGTGAAGTCGAGGCGCGCGGCAAGCTCGGCCGGGGCGGCGACGGCCTCCGGCAGGTCGGGAAAGAGCGCTGCCATCTCGGCCGCGTCCTTGAAGTGCCGCTCGCGCTCGGCGGCGAGCAGGCGCCCCGCCGCGTCGAGCGGGACGTGATTGCGGATGCACGTCAGGACGTCGTGGAGCTCCTTGTCCTTCGGGCGCGCGTAGCGCACGCCGTTGGTCGCGAGGATCGGAAGCCGCAGCCGCCGCGCGAGATCCACGAGCGCCCGGTTGCGCTCCTCCTCCTCGCGCCGGCGGTGCCGCTGGAGCTCGACGTGGAGGCGCCCCGGGAAGACCGCGGCGAGCATCTCGAGAAGATCTCGCGCCGCGTCCGGGCCGCCCCCCGCGAGCGCCCGCGCGACGGGCCCCTCCGCGCCGCCCGTCAGGACGTGCAGCCCCTCGGCGTGCGCGGCGACCTGGTCCCAGGTGACGCTGCGTTTCCCCCTTCGGCTTTCCGAGCGCGTCCGACGTGAGGAGCCGGCAGAGGTTTTTGTAGCCGGCGCGGTTCTCGACGAGGAGGGTGAGGCGGGGATTTCGGATTTCGGATTTCGGATTTCGGAATTGGGAAGCGTTGAAATCCGACATCCGAAATTCGACATCCGAATTTCCCAAAGTCACCTCCGCGCCCACGACCGCCCGCACCCCCGCCGCTTTCGCGGCCTTGTAGAAACGCGGCGCGCCGTAGACGCCGTTGCGGTCCACGAGCGCGACGGCGGGGATCTCGCGCCGCGCCGCTTCCTCGACGAGGTCCTCGGGCAGCGACGCGCCGTCGAGAAACGAAAAGGCCGACGCCGCGCGCAGCTCGACGTATTTGCGCGGCTTCTCGCGCCCGGTCCCGCGCGCGAACTCGCGGCGCCGCAGCTTCTCCTTGCGCGCGCCCGGCGAGACGATCAGCGATGTGGGGTTGCCGTGGCCGCCGCAGCTCGCGTTGCCCACGCCGAGGTTTCGCGAGGGCGGCATGGCCGGCGGACTTCCCGAGGGGCGGGTGCGCTTGTCGGGCACGGGAGAAGCAATGTAGGCGTAAAAAAGGCGTAAATCAATCCCGAGCGTAACTCCTTGATCGGAAACGGGATGTCAGGCACCGACGCGGGAGCTGCGCCGCTCGAGCAGCATCACGTCGCGCCAGGCGCCGCGCAGCTTGCCGAGCCTCTCGCGGACGCCGACGACGCGGAATCCGCAGAGCGAATGGATCGCGATCGACGCCGTGTTCTCGGGAAAGATCCCGGCCTGCAGCGTCCAGACGCCGGCCTCTTCCGAGCCGCGGACGAGCTCGTCGAGCAGACGCCGTCCCACGCCGCGGCCGCGCGCCGCCTCGGCGACGTAGACGCTGACCTCGGCGACGCCGCCGTACGCGCAGCGCTCCGACACGCGCGAGAGCGCGGCCCAGCCGAGCATCTGCTCCCCCGCGCGCGCCACGAAGCGGCAGTCCGGCCGGTGCGCGCGATCCCACGATTCCCACGCCGGCGGCTCGGTCTCGAGCGTGGCGTTGCCCGTCGCGATTCCCTCGGCGTAGATCCGCCGGACTTCCGGCCACTCGGCCGGGCTCATCGCCTCGACGCGGACTTCGCCGGCGGCGGCCGTCACCCGATCAGACCTCCATGTACTCCGGGACGTAGCCCGCCATCAGGCTGTCCTTGGGCAGGATCGTCTGTCCGGGCCCGGCGCCGGGATCGCCGGTCTTCACCCAGTGCCAGGCGTGCAGGACATCCGGGCCGTGGTAGTAGCGCGTCTCGGCCTGGATCAGGACCGTTCCGGCGAGGATCTCGGCCTTCAATTCCTCCCACTTGCGCGCGCCGACGACGGCCACGCGGGCGATGTGGTCGGCGTGCTTCGAGAGGAACTGGATCTCCTGCCAGCGGGCGTTCCAGTCGGCCCCCTCCATCGCCGAGAGGTCCGCGAGGATGCCGATGGGCCGCTTGTGGCGCTCCGCGATGGCGGACGCGAGCTGGGGAAGGAAGGCCGCGACCTCCTCCGCCGTCACCCTGCCCGACACCTTGAAGCCGAAGGCTTGCGTGCCGCTCTCCTTGAGTCGTTCGATCATGTCAGTGGCCGGTCCTTTCTCGCCGCGATCCCCGCGGGCGCGGCAAGTATCCCACGCGGCTCACGCGGCGGGAGGACGGTCCCGCCGCTCCCGGACGAAGCCGATCACGAGGCCCATGACCAGGCCGAGGGCGACTCCCCCCGGGATGTTGTGGAAGACCACGCCGAGGCCGCATCCGATCGCCATGCCGATGGCGATGAACCGTATCCGCGTCTTCGCCGAGGCGTTCATGCCGGGCCTGCTTCCTTTTCGCGGCCGCCGAGCTGGCCGCGGTGATGCCGTGCGTGCACGGCCATGAGCTTGAGAATCTGCGGCGCGGTGAGCTTGCCGAAATACGAGTGGGTCAGGCGGACCGACCGGGACGCGTGCGCCTCGCACACGCGCGCGAGAAAGAGCTCCGCGCTGCCGCGCAGCAGCCGCGCCGCCTCCTCCGGGCTCGACGCGCCGCGATTCGGGCGCGCCTCGCGGGGGGCCGGAGCGCCCTTCGGGAAAGTGTCCGCGTAGAGAATCTTCGGCAGCACTTTCCAGCGCAGCACCGCCCGCTTCCACCAGGGCAACCGGATCGAGAATCCCTCGCCGCCGTCGAGCTCCGCCAGCGGCGGACCGTAGGAGAGGATCAGGTGTTGCGCGATTTCGGCGGGCGACCACTTTCCCGGCTCGCGCGGCGCGGCCCACGTCCCGCGGTCGACCTCGACGACCGCCTGCGCGAACTCCTCGATCGCGGCGCGATGGGCGGAAGACGCCTCCTCGATCCCGATTCGCCCTCTCACGCAGCGGCCTCTCCCGAGACGACGCAGGCTTCCCTCTCGAACGCGTTGTCCCGGTACGCGCGGCCCCCCCGCGACATCGCCCTCAGGCTCGCGGCGAGATAGAGGAGCGGAAAGAGAAACCCGAAGCGCTCGTACTGCGCGACGTGCACGCGCTCGTGGGCCCGGCATTCCTCGAGCGCGCGGCCGTCGGTGGCGAGCACGACGTGACCGAACGTGATGGCCGCAATCGGGAAGCCCGGGACGGCCCGTCCGAGCAGGGGGCGCAGAGCGCCGCCCGCAGCTTCGAGAACGCCGTCGCGCCACCGGGCCCGCCCGCCCGTCGCGAGGACGAGCGGCACGAGCGCCGAAGCCAGGGCCGTGACGGGCAGCGCGCCGAGATACCCGAGCGCGCGGCGAAAGCGCGCGCGCGCCGGCGTCCGGGAGCTCATGCCGCGGGCGCCGCCCCCCGGCTCTTGATCTTTCCGTAGATCCACAGGAGCAGCAACGCCCCCACCGTCGCGCCGATGAACCCGGCGCCCTCGCCGGGCTCGTACCAGCCGATCATCTTGCCGAGGAACGAGGCCACCAGCGCGCCCGCAATCCCGAGCACCGTGGTCAACACGAATCCCATGTTCTCGCGCCCGGGAAAGAGGAACTTCGCCACCACGCCCGCGAGGAACCCGATGACGATCGTCCAGATCAAACCCATGGCCGCCTCCTTCGTCTTCGCGCCGTCGCGAAGAGAACAACGAGTTCAGGGGGCCGAGCCCATCGCGGCCTCGCCGCCCTCCGGGCCGTAGAACATGACCCACACGACCAGGTCGTCGGTGAAGGTCTCGAAGCGATGGTCCTCGTGCGCCGGGACGAAGAGCACGTCGCCCGGCCCGAAGCGCTCGAGCTTCTTCCCGTTGCGAAACTCGCCGCGCCCGGCGAACACGAAGTACACCTCGTCGCGCGTGTGCGGCTTCTGCGGGTCCTTGCCGCGCGGGGCATAGATCTCGATGTCGAGCGTCCCGTGCTCGAGGACCGTGGCGAATCGATCGCCGTTGGGCCTCGGCAGCTTCTCCAGCGCCTCCGACACGCTCACCCGCCGCTTGTCGAGGATCATGGGCTCCTCCCGTTCGGAATCTCTCACATGTCCTCCAGTTCGCGGCCCTTCGTCTCGCGGATGAACTTCGCGACGAGAAGCAACGAGAGCGCCGCGGCCGCAGTGTACAGGCCGTAGGCGAGGCCGAGGCCGATCTTCGCGAGGCCCGGGAACGTCAGCGTCACCAGCCAGTTGGCGACCCACTGGGCCGCCGCCGCGAGCGCGAGCGCCGCCCCGCGGATGCGGTTGTTGAACATTTCCCCGAGCAGGACCCACACGATCGGGCCCCAGGAGAACCCGAAGGCGAAGACGTACAGGTTCGCCGCCACCAGGGCGGCCGTCCCGTGGGCGCCGGCGAGCACCGGGGAACCGCTGGCGTCGAGCGGCGCGCTCGCGAAGAGCCACGCCATCGTTCCCAGCGTGAGCGTCATGCCGACCGAGCCGACGAGCAGCAGCGGCTTGCGCCCGAAGCGGTCCACGAAGGCGATCGCGATGAGCGTCGTCAGGATGTTGATCACGCCGGTGATCGAGGTGATCCGCATGGAGTCCTGCTCGGTGAACCCCACGGAGTGCCAGAGCGCGGTGCTGTAGTAGAAGATGACGTTGATGCCGACGAACTGCTGGAAGACCGAGAGCCCGATGCCCGCCCACACGATCGGCAGGAGCAGGCCCGAGGGCGCCCGCAGGTCGGCGAAGCGGGAGGGCCGGTCCGCGCCCACGGTCTCCTGGATGTCCTTGATCCGCGCGGCCACGTCCGCCTCGCCCAGGCGCGTCAGCACCGCCGCCGCTTGCGCGTCGCGCCCGGTCTTGACGAGATGCCGCGGGGATTCCGGCACGAAGAGCGCGCCGAGGCCGTAGATCACGGACGGGATGACCTCGACCCAGAACATCCACCGCCACGCCGGGACGCCGAACCAGAACGGCGCATCCGGCGAACCGGCCGCGTGCGCGATCAGGTCGTTGACGGCAAGCGCGAGGAAGATGCCGAGCACGATCGCCAGCTGCTGCAGCGACCCGAGCCGCCCGCGCATGCGCGCCGGGGCCACTTCCGCGATGTAGGCGGGCGCGATCACGCTCGCGGCGCCCACCGCGATGCCCCCGAGGAACCGCCAGCTCGAAAATACCAGCAGGCTCTGCGCGATGCCGGACCCGATCGAGCTCACGGCGAAAAACAGGGCGGTGATGCGCATGGCCTTCACGCGCCCCGCCCGGTCCGCGACCCGGCCCGCGAGCAGCGCGCCGACCGCCGAGCCGAGCAGGGCCGAGGCCACCGCGAAGCCGAGCCGTCCCGCGTCGGCCTGGAAGTGCCTCTCGAGCGCGCCGACCGTGCCGTTGATGACGGCCGTGTCGTAGCCGAAGAGGAACCCGCCCGTCGCGGCGACGCACGAGATCAGGACGACGTATCCGAGCGCCGTGGGGTCCTTACTTTTCATCGAGGAACTCTTCCGCGATCTGGAGCGCCTTGCCGGTGAACGATTCGTCGCTGTTGACGATCATCGCGACCACGAGGCCTTCATCCGGATAAATGACGAGGTTGGCGGTCCCGCCCTGCGCGCCGCCGGAGTGGCGCACGCGCCGGCGCCCGCGCTTGTCGCGGTCGACCGACCACCCCATCCCGTACATGGTCTCCTTGCCGTCCGCCGTCTTCTGCGAGGTCCAGAGAAGCCGCAGCGTCTCGGGCTTCAACAGCCGGCCCTCGAGCAGGGCGTTGGCATAGAGGACGAGGTCCTCCGCGGTCGACACGAACCCGCCGCCCGCCCACTTGTAGCTGTTGTCCACGAAGCCTGCGTTGACGATCGGGCCATTCTCCGACCGCGTGTAGAAATGGGCGCGGCCCGGGACGATCGGGGCCGGATCGTCCGGCGCCGTGTGGGCCATGCCGACCGGACCGAAGACGCGCTTTTCCATGAACGCGAGAAAAGGCTCGCCGCTCGCGCCCTCGATGACGGCCGAGATCAGGTTCCAGCCGTACGACGAGTAGGAGAACTGCGTCCCGGGCTCGAAGAGCAGCGCGTCGTTCTCGAAGATTGCCAGACCCTGGCGCACCGTGTCGTAGTGCGTCCGGATCTCGAACTCGCCCGACTCGTAGTGCCGCACGCCGGCCAGGTGCCCGGCGAGTTGCCGCGTCGTGATCGGCCAGGCCTTCTTCGGAAAGTCCGGCACGTAGCGCTGGACGGGCGCGTCGAGATCGAGCCGCCCCTCCTCGACGAGCAGACCGAGCGCGGCGGCGGTCAGCGGCTTCGAGACGCTGCCGATCCGCATCCGCGTCGTGGTGGAAACGGGGACCTGGAGCTCCAGGTCCGCGCAGCCGATGCCCTCGCTCCAGACGAGCCGGCCGCCGCGGGAAACGGCGATCGAGACGCCCGGCGCCAGCGTGCGCGCCATCTCCGTGTCGATCAGGGCGCGCGTCCACGCGATCGCCCGGGCGTCGGCCCGGCCTGTCGCCGCCGGCGCCGTCGCGGCCGCCGCCTGGGCCGCCGCGCGGCCCGGAATCGCGGCGAGGATCGCGAGAGCGAGGACGGCCGCGAGCCGCCCCGACCGGTACCGGGGCAACGTCACCGCCACGCCACCAGGATCACGCCCATCACCATCAGGAACACGACCTGGTACCCGGCGTCGATCAGCCAGGCGGAGAGGGGCTTGTCGGAGTACACGTTCGCGGTCAGGCCGAGGGTGGCCGCGAAGCCGAGCCCGACGACGGCGCCGAGCTTGACGCCGCCGATCGGCATCGTGATGTCGATCCGGTGAATCAGGACCGACATCGCCGCCGCGACGACGACGTAGCAGAGAAACGAGACGGCGTACGCCCGCGGGGCCGACGCGCGCATGGCCTGGATCTTCTCCTCCGTGTAGCCGTGGGCTTTCACCCAGGCCTTCGCGAAGAGGACCGGCGAGTACCAGAGGCCGCCGATCACGAAGGTCGCGACCGCGGCGGCGACGAACGGGAAGGAACTTGATCGTGGGAAGCATGCCGTCTCCTTTCGGGCCTTGCTAGCCTTTGACGCCCGCTCCGATCCACACGATCGCGAGCGCCACGCAGATGCCGACCGTGATGTGGACGCTGACGAACGCGCCCGCCGTGGCCGCGAGATACAGCGGGACGCCGAGGCGGTACCGCCGGGTGCGCTCCTGGATGCGCTCCTCGCTCACGCCGGAACGGAACAGGTTGCCGGCGATCGCCGTCCGCCAGAGCAGGTTGTACGCCACACCCGCGAGGACGAACGTGCCGCCGTAGGCGGCCGCGGCCACCGAGGCGGCCGGCTTCTCGAAGTACTCGGCCAGAAGCGCCGTCGGAAACGGGACGACGGTGACGACCAGCAGCAGCAGGCCGTTCGCGTAGAGAAAAGGGGCGTCGATCCGGTGCACCATGCCGAAGATCGCGTGGTGGTTGGCCCACATGATCAGGATCGTCGAGAAGCTCGTCACGAGCGCGACGTAGGACGGCCACTGGCGCGCGAGCGCCGCCGCGAGCGCCCCGGGCGCGGCGCCGTCCGGCAGGTGCGGGACCTTCAGCTCGAGGACGAGCAGCGTGATCGCGATCGCGAAGACGCCGTCGCTGAAAGCCTCGATCCGCCCGGTTTCCTTCTCCTCGCCCGGCGCGCTCACGGGCCGATTCCTACGGCTTCGGCGCGGGGGCCGGCGCGGGCTCCGGATCCGTCGAGGCCTGGTCGGCGACGTAGACCCAGCGCCCGTTCATCTGGCGGGCGACGTCCACGAAGCGGCCCTTCATGACGATCGTCGCTCCGTCCGGCTTCTTCGCCTTGAGGGTCAGGACGAACTCGCCCCACCCCGTCGAGAGATCCTGCCGCGTCTCGTAGGACGCGTTCGTGATCGTCGCGCCGACGACCGTGTTGGCCGAGAGCATCCCGGCGTACGCGTCGCGGATCTGCTGCGTGCCGACCGCCTTCGGCGCGAACGGCAGCCACAGGACGGCATCCGGCGCGTAGCACGCCACGACCGCGTCGACGTCGCCCGCAAGCATGGCCTTGGACCACGCCGTGTCGACGGTCTTCGCCCCGGCATCCTGGGCCACGGCGGGCGACGCTGCGACCGCGAGCGCGCAGGCGAGAGCCCCGAAGATCGAAACCTTTCTCATTTCCTTCCTCCTGATTTCGTTGGGGCGAATCATATGCCGGCCGGGCCGGGGCTCCGGATCAGTCCCATTTCTTGAGCTGCGGCCAGAGCTCCGCGAGCGGGATGCCCCGGCAGACGTAGATCGGCAGGTTCTCGTAGGGCATCGCGTAGGGATGGTGGAGCGACGCAGCCTCCTCGACGGAGCGGCACTTCGATTCGAGGGCCGCGCGGTTGCCTTCGCCGAGCACGATGAGGACCTCGCCCGTCGCGCCGCGCGGGCCCCAGTAGAAGTAGTTCTGGTGCGCGCCGATCGCCTTCGGCAGGCCGAGCCGGGGCCCGAAGAAGTCGATCGCGCCGGCTTCGCCATAATTGTTCCCGAAGATCGCGGCCTTCGCGCGGTCCGCGGGAGGCAGCGCCTCGTAGACTCGCGCGACCTCGCGCGCCATCTCCTCCCAGCCGTGCATGTCCGCGTAGAGCTGCGGCAGCGGGCCCATCTCGTGGTTCTCGAGGCGCGGCTGGCGCACGCCCAGCTTCTCCGCGTATCGGATGTAGCCCTCCTCGGAGAGGACGGGCAGGAACATCGGCGCGAAGAGGACGCCGCCGAGCGCGACGATGCCGGCGTACGCCGGCTTGACGAGCGCGAGGGCCCGGCCGCGGCCCGACAGCCACGCCTCGAGCGCGACGCCGCCGGCGGCCAGGTACAGGGGGAAGATCGGCGCGGCGTAATACATCCGGCCGCCCGACAGGATCAGCGCCGCCTGGAAAACCAGGAAGGTCCAGCCGAAGCACCGGTACGGCCGGCCCGCGGGCGCGAAGAAGAGCCAGAGGAGGCCCGCGATCCAGATCGGGGCCGTCAGCGGAAGCATCGAGAGCGTCTCCTGGCCCAGGAACGCCAGCGGCTTCAGGACGACGTCCCGCTGGCTCCTCCGGATGTTCTCGAGAAGCTCCAGCATCGGAAAGCGACGCCGGGCCATCCACACGAGGTTCGGCAGGAAGACGAGCGCCGCCACGAGCCCGCCGATCCAGATTCCCGGCTTCTTGAACGCGCGGCGGGCCGGCGTCAGGAGAAGCCCCGCGACGATCGAGAACCCGAACGCGAGCGTCGTCTGCTTGTTCAGGAGGCCGAGCCCCATCAGCGCGCCGAAGCCGATCCACAGCCGCTCGTCGCCGGTCTGGATCCAGCGCACGACGCAGAGCGCGCCTCCCATCCAGAAGAGCGGCTCGAACGCGTTCATCGTGAGGAGATGGTCGATGCCGAGATAGATCGGCGCGACGACGACGGCGAGCGCCGCGAGCCCCTGCGCGTACCGCCCTCCCCCGAGCGCGCGCGCGAGCCATCCCGCCAGCACGACCTTCGCCGCGCCGGCCAGTGCCGGCAGCAGACGCAGGCCGAGAAGCGATTCGCCGAAGAGGTGCCGCGCGGCCCACGCGATCGCCGCGATGAGCGGCGGCTGGTCCACGTAGCCCCAGTCGAGGTGCTCGGCGCAGGCCAGGAAGTAGAGCTCGTCGCGGAAGACGCCGTACCGCGAGGCGACGGCGAGGTGCGCGGCGAGCTTCACCGCGGCGAGCGCGAAGACGACGGCCATGCCTCCCCGGCCCGGCCTCGGCTTCATGGCGCGATCGCCACGTCCACGGGGACGGGCGAGAGAAGCCTCTCGAGGACCGCCGGGGCGATCTCCACGAGGAATCCCCGCCGTCCCCCGTTGATGAGCAGGCGCTCGAGCGAGAGGATGGAGCGCTCGACGTGGACCGTCAGCCGCTTGCGGGTGCCGAACGGGCTGACGCCGCCCGGAACGTAGCCCGTGTACTTCTCGACGGCGGCGGGGCTTGCCGGCGCGACCTCGCGCGCGCCGATCTGGCGCGCGAGCTGCCGGGTCGAGACCTCGCGGTCGCCGTGCATGAGCACGATGAGCGGACGGGGCGTCGGGCCGCCGTCGCGCGCCTCCATCACGAGCGTCTTGACGACCGAATGCTCCGGCACGCCGAGCGCCTCGGCCGAGTGCCGCGTGCCCCCGCGCTCGACGTAGTCGTAGAGCCGGGGCACGAACTCCGCGCCCGCCGCGCGCAATACCCGCACGGCGGCGGTGGCGGGGACGTCGGGCTTCTTCAGGCCGTCCTCCCTCCCGTCAGGCGCCCGTCTGGAAGAGCGCGGCCACGGCCCCGGCCGGGTCCCGGATGACGGCGTACCGCGCCACCGGTCCCATCTTCTTCGGCCCCGAGACGACCGCGCCGCCGCGGGCCCGGCACTCGGCGAGGCTCGCGTCGAGATCCGCGACGATGATGTAGACGATCCACTGCGCCGGAAGGTCCGCATTCTCGCCGCGCGCGTGGCAGACGCCGGTGACGGCCTTGCCCGACCCCGGCTCGTGCATCGTGAAGTCGCTGTACTCGCCCATCGCGACCTCGGACGCCTTCCAGCCCGCGACGGCCGCGTAGAAATCGCGCACGCCGGGCGCGTCCGCGACCGTCAGGTCGATCCAGCCGATCGAGCCCACCGCCGGGGCATTCGCGTCGCTCATGCGGTCTCCTTCTTCGGCGCCGGCTTGCCCGGCCGCTTCTTGGCGTACACGCCGCGGACGACGGGCCGCGCCGTCGTCCGCTTTCCGGTGTCGCTGCCCGATGGCGCGGCCGCCTGCATCGCGGCCCGCAGGGAGCGCCCGACGGCCGGCTCCCGCAGGTCGTCGAAGCTCGCGATACGCATGGTCGGCGGCGCGCCGCGGGGAAAGCCGAGGCTCACCCAGTCCGCGTAGACCGCGATGCGGCAGAACGAATCCTCCGGCCGGTCGGACAGGCCGTAGGACATCGCGGCGGCCTCCGGCGTGTCGGAAATGAATTCATGGGCCATCGGGGCCTGCTCGAGCACCAGGCCGCGCAGGCGCAGCGCGATGCGCGCGATCTCCGGGCTGAAGCCTCCGAGAAAGGCGCGCAGCTCGGATCCCGCCGCGCGCTTCACAGGAACTTCACGTACCGCATCGTTTCCGGACGGTACCCGAGATGATCGTAGACGGCCCGGGCGCGCGCGTTTCCCTCGAAGACGTTCAGCGTCAGGCGGCGATAGCCGCGATCCCGCGCCCACGCTTCCGCCGCCCGCATCAGGGCGCCGCCCGCGCCGCGGCCCTCGGCCTCCTCGGTCACCGCGAGGATCCCGACGTGCCCGTGCTCCTCGCCCACGAAGTAGTCGCGCAGGACCTCGAGGTAGATGAAGCCCGCGGGCCCGGCCTCCGAATCCGCCACGAGGATCGCGGCTCCCGGCGGCGGATCTTCGAAGAAGGCCCGGACGACGCGGGCGTCCGCCTCTCCGATCTCCTCCGCCGTCCGCCACGACGGCGGCCCGAAGGCGCCAAGCCGCATCACGGTCGCGAGCGTGAACGCGCGATCCCCGGGTCCGGCCGGCCGGATGGCGATCACGCCGCCTCCCCCGCCGCGTCGGCCAGGATCCGCGTGATCCGGCCGACCCACTCGCGGTGCGCGGGCTTCATCAGCACCGAGCGCAGGCAGGTGACCGTCTCCCGATCCCGCTCGACGCCTGCGCTCTCGAGGTCGAAGAACGCGGCCGGCAGCTCGGCGAGCGCCAGGTGCAGGCCGCGCCGGGCCGCCGCGTCGAACACGCGCCGCGCCCGGGCGGAGGCCTCGCTCGCCCGGGGCGCGCGGACGATCCAAACGACGATGTCGAGCTCCGGGGCGAAAGCCGGCAGGAACCGCGCGTCGGCGGAAAGCCACGCGTGGAGCGCCAGCGCCGCGGCGCGGCAGTCCGCGAGCCCCCGCGCGAACTCGCCGCCGCGCTCGAGGGGCAGCAGGCGCATCGTCGCCCAGAGCGCCACGGCGCTCGCCCCCGGCCGCGAGCACTCGAGGCTGATCTCGCCGAGGTGGAGCTCCGTCGAGCTGAAGTACGTGTACGGCGAGTCGTGCTTGTAGAGCCGCCCGACCGACGGGTCGCGGAAGAGCACGCAGCCGCAGCCGTAGGGCTGCAGTCCGTGTTTGTGCGGGTCGATCACGATCGAGTCCGCCTCCCCGATCCGCTCGAAAGCGCGCCGCGCGGGCTCGGCCAGGTTGTCCGCGAGCCCGAAGTAGCCGCCGTAGGCCGCGTCGGCGTGCAGCCGGAAGCCGTGCCGCTCCCGCAGGGCGAGGATCTCGGGCAGCGGGTCGACCGATCCGGTCGCCGTCGTCCCCATGGTCGCGACGACCGTGCCGACGCCGCCGCGCTCGAGCCGCCGCGCGAGCGCGACCGGATCCAGGCGGCCGCGCGCGTCGCAGGCGATCTCTTCGAAGGGAAGGCCGAGAACGGCGCCGATGCGGCCGTGCGTGTAGTGGGCCTGCGAGGAGGCGAGCACGGTCCGGCTCGGCGCGAGCCGCCCCGCCGCCCAGAGCGCCTCGAGGTTGGCCATCGTGCCGCCGCCGCACAGGTGGCCGAGATGCGCGTCCCAGCCGAACATCCGCGCGATGGCGGCCACCGCCTCCTTCTCCATCGCCGAGCTCGCGCGTCCGCCGTCCAGCGCGTGGTTGTTCGGGTTGATCCACATCGCGAGCGCGTAGGCCAGGCGCGCGACGGGGTGCGGCGGCTTCAGCATCTGGCCCGCGTAGAGCGGATGGAAGTACGGGAAGTTGTCGGTCAGGCGCCGCGCCGCCTCGTCGAGCACCGGCCCGACGCGTTCGCGGCCGGCGGCGTCGGGCGCCGCGGCCGGCAGGTCCGCAAATCCTTCTCCGAGCCGGCCGAGCGCGGACCGCAGGACGTCGAGAGAATCCGCGTCGAAGGCGAAGGTCGGCGGCGTCATCGGAAGAAGAGGCGCGGCAGGACGCAGAAACCCTCGAGCAGAAGGCCCAGGAGCACGATGCCCCACAGCAGGGGCTTCGAGAAGACCGAGCGGCTCTTCACGAGCGGCGCGCCGCAGGCCGCGCACGTCTGCGCCGTGTCGAGATCGTTCTCGGCGCCGCAGCTCCAGCACCGGAAGGGGGCCCTCACTCGAACTCCCGGCGCGCCGGCGACTGGTCGCCGCCCACGCGGCCGGCGCGGATCTCCGCCCGGAAGTAGTTCTCGCCCTTGACCGGGCTTCCGGCCAGCCGCCGCAGCATGGCGATCTGGCCGACGTGCGTCAGCGCGTCGGCGATGGGCCCCTGGAAGAGGCGCTCGGGCGAGCCCGAGAGCGGCGCGGCCGAGGCGAGATACGCGTCGAAGCGGCCGAGCCCCTCGAAGAACCGTGCGATCTCCGCCTCCCACGCCAGGGGCGCCGCGTCCTTCCAGACCTCTTCGCCCCGCGCGATCGCGAGAGCCCAGTCGAGCACGTCGCCGACGTGGGAGAGGATCTGCGCCGGCGTCCGCGTTCCCTCGCGCAACCGGAAGTCGCCGAAACCGGCGGGCGCCCCGCGCACCGCTTTGCCGCCGCGGTAGGCGAGCGTCGCCACCGTGTGGCGCAGCAGCTCGCGCGCCGGGTCCGCCATGCCGTCCACGCGCGGAATACTATCCGGCGCGGCGGCTCATGACGAAGTTGTTGCAGTAGCCGGGGGCGTCCCAGAAGCGGTCTCCCGACGCCTGCTGGTGGATTGCCGGGTCGAACTCCTCGAGCGGCGCGAGGCGGCCGCCGCGCACGAAAGCGCCCCGGTAGCCGCGCGCGGCGAAAAAGTCGAGCGCCGCGCGCAGCCCGTCGTGCCCGACGTGGCGAATCTCGCACTCGAAGACCACGAGCGGCCCGTGCCGCGAGAGCGTCTTCTCGGCGCCCCGGAGCACGGCGAGCTCGTGGCCTTCGACGTCCACCTTGATCGCGCCCACGCGGCGCGGCTCCGCGCGGAAGTACTCGTCCAGGCTCACGACGGGCACGGCGATCTCGCTCGCCGGCCGCGGGTCGGCCGCGTCGCGCTCGAACGAGGCGCCCGGCGAAGAGCCCCCCGTTCCCGGAACGCGCAGCGTGCGGGTGCCGCTCGCGTCGGAGGCCCCGACGGCCTCGACCACGACGTTGGCGAGCCCGGCGGCGCGGCAGGCGCGGGAGAGATAGTCCGCCAGGGCCGGCTGCGGCTCGAAGGCGACGACCCTCCCCGATGGCCCCACGGCCCGCGACAACCAGGGCAGGTAGCTGCCCTTGTTCGCGCCGACGTCGGCGGCCGCGTCGCCTTCCCGAAGCGCGCCGACGAGCGCCGCGATCTCGGCCTTCTGGTCTCGCCAGCGCGCGCGCAGGGCGCGGTACCAGAAGCGCGGCCCGAGCGGCGCGCCCGCGGTCACGGGGCCGGCGCGGCGTCCGCCGGGGGCCTGCTCGACGCCGACTCTTTTGCCCAGCGCACGAGAGCCGCCCGGTCCGCCTCCGTCAGGCGCGCCTCCGGGTGGATCGCCACGTAGAACCAGGGCGGCATCTCGGACTTCTCGACCTGCTCCGGGATCTCGGTCCACTTGCGCTGGCGCCGCTTCTCCGGGTAGGTGTCGAAGACCGAGAAGTTGACCTCCCGGCGGCCCTCGCGCACGTCGCGCCCGAGCAGCCACGATACCGGTGCGACGCGGCCGTACCACGGCCAGGCCGTTTCGTTCGAGTGGCAGTCGTAGCACGCCCGGCGAAGGATCGCCCGCACCTCCGGGGGCGCTGCGACCTCCCCCTGCACGGGCGGGTTCGTGCGGTCCACCGGCACGAGCTGCGCGAGCACGAGCGCGAGCCCGAGCGCCAGGAGTCCCCGCTTTACGATCTTCCAGTTCATGCCATGTTCTCCAGCATTCTGCCCGCGAGCTCCTTGACGAGCTTGGCGCAAACGACGGCCGTCGCTCCGGCCGGATCCCGCTTCGGGTTGTATTCCACGATATCCGCCCCGACGATGGGCGCGCGCACGCGCGCGATCACGTCGAGCGCCTGCCGCGTCGAGAGCCCGCCCGGCTCGGGATGCGACACGCCCGGCGCGAAGGCCGGGTCGAGGCCGTCCACGTCGAACGTGACGTACACCGGGCCGTCGAACTCGAGCGCGAGGGCGCGGGGGAAGTCTTTCATCTCGATCGACTCGACGCCGAACCGCGCGATCTGCTCCCGCTGGTGTGCGGTGGCCGTGCGGATGCCGACCTGCACGAGCCGCTGCGCCAGGCCCTCCTCCATGATCCGCGCGAACGGGCAGGCGTGCGACAGCCGGTTGCCCTCGAACACGTCGTAGATGTCGGGGTGCGCGTCGACGTGGAGGATCGAGAGCTTCGGGAACTTCTTCGCGAAGGCGCGCAGCACCGGGAACGTCACGGCATGGTCGCCGCCGAGCGCGATCGGCGCCAGGCCGCGCCCGAGAAGCCCCGCGATCTCTTTCTCGACCCGCGAGAGCATGTCGGTGCCGGGCTCCGGCCCCACGTCGCCGGCGTCGAAGAACGTCCCGGCCGAGAGCTCGACGCCGCTCTCCGTCCACGCGTTCGAGGCGTCGGAGCCGAGGGCCGCGCGGATCCGCGGCGGCGCCGCGGCGGCGCCTCGCAGAAACGAGGAGTTCTCGTCGTAGGCGAGCCCGACGAGCGCGAGCCTCGGCGCGGCGTCAACGCTCATCGATGCTCCGCTCCATCCGCACGACCGGGAGTCGCACACCGTCGGGCAGCGGCACCTCGATGCGTTCCCGCGCCTCGAAGCCGAAGGACTCGTAGAGCGGCACGCCCGGCAGCGTCGCCGCGAGCTCCATCTTCCGGAACCCGGCCCGCCGCGCGGCGTCCATGCACGTCTCCAGGATCCGCGATCCGATGCCGCGGCGGGCGAAATCGGGGTGCACGAAGAACGCGCGGATGCGGGCCGCCTCCGTCGCCGGGTCGAGCAGGGGCTCTTCCGCCGGTTTCATCTGGTCCCCGCCGTAGAGCGTGCGCCGCTTGCTCCAGCCGCCGCAGGCCGCGATGGTGCCGTCCTCCTCGGCGACGAAGTACGTCCCGTCCTCGATCAACCGGCTGTCCGGCCCGAAGACGAAGCGGATCGCGCTCTCGGTCTCCTGGTCCGTGTAGTAGCCCCGCGACAGCGCGCGCGCCGAGAGCGGGATGAGCTCCCGCAGGACGGGCACGTCCCCCGCGGCGGCCGCGCGAATCCGGAGCATCCATGCTCCTCAGCGGACGTTCGCCGCCGAGAAGTGCGGGTTCTCGATCACGCCGAACGCGTTGCCGAACGGGTCGAGGACGGCCGCGACCCGGATGCCCCCGCCGACGTCCTGCACGGGGGCGTGCGGCCTCGCGCCCCCGGCGACGAGCCGCGCCACCGCCTCCTCGGCGTTGCCCACGCCCCAGTAGGCCGTGACGCCCCCGCCGGGTCCCGCGCCGGTCATGTCGGGATCGAGGCCGAGCTCGAACCCTCCGACCTGGAAGCCGACGTAGAAGGGCTCCGCGAAGTACGGCTCGATGCCGAGCACGCGGGAGTACCAGGCCCTCGCCGCGTCGAGGTCCGGCACCTTGTAGACGACGGTGCGCAGTCCCTGGATCATCGCCAGCGCTCCCTCACTCGAGCGGGATGCGCGCCGCGTTCTTCGCGAGCCAGGCGTCGAAGGTCTGCAGCGCCGGATTGAGCGCCCGCGACACGGCGAGGCTGCGGGCGCCGCAGTAGTAGTCCTCGAAGTCGCGCTTGAACTGGAACATGTTGCCGAGGTCCTCGGCGCCGGGAAAGCCGAAGCCGCGGATAGACCTCGGGCGGCACGGCGTTGTAGACGACCTCGCGCCCGAGCGCCTTGCGCGAGCGACGCCGCCATCTGCGCGCCGGTCAGGTGCTCGCCCGGCGATGCCGACGGTCTTGCCGACGTACTCCGGGCCGCTTCCGGAAGATCCCGTACGCGCAGCGCGCCGATGTCCTCGGCGGCGATCCCGGGAAGCTTCTTGTTCCGCCATCGGGCAGCGTGAGCGCCAGCCTGCCGTCGGGCCCCTTCTTCGGACCCATGCCGAAGCAGATGAAGTTGTCCCAGTAGAAGGACGTCAGCAGGAACGTCGTCGGCAGCGCCGGCGTCGGTGAAGACGTGGTCCGCCTCGCCCTTGGCAGTCGAAGTGCGGCACCTTGTACTTGCCCATGCAGCGTCGGCATCCGGTCGTCCGAGAGCGGCACCCACTTGCGCGTGTCCTCGAGCGTCGACCAGATGACGTGCTTCACGCCCGCCGTACTTCGCCGCCGCGGCCATCGCCGCGCGCCTGCGCCATCTCCCGGTCCGGCGAGAAGTGCTCCCAGAAGAACGTGACGCAGTACGCGCCGTGCGCGCCCGCGAAACGCTTTCTTGACCGACTCTCGACGTCGTCGATGTCGCGGCGACCACCTCGGCGCCCCGCGCGCGCCAGCGCCCTCGCGCCTTGTCGGACTTCGGGCTTGCGCGTCAGCGCGCGCGCCGCGAAGCCGCCGCTCGGATCGCCGAGGATCGCCCGCGACGAGGCCGCCGCCCTGCGCGCCCGTCGCCCCGACCACCGCGATGATCTTCTTGTCCGCCATGTCCGATTCCTCCTGATAGATCTAGTTTCCCGCCGCCGGCGGGGCCGCGTAACGCGATTCGATCACCGAGAGGTGATGCCGCACGTGGCCCGCCATGATGAAGGCCCACGCGCGCACCGTGACGGGAGCCCCGTTGGCGTTGCCGACCCGGCCCCACGCCTCGCCCTTCAAGCCCCGGAGCATCAGGACGTGGCTGCGCCGCAGGCTCTCGAACTCGTCGAGCAGCGAGTCGAGGTCGCGGTCCTCGTGCCCGGCCTTCTCCGCGTAGTCGTTCTCCTCGAAACCGGGCAGCGGCGTCGCGTCCCCCCGAGCGAAGCGCATGGTGCGGTATCCGAAAACGCGCTCGGCATCCGTGAAATGCCCGACGACCTGCCGCACGCTCCACTTGCCGGGCGCGTAGCGATGAGTGGAGCGGTCTCCGCCGAAGGCGGCAAGCGCCGCGCGGACCTGGCCGGGCTGGGTCTCGAGGACAGACAGGACGTCGGCCTCCGGCACGCGGGCGACGTATCTCTCGAAAAAGGCGGGGTACTCGGACGGGGCGGGTCGTTCGGTCTTCATGCACGCTCCTCGACGGCCGCCGGCGCTCCTGCGGCGCCGCGGCAGGCGCCATCCTACTTCTTGTCCTCGATTCCCGCGGGAGCCAGCCGCGAAAGCCGGGCGGCGAGCCAGGCCGGCTTCGCGCCTCGCATCTCGGCGCGCTCCTTGCTCGCAACGGCGGTCCGGACGATGTGCGCGCCGACGTACCGCACGGGCTCGGGCGGGAACCGGCGGGCCGCGCGATCCACCAGCGGGTGCCTCGCCCACTCGTCGTCGCGCCCGAGGACCAGGCTCGCGAGGATCTTGCCTCCCACGGCGCTCGGCCCCACCCCGTTGCCGCTCCAGCCGATACCGTACACGATGTTCTCCCTTCTCCCGAGCCGTCCGAGCAGCGGCAGACTGTCCGGCGTCCGGTCGATCGGACCGCACCAGTCGTGCGTGACCGGGACATCCGCGAGCCCCGGGTAGTAGCGCCGCATCGTCGCCTCGACGACGCGCGCCCGGCTCGCATTGCGGTCGAAGGACGGCCCGATGCGTCCCCCGAGGGCGATTCCCCACCCGCCCTTGCCGAAGGCCAGGCGGCCCTCGCGCGTGACGTGGTAGTAGCCGACCATCGTCAGCGAGTCCGCGACGCACTCGCCCCCCGTCCAGCCGAGGCTGGCGATGCGTTTCGGCGCCGGCGCGGTCATGACCATGTCGCTCGTGATCGCGACGATCGCGCGCGAGAGCTCGCGGATCCCGGCCGCCCAGGCGTTCGTCGCGATCACGAGCCGGTCCGCCGTGACCGATCCGCGCTCCGTCCGGACCCGGATCGGAGATCTCCGGCCGAAGGAGAGCGCGCGCGTTCCCTCGAAGAGACGCACGCCGGACGCGAGCGCGACGCGCCGCAGGCCCCGCGCGAGGATCGCGGGCTGGACCGTGGCGGCGCAAACGTCGAGCACGCCCGCCCGGTGCTCTGCCGACCCCGAGCGGCGCGCCATGTCCGCCGGGGAAATACGGCGATAGGGCCCGACGCCGAGCTTCTCGCAGAGCGCGACGACGCCTTCCCACGCGCCGAGCTGCGACGCCGACGTCGCCGCCCACAGCCACCCGTCCTGGCGGAAGTGCGCGTCGATCGCGTGCTCGGCGCAGAAGTCGCGGATCTCGCCGATGGCGGCCTCGGAGCCCTGGGCGACGCGGACGGCGTCCTCGATGCCGAATGCCGCGGCGAGCGACGGCAGCTTCGGCCACCAGGAAAGCGTGAAGCCCCCGTTTCGTCCCGAGGCCCCGCCGCCGCAGATGTCCTGCTCGAGCACGACGACGTCGCAGGAGGGATCGAGACGCTTTACGTGGAGCGCCGTCCACAATCCGACGTAGCCGCCGCCGAGGATCACGACGTCCGCGCGCGCGTCGCCTTCGAGCGGCGGCACGTCGGGAGCGTCGCCGGCGACCTCCTGGAGCCAGAACGACCGGTGCTTCAGGGTCTTCTTGCCCGGTTCCCGTTGTCCATGTCCGAGAAGATGAGCCACCGCCCGTCGCCGCCGCGGACGAGAGTGAGCGTGAACTTCCCGTCGTCCGGAGCGCCGTCCGCGGGCGCGTAGCCCCCGAGGATGTAGCCGACCTTCCCGTCCGTCGCGTACGCGAAGGCGTGCAGCGAGAGCGGGCCGCCCGAGCCGCGGTACTGCTTTTCGATCGCCGCGCGGCCTCGCACGGGAGGATTTGCGGGCGTCAGCACGAAGCCGTCCTCGGCGAAGAGGGCGGCGAGCGCCGCGGCGTCCCGGCCCGACCAGGCTTTCTCGTAGTCGGTCGAGGACCCGCGCGAGCTCGGGCGGCAGCGTGACCACGGGAAGCGGCGCCGGGTCCGCGGCGAAGGCAAACGCCGGCGGCGCGAGAGCGGCGGCCGCCAGGACGACGAGGGTCCAGCGCTTCACTTCGCCTCCCGCGACTTCAGGTTCTTCGCCGCCCCCGCCACGATCTTCTCGAGCACCGCGACGTCCACGTCGGAGAGCCTCTTGATGTAGAGGCACCCCTTGCTGCGCTTGTACTTACCGAGCTTGCCCATGAGGGCTTCCTCGCGCGGCCCGCAGCCCATCATGTAGAGCACGAGCTCCTTGCGGGGCGAGAAGCCCACGAGGCAGATGTCGCCCTCCCGGCCGCTCTCGTACTCGTAGTGGTAGTCGCCGAAGCCGACGATCGTCGGCCCCCACATCTTCGGCTTCGCTTTCGCGACGCGGGTCATCATCTTCACGAGCGCCCGGCAGTCCCGCTGCCGCTCCTCGTCGAGCGCGCCGAGAAACTTTGCGACGCTCGCCCCCGTCGCCTTCGTCTTGTTCTCCGCTTTCGCCATCATCCCCTCCCGGCGGTCGTGCCTGACTGCCAGCGCCGCAACGAAGGAACGTCGCGCGCGAACCGGCGCGCGAGAAAGCCCGGGAAGCGCATGGAGCGCAGCTTGCCCTCGACCTTCGAGGCCATCTCCACGGCCGTGATCCCCGGCTCCGTGAACACTCCGTTCTGGAAGCAGTGGCTGCAGTACTCGGTGCTCCGGGTTCCGTCGGCGTTGGTCCCGCCGCGCGCGGCGTCGCGCTTCAACGGCATGCCGCAGCTCTGGCAGCTGTCCCCTCTCGGTCCGAACATCGCCGGCCTCCTCTTGCCTCAGCCCTTCTTCGCGTACTCCTGCGCTCCCAGAAAATGCAGCGACACGTAGGGCGTGTCGCCGACCACCCAGCTGTCGTGCGGCACCGCGGGGACGTGAAAGAGGCTGCCGGGCACGAGCTCGACGACGCGGCCGTCCTCGAAGGCGACCGTCGCGACGCCCGAGACCACCATTCCGACGTGCTCCACGGCGCACCGGGAAGCGCCGACGAGCGGCGCGACGTGCAGCGACCACTTCCATCCGGGCTCGTACGAGGCCCGCCCGATCGTCTGCGATCCGAGCCGCACGAGATCGAGCCGCCCCTTCTCGAAAATCCGCGTCTCGTCGGGCGCGTCGAACCGCTTGAGCAGCACGTCGATCACGAGCGGTCCTTCTTCACGGAGACGTTGCGCACGAGCTGTTTCGACGGCACGTCGACCAGCGTGCCCGTGATGTCGCCACCCTTCACGAAGAACGTCCAGAGCCCGTGCACGCGCGGCGTCTGGAACTCCGAGGTCCATGCTCCCGCTTTCGCGTCCCAGGTGAAGTCCATCTCGCCCATGAGCTGCTTCTCGCCGCCGACGATCTTGAAAGCCGCCATCGTCACGGCGTCGCCGCCGGCCGCCGAATCGCGGACCTCGTAGACGACGACCTCGTCGTGGCAGGCCGGGAAATCCGGGCTCTTGACGCAGGTCGACGTGCCCCGCCAGGTGCCCAGGATCTCGTCCTTGCGCGACGCGGCGCCCGCCGCGGCCGCGGAGAGCAGCGCGAGAGCGCCGAGAGCGGCGGGAGCGAGGAGCCGGAAACGCCGAATGGCCTTCATGCGACCTCCTTGCGGTTTCAGCGCGCCTCGAACACCGCTTCGACCTCGACGGCTACGTCGTAGGGCAGCGCGCTGACTCCCACCGCCATGCGGGCGTGGCGCCCCGCGTCGCCGAAGACGTCCACGAAGAGATCCGAGGCGCCGTTGACGACCTGGGACTGGGAGACGAAGTCCGGCACCGAGTTGACGAAGCCCGCGATCCGGACGCATCGCCGGACGCGGTCGAGGTCGCCGTCGAGGGCCGCGCGCAGGTGCGCAATCAGGTTCAGCGCGCACAGCCGCGCCGCCTCCTGGCCCTCCGCGACGCCGAAATCGCGGCCGAGCTTGCCGACGAAACGGCGCTCGCCGTTCCACTGCGAGAGCTGGCCGGTCAGGAAGAAGAGGTCGCCGGTCCGCACGAACGGGACGTAGTTCGCCCCGGGCTTGCTCGGCACGGGCAGCTCGAGACCCAGCTCCTTCAACCGACCGTCGACGCGTCCCGCCATCGTGAAGTCCCTCGAGCGCGAATCATAGAGCGATTTTCCCCGTCATCCCGGGCGCAGCCGTCACGCCAGGGCCGACCGGAACGCTCGCGGAAAGCGCCTCGGCCGACGCGCCACGCAGCGTCTCGTTGACCTTGAGCCAGAACCCGTCGCCGTCGGGCGGCGCGATCGCCACGCCGCGCGCCCGGAGGCGCTCGCGGAAGGCCGCGAGGTCGGCCACCCTGGGCGCGATGCGGACGAGGCTGGTGCCGCCGGGCACGCGCTCGACGCCGAAGCGCCCGTCCGCGGAGAGAATCGAGAGCAGCGCCTCGGCCACGCCGACGGCCGCCGTCAGCCGCTCGAGGTAGCCGTCCGCGTAATGCGATGCCACCGCGGCGTAGGGCCATGCGTTCCACAGGGCGCCCCCGAACATGCGCCGCGCCTGGTACATGTCGTCGAGGGCGGACTTCGGGCCCGGCGAGGACCGCGCCGCCGCCCGAGTTGAAGCACTTCCAGAGCGACACGTAAACCGTGTCGAAGAGGGCGGCGTACTCCGACGGCGCCTTCCCGCTGTACGCGGCCGCGACGAAGAGCCGCGCTCCGTCGAGATGCAACGCGATCCCGCGCTTGCGCGCCTCGGTCGAGACACGCCGCATCTCCTCGAAATCGAACGTCTGGCCGTGCAGGCGGCGCACGGGCGACTCGATCGAGATCACGCCGACCTCGGTCGCGACCCGGCCCGAGGCGGTGCGGGCGAGCGCCGTCTCCATCTCGGTCCAGGGAACCGTCGCCTTTCCCGGCGCGAGCGGAATGAGCGTCAGCTCCGAGAGCTGCGCGGCGCCGTCGCCGGTGTCGTTGTAGAGGTGGCTTTCCGCCTGCACGATCACGCGGCGGCGGAATCCCGCCAGGCGCCGGACGGCGAGCTGGTTGGCGAGCGTCCCGGACGGCATGAAGACCGCCGCCTCCTTTCCGAGAAGCCGCGCGAACTGCGCCTCGAGCGCCGCGACCGCGCCGCCGCGCGAATACTCGTCCTCTTCGATCTTCCCCGAGGCGGCCAGGTCCGCGAGCAGCCGCGACCACTGCGCCGGGGTCAGCGGCATGCCGTCTCCCGTCAGGTCCACCGCGAGCGGCGCTTTCGCCGGGCCCGCCACCGCCGGCACGAACGCTGCCAGCCCGCCTGCCATCGCCGTCATGCCGACGAGACGCCGTCGAGTCAGGTCCGCCATGGATGCCCCCTTCCCCGTTTCAAGGCTGCGCGCCGCCGTCCGGGCACCGGCTGCCGAGTTCCGTCTTGCTCTCGTCGAGGGGCCGGGCGCCGCGCGCGCGCAGCCTGGCGACCATCCGGCCGAACGCCGCGGCCTGCGCCTCCGTGTCCGTCGCCGTGCGCGACACCTCCAGACGGCGCGCGCCGCCGGGAAGCGCCCAGTCTTCGACTTTCCAGCCGCCGACGGCATGGCGCGTCACGCGCGACACGCACGGCTTCGGGACCGCCGCGAGGAACGCCGGCGGCTCCCGGGCCTCGAGGGAGCAGCTGTAGGAGTAGACGCGCGCGGGCTCGGGCGCGCCGCCGAAGGACACGTCGACCTCGGATTCCTTCTCGAACCGCGCGCCGTCCGGGCAGGACCACTTTCCCTCGAACGGCCGCGTGCGCCGATACTTCAGCCGGATATCGCTCTCGTCTCCCGGGCCGGTCCGCTGCCGGAGAATCACCGCGGCGTCCGGCGGCCCGCCCGAAGGCGGCGGCAGGTCGAAGTAGCGCACCGTGAACTCGGTGGCGCGCGTTCCGGGGGCTTCGAGAAGGGCGAGTACCTCCGCGGCGCTCGCGGGCCCGCCCTCGGCGGGATTCCAGCGCACCGCGAACTCCGCGCGGGCCGGCTTGCCCGCTCCCGGCAGCAGGAGGCTCGCGGCGAGAAGAAGTCCCGCAATCACGGGTTACGGCCGGCGATAGGTGTCTTCGGCGAAGAGCGCGAGTTTGCCGTCCTTGCCTTCGCTCTCCATGCGCGAGGTCCACGTCTTCGTATTCTCGTCCCACGTGAACGTGTTGTGGAACGGCCCGTCCGGGTACGCGAAGACGAACTCGATCGCATCGCGGAATCGCCGGCCCTCGGCCCGCGCCGAGAACTTCCCGCCGAACGTGTCGCACCAGTACATCACGTACTTGTGATCCGCGTGCTCGTACCCGATGAGAACGAGGGCCTCGTACGCCGGCGGCACGGCGGTGTCCGTCATCCGCAGCTCCAGGAACTGGTGATTGAGGATCCAGCGCGCGCTCGCCCGGTTCTCGACGACCTTGCCGCGGATCTTGCGCGTGATCTTCCATTCGCCCGCGAGCCTGTCCACGAGCGCGTCCTGGAAGAGGACGGCGGGACCGTCCGTGACTTCCTGCGCGCGGGCGGGACCGGCCGGCCGGAGCAGGAGGCCGGCCGCGATCAGCACACCGCCGAATACCCTGTACGACGTCGACATCCGGAGCCTGGCGCGGATTCTAACCGCTCGCCTTCCCCTTGCCGGTCTTCGTCCGCCGCAGCTGCGGAATCCGCAGCCCATTCGCGGAGTCGGCGATGAGGGCGGCCGGCCAGGTGATGCTCGGCCGGCCCGTTTCCTTCTTGTAGAAACCGACCCAGAGCTCGCCCGACTTCGCATGATTCCTCGAAAGCCACGCGCGGAAGGCCTTCGGCGTCTCGAAGAACGTCGGCGTCACCCGAGCGCCTGCAGGGGGACGGGCCCGCTCGAGCGGTCCTCGCCCGTCACCGCGCGCCGCACGCTGCTCGCCTGCCCGAGGTGGTAGCCGGCGTGCACGCAGAGATGCATCAGAAAGCGGTCCGTGCGGATCCGCACGCCGTTGACGGGCTCCGGGAACTCGAGGGCGTACCGGTCCTCCGGCAGCCGCGCCAGGACCTCGCGCACGACCGCGCGGGCCGCGTCGAGCTCTGCCCGCACGTCCGACCGCGGACCCTCCCTCCGTGAAAACTCGAGCGGCCGGTTGCGAACATAGCCCGTGCCGCCGAGGACCGCGCCGACGAAGTACTGGAGGTTGCCGGCCACGTGCAGGGCGAGGTTCCCGGCCGAATTGGCCATTCCGGGAACGGTCCTCCAGACGCTTTCGTCGTCGGGAAAGAGCGCGAGCTCGCGGTCGAAAGTGTCGAGCTCCCGCACCAGAAGGATCGAGAGATTTTCGCCGAGCGCGGTCACGGGCGCCTCAGCGGACCGCGCTCGTCCTGAGCGCGGCCTCCCCGGGACCGAGCCGCCGGATCGCCGCCGTCACCTCGCCCCCAAAGCGGCGACCGGCACGACGGCCTTCCCGATCGGCGCGAGCGCGATGACCGCGAGCTTCAGGTGTTGCAGGCCGAACGGGATCCCGATGATCGTGACGAAGCACAGCAGCGCCGACGCGAGGTGGCCCGTCGCGAGCCACAGCCCGGCGAAGACGAACCAGATGACGTTGCCGATGAACCCGAGCACTCCCGTTCCGACGTCGCTGCGGCGCGTGAGCTCCTCCCGCCCGACGACCGTCCTGCCGAACGGCAGGAAGCAGAGCTTGCCGATGACGAAGCAGGACCTCGCCCACGGAATGCCCACGATCGAGACGAACGCGATCGCGCCCGCCAGCCACCACGCGAGGCCCATGGCGAGACCGCCGCACACGAGCCAGATGATGTTTCCGATCGTTCTCATGCCGTCCTCCGCCGTCAGCGGTTGAAAGGATACTCGTTGATCCAGCGGAATCCCCGGCCCGTCAGCAGGAAGGCGTCGTCGGGCTGCCGCCGCAGGGCGGCGACGATCGCTTTCCCGGCGAGGGTGCCATCGACCCGGACCACGCCCGGCTCCGGCTTCGTGAAGCGAAACGTCGCCGGCGTCGTGTCGTCGCTGCGTGTCAGGGTCAGCGTGCCTTTCACGTCGTCGATCTTGACGCGGAACCGGACGGCCGTCCCGTCGGCGCGCTGGAACGCGATCAGTCCCTTCGGGTTGATCCCGACGCGCACCCAGCGGGAGTCGTCGGAAAGCTCGCGTCCCGCCACGCCGTCGCTCGAGAAGGACTCGACCCGGTAGACGCCGGCCAGGAGCGCCGGCGCCTCCTGCCGCTCCTTCTGGAGGTCCTCGTAGCCCTCGTACGCGGGGTACACCGCGACCAGCGCGACGAACGCGGCGTTGGCGGCGGCCAAGGTCCGGCGCAGCCACGCCCGCCGGATCCGGAAGAGATGGGGCGCCGGCTGGACGGGGACGTTCAGCAAGAAGACACCCGCCAGGCGCATCACGTCCGGCGCGATCAGGAACACCGCCATGAAGAGCAGGTGGAGGGAAAACAGCTTCACGGGAACGTCGAAGCAGAGGTTCAGCATGAAGATGTTGGCGAGGACCCCCGAGGAGACGAGCGCCCCGGCGAGCGCGGTCCGGCGCGCGAGCAGCAGCGCCCCGCCGAGGAGCTCCGCGAGGCCCGTGAAAATCTGGTACGCCGTGCTCGCGCCCATGAAACGCCAGAGAAGACCCATCGGGGACGACTCCCCGTAGCCCATGACCAGCGAATCGGGGCCGATGGACGGGAACTGGAGCGGGATGACCTTGCTCCAGCCGTAGGAGAGCATCACGGCCCCGAGGTAATAGCGCACGTATGTCCGGGTGAGGAAGAATGCGCGCCCCGAAACCGGCCGCCCGCGGCGCAGGAGCGTCCACGCCCCCGCCGCCGCGAGCGCCACGACGGCGAACGTCAGGGCCGCGACGTAGTCGTACGTCGTGTCGCCGCTTCCGTTCGTGAATACGGTCAGCTTCTTGCCGAACACCGCGAACGCGACCCGCGAGACCACCGCATGCAGAAGCCGCTCGTACCGCTCCGCGAGCCCCTGGGTGCCGGGAATCGTTCCGAGGGGAAAGCAGAGGATGTAGAGAACGAAATAGGCGAGCAGGGCGCGCAGGGCAAAGCCGCCGCGCACGGATCCGGGCGCGTGCGCCACGGCGGCCGCCGCGGGCGGGCCATGCGCCGGGAGCTCTCCCGCATCCACGAACCGCGACGCGAGCTCCGGGGTCGGCACCATGCACGATTCCCGGCGGCCGAACCACCGGTAGCGATTGCGCGCGACCCAGGAGTAGACGGCGTCGCGCAGCGGCCTCGGGACGACGGCGGCGGCCGCCGCGAGCGACCAGGGGAACCCGAGACCCCGCGCAATGCGGATCGCGGCATCCGAGCGCACGTGGGCGCCGTCGGCGTCGAGCAGGACGATGCTGTCGGGCAGGTCGGCCGCAGCGACCGAGGCCCGCAGCGCCGCGCGCCCGGCCTCGGATTGCAGGGCGCCGAAACGGAACCTCGCGCGCCGGTCGCGCTCGATGACCCACTGGACCGCCGCGTTGCAGAGGTTGCAGACGCCGTCGAAGAGGATGACCGGCCCGGACGACGGCGGCTCCATCGCGTCACGCAAAGTGCCAGCACACGCCGGCCGGATCGATGAGGTGGACCTCGCGCATTCCCCAAGGAAAGACGGTGGGCTCCCGCGCCGACACGCCCGGATAGCGTCCCACGACGCCCGAGTCGACGATTCGCCGCCACCACGCGTCGAGGTCCTCGACCGACACGAACATCATGAGGTTGCGCTGCATCTCCTCGTTGTGGAGGTCCTGCAGGATGAAGGTAGCGCCGCCGAGCTGCAGCTCCACGAGGCCCTCGGCCTCCCAGATTTCCATGAAGCCGAGATCGCGGAAAAACGCGCGGGCGGCGCCGAAGTCGCGGCCGGACGGAATGAACGGCTTCAGCGCGCGGAGCGACATCGCCTCACTCGCCCCCCAGCCGGGCGAGGCGCGACGAGCACTCGGCGACACCCTGCTCCACGTTGGCCGCCTCGTAGAGAAGGCGCGCCTCGGCCCACAGCCGCAGGGCCGACTCGATCTGCCCCATGCTCTCGCGGAGAATCGCGAGCGGCCGGATGGCATTGGCCAGATCGAGCGGGTCGGTCCGTTCGTTGCCACGGTAGAGCGCGAGCGCCTCGACGTAGCACGGCTCCGCGAGATGCATGCGGCCGCCGGCTCGATGGACGTCGCCCAGGTGCCGGAGGGTGTGCGCGAGCTCGAGCGGGTCGCCCTGGCGCCGGCAGAGGGCGACCGCCTCTTCGTACAGGGGAAGAGCCGCTTCGCCGCGCCCGAGGTCCCGCTCGATCTGGGCGAGCCCCTTGAGGGCCCGAGCGAGGTCGCCGGAAGCGCCCGCCTCGCGGCAGAGCGCGACGGCCTCGGAAAAATCCCGGTAGGCGTCGGAGAGACGATTCTCGCGCCGCGCCCGATCCGCCTCCTGGATGAGCGTCCCCACACCCTGCGCGCTCACGCATCCATCCTACGGCTTCGAGAGGAAATCGAGAATCGCGCGCATCGCCCGGTCGCCCTCCTTCGTCTCGAAAATGGCCTGGGCGTGGGCGGAGCCCTCCAGAACGAGCAGCTCCTTCGGCGGAGGCGCCGCCTCGTAGGCCGCGCGAATGGCCGCCAGCCGCGGGACGTTTCCGGGCCCGGGGTCGTCGCGGGCGACGATGAAGAGCTTGCTCGGGGCGACGCGGGCGGGCGACCGGCCGGCGCCGCAGCCGAGCAGGACGAGGCGATCGATCTCGCCCGGTTTCGCCGCCGCCGCGGCGTCGGCGGCCGCGGTTCCTCCCATGCTCCCGCCGACGACCGCCACGAAGGTCGCGCCCGCCGCCCGCAGGTACCGGACCGCGGCCAGCACGTCGAGGTCGAGCGGGGCGGAGAGCGGATCCTCCTGCCCGGGGCCCCGGGACGGGCCGTACCCCCGGAAGTCGATCGCGAGGACCCGGAACCCGGCTGCCGCGAGGGCGCGCGCCTGCGGCGCCCAGCTCTCCTTGTCGAACCGGCCGCCGTGCGCGAGCACGACGCCGCGCGGGCCGGCGCCGTAGAGGTCCGCGGCGACGACCCCGTCGTCCGACGTCGGAATGGAGACCGCCCGCGGCGCCTCGCCCAACGACGACGCCGCGAGCAGAGCGGCCATCGCGGCAAACACCGCCGCGCGGGCGATCACGGCGTTCGGGCCGGCGCGGGGTCGAAGAACTCGACGGCCCCGGTCTCGAGCGCGTACTCGGCGCCGACGACGAGCAGCCCGTCCTTCCGGATGAACTGCTCGAGCACCTCCGAGCCGTGCCGGAGGTGGTCCACCGACGCGCGCACGTTGGCGCGCACGGCCTCGCGCACGAGGTCCGGATCCGCGCCGCGCCCGGCCGCGTGCAGCGCCTCCACGGACGGCCGGATCCGGTCCACGATCGAGCGCAGGTTGCGCGACTGGTCTCGCGACGGCCGGGTCAGCTCCTCGAGCGTCGCCAGGATGGCCCCGCAGGAGGAATGTCCGAGCACGACGACCAGGCGCGTCCCGAACCGCTCCGCGGCGAACTCGACGCTGCCCACCTGAGACGGGGCGACGATGTTGCCGGCGACGCGGATGACGAACAGGTCGCCGAGGCCCTGGTCGAAGACGATCTCCGCCGGCACCCGCGAGTCCGAACAGCCGAGAATGATGGCGAAGGGCTCCTGCGAGGCCGCGACCTGGCGGCGCCTGGAGCCGCCGGTGAGCGCCTCGCGCCCCGGCGCATCGGAAAGGAACCGGCGGTTGCCCGCCTGCAGGCGCTCGAGCGCCTCGGTCGCGGAAATCATCGTGAGCTCATCCCCCCGATGGCCGGCCGGGGCTCCGGGGCCGCGGCAGGCCGGTCGAAGAAGGACCTTACCCGACGGCTCCCCAGAAACGCCAGCAGCGAGATAGCCACCGGTATTCCGAAGATCGCCCGGCGCTCGATCCCGAGAATCGCGTTGGCCGCGTCGCCCGCGAGATTGACGGCGAGCACGCCCGCGGCCAGACGATGGCCCCAGCGCCTTCCTCGCCACAACCCGATCGCCGACAGAGCGCAGGCGATGCACACGACGGCGAGCAGCGCGACCGCCCACGCGCCCATCGGTCCGAATGCTTCGCGCGCCCGCGGATTGAGGCGCCACATCGGCTCGAGGAAGCTCCCGGGGAAGGCCAGCGAGACGGCGCAGACGAAGCTCACGACCGTCCCGAAGAGAAAGAAGAAGGAAAGCGCCGTGATGCCGGGCGGCCGGGCCTCAACCACGCGACGTCATCGCTCCGCGCCCGCCGCCTCGGTCCGCGGCTCGGCCCTCAGGGCCGGAGCCTGCAGCTCCTGGAGCAGGCGGCCGACGTTCCAGCTGTCCCAGCCCTCGACGATCCGGCCGTCCGCGAACCGCATCCAGGTCATTCCGCGGAAAGACGCCGGGCGGGAAGTGGCCGGGAACCCGAGTCCGTCGCCCCGATGCGTCCCCGCGGCCGACCATCGGACCACGACGTCGTCTCCCTGGGCGACCGTCCCGTCCACCGTGACCCGCAGATCGGGGAAGGCGCCGAGCAGCACGTCGCGCGCGGCCAGAAACTCCTCGGGCCCGCGCACGTCCATGCCCTCGAGATGTCCGATCCCTTCCGGATGCAGCAGCACCCGGGCGGTCGCCGCCTGCCGCCGGTTCCAGACCTCCTCGAACCACCGTTTCGCCAGCTCCGCGTGGGACTCGGCCATGCCTCACCTCCGACTGCGATTGCGACACATCACCCTGCGGCATCCTCCGTCCGCGCGAGCACCTCGTAGTGCGCGACGCTCGGCTCGGGCGCGACGAGGCACTCGAGGTCGTACTCGAAATATTGCGCCCGCTCCATGTCGGGCCCCGTGTACTCCCGGATCGCGGCGGCGGACTCCCAGTACGAGATCAGCAGAAAGTGCACGCTCTCCCCCTCGTCGCGCCGCAGCAGCGACACGCCGCGGTTGCCACGGATCGCGCGATACGCGCGCACCCCCCGGTCCGAGTCCGCGAGATAGGCGGCGTACCCGTCGGCCTTTCCGACCGGGACCACGCCGTGCCACACCCGAGCGATCATGCTTCCTCCTCGTCCGCCGCCGGCGCGATCACCACTTGTCGAATTCCATGAGAATCCGCCGCACGAAGGTCCCGGCGGACACGCCCGCGATGATGAAGAAGAGGCAGTAGCGGCTCCAGAAGTTGGAGCCGGCGATCAGGAAGCGCGCGGCCGTGCTGCCGGCCTCCGCCGAGCGGACGACGGTTTCCCGCTCGTGCGCGACGACCGCCGTGCAGGCGGAGAACACCGCGACGATCGACACGAAAGCGACGACCACGACGATCTTCGTCCGCGTGCTCATCGTCGGACTCTCGGGCGCCCCTCTTCCCGGCAGGCCGTCGCCATTTGCGCGCAGGTGGCCATCGAGTCTACGGCCGGCCGAGGACGGTCAGAGCGAGCGCCGCCGCGCCGGGCAGCGCCTGGATCCAGAGGATCGAGCGCTTGGCGGTGGCCGCCCCGAACAGTCCCGCCACGATCACGCACACCAGGAAGAAGACCCGGACGCCGAATCCGGCGGGACCGAGCGACAATCCCCACACCAGCCCGGCGGCGAGAAAGCCGTTGTAGAGCCCCTGGTTCGCGGCAAGCGGCGCGGAGGCGGCCATGACGTCGGGCGCAAGGCCGAAGACGCGGTGGCCGACGGGCTTGTTCCACAGAAACATCTCGAGCACGAGAAAGCCGGCGTGCAGCAGCGCTACGACGGCAACGGCAACGTTGGCGAGCATCGCCATGGTCGACCTCCGCTCTCCCGGAATCGGGCTGTCAGCGCATTCCAGGCGTCATGCGTCGATTTCGTACTCGCTCTGCACGAGGCCGCTCGCATACGAGCGCGTCGCGACGTGGCGCAACGGGACGTCGTGCGGCAGGGCGCCGAAGAGAGAAATTCCCTCCCCGACCAGGACGGGCACCCGGGTCATGACGAGACGCCGCACCTGTCCCGCCCGCAGGAATCTCTGGATCGTGATCCCGCCGTCGACGTAGAGGTGGTTCGCGCCGGTTGCCGCCAGCTTCGCCACGATCTCCGCCGGCTCGCCCGACATCTGCTCTACGACGGCTCCCCGCGCGGCCGACAGGTCGACCGGCCGGCTGCTCAGGACGACGACGCGCTTGCCGCCGTAGGGCCACGTCTCGAAGGTCAGGACCTTCTCGAACGTGTTGCGGCCGATCACGAGCGCGTCGACGCTGGCGAAAAACTCGTTGTAGCCGTGCGGCTCGCCGCCGCCTTCCGGCAGGAAATCGAAGTCGCCGTTCGCGCGCGCCATGAAGCCGTCCACGCTGATGCCGACGAAAACGGATACGGTCATCGCGGCCTCCTCGGCGGCCCCGGAAGCGGCTACCCGCGGCGATCATATGCCGACGCGCCGTTATCGAGACCGGACCTCAGGCGGCATGGCCGCCCCACGAGCCGTCCTCGGGCTCGACCTCGGCGGGCTCCTCGCGCATCGAGAACCCGAGTCGAATTGCGGCGACCAGCAGGACCGTGATGACCGCGATCGTGTAGGCGAGATGCCTGCCGTACCAGAGGCCCGCGAACCACTCCCGGAACTCCGCCGCGAGGATGTTGGCCTTCCCGCCGTAGATCTCGAGGTCGTGAAGGTACTTCTTCGTCTCGAGCGGATCGCGGCCGAGCGGATCCTGCGGCCCCGCGCCGTTGATGGCCCAGACGACGGCGGCGGCAGCGAATCCGACGGCCAGGATCGCCCGCGTGACGATCCGGAGGCGCCGCGCGTCTCCCGTCTCCGGCGTCACGAGCGCTTGAAGAACTGGACCGCGCGCTCGTGCTTCTCGGCGGCGGCGCGCGTCTTGAAGGTGCCGAGGTTGCGCCGCTTTCCCGTCTTCGGGTTCTTCTTGCGGGAGTACAGGCGGTACTGGCCCGACTTCAGCTTGCGGATCACTTCGGACCGCCCTTTTCGGGAGGCGTGACGACCTTGACCAGGACGTAGACGATCTCACCCTCGATGCCGCTCATCCAGTGCGGCACGCCGGCCGCGATGGTGACGACGTCCCCCGGGCCGATCCGGCGCGCCTCGCCTCCGGCGATGCTCGCCCCCCGGGTCTCTCCCGGCCCGACTTCGGCGGCGCCGACGAGGGCGCCTCCCGTGACGAGCGTGCCGCCGCCCTGAACGACGTACCAGACGTCCGCCATCGCCGCATGGACCTCGGCGCGCTCGGGCGCCGTGCGGCGGATCGCGATGGTCGAGAATTGCGGCGTCTGCGCGAGCGTCACGTGGCGGAATCCCGGGCCGTCCTCCGGCGCCGTCCTGACCCGTTGAACCAGCTCGCTCCCCGGAACGACCGTCACGCCGGCGGCGGCCGGCTGCACGAGCAGCGCCGCGGCGAGCAAGAGACCCATATCCACCTCCTCGAGTCGGTCCTAGCCGGCCGCGTCCGAAAGCGACACCCGGACGCTCGAGCCGGCGCGAAGCTTCGCCGCCTTCTTCATCCCGTCCGTGACGAGCACGAAGAACCGGCGCGCCCGCGGCACGACGACGCTCTCGAACCTCACCCGGTCGACGCTGCCCCGCACCCGTAACCCGCGCCGGCCCGGCCAGAGCGGCACGGCCGTCGCGCCCCAGCGCTCAGCGGGATCGAACGGAATCTCGAACGCGAGCCCCTTGTGCCCGTCGAGAACGACCGCGACGAATCGCTCCGCCATCGTCGACCTCCCCGGCGCGCTCAATGCGCCGTCTTCAGCTCGACCACCATCACCTCGATGGGTTTGTCCCCGACGTTGACGTCGGAGTGCAGCGTCCCCGGCGGGTTCGCCGGCAGCCAGTACGACTTGCCGGACTCCCATTCGTGGGTCTGCGACGACCCGTCCTGCTCGACGATCTTCATCGTCCCGCCCGCCAGCGCGACCAGCACGCGCGGATGCTCGTGCCGGTGCGGAGGCAGGGGCGCATCGGGCAGGATGACGGACTTCCAGACCCTCACCTCGTCGTTCTCGAATTGCGGCGTGCGCCCCGTGCCCGGGGATTCCGCGGCCGAAAGCCGCATCGCGAGGATCGCACCGGCCGAGGCGGCGAGAAGCAGGGCGCCAAGCCGTCGCGCGAGGAGGTTCATGAGTTGCTTTCTTTCACGGGGCGCGGGCTCCGGGACTCAGCTTTCATCGCCCTCGACCTGCAGTTCCGGGCTGGCGACCAGCAGTTCCTTTGCCACCTCTTCGTCCTCGCGGAGAACCTGGACCCGGATCGGACCCATCGAGACGCTGTACCCGGTCCCGATCGTTCCCCAGCCGAAGAGATTCTGGAGCCTCTCGTTTCTCGCGATGCAGGGAATTCCCGCACCCTCCAGGACGGATCTCGCGACGGCGACGAGGCTCTGGTCACCCGTTTCCAGAACGGTGACGAGCTCGAAGGGCGGCGCGGGTGGCGGCTGCTCCGGGGGCTTCTCGGTGAGCGCGACGTCGCAGTCCGCGCAGCGGGTGAAACCCGGCTGGTATTCGTCGCCGCACACCGGGCAGTACATCGTCAGTCGTCCCCGCGCGCGCGGGAGCGGCAGCCGCCCCCCGACGTCACCGGCCCAACGCGTGCCGGATGCGCGCGAGATGGTGCCAGCTGTGCCGCACGGGGTGGTCCTCGATGACGAACTGCGCGGTGATCGGAGCGCCGTAGGCAAGCGAGAAACGAGCCGCGCGATCGAGCTCCTCGTCCGTGAACGCGCGCACCGCGGCGGCCGCCTCGCGGCTGTTCTTGCGCAGCATCTCGAGCGCCTCGGCTTTCGAGATCGAGGCGTTCTCGCGGGCGTTCTTGGCGTTGAGGTCGGCGACCACCTCCCACGTGACGTCGGTGACGGCCTTGCCGGCGGCGATCGCCCGGGCGAGGTCGACCTCGACCGGGTAGACGGCGGCGACGTGGTGGACGATGACGCCGACCGAGCGGGTGTCGTTCCCGCCCGACATCGGCGTGTGCCACTGCGAGTCGGAGAGCCCTTCGACGAAGGCGGCGAGGCCGGCGGCGCCTTCCTCGATTCGACCGGCCAGCAATTCAGCGCGACGACCCATATGGAGACCTCCTATGTAGCAACTCGTTGATCACGGGAGGAGAAAAGCATACCCCGGCCCCGACCGGGAGGCACGTTCATCTTCCGCTCACCTCCGGGGTTCGTAGGACAGGAAGACGTCCCCGTTGCCGAACACCCGCGCGCCAGACCGCTTCAGGTCGAGCTTCCTGGCGACCCCGTCGAACATCGACCTTCCCCTGCCGAGGACGACGGGCTTCACGACGACCTGGTATTCGTCGATCAGGCCCGCCCGCGCGAGCTGCCCCACGATGCTCCCGCTTCCCAGGATCACCATGTCGTCGCCGGGCGCCTTCTTCAGCGCGCGGACCTCCGCGACGAGGTCGCCCTTCACGAGCTTCGTGTTGCTCCACGCCGCCTCGCCGAGCGTTCGCGAGAACACGACCTTCGGCAGCGCGTTCATCCGGTCGGCCACGACCGGAGCCATCTGCTTCGCCTGCGGCGTCGGCCACCAGCTCGCCATGAGCTGATACGTGACGCGGCCGAACAGGAGCTCGCCGCCGCCCTTCGCGTTGTCTTCGACGAACGCGTTGAACTCCGGGTCGTCGCTGCCGCCGTGGGCCCAGCTCATGTCGCCGCCGGCGCCCGTGAAGTACCCGTCGATCGTCACGCTGTTGAACACGGCGAGCTTTCGCATGTCTCCCCTCCGGTCGAATCAGGCGCGGGCCATCCGCGCCGCGATCTGCGTCTTCACGAGCTTGCGCACGAGCGCGGCCGGGAGCGGGCGGTCCGCCGGAAAGCGGATGGTGCCCTTGCTGGTGCCGTAGGCCGCGAGGGCGGCCGCGTGGATCTTCACGGGAGCGGCGCCCGCGTAGAAGGAACAGTGCTTCGCCGCCGCTCCGAACGCGACGATCATCCGACCGTCGATGCGGTACGCCGGAATGCCGTAGGCGATGCACTCCTCGGCCCCGGGCGCCGCGGCCCGGATGGCCTGGCGCAGCTTCCGGAGCGCCGCCCGCTTCCCGGCGCCCAGGGACACCAGGTACTCGTGGACGCTTCGCGGTTTCGTCTTTCCGGTTCGCATGCTCGCTTCTCCGCGCCCAACCCGTGGCGATCGGGGAATTATGTCCTACGCACGGCTGCCGCTGGCGCGAGCCAGTGCGGCAGGCCGACCCGGGATCCTCGCGTCGAGCGGCCGCGCCGAGACGGCGAGCCAGGCCCAGAGCCACACGAAGAGAACGGAGTAGACGACGCCCCTCAGAACGACGAACGCCCGGGCGAGAACCGAGGGACGCTCGCAGCCCTCAGCGCCGCGCGAGCTTGAGGTGCGTGACCCCGGGCGCGGCGACCGTTCGCACGAGCTCGAGTCCGTGCAGGTCGTCGCCGACGCCTTCGAAGAGGCGCTCGCCGCTGCCGAGAAGCGTGGGCACGAGGTTGATCTCCATCTCGTCGACGAGACCGGCCGCGAGGTACTGCTGCGCGGCCTTCGCCCCGCCGGCGAGCGACACGTCCTTGCTTCCCGCGGCCCGCCGCGCCTGTTCGAGCGCCGGCCCGATGCCTTCGGTGACGAACGTGAAGGTCGTTCCGCCCTTCAGGCGCAGCGGCGGGCGCGCGTGGTGGGTCAGCACGAAGACGGGATGATGGAAGGGCGGATCGTCTCCCCACCAGCCGTCCCAGGGCTTCCCGACATTCCACGGCCCCGGATGGCCGCCGAACATGTTGCGCCCCATCACCGTCGCCCCGATGTCGGCGAGCGACTCTTCGACGACCGCCGTGCTCGCGTTGACTTCGCCGCCCTCGAGACCGTGCTGCCCGCGCCACGCGTCGAGCGCGAACGCCCACTCGTGCAGCCGCATGCCGCCGATCCCCAGTGGATTCTCGACACTCTGGCTCGGGCCCGCCACGAATCCGTCGAGAGACATCGAGATCTTCAAACGCAGCCTGGACAGAGAGGCGCCGCTCATGCGTTCGACGCCACGCGCCCGTAGTCGACGAATTCCACGGGCGCCAGGCACGCCGGGTACAGGATCGACGCGAACTTCCTGACCTCGGCCGATTCGGAGTGAATGCGATCGGCCTCCGCATCGCGAAAGACGAAGATGTGGACGAATCGCGTCGGGTCCTTCTCCTCCTGCCAGACTTCGTAACGCAGCGTGCCCGGCTCGTTCGCGCGGACGTACGCGACGAACTCCCGGATCGCCGCGAGGCATCGCTCGAGCGCCTCGGCCCGCACCTGATAGCGCGCCAGCTGCCGGATCTCCCGCCCTTCGCCCTCACGGTTCATCGTCTACCTCCTCGAGTGCCGTCGACGATTCCGACCCTTCACTCCGGCCCGCCCTCCCGGTAGCGCGCGGGCGCGTACCGGGAAGCCAGCAGGCCCGTCGCTTTCTCGACCCGTATCTCCTGCACCAGGACGCCTTCCTCCCCGTATGGCAGATACGCCTGGCACCGGCCCGACGGATCGATGAGGCTCGTCGCGGATTCCGGGAAGCGCAGCGCGTAGTTGACGCTCGCGAAGTAGATCGTGTTCTCGAGGCTGCGCATCATCATCGCCTTCTCGTAGTACGGCCCGCCGGCGGCGCCCCACTCGGTCGGCAGCACGCCTTCGCGCTCGCTGCCGGTGTGCTGCGGATGAAAGACGATCTTCGCGCCCCGCACCGCCGCCCATCGCACCGTCTCCGGATAGCGCCAGCCCTCGTGGCAGATCGCCACGCCGAACCGGACGCCGTTGACCTCGAAGATCCGGCGCGCATCGCCGGGCACGTAGAACCGCTCTTCGGACGGGTCGAGCTGGTTCTTGGTCTGGCAACCCAGAAGCTCGCCGCGGGCGTCGACGACGAAGGCGGCGATCTGCCGGCCCGAGTCCGTGACCCGCTCCATGCCGAGGATCGTGGCCACCGCGTGGGCCCTCGCCCACTGCTTCACGGCCGACGAGCGCTCGCTCCTCGTCGGCGCGACCGAAGGGCGGCACCTCGAAGTCCTGGCCCCGCAGGCCCGGCAGGTACGCCTCCGGAAAGCAGACGATCTCCGCGCCCCGCGACGAAGCCTCGGCGAGGAGACGCTTCACCCTGTCCAGGCCCTCGTCGACGGTCGAGGAGACGCGCGGCGAGGCGAGAGCGATGATCACGGTCGTCGGGGCCGGATCAGAAGCTCAGGAGGGCGTAGCCGCGATTCTGGTACGCCATCAGCACGATCAGCGCGTCGCTTGCCACCGTGACGCTCGGCGTCAACGACTTCGGATCGACGTGATCGGCGGCGAGGTTCTGGCCGCAGACGAAGAGCTCCACCCCGGCTTTCCGGAACCGTTCGAGAACCGGGACGTTCGGGTTCGGCACGCCGAATTTCGCCCGGTAGTGCGCGTCGTCCAGGATGCCGTCCAGCGCCTGCCCGTGGAAGACCAGCGCGAACCGCACGTTCGCGGGCGGGACGCCGGCGACGCCGAAGGCGTTCAGCTCGGAGCCGGCCATGTTGACGGCCGGGAGCAGCTCGGTCGGCTTGCCGGCGCCGCGGGTCGCGTCGAAGATCGCCAGGTACTTGCGCGCCGGGTCCGGCGCGACCGCGGCTCCCGGGATGACCACGTATCCGTCCGCCGCCGCGATGACCGGCGCCTTGGCGGGAGGCCACGGCGGGCCGGGACCGTCGATCGCGAACGCGACGAGCGCCAGGGGCACGGCGAAGAGGATCCGGAGCATGAGGACCTCCTTGCGGACGGACGTTCCTGCTGTCCGAGGCGCTACACGGGTCCCAGGATCTGCCCGAGATGATGCTTCAGATGGCCGACGTAGTCGCGCATGAAGTACTCGAGGGTCGCCGGCTGGTCCGGCGGGACCGCCACCCACGCCACCTCGTGGAGATTGTGGCGTGTCCGCGACTGGCGCCGCACGGAGCCCGGCGCGGCTTCGATGACCCTCGCCAGATGCTCATTGTAGAGGCGCCACAGGGCGACGAGGTCGGACCACGGCGCGGACCGGTAGCGCTGCGCCTCCACCCACTCCTCCTGCCGGTACCCCGGGAACACGAGGTCGTCGGTGAACTGCGCGCGCACGAACCGCTGGTGGTTGTTCGAGGCGGAGTCGACGAGGTGGCCGATGACCTCCTTCGGAGACCATTTGCCGGGAGCCGGGGGGCTGCCCGCCTGCGCGTCGGAAATGGCGAGCAGCCGCGGCGCGGCCGCCGCGACGACCTCGCGAAGCTCGTTTTCGACCGTGTTCATGCCGACGAACCCCCTTCCGCCGCGCGGCCGCGGCTCCGATTCGCGGACACCAGGATCATGACACCGAGGAGGATGACGAGAAGATGGAGCGCTTCGAGAGATTCGGAAAAGGGATCGCCGTTGCGCCAGTGCGTGAGGATGGCGCCCACCATCAGGGCGGAGAGGCCGGCGGCCGCAGGCAGGATCGCGGAGCGCCGCAGCAGCGCGACCGCCCCGCACAGCTCGGCCGCGATGACGACGTAGTTCAGAACTTGCCCGCTCAGGACCGCGGCGTCTCATGATCGGTCAGCACCGGCAGGAACGGCTCCCACGGACCCACGTCCTGGCGAAGCTGCTTGGCCATGACGCGCGCGGCCTGCGCGAGGTGGCCGAGATCGTGCACGACCCACGACGCGAGCAGCTGCCGCAGCGTCACGCCACCGAGGCTCGGATGCAGGCCGGGCAGCTCGAGGTCGGCCGGCGTCAGGTTCCACGAGCGGAGCTGTGCGAGATTGCCCTCGCGCAGCCGGCCGAATTCCTCGAGCAGGGACGGGAGCGTCCGGCCGGCGTTGCGCGCGCGATGCCGGAAGCGGTCGTACGGCTCGAAGACCGGGTTCGGTCCCCGGTCCAGGATGATGCGGGCCCGGGGAATCCAGTCCGTCTCCTCGCCGTCGATCAGGTGGCCGACGACGTCGAACGGGCTGAAGGTCTCGGGGCCTTCCGTCGTCCGCGTCCAGGGATCCGGGAGGCCGTCGAGGAGCGCGTGGAGCGCGCCGGGCGTCCTTGCGAGAACCTGCGTCGAAAGCTCGAGATCGAAGTTCATGCCTGTTGACGGCGCGCCTGTCCGGGGCGAGCCGCACCGACCCTCCTCAACATCCGCATCCGGCCGGAGACGGCGCCGCGCTCATCGCGCGAAGTCTAAGCCCGGACGATCCGGATCGGGCCCGGCGGCCGGCGAGCCCGGAGATCAGGGAACCGTCGGCGTCGGCCAGAGCGGCGGACCGGCCGTCCGGGGCAGCTTCGGCCACGAAGGAACGAGCGCGCGCGTTTGATCGTCGTCGACGTGCCAGCTGTTTCCAAGGCGACGGAGAACGACCCTCGACGTCAGCTCCGCCGGCGCCTGGCCCCGTCCCTCCCCGCCCGGGCCGCTCGCCCAGTGATACGAAAACTCGGCGATGTAGGAATCTCCCTCCTCGCGACCGGGCGTCCACCCCTCGGTCCCCTTCAGCAGCGCCGTCACCCCATCGAACGCCGGGTGGCTCTCGGGCGATCCGGACAGGAACGCCCCCGAGTGGCGAATGATCGTCGCCGCCCGGGAGGGCGTCAGCCGCTCGGAGCAGCCGACCACGACGACGCCGATCGCCAGCAGGGCGACACCGTAGCCAACGGAGGGGCGGCGCGGCCTCGGCTCCCCCATCTCAGCCGCCCGCGCTCTCGTGCACGCCCGGCACGAAACCGGCGCACATCGCCCGAACGATCGATCTCGGCGTGAGCACCCTGACCCTCGTCGCCGCGGGCAGGCTCGCCGCCTTCCCGTATCCCGTAAAGCTCCACGGGCGCACCTTGCCGTCCCGATACAGCCAGGGGCGGCCCTCGTGCTCGACGATGACTCCGGCGGGCAGCGATGCCAGCGACGCGTCGAACGTCTTCTTGTCTCCGCCGCGCGACACCCGTTCCGTGTGGAGGGCTCGATCGATCTCGTCGGCCTTCGGAGGTTGCGCCGCCGAGCGCTCCGGGTCGCCCGCGGCCCACGCCGCGCGGAACTCGTTGAACCGCTCCCTCCGGCACTCCGCGCAGGGCCGGTGTCCGGCGGCGAGCGAAGTCGCCTCGTCGAGGAAGAACAGCTCGCTGTAGCGGCGGGGAGTGAACACCTCGCGCCACCGGTCCTTGAAGCTCAGCGTGCAGGTGATCCAGCGCGGCGATCGCCAGGCCGCGACGACACGCGCCGCGTCGTCGTGCAGGACTCCCCGGTTGCCCATCAAGGTGCCGCGCGCCGCGACCGCCTGGAGCCGCCCGTAGGGGTCGACGCGATTCTGCAGAGGCGACGTCCGGGCGCGGCCCCGCTCCTTCTTCATTGCGGAGGCGACGCGTCGTTCCAGATGTCGATCGCGCACTTCCACGCGCCGTCCTTCTGCCGCCGCCAGACCGCGACCGCCTTGCCGTCCACCGCCGCCTGCCGGCCGTCGGGCATGGCGAAGGTCACGTGGTTGGTGCCCGTCGTGTAGGCGACGTCGCCGCCGCTCGACGCCTCCACCGCCGCCGTCTTCCAGGAGACCGTGAAGCCCGGCGTCTGAAAGCTCTTCGTCACGTACTCGCGAATGGCGGCCTTGCCGGCCACCGCGGGCCCCCCGGGCGGGAACACGATCGCGTCGTCGGCCCAAAAGGACACCGCCCGGTCGACATCGCGGGCCTGCACCGCCTCGAGCCACTGCGCGTCGACACGCAGGATCTCCGACCGCACGTCGGCCTGGCTCCCGGCGGGCCGGCAGGCCGTGAGCGTCAGGAAGGCGCCGAAGATCGTCACACCGATGGATCGATTCAAGGTCCACCTCGCTTGCCGCGGACTCGGTTCCGAGCCCGCCGGACTCATCGGAGCTTCTTGAGCGGCGCCCAGTAGTTCGACTCCCAGCCTTCCGCAAGATGGTCTTTCAAACCATCGGGAAATCCGACGTGATCGAAGGTCAAACGCGTGCCGGATCCCTGGGCCTTGAGCTCGAACGTCACGATGGAGTAGACGCCGTCGGGCCACGTCACGACGCGCCATGCCTGCACGATTCGCCGATTCGGTATCAATTCGACGTTCCGGCCGACGATGTGGCCGCCGAAAAGCGAGAACGCGCCGCCCGCGTCGCGGCTGATCTCGGCCGGCCTTCCCGAAAATGCGGCGAATTCCCGCGAATCGAGAAGCGCTTCGTAGATTCGGGCGGGGCTTGCCGGGAAGTCCCGCTCATCGTGAATCGGCACCGCCGAAACACGCGCGACTCCGGCGGAACGCTCCGCCGTGGCCTGCTGCGCCGTCGAACCACCCGCCAATCCAAGAACCGCCAGAGCGACCGCCAGGTCCCGGAACGTCGCGCGTCTCATGCGGCGAGCTTACTCCGGTTGCCCGGCGACTCTCGCCACGCCGGATGCGGGTTCCTGATACAGACCGACGACGTTGCCGGCGGGATCGCGGAACCGGGCGGTCACCTCGGGCGCATCCACGCCGATCGGCTGCACGAGCTCGCCCCCGTGCGCGAGAACGGCCTCGATCGTCGCCGCCACGCTGTCGACCATGATGTAGAAGAGCAGGCCGACCTCTCGCGACGGCGGCCGGCCCGTCACCCAGGCGCCGCTCACCTCGCCGACCCCGTCGTCGAACGCCGTCGACCCGTCGCCCCGGCGCCGGATCGTCCAGCCGAAGACTCTCTCGTAGAACTCCGCCGAGCGACGGACGTCGGCCGAAGGAATCTCGACGTAACAGATCTTGCCGTTCGCAAGCGTGGGCGGCATGCGCGTATTACCTCGCCGTCGATCAGGAGCTGGCGGCGGGCTCGATCACCGCGCCGGTCCGAGTGCCGGTAACGCTCTCGACGTAGGCGCGGGCCACCGTTGCCGCGGGAAGGCCGTGAGCGGTGTCCATGCCGAGCGACAGCAGCGTCTCCGTGACCCACGGAGGGCTTACGACGTTGACGCGAATGCCTCTCGGCGCCTCCAGCGCCGCCGCCCGCGCGAAACCTTCGACGGCCGCGTTGACGAGACTGATGGCCCCGCTCCCGACCATGGGCGCCCGGGCCAGGACGCCGCTCGTGAGGGTGAAGGATCCGTCCTGGCGAACGGCCGGCATTCCGTGTCGAACGAGATTGACCTGGCCCATCAGCTTGTTGGCGATCGAAAACGAAAAATCGGCGTCCGTGAGGTCGGTCAGGGGCGCGAATCTGGCCTGGCCCGCCGCGCTGACCACGGCGTCGACGGAACCGACCTGCCGGAACATGGCCACGATCGAATCCGGATCAGCGATGTCCACCGTGATGGCTGCCTTGCGGAAGCTCACGGGCACGACCACGTGCCCCGCCTGCAGGGCCGCCACGATGGCGCGCCCGATGGTACCGGTGGCTCCGACGACGAGTATCCGCATTCGGCTCCTACCGAAGGGAGATTATCTGCCGACGATGCTATTTTGAAACGATGACGCGTCGAGAGCGGCGGAACAGTCGTCGCGCCATCTACTCGTAGCACCGTGTCTGAAGCGTCTCGTCCTAACTCCTGTCATCCCGAGCGCAGCGAGGGATCCCGAACTAGATGAGCCGTGGCGTGTCGAGTCCGAGATCTCTCGTCGCTCCGTTTCTCGGGATGACGGCTGTGAGATGCGAAACTCGCTAAGCGCCCTCGGGCGCGCGGGCATGTCAGCGGGCCGCCGCCTTCCTGCCGCCCGAAGCCTTCCTCGTCTTGCGTGCCCGAGACGTCCTGGGCCGGGCGTGGCGCGGCTGGTAGACGCCGAGCTTGCCGCCGCCCGGGAGCGTGACCCGGGTCAGCTCGCCCCAACCCGGATTCTGGATCGGGCTGCAACGAACGCGCCGCTTCGCCATTGCCGCGACGAATGCGCGGACGTCCTCGCACATGAAATAGAACTCGTGAACGTCGTTCTTGCGCGAGGGGTGAACCGCCAGCTCCGCCGGCGGCAGACCGAAGATGAGCCAGCCGCCTCCCGCGTCCACGTTCGGGAGCTCCAGAATGTCGCGCAGAAACGCGCGATCCTCTTCGGGCTTGCGACTGTAGATTATCGAGTGTGCGCCGATGATCATGTGTCCCTCCTCTCACCTATCGGGGAGCTAGAGCCATCGCCGGGTGCCACTCAGGTACTGCTCGTAGGCGCCTCCGAACTTGGCGGCGAGGTAGCGCTCCTCCCTCTTCACCACGCCAAAGTGCAGGAGGAGGCCGAGTGGGACGAGGGCCGCGAGAAGCCACAGCGTGTTGGCGCCGACGCCAACCGCGGCTACCACGAGCATCATGGCGACGTAGATCGGGTTGCGCGTGAGCCGATAAATGCCCGTCGTGACGACCGCCGTGCTCGGACGATATGGATTAGCCGTCGTCCGGTGTTTGTGAAACTCCCTTTTGGCCGCGACCAGCAAAGCCGCGGCGACCATGGCGAGCAGGGCCGTCACGGCGATTCGCAACGACTTGAGCCCGCCGGCCATCAGGGGCAGACGAAGGAAGTGGTCTGCCGCGAGCCCGGCGCCGATCGCCAGAACCGTCAGTACGGGTGGCGGGGCGATGATTCCGGGCCGATCTCGGGACGTGGCCATGGCTAACGGCGCACGCTAGAACGTCCTCGTCTCTTCCTCCGCGACGAGGACGACCGGCGGTCCGCCGCTCGAGATCGACACGGCGTGCGCCACGACCCCCTGCGCCGACGGCGACGCCACGGCCGCCTGCAGCGCCGCCATGGACGCAAAGTGCAGCTCGGCCATCCTGGCGAACGGAGGAGGGCTGCCGTCTGGAGTCCCGACGACACGCGACGCGACGAATTTCTGAAGCCCGTCGAAATTCCGGGGGCTGACCATCGGCACGTGATCGTGCGAGTACGCGCGCTCGAAGGCGCCCGGGTCGCGCGGAAACGGATAGAGAACGATCACTTTGGCTCCCGGCATGTCCTCCTCCTTGCAATTCATCCAACGCGATCCGTCGCACGGCCGAACACATGCCGTCGCTCGTAAAGATAGGCCATCGCCAGAAGGTCCGCGAGAATCCACTGCAGCGACGGCCAGACCGCCACCTCCAGCGCCATGGAAACGGGCGCCCGGTTGTCCGCCAGCCAGCGCAACGTGTTCGATCCCACCAGGAGCACGTGCAGGCCGAATACCACGAGTGCCAGGCGATAGCCCCAGGCCGTGCGCAGCGCCAGCCCTACGACCATCGCGAGCCAGGCCGCCGACCACAGCGCGAAAGCGGCTTGCGCTACATGGCCTTCCAGCGTGAATCGGCCTACGGGGAGCCGCGTCGGCAGCGACAGGTTCCTCGGCACCGCGATGACGATCGCGTACGCGATCACCACGTAGAGCCCGAAAGCCCTCCGCGCCGGACCCGACGAATCCTTGATTTCGATCAAGGGATCCACCGGACGCGCGCTCTCGCCGCCTTCGCTCATGCCGCCTTCCCGAAACCCATCGCCGGCATCACGCGGTGCCGGATCGCGAGCCTCGCCCGTACGGCGAGCGACGACAGCCGGCCCGCGACACGGCCGGCTCCGCTGCGCGGCGCCGCGAGGATGGCCATGTAGTAGCTCGCGTCCGGGTCTCGCTCCAGGTTTCCATCCTCGATTGCGAGCCACTTCGAAATCAATTCATCGAGATCTGTCGGGGTCATGGCGGAGCGCTCGAGCTGCGGAAGAAGCACAGCGACCAGATTCCCTCCATAGGGCCGCGTCACCCGAACGGAGAACAGACGGCGGACCGCCGGAAGGATGGCGGAGGACCGGACGGCTTCGGACGGATCGTCCTGCTCGATCGGCGCCCGAAGCTCGCTCCACTTGCGCCACGGCGCCGGCACGGCCGCGAACAGAGACCTGGCCGGCGCGAGCATCTGCTCGTTCCACTCGACACGCGAAGGACCGACCCATTCATCCAGTAAAAGCAACCCGTCCGGCTTCAGGGATGCGAGAACGCGCTCGAGGAGCTTCTCGACCGAGCTGACGTGGTGCAGCGACTGGTGAAACACGACGGCGTCGTAGACGCCTCGAGGCAGCCGGACCTGGTTCAGGTCGGCGACCTCGTAATGGATGGTCGAGTGCCCCTCGTCCAGGGCTTTTTGTCGGGCGATGCCGATCGACACGGAGGAACCGTCCACGGCATCGATCTGCGCCGCGATCCCCAGTCTGGCCATCGCCCTCTCGACGCGGCCGGTGCCGCATCCGAGCGACAGCGCCTTCTCGAACCGGGGCATCCCGGCGACCGCGTACAGATGGTCGAGCGGATACGCGCCGACCTCTCCGGCAATTCGGCGATTGATGGCTTCCCGGCAGATCGGATGCGCCATCCAGAAATCGCCATCCTCCGAGATGTGATGGTGGCGGTCCCAGAACTCGCTGCTCGTCGTCACGGGAGTTCCATTTCGCCGGAAGACTAGCAGCTCCGGGCGCGCGGGAAAGCCGGGGCGGGTGCTAGCATGCGCCACGTCACCGACGGCATGCAATCGAGGAGGAAGCAATGCGCAAAGCGATCCTGGCCCTGCCCCTGGCGCTGACGCTCGCCGCCGGACAGCTCCGCGCCGAAGCCCCCAAGGCTCCCCCGGCCGACGTCGGATCGGGGCGCATCGCATGGTTCGACATCACGACGAGCAACCTTCCGCAGTCGAAAGAATTCTACGGAAAACTCTTCGACTGGCAGTTCACGGCGCTCGCGGGAACGGACCTGGCCGTCGAGATCGTCGCGGGCGTAACGCCGATCGGATCGCTGCGGGTCGCGGAGGGCAAGATCAGCCCGTTCAACGGCGTCGTGTACGTCCAGGTGCCGGACATCCTGGCCGGATGCCGGAAGGTGAAGGAGCTCGGCGGCACCGTCGTGCCCGGCTTCCCCTTCAACCTGTCCGACGGCGCCGGAGCGATCGCGGTCGTCGTGGATCCCGCCGGCCACCCGATCGGTCTGTACTCGAGGACCCCGCTGCCTCCCGCGCCATCCCCGACGAAGTGACGGCGCCCGGCCGGTCGACGGGCTGCCCCTCGATGTCGACGTCATCACATCCTTCGAGAATCCGCTCTCCTCTGGAAGTACCAAACGATCGAGCCCACGACGGCAAGAAACCTGGCGAGGTCCCAGGCCTGTTTCATCCCGGACTCGGCAGGGCCGACCGGCGTTCTCCTCGGGCGATCCGGGCCGATGAACTCGATCCTTTCCACCCACGGCCGTCCGAACAAGCCGGGCCCGATTCGCACGATCGCGGTCGAGCCGATGCCGGCGTTGGCGGGCGCTTGCCCGACCCACTCGATCGGCTTGCACCCGTCGCATCCGAGTGTCACCGAAGGAGCGCGATTCTTCGTCTCGCCGGCATCCATCGCGACCACCACACGTCGACTCTCGACGGCCATGCCGGGATCCAGCGCGCCGTTGAGAACCACGATGATCCCCAGAAACGCCATTCCCGAGACGACGGCGAGGCCGAGCAGGAGAATCCAGCCGCGGGGCAGATACTCTCTGACCCACGGCGCCTCGAATACACGGGTCCGCAGGCCGACGACGGCCATCGCGCCCAGGCCGATCGGAAGGACCACGACGAGAGGATCCTTCCAGTCGACGAAGCGAAACCGGTGCATTGCCAACGCGGCGAAAACAGGAGGCGCGAGAAAGATCGTCAGCCAGACCGGCCAGGACGGCGAGAAACGGCGCGCCGGCGGCGGGTCGATCCGGCTCGCGTCCTTACTTCTCGTAAAACAGCTCCATCGCGTCGGCCGGCCAGTCCATCGAGCGATTCGTCCCCTTGTCGACGCACGCGACGATCATGTGGCACCGCGAAAGTTCCCTGCCGGCGTCGTCCGACATGGTGCACTCGATGTGCGCGTCCGGCCCGCGGAACTCGCGCGCGAACGACGTGATGGTGATCTCCTGGTCACCGACGGCAGGCCGCAGAAAGTCGATCTCCATCCGCCTGACCCAGACCATGAACGGCAGCTTCGCGAGCGCCTTCAGGTCCCATCCGATGCGCTCGCGCAAGCCGGTCATCCGATGATCGACGTAGTAGCCCGAGTAGACCGCCGTGCGCATGTGATTGTAGGGATCGAGCTCGGAGAACTTGATCCGGTGCGCGGTCTTGAAGACTACCGGCGTCTTCGCCATCCGACCCTCCGTCTCGGCGCGAATCTCATTCGAGCGCGAGCTCCAGGAACCGCGCTCCCGGCACCGGATTCGGGCGATAGGGCGCGACCTCCCGGAAGCCGAGCCGCGTGTAGAGACGCTGAGCCTGATCCATGACGGGCAGCGTGTCCAGCAGCATGCGCCGGTACCCCGCCTTCCGAGCCCAGGCGATGATGCCCTCGACCAGCGCGCGGCCGCAACCCGACCCCCGAAACGCGTCCCGGACGAAGAGCCGCTTCATCTCGCAGACGTCCCCGCGCCACCGATGCGCCGCCACGCACCCCGCGACCTTCCCGTCCACGCGCGCCACGAACAGGACGCCGCCCGGCGCGGCGTAGTCGCCCGGCAGCTCCGCCAGCTCCCGGTCGAAATCCTGGAACGACAGGTCGACGCCGGTCCACGCCGCGTACTCGCGGAAGAGGCGCTGCACTTCCGCGATGTCCGCCCCGGTCGCCACCTGGAGGTCCGTCATCGTTCCGGCCCGACTCACGTCGCTCCTCGCGTGGAGTCGCGAAGCGCCGCCAGCGTTTCGTGGTGATCGAGGACGACGACCTCGACCGTGCAGACCTGGTTCGCCTGCAGTTCGACCGTGCAGCGCGCCGGGCCGGCCGCGCTCGAGATCTCTATTTCCAGGTCCCAGCGCCCGATGGGAACTTCGTCGAACATGGCCGGGTTCGTTTTCCGGCGCAATACGACTCCGGGCGACGACGGCTCGCCGACGCGGCGCACCTTGACGATCACGGGCGGCTCCACCGCATCACCCGAAGTATCCACGAGCCGGATACGGAGGAGGGGACCGGACGCGTCTCCCGCGGAAGCGCAGGACACGTTCACCAGGCTGTGGCGCCACCCCGGGTAAACCTTGCCGCGGACGACGACGCACGAGGCCCCGAGCGCCACCGCCAGAGCAGCGGCCAGGGCTCGCTGGCCGCGCAACAGGCGGCGCGCAGGCAAGGCGCGCTCGTCCGACGTCATTCAACCTTTCCGGAACGCCGCGCAATCCACCGATCGACCACCCCGGCCACGAGCCACCAGCCTCCCAGAAAGGCGACGACGTAGGCGCCGCCGACGAGGACCCGGCCCGCCGGCGATGCGGTGACGTGAGGCGGCAGCGCGAGGCTCGCCCAGCCGACCAGCGCGAAAACCGGGTTGGCGATGAGAAAGACCCAGATCAGCAGCTTGTAGACGAGGTTCCACCGGCCCGCGCCGTCGCTGCCGAGGCTGGCCTGAAAGCTCGCACCGAGGACGAAGACGGCCACGAACGTCAGGCTCGCGCAGACGCCCGTGAGAAATATTCGACCGCGGCGTGATCCAGATGTTCCCGCCATCACGAAACCCCGTTACCCCCCGGACCGGGTTCACGCGCTCGCGGGAACGCGGCGGCCCCGGTCAGATGCCCGTGTACCAGGCCCATCCGCGTCAGACCAACCGGGCCCTCATTGTAGTTTCCTGACGGCTGGCGTGCAGCGTATAAGCGCCAACCGCGGTCACTTCGTTTTGTGCCGCAGGATCGCCTCCACGTGTATCTCGTCGGCGGCGCCGGGAGCCGGCTCGGGTGCCGCACCGTCGTAGGAAAGAGCGTAGATGAGCGATCCGCCCGACTTGTCCTGCCAGTCCGCTCTCCACCGGGGGTACGGTCCCGACTTTTGGAATTCCCAGCCCGGCTTGGGCGTGGGCGTTCGGGGGTCCGGGTGCAACCAGGGCGGGGTCGACACCGCCACCGACTCCCAACCGAGCCCGGCCAGCCGCTTTTCGATGGTCGCCATCAGATCCGAAGGCGGACGCGGGGCCGACACCGTGTATCGCAGGCCCGTCAGGGCCAGGCGGCCCTGATCCCGCCACGCGTAAACGTTCCGCGCTCCGCTCGGCAGAATCAGGGAGGCGGGAAGGGCGTCCAGGGGCACCAGTTTCTTCGTCGTCAGCGCCGCGAAGACCTGCAGATCCTCGTTGTCCGGCTTCGGTTCCGGGCGGCCCGGTTTGGGGGGACCGCTGCCGTAGTAGAGCTGGTACTCGACCACGTCTCCGGCCGGGTTGCTCCACTGCCCACTCCAGTTGAAATTCTCCTGCTCCGGGTGCTGCGTGACGTGCACTCTCCAACCGACCTCGTGCGACGACGGTCTCATTGCGTTGACCGGGTCCATCGACATCGGCTTCCAGCCGGAGCCCTCTAGCCGCTTCCGGACCTCCGCCAGCAATTCCGTGGCTGGATAAGCCGCCCGCACCATGTAGGAGACGTCGGTCCGGTTGGGGCGTAACTCGTCCCGGTGACCCTTTACGTTCTGCGCATCCTTTACGACGACGAGGGCGGGTGGCAGGACGTCGCCCTTGTCGGACGGGCTGCCCGTCGCATCTCCCGCCGCGGCGAGGAGCGCGACCGCGACCAAAACGGCGAAGCCAGGAGCGATCCGCTTCACGTCACGACGCACACGGCCTCCTACAGTCGTTCGTTCACTGCCCTCAAGCAGGCCCACTGAACAGCGCCCATGACCAGGATTGGAATGAAGAGCTGAAGGGCCTCGGCCTCGCCCGCCATACCGGCCGCGAACCAGACAAAGAGAAGCCCGAACCCGGCGAACAGCAGGAGCGCGAGACCAAGAAGCCCCGCGGCCGCGATCGCCACCTTGCGAGGTCCGCGACCGCCCGCAGAGCACGAGAAGAAAGTCGGCCCCGAGAACCAGGGCCGCCGCCCAGAAGTCGCGACCCCGACGATTGAAGCCGTACAGGAACGGCGGAAGTCGGCCGGCCACAAGAGCGCAGGCGGCCAGCGCGACCGCGACGAGTCCGAGCACCAGGCACGAAAGCAACGCGCGCTTCTCCGCCGGGGATCGAAAGGGCAGGATCGGGAGCCTGCCGCCCCCTCGCGCGAGCAGCACCGCGCCGAGCACGAGCGCCGTCGCCGAGGCGATGACGAGCCCCCGATGGCCGGAGACGAAGGCGACACGCGCGTGCGACGTGACGAAGTCGCATTGACCGGTCGAGTCGTTGAAGCTGCCGCCGCGATCCACGCAGCTCGCGGCCGCGCGGGCGCTCCGAAACCAGACTGCTCCGGGTACCAGCATCGCCGCCACGAGCAATGCGAGGCCCACTCGCCCCGGGGTCCTCGCCGGCGGCTTCTCCAGTGGAACGTGTCGTGAGTCGGCCGACGAAGAGCCGGAAGCGACAAGGGGCGCGCCGGGAACGGCTGCAGTACCACGCTCCGCCCGCAGCCGGCGCAACGCGGTCCACGCGGCGAGGATTCCGACGCCCCATACGAGGCCACTGACGACAACGATGGGCAGGACGTAATTCCCGCCGGCCTGCCATCCCAGCCGGGACCCGGCATAAAGTCCCGGCGAGGTCAGCAGGCGTCCGTACGGAGTCCGCGCGGCCGCCGGCGTCGCGCCCACGACGGCCATGCCCATCCCCAGCAGGAGACTCCAGGCGACTCTACGCATCGAGAGGGCGACGCTACTCGGCGGCACGTTTCGTCCACTGCCACAGGCCTCCGGTCACCGCGCCCGGCAGGCGCAAGCCGAGCTGCCTCGCCGCCAGCACGATCTGTCCCCGGTGATGAGCTTCGTGAGCCACGAAGTACGTCAGCACGTGACCGACGTCGAGCGGCAGATTTCGCCACACGTACGCCCGCGTGGCGGGAATCTTGCCGCCGCTGCGAATCCCGAGTCGCAGCAGCGCCTCCATGCCCCGGCTGCTCCTGCTGAGCGCGGCGATCAACTGGCTGCGGCTCGCCTTCCGGCGGTCCAAGGATGACGGGACCGGGATGCCGTGAGGCCGGCCCAGGGTCTTGAGCCACATGCACCGGGCGTTGTGGATGTGGCTGGCGATCATGCGAATCGTCTTTCGCGGGGCTCCGGGAACCGGCGCCTCCCAGACCGCGGCCGGGATGCCGCGAAGGAGAAAGACGTCGACCTGGTTGTTGGTCCGCCAGGCGGCCAGGATGCTCCCGGCGAGCGACTCAGGCGCCGGGCGACTTGCCACGCCGTCTCCTTCTCGTCAGGAACAGGCCGAAGAGGACCACGAGACCCCCGATTCCTCCGGCGAACCACGTGCGCTCCTCGCCGACGTCGGGCGGCCACCCGCTAGCGACGATCATCGCGAGAAACGCCCCGATCGCAAAGGCGATGGCGTGGTCCATCGGCCTGGGCAGGTTCGCCCATGCCGCGCTCCCGCTCTCACGAGGCGGCATTCGGCGTCAGCGACCGATCCATCAGCATGGGACCGCCATGCTCGGCGATGGAACCAAACACGGAGCGGCCGCAGAATCGATGCTCCCCGTAGGACCGCCGCACGCGCTCCACGAACCCCAGCTTGCGGAAGATGCGCTGCGACACCTTGTTGGTCGCCTCCGTGACCGCCACACGATAGCCCCTCCCTGCGCCGTGCTCCAGGCAGGCCGCGACGAGGCCCTGGCCCACGCCTCTGCCGGCAACCCGATCGGCGACTCCCAGCAGGAACAGGTGAAGCGATTCGCCCGGACGCGCCACCCGTTGGCCCCGGTACTCGGCATCCAACTGACCCAGGATGTCGAAGATCGGATCGAACTTCGCGCTCAGCCGATCCATCCCGTCGGGCGGCGCCGATGCGGAATCCTCCGTCAGTAGCGCGCCCACGAGCTCTCCCGTGCCGGCGAGCCGTGCCACGATCGTCAGACCTTCGGCGTCCGCCTTCGGGCAGAACAACCGGACGAGCGTCTCGAACTCGAAAGCCGTCACCCCGGCCGCCACGGCGGGCGGATCGCGACGACTGAACACGTCGCCCAGAAGGCCCGCCATCGCTTCCGCGTCGGAGGCGGCATAGACGCCGTACTCGATCGCCGGGTTGCCGTCGGTCGTTGCCTCGAGAGGTTCGATGTTTTTCATGACGGGCGAATTCTCTGCACGCGCTCTTCAGGCGGAGCCGGGCACACCCGCCCACTCTCCTATCTTGCTTTCGAGCGGGCCGACGAGGCGCTGGAGATCGGCGGTCGGCTCGAGGCCCACCCCGACGTGACCGCCCGTGACCGGAAGGACGAACGTGAAGAAGTTGCCGTAGCGGATCAGCACGTAACGCACCCCGCCGCAGTCGATGTTTCCGCGCTGCCGAACCAGCGTGAGCACCGCCGGGTTGACCAGCAGCTCCTCGTACCGATCGGACTCGCTCGAGCTGGCGCCGGCCACTCCCGCGCGTGCCCGGCTGCGCAGGACCCCGTCTCGATACACGGCGACGTAGCGAACGTCGGGGCTGAGGTTGAAGCAACGATCGATCAGCGCGTCGTTGTCAGTCATCCAACCACCATTCTGCCGCTCATCATTCTCGCTCCTCGCGCTCCATGAGCTCGAGGCGGTTTCCAAAGGGGTCCGTCGCGTAGACACGCCGGTAGCCGGGCAGCAGGCCGTCATCGACCACTTCCAGCCCGGCCGCGCGAAGACGCCCGGCCAGGGCGGCGAGGTCTCGCACCAGGAATGCCGGATGCGCCTTGAGCGCCGCGCGGAACTCCGCGTCGACTCCAAGATGGACCTTCACGTCGTCACGCTCGAACCAGACGCCGCCCCTCCGCGCGAGCGCGGCCGGCTTCTGGACCTCGGGAATCTCGAGGAGCCCGGAGTAGAACTCGCGAGCCCGATCCTCCCCGCCCCGCGGCATGGCGAGCTGGACGTGGTCGATTCTCAGGATCTGCACGGGTCACCCCCGTGGGCCGTCTAACTGGCGGACCGGTCCCCGCTAGGACTTGTGATCACGAAGGATGTTCTCGATTTCCGCATTCGTGAACGCGTTGAGCTGGACGATCTTCGCCTCCGCGCGGAATGCCGGCGGGATGATGCCCCGGGCCTCTTCCTTGCTGTCGACCTCCACCACGATCCACGCCTTGTGCACCCCGTCCTTGCATCCCCAATCTGCGTTGCTCAGGAAGTGGGACCCGGTTTTGAGGAAGACATCGACGACCCGGGCACAGGCCACCGTCCCCTCCTCGTGCGGAACCTCGATGAGGAATCTTTTCGCCACGTTCAATCTCCTCTGGGGCAAAAGCCGTGTCGCGGCCTCATTCTAGTGCCGCCGGTCCCGCTCATTCGGGCTGCGCCGGCGCGCGGCCGGTCGTGGCCGATGATCGTTCACCAGCGAATTCCGCCGTACCAGGAAACTTTCATCTCCTTCCGGCAATTCGGGCAATCGAACGTTTCCACCAGCCTGACCTGGGCATCGAGCTCGAACCCGGGCCTGGTGACCCTCGCGAACTCCGGCGGGGACACGAGATCCGGGAAAGCCAACTGCACGGCCTCCTGGCACCACGGGCAGACCGCCGAGCGCGGGTCGTGCGCTTGCGTGGTCATGTTCCGTCGCCGGACGGGCCGTGCGGCCCGCGCGAGGAGTTCATCGTCCTTTGTCGGGGAGCCACCGGGCGGCGGCATCGGCGCTGTCCTCGGGCCGCGTATTGAAGGCGATCGCCGCGCCCGGGGCCTTTCGGTGGACCGCATTGAGGACGGCTTCGAATATTGCGAGGCGCCGCGGCGGCAGGCGGACGCCGGCTCCGATGACGACACAGTCATAGCGCTTCGAGGCCAACAGACGCTCCACGGCCGGCCCGGCCGTCTCATCCGGCTGGATGGACCCGACGTCGGCCTCCCATCCCCGTTCGGCGAAATTCTTGCGCGCCACCTCGATACCGGCGCGAATCTTCTCCGCCGTCATGCCCGGTGGCAAGGCAGGGTCGGAAAAATCTACCGTCTCCGGGTCGAAGCCGACCAGCAGAATCCGTGTCATGAGCCCTCCTTCGTCTTGCGTGGAATCGGGTCGAGGTCAGGCTCCACGAAGGCAGCGCGTGCATCCGAGGAGAACAAGACGCTCGCCGAGTAATGTGTGAGCATTATCCTGCTGTCGAGCAGCTCCGGATTCTTCGCAATGAAATCCTTGGAAGACGTACTTGCCCCTTTGTTCATGAAGTGCCGAACGGCAAGCACCCATGCGCGGGTGATCGTCTCGTGGAACTTGGAGCGCGCAATGCCGTTGTGGTCGATGAAACTCAGAAGCCCTTCACGCATTCTCTGAACAGCCGACTCGACGTCGTTCTCCACGAGATAGACGTAGGCAAGCCGCACGTGAGCCTCGTGATCGAACCGGGACGGCGTGACGGTACAGGCCTCGAAGGCGGACCGGAAGTCGCGATCTTCCCGGGAGAGCCCATGTGGTTTCATGAGAGCGGTCACTGGAGCGGTGGTCCCACCACTTCCATCTTGTGCGCCTTCATGAGCGCTCGGTTTGCCTCCGCATCCACACCCTGCCGTTCCTCGAACATCTTCTCGAACCCCCCTGGCGTCACGCCGACCAGCACCACGCCAGGCTCCGTCCCGACGTTTTCGAAGGTGTGCGCGGTCCCTCGAGGGACGAAGATGACGGACTGAGCGGGCACGTTGAGGATGCGGTCACCGAGCTTGACCTTGAACTCCCCGCTCACGACGTAGAAGAACTCGTCCTCCGCCTGGTGGACGTGCGCGGGAGGCCCGCTCTTCGGCGCGATGGTCTGACGAAACAAGCCGAGCGCTCCGCCGGTTTGGTCTCGTGTCGCGACCAGCTCGGTGACGTCCGCTTCTCTGCCCCTGGGCCCGGAGAATCGAGGTGCAGCGCCAGGCAAGACGACGAACCCCGCCGCTGCCGCGGCCTGGCCGAGAAGCCAAACGGAAGCTACCGCCGCAGGCCCCGAGAGCAGGGCGCCCAGAAACCAGGCAGCGATGAGCCGAGGCCGGGTACCAGGACGCAACGTCATGGCGTTCGCCCTCCCTGTCTGAGTGTTTGGACGAGAGCACTGCTCCACGAACATCGTGTTTCGATCACGGACGTTCCCTTTGCTCGGGCGCCGCCTGGAAGAATATGGTCTGTCCGACCGCCAGCCGGCCGATGCGGGTGACCGCGCCGTAGATTCCGGCGTTGTTCTGGTTCGCGCGAACGACCGCCTTCATCATTTCCGGCGCACGACCTGCCGAGTCGGGATCGAGGTTCACCATCGAGCACCGTTCGTCGCGCATCGTGACGGCGATGGCGGGGGCGTCGGCTCCCTCGCCGAACGAAAGCACGCCGCCCAGCCACTCGTCCTCCTGGAAGGAGCCGGACCGCAGCAGACGAACGACGACGTTCGGCCGAAAGCGGCGCACGTCCGGGCTGCGCCCGGCGAGTCGTGAGATCTCCTGCACCGTTTCGAGGGCGATCACGGACATGCTCGCTTCGTCGAAGATGCCGTGCTTCAACTGCATCATCTGCACGGGAGATCCGCACCGCCGCCCGATCTCCGCGGCCAGCTCCTCCCCGAAGACCGGCAGCTCGCTTCCATCCGGCGTGCGGACATGGGTGGGAAGCTCTTCCGGGCCGCCGTCTTCGCGTCGCAGCGGCGCAAACAGGAGCAACTCGGGAAGCTTGCTCGCCGACAGCCAGGGAAACCCGCCGCGGTCCTCGAGCCGGCGCAATGCCAGGCGCCGGTCGCCCTCGAGCCCGTGCCAGCCGAGGTTGGCGGCTTCGAGCCGTTCGCCGCCCATGGACTTGACGGGATAGCGGAAGATCGACTCGACGTGTCCGATTTCTACGCGCATTCTTGACCCGAGCGCGGCGTATCGATCACGGTTCTTGCGCGGGACGGAGCTCGCTTTCCTCCGCCGCGAACAGGATGCCGTCCGCGCCGACGATCTCGTAGCCGATCATCTCGCCGGAATCGTATCCCTGGCGAATACGGCCCGTTCCCCGCTTCGCGACGACGGATTGACCCTTCTTGAACTTGAAAATGGACGCGGCGTCCGGATCGTCCAGCGTCTTCAGCTTGTCGCGCCAGGCAGTTCCCGCTCTCCAGTGAATGTGGAACGGACCGACGCCGTGGACCTGAACGATGGCGGCCTCGGGGGTCCACCCGAACATCGTGCTTCCTTTCGGGATGAACGCGTAGCTGCCGGCCTTCAGCTCCTTCATCGCGCCGCGGTCGAACTTCTCGCCGACCGCGAAGTACAAGGTCCCCTGCAGCACCGTGATGTTCTCGTCCACGGGGTGCTTGTGCGGCGGAATGATGCCCCCGGGAAGTTCGCGAATTCTCATGACGAACGGCTCCCCGGGCTTCTCGGGATCGCCGTAGAGAATCTCGACGTCCTCGGCCATGGGGTGAATCGGGATGATCCGAGGTCCGGACTCGCCCGCCGATTGTCCACGGGCGCCAGCCGCGACGATCAGGAGAAGCGAGGACCCGAAAGCCGCCCCGGCCAGACCCTTGATCGACATCGGTGACCTCCGCCGCATCGGCTGGCTCGGGCGCGGCACCGCCGCACCGCCGCGGCCAGACCCAATCATAAATTAGCGTGGATGGCGATCGCCGCGTAGAAGAGGTACGTGAATCCCGCGATTCTCGCGTTCGTCGTGCGCGTCATGGGCACCTCCACGCCTCTCCCGTGGCTGCCCGCGGCCTCGTCGTTTCGCTGCCGTCGTGGGTGAGCGCCACGTTCACGCGGCCGCATCTCTCAAAAAGCCCGCGATCTCGGCCATGACTTCGCCGTGATGCCCGACCCAGAGATGTCCGCCGGTCGGATAGCCAACGAAGCGGGCGCGCGGAATGTGTTCGGCGCAGTGGCGGGCGCCGGGATAGGTCCCGTACAGACAGTCGGTCATGCCCAGGATGAGTGTCGGCGCCACGATTTGCTCGAGCTCGTATCTCGGGAGGGACCCGACGATCGAGGCGTCGTTGAGCAGCCCGAGCCTGCGCATGCTCAGCGGTTGGACCTGATGCAGCACCCGCGCGACCCGCGCGCGCTCCTCCGGGCTCGCTCTCCGCAAGACCGACGGAGGCGTGCCCAGAATCGCGCGGAGCATGGCGTTTCGCGCGATCCCGGTCGCGACCCAGAAAAGGAAATCCGATTTGAGCGCGGTGTCGAACAGGACCTTGACTCCGGCCGAAGTCCGTGTCGGGACGGCGCCCCCCGCACTCGATGCGGGAGGGGTACGCGGCGGGGACCAGGAGGACCAGGACCGAAGTGCGCCCGGGATGCCGCAGCGCGAACTGCATGGCCGAGGGTGCTCCCGCGGAGGCGCCGACGACCGCGGCACGCGGGATGCCGAGGGCATCGAGCAGACAGGCGTGCGCATCCGCCTGCGCGGCGGGCGAGGCGTCGGCAGGCAGAGGCGTCCGCAGGTAGCCAAAGCGCGACATCGCGATGACGCGAAAGCCTCCAACGGCCAGCGGGCCGGCAATCTCCAGGCCCTGGTCGAACCCGCCGCCGGCACCATGCACCACCAGGACCGGCGGACCATCGCCAGCGACGCTGTATTCGATCGGCCCGCAGGGCGTCTCGGCGACTCTGCTTCCGGCCGAGACCCGCTCGCGGGCTCGACGCATGTCGCGACGGTAGGTGGACCACGCGAGAGCGGATAGCCCTGCCCCCAGGAGACCCACGACGGTCCCGGCTGCCCGAGCCCGACTCACGGTTGGAACGTCATCCTCTGCCTCAACTGCCGTCTCCAAGGCGCTTGCGCAGCAGCAGGTTCCTGTGGCCGCGCGGGTGGTCGTCCACCACCGCGACGACCTCGAATCCATGCCTGGCGTAAAAAGCCGGTGCCTGGAAACTGAACGTGGCGAGAAGAACCTGCCGGCAGCCCCGTCGAAGAGCCTCCTGCTCCGCCGCCTCGAGCAGTCTCGTCCCCAACCCTTTCTTGCGCCGCGCCTCCTCCACCCAGAACTGACGGATCTCGAGGCAACCGCCCCACGTGTTCCCGCAGATCCCGGCGACGATTCGGTCGGCCTCGTCTCTCACGAAGATCGCCAGCCATTCGCCGTCCGTGATGCCCGTCGCGGCGGAGTTGAACTCGTAGATCCGATCCTCCAGGTACTGAACCTCGCCCGGCGTGGGCTCGCTGTGGATGACCAGTTCGGATGAATTCATCGTCGGATGCCTCGTCACTTCACTTTGAAAGCGGCCGCGTCAAAAGAATCCCCGGAGGAACGCCGCCGCTTCGTCCGAGATGCCGACGATCTTGTTCGTGGCCTGACGATAGAACTTGAAGTTGAGCTCGGTCTCCGGCCGGCCGTCGTTCCACGTGGCAAAGAGCTTGAGCTCGCTCCGGCCGAGGCGCCGCTTCGCGAGCGCGGTGCGCCTGATGGTGACGCTCACGCGCGGGGTTTGCCGGGCGATCCCGCGTTTCTTCGCGATTGCCCTGGCCGAGGTGACGACGCCGCTCGCGACGAGGCCCGGTCCGCCTTCGTTCTCGCTCGCGAAGACGAAGATCGTGTCGCCCCGGGCGATGTGCTTGCCGCCATACATCGTCTTCTGCGCGATGAACGCGAATCGCTTCGCCCGCGGATCGCCGACCTCGGCTTTGATCGCGAACATCACCTGCGTCTCAGAAGACCGCGTGGTTTTCGCCAGCTCACGGTGACGCTCCTTCGAGTCGCACGGCGCTATCTCGTCAACAGCTCCGCCAGCGTTCGCCACGCCTCGGTCTTCGAGACGGCCAGGCGCAACGGCACGGAGACCGCGAGGATCGCCCCGCCCCACAGGTAGGCTTTGTGCACGCGTCGTCTCGAGAGGAAGTCGTAGATCCCCGCGATCACGACGAAGAGGAACGCCAGGCCGAAGGACACCGCGGGACCTTGACGGCAACACGCCGGGCAGGCGCGCGACGGCCGCCACGATGATGCTGATGTAGGCCATGAGCATGAGCCGTTTGTGGGTTTCCTTGTCGCGCCTCAGTCGCCAGGGCGGCGGTGACGAAGGTCGCGAAGAGAATCATGTCGAAGATCGGAATGGCCAGGAAGGCCAGCGCATCCACTCCCGGCGGCGCGGCTCCCCGCGACGCGGCGGTGATGGCGGCAAACGTGCCCGCCGACGATCATGGCCGCCGCGAGCACGGCGCCCGCGACTCCCAGCCGGCGGTGCACCGCCACACGGCGACCCGCGACGAGAGCCGTCTGGACGATGAAGAGCAGCACCCAGGCCGTGAAGAGCGCGCCGTGCACCTGGAAGATGGCGGTGAACGGTCTTCCGCTGAGGTGGTCGTCGGGCCGCCGTTGAGGAACCGCAGGTAGTACGTCGACGCGAAGCCGGCGAACACCGTGAGCCCCATCGCGATGGCCATGCCGCCGTAGAACAGGCGGTCGTACTTCCCGACTTCACGGACGGGCGATCGCGGCGCGGCTCCGACGGCCGAGGCTGTTGCCATTGAGTTGCTTCGACCGTATCACGGTAAGGCCGCCTCCGGCGCTTGCTGCCAGGCCGTCTGCACGTCCCATGGCCGGCCTAGCGGCAGAGCGTCAACGGCGAGCGACGATACGAAGGATGAGAGAGTCCGCTGCACGCGCATGTCCGGCGGCCGGCCCCGCAGTTCACGGCCTCTTACCTGTTCGCCAGCGGATGGTCACGAAAGAACGCCCACATCACACCGGTCGCGTCGACTTCATGGCTCGTCGGTCCGACCCACCACTCGGCGATCGGTCTGCCGCCCGGCCAGGAGTGGCCGCCCCCGCCAACGGTATACAGCACCACGGTCGCGTCTCCGGCGCACTTCGTGTACTCGAGACGAGAGACGTGGGCGGCAACGGCCGATTCCATGGGTTCTGCACCGCATCGGTTCCTCCCGGCCCAACTCGCCGTCCACGTGCGCACGCTCGGAAACGGCATGCGGGTCGGGGACTTCCATGTCGTACCTCCGTCGAACGGTACGATCGGATCGGCCGTTCCATGAAACGCGATCATCGGCACCGGGCGAGAGTCCGTGCACCAGCTCCATGGCAGCAGTTGGGCTCCCGCCACCATCCCGACCGCCGCGATCCGATCGGACAGCCTGCACGACAGCGCGAAGGCCATGCCGCCACCATTGGAGAAGCCGTCCGCGTAGATCCTCGTCGGGTCGATGTTGTAGGCCGCCTCGAGTGTGTCGATCAAATCCGCGATGAACCTCACATCGGCCGTCAGGGCGGCCCCCTCCATGGGAAAAATCCTGGGAAAGCCGGTTCCTGACGGGTAAACCACGATGAAGCCTTGCTCATCGGCGACCTTGTTCCATTGACTCGTCTTCATCTGGGCTGCCGGCCACAGCGCCGCGCCGTGCATGCTGATCACGAGCGCCGTCGGCCTGGCCCGGTCGTATTTGAGCGGGACATGAAGGAGGTACTCGCGTCTCTGGCCGGAGGAGACGAGGCTGCCATTGGTCTCATTGAGCACGGAGGCAGACCCGGCGAAGATCAAGACCAACAGCAGGGGCAGGCCAATGAGGATCAGCACAACGCGAAGCGCAATCTTCTGGACGCTCATGGCCCGCTCTCGAGGTTACGGCCGCCTGTGACCCCTGGCATTCGCTTCTTACACTCCCTCCAGGATGCGAACCTCGCGCTGCGCCGCTCCCTGCAGGATCGCGCGCGCCTCCTGGTACGCGGCGCTCTCGTAGGCGGCGATGGCGGCGGCGACGCTGTCGAATTCCACGACGACGCAGCGCTGCGCCTCGGCGGCCTCGAATACCCGTATCGGCATGCCGCGGGCCACGAATCGTCCGCCATGCGCCTCGATCACCTGCGCCGCGAGGATCGCGTACCTCGCCAGCGCCTCCGGATCCGAGACCGAACGGTACGTCGTGAGCCAATATCCTTTGGGCATGATTTCAGGCCGGAGCCCTTACGCCGCCACCGCGATGGCGTCGATCGAAAACTTCAGGCCCCGAGGCAGGGCAACCACCGGCGTCGACCGGACCGGCGGCGAAACGGGAAAGTACTCGGCGAAAAGCTCGTTCAGAAACGCGAACGCGTCGGCTTCGGCCACGAAACACGTCACCTTGATAACCTTGTCCATTCCGCTCCCGGCGTCCTCCAGCAGCGTGCGCAGATTCGCAAAGGCCTGCCTCGCCTGGGCCTCGAAACCATCGCCAGCCGCTTTTCCAGTCGCCGGGTCGATGCCGGCTTGCCCGGCCGTATAGATGAGATCACCCACGCGCACGGCCTGCGAGTAAGGCCCGAGGCGGGGTACGCGGGGGCTGTCGATGACGATCTTCTGAGGCATGTGGTTCACCCTCCTCGGACAAGCGGACGACGAAATAGTGCCACGGGAATGCCCGCGGGAATCGCCGAAGGCCGGACTACCGCCTGCCCCGGGCGAGCCAGGGAATGCCGCGATAGGAATCCGCCACCACCCAGGCGCCGGCCGTCAGCGCCCAGGAAACGACGAACTCGCCCCATTGGGAGTCGTTGGGGCCCGCGACCACGACCGGCACCCACACCAGCAGCGTGAACAGACCGATCTGCAGCGCCGAGAGTGCGGCCGCCAGCCTGGCATACACGCCGATGAGGACCGCCAGGCCCGCCGCGACGAATGTGCCGCCCGTGAAGTACGCCCAGGCCACGTGCGCTGGCAGCCAGCCGGGCACGAGGGGTGCGGTCGCCTCGAGATAGATGAAGTGAGCCAGGCCAAAGGGGATCAGGGGCAGGCCGTAGAGCACCCTCGCGATGCGCACGCCTTTGTCACCGGTGGCGAAGCCGGGCCGCTGCCTTTCACGGTCGGCAGCGAACCAGGCATAGAGCACCCACGCCGCCGCCACCATCACCGCGGTCTGGCAGCTCGAATACCAGACATCCACGGTGAACGAGACGAAGGTGAGTGGCAATCTCAACAGCAGCAACCAGGCCAGGAGATAGGCGAGCAGCAGCGCGCGAAGCGGCTGCTGCGGCGCGTCGCCAGAACAGGCCGATGCCGGATGCCAGGGGAATGAGGGCGCAGAGATAGATCAGCACCGCGCGTGCGGGCACGCCCTCGGGTACCGGCTGCCATATCGGGGCGAAATCGCGCTTGATCAAGCCCATGATCCCGAGGCCGATCATGGTCGCCGCGAACGCCGCGTGGCCGGCGCTCGCGATGCGTATCGGTCCTCCTCCGGGGGTCTGCCCGTTCATTGAACCGTTTGCAGCTGGTTCCCCGGATCCTGCAATCCGGCTCCTTCCGCTCGATCAACCATGAGCGCGGACCGCGTTCAACGCCACCGCCGCGCGAATGAGCGCCTTCAATGCCTTCTCGTCGACCTTCTCGCCCTCGTGGAAGTCGATGGCACGCCGGGTGTTGCCTTCGAGGCTGGAGTTGAAGAGGCCCGACGGGTCCTCGAGAGCGGCTCCCCTGGCAAAGGTCATCTTCACGACGCTCTTGTACGTCTCACCGGTACAGATCAGTCCGTCGTGAGACCACACCGGAACTCCCCACTTCCATTCCTCGACCACGTCGGGGTCGGCCTGCTTGATCACCGTGCGGAGCCGCGAGAGCATCTTCCCCCGCCAGTCGCCGAGCTCCTTGATCCTCTCGTCTATCAACCCGGATGGCGACTTTCCTTCCTGAGGTCCGCCTTTCCTCATGACTTTCTTTCCTTCCGTTGCGTTGTGCTTCTTGCGGATCGCGTCAGGCATCACATGGCTCCGACAAATGGGGATTACGGCTCACGCGCCGGACGCAGGTGCTAGGCCAACTCATAGTTCAGGGTGAAAGCATGCTCCATGCCGTGCCCGAGGGCGGAGCTGCCATCGCCCAGAAGACCCCGCAGGTCTCCCGTCGCGGAGCCGGGAATGACGGAATACGACTCCTTCGCCTGCCCGCTCTCGAATATCCCGGTGCGTTGGAGCACGAAGCTGCCGCTCTTGCCGCCGAGTCCGCCCGACGACCCGCTCGAGTCCGACGAAGGTGGCCGAGCCGTCGCTGCGATACATCATCAGGTACTCGACCTGCCCTTCCCCCTCGATGTCGCCGGTGTAAGTCTTGGTCACGGTGGCCCGGGTGAGTCTCGGCTCGTCCGCGCCCTCACTGTAGGGTTTCTCATCCCAGCTCTTGATGGCGAACCGACAAGTCGCGCTCTTTTTCATCTGACCTCCCCAGGTGATCGGGAACAGCCATCCGGACGCTCGCAAAAAGGAGCGACAGGTTTCGTGGCGCTGCCTGACGGGAGGCGCGTCAGCGGCGAGCGGGGACCCGAAGCCGACGAGCGAGCCCACTGTACGCGCATGTTAGGCGCCGGCGCTCCTCGCGCAGTGGATTGGGTCGTCGTCATTGGTGACGGTAGGCTGATTGCACGGCTCTTCGTCAATTCGGGACCTCGTCCAGTAACGCCGCCCACCGCCATACACGTCGCTATCCCATAGCACCCGGGTGCCCCTGCCCTCTCGGGATACGGCAAGGCCGATGAAGATCTGAGAGTCGATGCCCTGGACATGAAACACGACAAACACAGGTTCATGATTCGCGAGAGCTGACTCAACGCACGACACCGCCTTCGCTCTGTTCGAACCACGCCCGACGATCCCGCAATCGGATGCGCCGGTTCCGGCTGCCTGAGCCACCGTACGGCGGAACTCCTCGAACGACGGCCCGGCGTGGCACCCAACGGCCGCTAACGCGAGGGCCGTAACCACCACACGTTGCCTGGCGGCGCCTGACGGGCGGCGCATCAGCGGCGAGCCGGGAGACGAAGCCGACGAGCGAGTCCGCTGCACGGGCGTGTCAGGCGGCGCGCAGGCGCCGGACCAGCAGGAAGATTCCTGTGGCGATACCGGCGGTAATCGCACTGTTGAACATGAAGAACAGCGGCGAGATGGTGGTTGCGGCCATCGCCCGGCCGCCGGACAGAAGAAACAGCATGCCTCCGAACATTGGCACTCCGACTCGCCCGCCACCGGGCCCCAGCGACTCCGGTCCGGGTTGACCGGAAAGAAAGTAGTACGCCACCGACGCGATGAGATGGACGCAGAAGAAGGCGATGAAGAACTTCCAACGGATGTTCATCCGCATCCCTGTGGCTTCGGGCCGCCTGACGGGCGGCGCGTCAGCGGCGAGCGGGCGGATGAAGCCGACGGGCGAGTTCGCCGCATGCGCTTGTTAGACGTCACCGGACAACTTCGCCAGGAACTCCACGCCACCAACCCGGTTTCCTTCCAGAATGTCGAGAACCAGCTCACCTTCGGTCGGATGCTTGAGAACAATGTCCGTCTGGGCCTCCCACTCCGAGCCGGGCTCGTCCGGATCGTTCCGGCTGACGAAGTGAATGTAGGCTGCGCTCTCCTGCCTCGCCATCGTGCAGGCCGCCAGCGCCGCCGGTAGCCAGGCCTCCTCGGGATGTTGCTCCTTCGCAAGCTCAACCAGCCACGCCGGGTCGTAGGGCTTCCAGTCACTCATGGTCTTTCTCCTGTGCCGCCTTCCCCATCACGTGCTGCTCCACATCCGAACGATGGTCCACAGAAGAGCGAGCACGATGCCGAGAACGAAGAGCCACGTCCAGCCCTGAAAGAATTCCCTGGCCCCCGGCCCCCGGAACTCACGCTCAGGCGGCTCCGGAGAGACCGGCAGCCTGGCGATGAAGTGCGCGGCGCGCTCGGCCCAACTCCCAGGCACAGCAATCGCAAACAAGCTGCCAGGAAAGAGCCCCGCTGGAGGGTTCACCGGCATCGCAGCCGATAAACCGCCAATCGTTTCGATTCGCCGAAAGAATGGTATGTGCGCGCGGCTCATCGCTTCGGCAACGACATCGGCCTCGTTCAGGTACCTCGTTCGATAAACCACCACCGGATCGTCGCTGTCAGTCGACGTGGGCCGACTGCGTCCGCCCTTCATGGGTGAGCGCCTGACGGGCCGCGCATCCGCGTCGAGCGAAGAGCCGAAGCCGACGAGCGCGTCCGCTGCGAGCGCCCGTCCGGCCTCCCGGGTTTCGGTGGGGATACGGCGATTGGCGTACGCATTACTGGCGGGTGAGGCGGACCCGGCCGAAAGGCACGCGAGTGCCGTCTTTGCGGACGTTGTCGAGCTGCCAGGCCCATGCCTGCGCGTCCGGGTCGTACGAGAAGGTGTTGCTGAAGGAAATCGTCCCGTCGGCCTCACGGAACAGGAAGGGGATGGAATCGCCAGCTCGCTTGCCGCGACCGAAGGCCGTGGGACTCAGCCCGCCGCCGCCCGTGGAATCCAGCCACAGGCACTGGTACTCGCCGGTCGCCGGGTCGACGCCGAGGAGAATGACCGCCTCGTACTGCGGCTTGCCTTTGGCATCGGATTCGCGCGAGCGTTCATGCAGCTCCAGATAGAGCCCGTCGAGAATCCACGCGGCGGTGACGTCGTGAGTAGTCACTTTGCCGGCGAGCGTGCCGCGGAGGATCCATGCACCGCCGAGGCGTTCGAGAAATGCGTGGTCTCCTGCGGAGGACTCGCCGGCGAGGGAACGCGCCTGAAGAGAGAGGACGAGAAGCGCCAGGAGTCGGCGCATGACGACGAGGCGGCGCGTATCGGAGCGGCGCCGCAGGAACTGCACGCGGCTTGACTCGCGGCGCATTCGTGGCGAGCGAGGACAGGAAGCCGGTGAACGAGTCGGCTGCATGCGCCCGTCAGGCAGCGGCGCCATCTACCTCTCTCCGATCGCCATCGTCATCAACGGAGTCGCGACGGACACCTCGTGGCAACCGGAGCGCTGATCGCAGGCAGATGGATCGACTACCTTCACCCACCCGGTTACTTTCGCCATGCCAGCGCGCAGAGTACCGAGCGGAACCTTCTTTGACCAAAGAATCTTCTGGCCCGGCAAGAGCGAAAACCTTTCATCGCAATTCGGATGTTCAACCCGAACGAGGTGGCCTGCGTCGTGCACGCCCCCAACGATCACGCTGACGCCCCACGACGGCCCAAAGCACCCGTCGAATACCGTCGATCCGTTGTTCGTGAGAGTGAACTTCGCCGTCGCCGACGTGTCGCCCACCGCCAGGGCGCTTCCCCAGGACATGGCGAGGGTCAGGCCCTGGCCGAAGCTCGACCTCGGCTTCGCCGCCGCTGGTGTCGCGGAGGCCGCCGGGCTCGCCGAGGTACACCCCACGGCCGCAGTCACGACGAGCGCGAGCCCGCCGAGCCATCGTCGCGACTCTCCGCTGCCTGACGGGCGGCGCGTCGGCGGCGAGCGAAGAGGCGAGGCCGACGGGCGAGTCCGCTGCAGGCGCGTTCTAGGCGACATCCTTCAACGCTGCACGACCAGGATCTTGTCGGCCCAACTCATCGTTTGAGCCGTGAGCTGGGGGTTGGTGAACTGCGCGTTCTCAGGGGGTCCTCCAAACCAAAAGTATAGGGTCGCCCAAGGGCGGACGCGCAGCAGGGAGCGGCGCGAAGCGGAGGAGCGAGTCCGCCGGCTGCGCTTGTCAGGCCGCAAGGTGCTCCTGTGAGCCATGTGAAGGGAGGCTAGGGACTCGGAGCCCGATAGATGAGCCCGATGACCGCGCCGACTACCAGCCACTCGAGTGAATAGGCGACTGCCTGAGAGAGCGTCAAACGCAGGCCAATGTTCAGGTTGACGTGGTTGTGGAGAACGAATGAGCCAAGGGCGAAGGCTGCGATGAGCGCACCGAATCGCAGGCCCTGGACCAGGCCGGATCCGCCCTGGTAGAGCAGCGCGTAGAGCAGAGCCAGCGCAAGCATGGAGAGCAACATGCCCGCTATTCCGATCCGGCCAGACCCTCTTCATGTCTTCCTGAGTACGGTAGACGGCCGGGTACCGCTGAAACTCGTTCCTCATCAGCGACGTGGTGAACAGAAGTCCGCCGACGAGAAAGTACGAGACCGTGGCGCCCAGGGCGGCTAAGACGATTCGCGGGTAGCTCACGGGCGCCTCCTAACTCGACTGCCACGCGGAGCCAGAAATGCCGCCTGACGGGTGGCGCGTCAGCGGCGAGCGAGGAGGGGAAGCCGACGATCGAGTGCGCTCCATGCGCGTGTCAGGCAGCGCCTGCTCCCTGCGCATCGCAACTTCAGTCATGGTGGAAGTAGAAGCGATTACCATCCAGGTCGGCGACCGTGAACTGCCTCAGCCCCCAGGGTTTCTTTTCCAGGGGTTCCACGATATTCGCTCCCGAAGACACCAGCTCGCGATACGAAGCATCAAGGTCTTCCGCAAATACCCAGTGAACGGCCGGTTCGAACGGTGGCTTTCTCCTCCGGAGGAAGATCACGACTCTTTCCCGTGACACGGCGCCGATCCCCTTGTCCGGATAGATCCATCCGATCTCGAAGCCGAGAGCGTCTCGATAGTGCTGTTGCGCCCGCTCGACGTCCGCGACAGGTAGCTCTGGCACCGGTTGGCCGATCGCGGACAACGGCACCTTCGTGCTCACAAGACTCTCCCGGGTCTGCACTCGCCGATGATTGCCGCTAACGGGCGGCGCCTCGGCGCCGAGCGAGGAGTCGACGGCGACGAGCGCCTCCGCTGCACGCGCGTGTCAGGCGGCCTATCGATGGACATCCTTGCGGTGCGCAATTCGTACGACGAGAACCAGCAGCTCATTGTCGGCAATTGAGTACACGATCCGGTATCTCCCCACGCGGATCCGGTAACGATCGCTTTCTCCAGCGAGTTTCTCGCACCCGACCGGCCGCGGCTCATCTGCGAGCGCGAGAATGCCGGCCACGATCCGCTGCCTGTCTCTCTTCTGGTCAACGGCCTCGATCTCCCTGGCCGCGGACGGCTTGATCAGGACCCTATAACTTGCCACGCCGTTTGAGAGCCCTTACGAACTGTTCAAAGTTGAGATTCGGCTCCCGCTTGCGCTCCTCGAAGGACTCCAGGTCCTCGGCATCCTCAGCCAGAGTCAGCTTTACCGCATCGTTGACCATGTCCGAAATCGACTTGTCCGAGCTCGCGGCCTTGAGCCGCAAGGCCCGATGAATCTCCGGTTCGAAGTACACGGTGGCTCGTTTTGAGCTGACCATGGCGGCAGTGTAGCGTTTTGACGTTAAGACGTCAAGACCCTGGGGTCCACCTTACGGTCGTGCAGGCTCATAAACCGGCGAAGAACGCTGCGATATCGCGGGCGAGCAACTCGGGCTCCTCGGCTGGGGCGAAGTGCCCGCCGCTCGGCATCGGGGTCCACCGGCGCACGTTGTATAGGCGTTCGGCCCACTCACGGGGAGGTGTTCCCTCATCGACAAACGTATTGGCGAAGACAGCGATGCCAGTTGGCACGTTGACGAACTCCTGTGGTCCAAGCGTGACTCGGAACCGCCGTGTTGTCGTTGTCGAAGTAGTCCCGCATCGACGATGTGATCGTCTGGGTGACCCAATAGAGCGTTACCGTGGTCAACAAGAAATCGCGGGAGAAGCGCTGATCGAGATTACCGCGGGAATCGGCCCAGGAGCGCCACTTCTCCAGAATCCAGGCGGCGAGCCCAGCCGGCGAGTCGTTCAGCCCGTATCCGAGCGTCTGGGGCTTCGTAGATTGGATTGCCTTGTAACCAAATTCCTCCTGCCAAAATGCCGCATTGCGCTCGCGATAGGTTGTCTCCGCCGCGGACAGTGGCCGCGCCCCCGGTCCAGTGTAAGGGGCTATCTCCAGATTACTCAGGTGGACGCCAATCACTGGCTCGGGATCGGTCAATGCCATGAACGTGGCAACCCCGGCCCCGAAATCTCCGCCTTGAGCCCCGTAGCGCTCGTAGCCCAGGCCACGCATGAGGCGATGCCACAGACCGGCGACATGCTGATAGTTCACGCCCACCTGAGCGGGCCGATCGGAAAACCCGTAACCCGGCAGTGAAGGGATGACAACGTCAAACGCGGGACCCTCGATGCCGTGGGCGTCTGGATCGGTCAGGAACGGTACGAGCGGAAGCAGCTCGGCGAACGTGCTGGGCCAGCCATGGGTCAGGATCAGCGGAATGCCGTGCCCGCGTCTGGCCCGCTCATGGACGAAGTGGATATGGACGCCGTCGAGCTTGGCGCGGAACTGATTCGCCGCGTTCAGCAGGCGCTCTTGTGCGTGCCAATCGAACTCGTCGGCCCAATACGCAAGCAACGATTTAAGGTACTCGAGGTCAGTCCCCTGCTCCCAGGCCGTGCCTGGTGCCTGATCAGGCCAGCGCGTGTTGCGGATACGCGTTCGGAGGTCAGACAGGATCTCCGCCTCGATCCGGATCGAGAACGGGGTGATGTGCAGGGGTGAGTTCATTGTAGGTCTTGCCCTCTAGGGTTCTTACCTGCCGCCGAGGAGGCGGCGCGTCAGCGGAGAGCGCGGAAGCGAAGCCGACAGGCGCGTCCGCTGCATGCGCGTGTCAGGCCGCGGCCGATCGGACACCCCAAGCGGCCCTCAGCGGAGAAATGGGACGGCGTATGACGCTGCTCATGAAGCGTACTGCGCGATGCCATTTCCAAATGACCAGTTCTCCTTCACGACCTCCACGAGGTTCACGAACACGTCCTCGGGCCGGACGCCAGGATCCGCCGAGAGATTCCGCGCGATGGCGGCGAAAAGAGCTCGCTTCTGCTCGAGGGTGCGGCCGACGCTTATTGTGATTTGCACGAAGACGACGCCGGCTGTGCGGTGGATGCCCAGGTACGAGGGGTCGAACACCAGGCCGCCTTCCGAATGCTGCGAAACGATCTGGAAACGATCCGCCTCTGGAATTCCGATCGCCTCGATCAACGCCCGATGCACGCCGTCGGCGATGGCACCCAGCTGCTCCGGGGCCCGTCCGGGGAGGACGTCAATTCGAACGAGAGGCATTCCAGGCCTCCAATGCCCGGGCGAACTCTCGGTCTGATCGAGACCCGAGCGACTTCGGGCGGCCTAACGATATCGAGTTCAGCGGCGAGCGCAAGTGCATCCGCTTGAGGAAGAGGATGCCGATCAGGCCGAGTAGCGCAATGCCGCATCGCCTACGTCACGCCCTGCGTGCCATGAGACGCCGGAGGCGAAACCGATGAGCGAGTCCGCGGCAAGCGCGTGTCAGGCGGCGTCATCCCAACGGCTCTCGTGGTCACGGGCGATTGAGGTAGACCCTGCCCCCATACGTAATGATCTGAGTCGGAGGGTCAGCATGAATTTCGAGAACGAGTTGCGTTGATTCGAGAGTGCCGGTCAGGCTGTAGGTGCCTTCGCTTGAGGTCGCCGTTCCGACGAGCGTATTACCCGTCCGAGTCGCTTGAACGGCTGCGTCAACAGGACTGCAACGCCCAACGTGCCACCAAACCTGGCCGCTGATGTTTGACCCGTTCTCGCTGAGGTCAGCGGCCGCTTTCCCTCCTCCGCTCGCCAGGCAGACGACAAGCGCATAGTCGCCAGCGATATAGCCATCCCAGTGCCCAGCCAGGGGAACGGGAGTAGGAGTTGGCGTCGGAACGGGGCCGGCGACTGTATTTGAGTCGTTGCAACCCACAAGCCCAGCGGCGATCGCCGCCAGCAAGGTCGAGATACAACGGCGTGTCCCGGCGGTCAATGGGCTTCCACGGAGGGTCTACGTAGCGCGCCTGGTAACCGTCGCTTCCGCAACATCTTTACGCCACCCAACGGGCAGCGCGTCAGCGGCGAGCCAAGAGCCGACGGCGAATGAGCGAGTTCGCCGCACGCGCGTGTCGAGCCGCAGCTCGCGGCCGTGAGTAAGGAGCCTGCTCATTGGCCTTCAGGCGGCTGCCATAGCTCGACCTTGTTTCCTTCTGGATCAATGACCCAGGCAAACTTCCCATACTCGGATTCGTCAATCTTCTCGAGCACATTGCAGCCTTCTTCCTTCAAGGCCTTGACCAGGGCGTGGAGGTCTTCCACTCGGTAGTTGACCATGAAGGAAGCAGAGCTCGGAGCAAAGTGATCACTTTCTTGCGGATCGATTAACCAGGCAGTTGTGCCTGCAACCGGCTTGCCCTCGGCGTCGGTCCAAGTCGAAGGCAGCTCCGCCCCATACCTGGACATCGATTCCCAGGTGCCGCTTGTACCAAGCCTGCAGTGACGGAGCGTCTTTGGCCTTGAAGAAGATGCCGCCGATGCCAGTGACTCGTTTCATGTGACCTCCTATGCGCGGTGGTGGGGAGAGAATGTTTCTTCTGCGGCCTGACGGGTGGGGCGACAGCGGCGAGCGAAGGGGCGCCGGAAGGGCTACCCTCTCGGCTCATACCGCATCGCCACCGCTCCCGAGCCGAACTCCAGCCGGCTTACGAGCTTCAAGTCGACATGCTTCGATAGCCCGGCGAACAACGTCGGCCCATGGCCCGCCAGCCTGGGCTGTACCACGAACTCGTACTCGTCGATCAATCCCAACTCGGCCAACGCCAGCGGGAGCTTCACGCCTCCCACGAGCAGCCCCTTACCCGACTCCCGCTTGAGCTGCTGAACGGCCTTGCCCAGATCCCCGCGCACGAGCTCCGCGTTCCAATCGACCCGGTCCAGGGTGCTCGACACGACGTACTTCTTTGCCGCGTCGATCGTCCGGGCGAAGGGTTCCATCCAATCAGGCCTCGCTCCCGCCAGCGCCGTCGACCGCCACCCTGCCTCCATCATTTGATAGGTCACCCGGCCAAACAGGAGGGCATCGGCCCGGGCGAAGTTCCCGACCACGTGACGGAACAACTCTTCGTCGGGGATCATCGCACGATGATCGCAGCACCCGTCCAACGTGACATTGATGGAATATCGAAGGGGTCGCATTACGTGAGAGTACCAATCGCCATAGGGCGGCCTAACGGGTTGCGCATCAGCGGCGAGCGAGGATGCGCAGCGGACGATCGAGTCCGCCGCATGCCGTTGTTAGGCCTCCCGCGACCGCGCGAAGTATCCAACGACATTCTGCTTCCTGTACAGATACCAGCCTGAAAACAAGAGGAAAGGAGCCCAGAGTAGACGCGCCTGGCCGCCACGAACATAGCCAATAACATTCAACGCTCCCTCGAGAAGCCAGAACGCGAGAATGAGAGGTCGAGCCCAGCGCTTTCGATCTCGAATCCCGAATCCGATGGTGAGCAGGAGAGCCCCAGAAACCAGCATCAACATTCCCAGGACAGGCAGCCCCCAAGACCCCAACGGCGTCTCGCGCAGCCGGGAAAAATCGCCAAACCCCGCCGCAGCGGGAATCGCAGAGACAACCGCCAGAGCACCGACGCCAAACGACAGGACCATGCCCGCACGAAGGAGCGCAGGTCTTTTGACCGAGGGTTCTGCCGCCATAGTCATGGCTTCGGGAGGCCTAACGGGCGGCGCGTCAGCGGCGAGCGAAGAGCCGAACGCGACGAACGAGTCCGCTGCACGCGCGTGTTAGGCCGCCGCAAATAGACGCCTGCGATCAAGTGTAAGCCGACTCATTTGTACCTGGTGTGCCCGCGCGTCGGCGTCACAGGCTTCGCCGCGTCAGACGCACGCCGCACGTCGTCGTCGGTGAAGACCGCGAAAACGAACGGCAGCGACTCAAGGAAGTCAGCCAGGCCTCGCAACGTCAGACCCAGATCCGACAGCCGGTCTTCATCAACGAAGATCTGGCAGTTCTCGGAATCGAAGGCCGTAATCAGCTTCTTCGCCTCGGGATCGAACTTCTCGTGCAACAGATCTACGATCGACGGTGCAAAGTGACGGCGGTCCGGTGACGGCGGCTCCGACGGCATGCCATGGTCGGCGGTCACCGCGAGAAGATAGTTACTTCCAACCTTTGCCTCTAGCGCGGACAGCATCCGGGCCAACTGACCGTCCATTTCGCTGAGCGTGGCGCGGAGCTCGCTGGAATCCGGACCGTACTTGTGGCCCACGAAATCCGCGCCCTTGTAGTTCATCAGAACGAGATCGGTCACGTTGTCTTCACCCACGGGCTCGCGCTCGATCATCGCGGTCATCGCATCGGCTTCGAATGCCGGAAACAGGGCCGAATAGCGCACCGCGGCGGGCGAATCGACTCTGTGATGCATCCACTCCCCGTCAGCCGGTAGCAGTGTTGTCGCGTTTCGATCCTTCAGATACTCGGGCAGCCGGTAACAAGCGGGATTCGTGGTCCAGGCCCCCGTTTGAGGATCGTAGCTTGCGAGCACGACCGGCGCTCCATTCAGCTGACAGGCACCATGTCCCGCGAGCGGCGTCGCCGCTCGGTCGATGCTTCCCTGCGCCAGTATGATCGCGCGACCAGCTGTCGCGAGCTGCCAGGCGTCTGCCAGCGTCAATGCCATCAGGTCTTGCGGCGTTGTTCCCTCGAATAGGTTGTGGCGCCGATGGTGGATGCGATCGTACACGCTGGTTCCGGTGATTCCGTGCACGCGGGGATCGGCTCCCGTCGAGATGGTCGAGTGCCCAACAGCGGTGTTCGACGGAAGCGTGTTAACTCGCCCCTGAGTGAACCAGGCGCCGCGCTGGCGCAGGGCGGCTAGCGTTGGCATGGAGCCGGCGTACCGATCGAAGTAATCCCGGCGCATGCCATCCAGGACGAGCAGCATGATTACTCGCGGTCGGGCAAACCCGGTCCGCAAAACCGGCAAAACACGGCCTGTCGCGGTCGGGGGCATCTGCACGCCCAGCGCAGCCGCAAGAGTTGGCGCAACGTCCTGCTGCGCCGCCGGCATCGAGTACACCCCCGTTCTCACTGCAGGGCCCGCAAACATGATCGGAATCGAGACGTCATACGCCCATGGCGAGCCGTGCATGTACGCCACGTCCGCGTCAGGCCGAGTGATGATGTCGCCTTCGCGCGGAACGATGAGGAGTTGGCCAGTTCGTCCGGGAAAGTATGCCCGAGCGAACATGTCGAGGAACCGCTGTCGGGTCGCAAGGGCAACGCGGTCGGCCGACGCCACACGTACGGTTCGAGACCCGCCGCCCTCAGAAGATCGCTTGACCTGCTGGCCGGAAATCGGCCAAGCCATCGCAGCCAGGGTCAGGGCGAGGACGACACCGCAAGCGGTCAGCTTCGAGGAGACGACAAAGGTTCGCCGCGCCGAACGAGTCCGCAGCAAGCGCGTGTCAGGCCGCGCCCGCCTCATGCCCATTGGATCCTGCAGATTCGAGTTGAGCAATCCGGTCACGATGCCGCCGCACAAACCACTCAGCAAGAAATGGCCGGTATTCCCGCTGTCGCTCGGATGACAACTGGAAGAAATCGCCGACGACGACCCCACGGCACTCTGCGACACCACAGTTGCATGGCCAGGCGCTGCCACCGGTCAGATTCATCGCGTAATCGCAGGTAATCTCTTGACCAGGCGCGATCGTCCTCCGAGCCACGAGGTATTCGTCTTCGCGATCGTAATGCACCCACGCGCTGGGGTCGCAGCTATGGTTGATGTGGCGATCCGGAAATCCCAAGAGGACCACCCTGCCGTCCGGGTAATCGAGGTGGTCCGCTCGCTCCCCGGCGTCTTCCCGCAGCGGCTCGCCAGAGGTGATCTCCCGGACCACGTTCACCCTGCGGATGCGCTCCCCAGCTACAAAAGACCGTGTCGCGAACACGCCCAGGCCTTGAATCGCAGATGGCCGGACTTCAACCTCGCTCACGACCGACTCCCCCCGTGTGGACTCGCGCGGCCTGACGGGCAGCGCGTCAGCGGCGAGCGAAGAGCCGAAGGCGATGGGCGAGTCCGCTGCACGCGCGTGTCAGGCCGCCACGCGCCGACCGCGACGAGACTCGGCATCAGCGCATTGCCCACTCGATCACGGTGTCTCGCTCCAGCGTCACCTTCCCAATCCCCAGGTTCGACCATTTGTCATCGACCGTGAAAGTCCACACCTTTCCCTCTGGTGCGTCAATACCGCAAAGGCTCGTTACGAAGGCACCCACTTCTGGATATGTCTTGTACTTAACCATGATCGTGTCCTGAAGAACCTGCAAGGCGTTAGAGCCGAGAGGGACTGCCTTCGTCGCCGTGAGTGCGAATCCACCCGGGCTGTCCGAAATCTTCAGCGTGAGCACCACGCTGTGCTTGGTGTCGACGGATTTCCCGGCATCTTTCGCGGCCGATTGAGCGACCAGGGGGCCTGTCAACAAGAGGACGCCCGCTAACAAGAACCCAAGCACTCGTGCACTCACGATGAGCCTCCTCAAAGCGTCATTAGGGACTAGCCAGAGCATTACGTGTCCTCGGGCCGCCTAACGGGTGGCGCGTCGGCGACGAGCGAGGAGGCGAAGCCGATGAGCGAGTCCGCTGCATGCGCGTGTTAAGCAGCGCCGTTACTGGTTCCTCTGGAGCCATGTGTCAATGACCTCGAGATTCTGCGCAAGTTCTGCGTCTGACTTCTGACCCGGTACCGACGGAGGTGCCTCCAACTTGTGCTGAGACGCGTACACAATAGCTTCCTGCACAGGCTTGAGAAAGTTTACTGCGCCGTGAGGTGACGCAAGCCGAGCACCGTGATCTACCGCCTCGCGAGCATTCGCCGCGGCCCATTGCAAATTGGCCTCCATCAGATGCTTCAACCGCGCGTCTTCACAGCCTTTCAGGTGCTCGAGCATCTTGACCATCAGATCCAGGTTATAGAGGTTGTCGCTCAGGCGCTGCCCCTGCCACGCGCTCATGCACGGGTCTGTCTCCTCGCCAGGCGCTAATCCGAAGGAGACCAGCAGGACGCCCAGGGCGGCTACAACGACCAATCTTGCCTTCATGTGCACTCTCCCTCTCAGGGATGGATTGGTTGGCGCTGCCTAACGGCGTCAGCGGCGAGCGAAGAGCCGAAGGCGATGAGCGAGTCCGCTGCATGCGCGTGTTAGGCGTCGGCTGCGGCGGGTGGTTCGGCGGAGCGCCGCCCCGCCTGTTCTGCGCAGGCCTGATACACGACGAAGCGCCCTTCGCGCAGGTTGCGGCTGGCGTTCTCGAGCTTTGACTTCGCGTTAACTCCCATCAGCAAGTGCGGTCCAAGGGGTGCGGGGCCCGCCACCTTGCCCCTCTCGATCGCTGCGACGATCCACTGTAAGGAGGGCTCTGTCTTATCCACCCAGTCGTGGATGACGAAACCGAGGTCTGCCAGGATTCGTTTCACGTCCCCCGGTGCAGCCAGGAAGCTGATAGAAGGCTCGTCCGCCCAGGGTACCGGATAATGGAGCGGCCCTCCATCGCCTTGGAAAATATCGTGAAATAGGAACAGCCCATGAGGGCGCGTCACCCGAGCGATTTCGCGATAGAAAGCCCTCTTGTCTGCAATGTTCATCTGGACGTGTTGTGTCCAGACGACATCGAACGTGCCATCGTCGAAAGGCATTTCCAGGGCGCTCGCCTGTTGGAACGCGACCCTGTCAGACAGGCCGACCATGTCTGCAAGGGCGTTGGCGACCTCCACATATTCTTCCGTAAGGTCGATCCCGGTTACTCGACACTGGTGCTCTGCGGCCAGGTAACGCGCAGAGCCGCCGAGACCACAGCCAACGTCCAGAACTCGTAAGCCAGGTTTGAGCGAGGCGCGATGCGCCAGCTCCACGGTCGCCTCCCGTCCGCGGACGTGAAACTCGTCGACGGGTGCGAGATCCTCGGGTTTCAGCCGCGTGAGATCCTTTCCTGCTTCCCGGAGCGCCCCCACTATCGAATCGAGAATCCGCCCTCGCGTGTAGTGTTGCTCGACCTTCTCTCGAACGTCACTCATCGGGTCCCTTTCTGGCTCACGCTACCCTGGCCCCCACGACGCCTGACGGGCGGCGCGTCAGCGGCGAGCGGGGAGGCGAAGGCGATGAGCGAGTCCGCTGCACGCGCATGTTAGGCGTGCCCGGTTCTCCGCGGTCTCCGCTTCTTCGACTCCGACTTGATGACCATGCGGGTCGAACGGGTGCGCTGGAAGGTGACCCCGGAGTGCTTGATCGCAGCCTTGATTAGTGCCTGGATATCCCCGTGATCGAGGTCTGATGCGGCCTTGAGAGCAACGCTGCGCACTTTGCCGCCAGAGCCCTCGAGAAGACCTTTAGGGTCGGGCAGGGACTTGTCGAAGTACAGCCGGACCCAGCGCGGAAAGATAGCAATGGCGACGATGGCCTCGTATCCGCGATCTGACATACCGAACGCCACCACGAGAGAGTTGGAGTAGTCGTAAACGAGCTGATAGGAGCCGGGAAAAGCGCGGCGGAGTTTGGGCAGACATCGCTTCACCAGCGCGACGATCTCGGGGGGGAACCGCGACAGGAACGCGGACAACTGTGCGTTGGGGCTGGGCTGGCGAGCGTTCACGAGTTGACGCTACCTCAAGAGACAGTGGGCACGCCTAACGGGTGGCGCGTCAGCGGCGAGCGAAGAGCCGAAGGCGATGAGCGAGTCCGCTGCACGCGCATGTTAGGCGGCGGCAGGCCCGGCCCCGGGCGGCGTCTTGGACCGGACGCTACGCTCATCGCACCGAGTCGTACGCTCTCTCAAGGGCCGCCACGTCGAGCTTCACCATTTTCATCATAGCGTCCATCACGGCCTTCACTTTTGCGGGGTTCTTGTCGCAGATGAGTTCGATGAATCGCTTCGGGACAATCTGCCACGATAGACCGAACTGGTCCGTGATCCAGCCACATTGCATTTTGGTGGCTCCGGCCTTGACGAGCTTATTCCAGTACTCGTCCACTTCCTCCTGGTCCTCGCACTCCACGAACAGCGAGAAGCCTTCGGAGAATGTGAAGTACGGACCGCCGTTGTAGCCCATGAAGGACTGACCGCCGACGACGAATTCGGCCGAGTTGATGGGGCCATCGTTGCCAGCGCGGGCGACACTCGTGACTCTTGAGTCCGGGAAAGTGGAAGTGTAGAACTCGATGGCGGACTCAAGCTGGTCGTTGAACATCAGGAACGGGGTTACCTTGCTCATCTGTGATGTCTCCTTTCGTGGCGCCTAACGGGCGGCGCGTCAGCGGCGAGCGAAGAGCCGAAGGCGATGAGCGAGTCCGCTGCATGCGCGTGTTAGGCGGCGTCCCCAACGATCCTTCGCTCAGCACCCGCCGCCGGGTATCTCGAGGACCTGGACAAGCTCTCTAGCGCGAAGCTCGAACACGGCGAAGCTCTCGTCTTCGTATCCGTGCTCCTTGGCCACGACAAAAGTGCGTCCGTCAACATCGATCAGGATCGCGGGCGTTACACTCCGGAGCTCTTTGGCGTCGCAGTCCGTCAGCGTGCCGCTGACTTGAAGCAAAAGAGGGCCGTCCGTGGTCGTCCTGTACCAACCCTGAACCACGGTCTTCTCCAGGCATTCAGGGAATTCCTCAGGGCGTTTCGTTCCCAGCAGCCGTGACGCTTCAAAGGCGCAGAGCTGGTCGCGACCGTCCGCCAGCGTCGCGCAATTGGATATGTACCTCGGCTCGCAGGCAGGCCGCTGAGCCAGCACGGTGTCGGCGTCCTTCCGGGTTGTGCGAATCGCCGCGATCTCCGCGCGGTCGAATTGTTCACGCAGAAAGCTATTCAGCTGCGCGTCCCAGCTGGGCCCGACGGTCCAGCCGAAGGGGCGTACGCCAGATTGCGTACTCGTGGCGATCGCCGTCGTCTCATGACCAAATGCAGTCAGCCGCGTCGCCAGACCCCATACCCCCTGGCAATGCGCGCCCTCGAGAGTTGGGCCCTTCACGCGGACCGGAGCGCCCCGGATCTCATCGGTCCAGACGAACCACTCCTTCGGTATTCCGCCACGAACCGGATACCAGGCGTAAGGAATCTCCGCCATGCGGGTGATCTTACGATCGGTTTCGTCGTCATCCGGCGTGGGCCACGTCCTGACCCACCGGCCATCTGCAAATTGCCCGAGTGGGACGATCGTGCTCCCGCTCAACAGGCCCGCTATCGCGACTACCCTCGACTGTGCTGGCCCTGGCGGTTGCGCCGCCGCTACCAGACTGACGGTGAGCGCCAGTATCGAAGCAGTCCAAGATCGACTCATTGGCGACAATGCCTCTATGCGACGCCTAACGGGTAGCGCGTCAGCGGCGAGTGAGGAGGCGAAGCCGACGAGCGAGTCCGCTGCATGCGCGTGTTAGGCCGTGCCCGACGAGCTTGACACTATGTCACTTTTGACATAAGCTACCTGAGGAAATGGAGAAACCGCTCGCATGGCTAAGGGGCGAGGTCAAGACTCCTCCGTTCTCCGCCGGTGCGCGAATCGAGGCTGGCTACCTGCTCCGAAGACTTCAGCAGGGCGAGAGACTTGGGCTTCCTCACTCTCGCCCGATGCCAACGATCGCTCCCCGCTGCCACGAGCTTCGGATTCGGGATCGCGACCACGTCTGGCGAATCGTCTATCGGGTTGATCTCGACGCCATTCTGATTCTGGAGATCTTCGACAAGAAAACGACCACGACGCCAAAGCCCGTGATTGACGATTGCCGGCGTCGATTGAGGTTCTACGACGAGCACATGAGGTAAACGATGAGAAGCGCGAAGAAGAAGAGACTCGAAGCTGCGGGCTGGCAGATCGGCACTGCCAGCCAGCTCCTGGGACTTTCCAAACAGGAAGCCGAACTCGTTGAGCTCAGGCTCGCGCTGGCTAGGGGACTGCGACAGCGCCGGGAGGCTCGCCACTTGACCCAAGCTCGACTCGCCAAGCTCATTGGCTCCAGCCAGTCCCGAGTCGCCAAGATGGAGGCTGCGGATTCGACCGTCGCCCTCGATCTGCTCTTTCGCTCCTTGGTCGCCACGGGAGCCACGAGACGCGAGCTCGCAAAGATCATCCAGCGGCCAATATCCCCTAGCGCGGCCTAACGGGCAGCGCGTCAGCGGCGAGCGAGGAGGCGAAGCCGACGAGCGAGTCCGCTGCACGCGCGTGTTAGGCGCGGGCGACGGACACCAGCGGAAAGCGCTCTGGGTATTCGATGGATTCAACCGAAAGATCCACGTCGAGATCCGGCCAGTAGAGATGATCAGCCTGTGGCCACTCGACGTTGAGGATCTTCGCGACTGGTGCGCTCTTGAACCAGGGAAACTTCTCGAACGACACGAACAACTCTCGGCCTTCAAGAAAGAGCCAGAAGCCCTGCCCTGAAATGTTCGCAACTTCAACCCGGGAAGTGCGCGCGCCAAGCTCTTCGGATTTCATCTTGCCTTCTCTCCAGAACCTCCCGAATTCTAGCAAGCTCGTGCTCCGGGAAGCCGTAATTCGCCTGCAGCTCGATCCGCGGATCCATCCAGAACTTCGCTTCTGCCTGAGAGGATTGAACATGCACGTGCATCCGGCTCTCTTCACGAGAGAAGAAGAACACCCGGATTCCGCCCTCCCGAAAGACTGTAGGGCTCATGCTGCACCCGCGCCTAACGGGCAGCGCATCAGCGGCGAGCGAAGAGCCGAAGGCGATGAGCGAGTCCGCTGCATGCGCGTGTTAGGCGGCTTGCTCATTCCAAGCCACCGCCGAGTCGCCGCCCTATTGGCTTCGCGGCTAGCACCAAGATGATTCCACCGATGAGCCACGAGATGCTTCCGATCCAGCGCTCCGGCGGATATGCCGGAGCCACGCGCCCCGTGACCTGGAGGATCGCAACGGAGACCGGCCCCATGAAGCCCACAAGCGCGATGACGCTCCCCATGATTCGAACAACCAACGAGGCGGCCTTTTGATGCTGGTTCATCAGCGATAGCCGCCTAACGGGCAGCGCAACAGCGGCGAGCGAAGAGCCGAAGGCGATGAGCGAGTCCGCTGCATGCGCGTGTTAGGCGGCGGGCCGGGTCTTCGTTCCATGACCCTTTCCCGGTGCGGAGGTAGACGGCTGCGCAGGCTTCGTCTTCGCGTTCGCATCAAGCGCAGCCACAACAGCCGTGGCCCTTCCTAACTCCAAAGTTGGCGCGCATGGATTGACCTCTGCGTAACCATACTGCTCTACGAAAATCAGGTATCGCTGGCCAACTGCCAGATGCTCCTGGCAATCCACCAGAACCTCACCCACGGGAAGTGGCGTTACCGGAGGCGCACCTGCCAGCACGACATACTCTTTTGCCCCGCTACCCTTCCACTCCTTCAGCACCCTCAAGGTGACAACCCCTTTGCGGTCCATAGATTGAAAAGGGGCAAGTTCGCCTGAATCGTCCTTCCAATAGATAATGACAGGCACCGTCACCACGCTGACCGAGACGACCTCACCGGAAAACACGAGCGACGACTTGTTAAGCGCCTCTATCGGGTCCGTCAGATACTCGACGCAAGAGCAGGCTGCGCCAACCCGCGCCACGGCCGAGAACACCGCGACCGCAAGGAATAGCCTCCCGAACGACCACAGGAACTGACGCGCGCACCGAGACTTTCCGCCGCCTAACGGGCAGCGCATCGGCGGCGAGCGAAGAGCCGAAGGCGATGAGCGAGTCCGCTGCATGCGCGTGTTAGGCGGCGCCTCCCTTGACCAGCGCGCTATCCGCACGAGCAACGACCGAGCACAAAGCTGCTCCCGGCGAGCATCCACACGCGGCTCGTTAATGACCCTCGGCGTTAGCGGGACAGGACATCCCCGAAATGATCTGCCAGCTACCGGTTGAGCTCCGGAGCCATGTATGAATGATGCGGAGCGTTACGGGCTGTCCCGGTCCATTCGGGCCCGCCCAAGTCAATCGCACCCGATACGTTGTGGTGACCACGTTGTCCGTCACCTGAATCGTCAAGCGCTCAAGGTCGTAGGATTCGAGCTTTTCACCCTTGCTCGTGTGGGCGGTCATCCAACCAGTGATTTGATCCTTGCGAACCGGTTCAGAATTAACTGAAGGCCATCCGAGAAAGTCACCGTGCCATAGAGCGATATACGGCGCCAGATCATTCGACTTGACATATTTCCAGTAGGCCTCTTCCAGCGACCACACCTTCTCGGCATCGGCGGCAGACGCCGCGGCGAAGAGCACGGAGGTGAGCAAGGTTCCGACGAGGAAGCAGCTACCGACGCGCCTCATGTGACCTCCTCTGAGTTGAGCGGGAGCATACCGCCTGACCCACCCGCGGCCTAACGGGCAGCGCATCAGCGGCGAGCGAAGAGCCGAAGGCGATGAGCGAGTCCGCTGCATGCGCGTGTTAGGCGACCTGGCCACGCTCATGCCTCGCCGCCTTCAGCCTTACACCAACCCAACAACCGGCGATGATGCTTGCCACTATCGCCACGGCCGTGGCAACAGTCTGGCCGACCGACCTGCCGCTGTACAGCATCGCGTTCCATGACTTTGAATCCGCAAGAGCAATCGACCCCGCCAGGCCGGCTGCCCACGCTACGACATGCGGCGACTCAATAAACCGAGCTACTCCCAGGCCGACCAGAACTCCACTGATCACATAGCCCGGAAGGGACAAGGCTACGTGAATCGCCGATCCGAGTGGCCCTGAGAAACCCCTGTTCTCAAGGAACATCCGAGTCCAAGTCCACACGACAAGGCCTCCCAGGAAGCTGAAGCACCACCACAGCCCGAGCGCGACGAGGACGTTCCGGCCGAGCGTGCGCTCATGAGAAGTCACGAGGCAACTTCCAGGTCGCCTAACGGGCAGCGCATCAGCGACGAGCGAAGAGCCGAAGGCGATGAGCGAGTCCGCTGCATGCGCGTGTTAGGCGTCGTCCCCAACGACCTTTCGCTCAACACCCGCCGCCGGGTATCTCGAGGACCTGGACAAGCTCTCTAGCGCGAAGCTCGAACACGGCGAAGCTCTCGTCTTCGTATCCGAGCTCCTTGGCCACGACAAAAGTCCGTCCGTCAACATCCATCAGGATCGCGGGCGTTACACTCCGGAGCTCTTTGGCGTCGCAGTCCGTCAGCGTGCCGCTGATTTGAAGCAAAAAAGGGCCGTCCCCCGTCGTCCTGTACCAACCCTGAACCACGGTCTTCTCCTGGCATTCGGGGAATTCCTCAGGAGGTTTCGTTCCCAGCAGCCGTGACGCTTCAAAGGCGCAGAGCTGGTCGCTACCGTCCGCCAACGTCGCGCAATTGGATATGTACCTCGGCTCGCAGGCAGGCCGCTGAGCCAGCACGGTGTCGGCGTCCTTCCGGGTCGTGCGAATCGCCGCGATCTCCGCGCGGTCGAATTGTTCACGCAGAAAGCCATTCAGCTGCGCGTCCCAGCCGGGCCCGACGGTCCACCCGAAGGGGCGTACGCCAGATTGCGTACTCGTGGCGATCGCCGTCGTTTCATGACCAAATGAAGTCAGCCGCGTCGCCAGACCCCATACCCCCTGGCAATGTGCGCCCTCGAGAGTTGGGCCCTTCACGCGGACCGGAGCGCCACGGATCTCATCGGTCCAGACGAACCACTCCTTCGGTATTCCGCCACGAACCGGATACCAGGCGTAAGGAATCTCAGCCATGCGGGTGATCTTGCGATCGGTCTCGTCGTCATCCGGCGTGGGCCACGTCCTGACCCACCGGCCATCTACGAATTGCCCGAGTGGGACGATCGTGCTCCCACTCAACAGGCCCGCTATCGCGACTACCCTCGACTGTGCTGGCCCTGGCGGTTGCGCCGCCGCTACCAGACTGACGGTGAGCGCCAGTATCGAAGCAGTCCAAGATCGACTCATTGGCGACATGCCTCTATGCGACGCCTAACGGCCAGCGCATCAGCGGCGAGCGAAGAGCCGAAGGCGATGAGCGAGTCCGCTGCATGCGCGTGTTAGGCGGGCCCCCCATTTTCAGACTCCTGGCCACGGCCATTTGTACAATCTCTTCAAGGTTTGATCGCTAATGGAGGCCACGAGCAAGCCACAACCGACGGCGCAAGCCAAGACGATGCTGACCGTGAGACCAAGACCACCGGCGGTGAGAGTCCACGCGGCGCCGAAGCCGACGAACACCCCGACGATCACGCCGAAGCCGAACTTGAGACCGCGCCGTTCTGCGGCACTGGTCCCAAAGCCCTCGCTCATGCCCGCCCGCCTAACGGGCAGCGCATCAGCGGCGAGCGAAGAGCCGAAGGCGATGAGCGAGTCCGCTGCATGCGCGTGTTAGGCGGCGCGCCGAGCTAGCGATGCGACGTGATCGGAAGTTTGCAACTGAAGCCAAAAGGTGATCGTGCAGGCGGTTTCAGCAGGTATTTCAACACCGTACTTGCCGGTTCGGAATCCCTTCAGCGACACGGTGACCTTCCACTCCCCGGGGGGCACTGACGAATCAAACAATCCCGCCGACGAGGTTTCGCCGGTCAATGCCTTGGAATCTGCCACGCGCACCAACCGGACCGCCACGCCAGGCAGTGGCCTTCCTTCCCAGTCGCCGACGTACACATGGATGACCGAGCCGCCGCCACCTTCGGTACTCTGGCACTCGCGGCCAGCCTCGAATGCGGGAACGTCCCACGCCCAGTACATGTGTCCTCGATAGGACTCGCAGCCCGTAATCACGCCTGCCACGATGACCAAGCTGACAAGCTGTGACTTCGCGCCGCCTAACGGGCAGCGCATCAGCGGCGAGCGAAGAGCCGAAGGCGATGAGCGAGTCCGCTGCATGCGCGTGTTAGGCGACGCCTTTTGGGGTGGGGGGACGCCCCATTCATGAGCCCAATCCAGCCACCCTCCGTAGCGAAGCGCCGCGAAGAGGCGGATCACCGAACGCTACCGCGAGCGCCCCGAACACAACCGCGACCAGGCGCCAGCCCGAGCCGAGCAAGCGATCACCGGAACGCTACCGCGGGCGCCTCAAGGCCCGAGACACAGCGCGAGCCGCCGCGCAGCCGAAAGCGCGCACGCAGCGCAACGAGGAAAGCTTGCTGAGCGATCTCCGGGCTCGTACGGAGCGCGCACGGCCGCCCCGGAAATATACGAACCCGCCCAAGAAGCCCAGAACTCCCCCGCATCCGAAATAGACACCGCGAGAGCCTTTCGGTGCCCTGGTATTCACCACTTCACCACATTCTATGCTCCCCTAACATGCGTCGCCTAACGGGCAGCGCATCAGCGGCGAGCGAAGAGCCGAAGGCGATGAGCGAGTCCGCTGCATGCGCGTGTTAGGCGCCGGCGCTTGGCCGTTCATTACGCGACCCCTTCCTGCTTGCGGGGAAGCCCGACGAGCAGCAGCAGCCCGACCAACGGTGGTAGAGCCGCTGCTACCACCATGTTCCAATGGGGCTCGCCGAAACAGACGAACACCTGGCGACCGGTGACGAGAGATGGGTCGACCAGCTCAACGCCCGCGCGGACCAGCACCAACGGGAGCGGAACGCCGGCGATAACCAGCGCGATGCCAAGCGCTGACTTGACCGCGCCTCGCGCGCCCCACCTTCTGAGCCCGATCACAGCCACCGCGACCAAGACGCAGGCCACGGCCGTCGCGGCGACCAAAATGACCGGCGAGAGTGTTACGTGAGCCCATCCTGCTGGAAACGTCATGCTGGTGTTCCGGCGCCTAACGGGCAGCGCATCAGCGGCGAGCGAAGAGCCGAAGGCGATGAGCGAGTCCGCTGC